>NZ_JBITHP010000023.1:0-164199 GCF_044458105.1 Embleya sp. NPDC050493
TTTGTGGCCGGGGCGCCCGGCGCCCACCACAAACACCTCGGGGCCCCCCCCCACCACCACGCTGTTCGCCGCGCTCGACACGACCACGGGCAGGGTCATCGGCTCGCTCCACCGACGCCATCGCGCCGTGGAGTTCCGCCGATTCCTCAACAAGCTGGACAAGGAGATCCCCGCCGACCTCGACGTCCACCTCGTCTGCGACAACTACGCCACCCACAAGACGGCGACGGTGAGGAACTGGCTGCTCGCCCATCCGCGGTTCCACCTGCACTTCACACCGACCGGATCGTCCTGGCTGAACCTCGTCGAGCGTTGGTTCGCCGAACTCACGACCAAGCGCATACGCCGCGGGGTCCACCGATCCGTCCAAGCCCTGGAGAAGGACATCCGGACCTGGATCGCCGGTTGGAACGACGACCCGAAACCCTTCGTATGGACCAGGACCGCCGACCAGATCCTCGAATCCCTCGCCACCTACTGCCAGCGAATTACTGACTCAGGACACTAGTACTGCAACCGCAGTTGGTGTGACAAGGTCACAGCTCACGGGCTGTGACCTCGTCGTTTGTAGTGGCTGATGCGTGCGCTGTGTTGGGATCGTCGTCGCCAGTGGGACCAGTGCAGCACATGGGCGATCGGCGGCGGAAGCCTGTCGGTGAGGCGGGCGACGAGTCGGCGGATCTCGGGCAGGCTCAGCGGGACGAGCCCGTCGCGATCGAGTTCGGAGCCCCTTTTTGCAGCTCGCCGGCGCGGAGCACGGTCAGGTGGATGTGCGCGGCCATCGCGAGGGTGATGTGCCGGTACCAGGCGTGGTACTTGCGGACCTGGTAGTGGTCCAGGCCGCACTCGTTCTTCGCGGTCCGGAAGCATTCCTCGACCGTCCAGCGCGTCCCGGCGATGCGGATCAACGTGTCGAGGGTGGTGCCCTCGGGTGCGAAGCAGACGTAATAGGCGATCTCGGTGCGGTCCTTGAGGCTGCGGCGGGCGAGCACCCAGTGCTCGACGCCTTCCTCGCGCCACGGGCGGATCGACGCGCGTGCCCAGTCGTAGACGCGTTCGCCGTGCGCGCCCCTGCCGCACGAACGGCGCTTCCACGCCTGCCGGGGCAGGGCCGCGACCAACGCGTCCACCGGCTGCTCGAGGAACGCACCGGTGACGACGGTGTCGTTGCGCCTGGTCGCGAGCACGTGGAACACCCCGCGTTGCTCCAACCAGTACCTCAGGCCCTTGACCTGCCCGTACGCCTCGTCGGCGGTCAGCCACGCGAACGGCACCCGCGCCGCCAGGGCGCGGCTGATCATGGCCTTGGCGTGCTCGATCTTCGTGGCGAACACCACATCGTCGGGGATCGCCGCCGCCCGGCAGCGGTCCCGGTCGTCCGTCCACGACCTCGGCAGATACAGCTCGCGGTCGATCAGCGTGTGTCCGGCCGGGGCCGCGTAGGCGAGGAACGTTCCGACCTGGCAGTTCTCGATCCTGCCCGGGGCCTGTCCTTCAATAAGTGCACGGTAGAAGGGGAGTTGGTGGGAGCCTGAACGATGGCTCCCCTTCTGACTGACCGCGTCGATGTCCGCGTGCTGCGGGCCAAGTTCGATCAGATATTGCCGCACTTCGATGAGCGCCGGCGTCGGTTGTACCTGGCCGGCGAGGCCACCGCCCTCGGTCACGGCGGGATCGCCTTTGTCGCCGCGGTTTCCGGCACCAGTACTGCCACCGTCGCGCGTGGTATCGCCGAGTTGGCTGATGGCTCCGTCCCAACCCTCCGGATCCGGGCCCCAGGTGCCGGCCGCAAGCGTCTGACGGACACCGATCCCGGCCTGGTGCCCGCACTTGAGTCGTTGATCGAGCCACACACCCGAGGCGACCCCGTTTCCCCACTGCGGTGGACCACGCCGTCGCTGCGGGTCCTGGCCTCGGCCCTCACGGCACGAGGCCATCCCGTCGGCGCGTCCACTGTCGGGCACCTGCTGTACACCTTGGGATACAGCCTGCAGGGCACCGCGAAGACGACGGAGGGCATCAGCCATCCGGACCGCGATGCCCAGTTCACCCACCTGAACACCACCGCCTCCGCCTTCCTCAACGACGCTCAGCCGGTGATCAGCGTCGATACCAAGGCCAAGGAATGGCTCGGCAACCGCGACCGGCCCGGCCGCACCTGGCGGGTGGGCAAGGACGCGATCAAGGTGGACTGCCACACATTCACCACCACCGATCAGCCGATGGCGATTCCCTACGGGATCTACGACATCGCCCACAACACCGGATGGGTCAACGTCGGCACCGACCACGACACCGCCCAGTTCGCGGTGGAGTCCATCCGCCGCTGGTGGCAGCATCGCGGAGAGGCCGACCATCCGCATGCCAGTCGGCTCCTGATCACCGCTGACTCCGGCGGTTCCAACGACCCTCGCCGCCGGACCTGGAAGAGCAACCTGGCCGCCTTCGCACGGGAAAGCGGCCTGGAGATCTCGGTCTGCCACCTGCCTCCCGGAACGTCGAAGTGGAACAAGATCGAGCACCGGATGTTCTGCCACATCACCGCGAACCGGCGAGGGCGACCGCTGACCGGCTACCAGGTCGTTCTCGAGACCATCGCCGCCGCCACCACCAAGACCGGACTGACCATCGGGGCCGAACTGGACACCGGCAAGTACGACCTGGGCGTCGGCGTCCCGCCCGCCGAGTTCCACGCCCTGCCGATCATGCCGAATGCCTTCCACGGCGACTGGAACTACACGCTGGCTCCCCTCCCACCCCGAACACCAGAGGCACCAGAGGCACCAGCAAGCGCTCGCAGGATCGACCCGGCCCTGACCACGATGCTCACCGATCCGGCCCTGACCGGCATGTCACGGACCGCGTTCGCGCATTTGGTGGCGGTCTCTGAACCCTACTGGGACGCCATGGCCGACGCGGCATTCCAGCGACGCTTCCATCGCCCGCGCAGCTACCGCCACCCGCAGATCAGCAGCGTGGATCACCTCCACCGGCTCTTGGCCGCCATCTTGCGCCGCCGCAGAGCAATCACCATGACGCTCCTGGCTCAGCTCATGGGCGTCAAACGCACCAATCTGTCCATCCAGTACCAAGACGCAAAGCGACTCCTGGACTTGCACCAGATCCTCGTCACGCCTCTCCCCGGACCGGCCGCCCGCACCCAGCTATACGCCCGAGTGACTCCCACCGAAGATCGTCCCTGACAGTTATTCAATTACGGGTCCCCGCCGTTCCCGAGTACTGCCGTTGGACGCCGGCCGAGTGCAGGCCCTTCTTGAGAAACCCCGTCTCGTCCACGATCAGGACGCCGTCGGGGGCGCCGAGCTGCTCGACAACGAGATCGCGGAGGTCGGCTGGACGGCGTCGGCGTCCCAGCGGGCCGACCGCAACAGCCTCTTCATCGCGTCGGCCCGGGCGTGGCCCGCGTGTTCGGCAAGGTTCCAGCAGTTCTTGCGCTCGATCGTCGACAGCAATCCGGCCACGAACTCCCGTGCCGTCGAACGGGGTTCACTGCGGGCAAACCGGCCCCCGATCCGCGACATCACCACTGCGAACAGCGACGCCCAACGGTCGAGGTCTATCCTGGTGGCCCGCGGCCACCGCACGATCCTTTTGAGTCCACACACCTCACCTGGATCACGCGGCGGCCGCTCTGGTTCCCGCAACCCCCAAATCAAGATCGACAAGTGCGTGGAGTACTAGGCGAGCCGGGCGAGGATGCCCTCGATCGCTCGGTGGCCGGCCTTGCGGAACGAACGCTCGTGCGAGTCGACCGGATGGACCTTCACCTCGTTGAGACTGAGCGTGGCCCGCAGCGGTACGCCCGGGAACCGGCGCTCCCACTCCTCCTCGATCCCGCTTGTGAACGCGTTCAGGTACGCCAGCGGCAGCGGGTCCCCGACGATGCGAACCTCCTCGGCAAGTTCGACCCACAGTCCGGTGTGTCCCCACCCGGAGGTCGGCACGATGTCGAACGTCAGGATGGCGACGTCAGAGGGGCACGAGGCCTGCCGGATGTAGTGCGCGTGTACGTCGCGGAGGGTTTGGAGGGCGGGCGGCGGTTCGGCGGCGGGAGCGGCGTCGGTCATGCGGACAGCGTACAAACCCCATGCCTGTGGCGGCGGAGCCCTCGGTGCCGGGCTGACGCGGCAGTCGTCCTGGCCTGGTCCGACTGGCGCAGACGGCACCAGGCCCGAGCACGAAAAACCACCCATCAGGCACGACTCAGCACATAATCACGAAGTGCGTCTGGAGTATTAGGCTCCGGATTAGCGGTCAAGTCCGTCGTTTCGCTTCCGGACGGCCAGCCGCTGGGCGAACTGTCGCCGCCGGTAGCCCAGGTAGGGCCTCGTAGAGATGGTGGCGGGTGGCAGCGGTTCGACGGGGTGAAAGTCTCAACCATCCGGCGCCCTACTGCCCAGCCGTCCATTCTGGACGCATGACTTCCACCGATCCCGCCAGAGCGAACGAGCCGCCGGCCATCACGGCCGTGACACGACGCGACATCTTCAAGTACCTGCGCGGGATGCCGCGCCCTTGGTGGGGCGAAATGGACGAAGTCACGTTCCTGGAGGGCCTCTACGATCTGGACCGACCTCCGGTCGGCAACAGCCGGCTTCCGACTGTCCGCGCCGATATCCAGCAGCACCGGTTCAACAACCAAGACCTGTCCGACGACTGGATCTTCGAGGACTCCCGCTTGGAGCTCTCCCACGGACCGGACGAAGTACTGCTCACCTTTCTGGCACGAATGGTCCATCCTGAAGTGGCGACCGACGTCGACGAGGCCATAAAGCACGTCGAGGAACTGAACCTGCGTCTGGCGCCGGACGGATGGGGCCTGCGTCCGTACGAGTTCCTCTCGGGCCGCCCTGTGTATGAGCCGGTACAAGTTCCGCCGAGTGGCCCGTTGGTCCCGCTGCCGCTGGAGGACGAGGACACGGGCAAGCTCGACCTGGTCCTCGGCCAGACCTTCAGCCTCCTGGACTGCGCCGGCGAGGAGACCGCACGCGACCTGCTCCGCACCGCGGCCCTGACCCTCCGTCGTGACGGCGGCTTCTTCCACCCCATACCTGGTGACGGTTGGACAGACGCCACCTACGAGGCGGTCCTGACGGTGGAGCGCGAGCTTCTGCCCACCTGCACGCCGGAGGCGAAGGAGGTGGTCTGGCAGACGTTGCAGTCCGTGCTCAGCCGGCTCGGACGCATCGACGTCCAGGACCTGGTGGTCGAAGGCGACATACGCCCGCTGCCCAACATCCCACCGGACTGGCGGACCCAAGCCGCGGCGCCCGCCACCCCCATTGTTCGAGGCTTCCGACTCCCCTTCTCCACCACCGAGTTCGATGTCACCCGCAGGGACTTCACCGGCCTGGAAATCCGCGGTTCGCAGGACAGTGGTGGGTTCCACTACCTCTATGACACCCGCGCCGGCCGGATGATCACCGACTTCGTCCTGGACGACCGGCCGCAGGTGGCGACTCTGTGCAGCGTCACCATCATCAAGAAGGGCGACACCTTCACGCCGAGGATCAAGCTCTGGAAGAAGGACAAGAAGAAGGCCGGGGAACCCTCCACACAGACAGTGCCCGAGACCGGGACCACCCGGGCCGTCAAAGCGCTCGTCGACACCGGGGACGTCCACGAGAACTTCTGGAAGGTCATCAACTTCCTCCAGGGCTGCACCGGCCTGAGCACACCCGGCAGTTCCCTCCGACTCGTGGACGGTGACGAGGCCCAACTGGCCCAGCTGCTGACCGGCCGGGACCGGACGACGGTTCTCGGCGCCGTCAGGACGGCTATCGGCGGCGGGCTCACAGAAGAGGACATCCGGCTGATCAGCAACCGCAAGGAACAGCTCAAGAGGTTCGAGCGCCTGCTGACCGATCCGGAGTACTTCCGGCAGGAGGAGAGCTCGGCAACGACACGCGGGACGGAGGCGGTCTGGCAGGCCTTCTTCGAGGCGAATCAGTGGATTTTCGGCTACGGCCTCAACCTCATCGCCTGCGAGTCCATCGACGACGGCAAACTGGAACGCATCACCACCGGCGCCAACATCTTCGGCGGAGCCGGGAAACGCATCGACGCCATCATGCGGTCCAAGGGCCTGATCAGCAGCATGCTCTTCTGCGAGATCAAGACCCACGGCACCGAACTGCTCTCCAAGACCGCGTACCGCGCCGGCGTCTACCAGGCATCCAAGGAACTCGGCGGCGGCGTGGCACAGGTGCAAAAGACGGCCAGCAAGGCAAAACAGCTCATCGCCGGCCGGCTCCTCACCCGGATCTACGAGGAAGACGGCACCCCGACAGACATCGAACTGTCCACCACCCGCCCGCGACAGGTCGTAGTGATCGGGAGCCTGCGCGAGTTCACCCACAACGGCAACGTGAACCCGGAGAAGATGAGCTCCTTCGAGCTGTACCGGACGTCCATCCAGGACGTCGAGACAATCACGTTCGACGAACTCTACGAGCGGGCCTGCTTCATCGTCGAGGATCACTGAGGCGGGGCGCCGCCTGGGTGTGGTCGAGGGCGGTGTGTACGTGGTCGGCGGTGTCAGTTGTCGACGCCGAGTTGGCTCATCAGGGTTTGGTTGTCCTCGATGTGCCAGTCCTCGATGATCCTGTCGGTGCCGACATGCTGGATGTCGATGGCGTTGAAGTCGACACTCTGGCCCTTGCCTTGGACGCCGTCGAACGTGCCGGTGAAGTGGCCGCGGAAGACCAGGCGGGCGGTGATCTTGTCGCCGGTGATCAGTACGTCGGACAGTTCGCAGGTCAGGTCCGGTACGGCGGCGCGGAAGTTCTTCGAGGCGAAGGCCGGGCCGGCGGGGCCTTGCGGGCGGCCGGTCGGCAGCGTGTTGTCCTTGAACCGGGGGCTGACCGCGGCGTCCAGGTACTTCTGCTGCCCGGTGTTCCAGAAGGTGTAGAGCTGTTGGGCCAAGCGCACCTCCTGGGCGGCCCTGCGCTCGCCGATCGAGTGGTCGACGGTCAACGCCTTGGGCTGGACCAGGTCGGGCGAGCGGTCGATCAGGCGCTGTGGCCAGGCATGCGAAGAACGATTGCCGTTGTCGTGGGCGGAGGCGACCGCGACGGTGCCGCCGGCCAGGCCCGCGACCGAGGCGGCGATGGCGATGGCAATGGCGATGGTACGGATCAGGGTGCGAGAACGCATGGAAGTACTCCCGGGGGAAAGGTGAGGGTGAAGTGGGCGGCCCGCCCACGTTGTCGACCGGTCGTGTCAGGCGAGTCGGCCGCCGCCGTCGACGTGCAGCACGGTCCCCGTGACGTAGGGACTGGTGACCGCGAACAGGACCGCCTTGATCAGGTCGTCCGGGGTGCCCACCCGACGTGCCGGGTTGCGTTCGGCGATGGTGCGGAGGAATGCCTCCTTGTCGGCGCCGAGTCCGTCCCAGGAGCCGGTGTCGACGATGCCGGGGGAGACGGCGTTGACGCGCAGCGGGGCGATCTCCACCGCGAGGGCCTGGACCAGGAAGGCCAGCGCCCCGTTGGTGGTGGCCATGACAGTCCGGGCCGGGGCGGGGCGCCAGGCCGCCACACCGGAGAAGAACGTGAACGAGCCGCCCTCGCGCGCCTGGCCGGCCAGATGCTTGGCGAGCAGCAGCGGACCGAACACCTTGGCGGCGAAGGCGCGCTGCACGTCGGCGAGTTCGAGTTCGGCGAGTGGGCCGTTGGCGGGCATCGCGGCGGTGGAGACCAGGTGGTCGAAGCTGCCGACCTTCCGGGCGAGGGCGGCGATCGAGGTCTCCTCGGCGAGGTCGACCGGAACCACGTCGGCCGGGCCCGCCAGTTCGCCGGCGGTCCATTCCAGCTTGCGCGAGTCGGGGCCGGCGAGCACCAGGTCCGCGCCCGCCGCCGAGACGGCCTTGGCCAGGAGGCGGCCGGTGCGTGAACCGGCGCCCACGATGATCAGGCGCTGCCCGGTGAGATCAGTGGAGGAGGTTGTCATGTCTGGCTCCAAGAGAGGAGGTGATGTGGGTTGTCCCGTCCCCGACCCTCTCCCGACCACGCCCTATGAGTCCAAGGCTTGTTTTCTCTGATCGCGATAACATTTGTTCATGGCAACGTTGAGGCAGCTCGAATACCTGGTCACGGTGGTCGACCACGGCTCGTTCACGTCGGCGGCCGAACTGCTGCACGTGACCCAGCCGGCCCTGTCCCACCAGATCCGAGCGCTGGAGACCTCGCTCGGCGGTCCGCTGCTGGAACGGCTGCCGCGCGCGATCAGGCCCACGCCGATGGGCCGCGCCGTCCTGCCGCACGCCCGAGCCGCACTCGCCGAGGCGCGGCGCCTGCACACGGCGGCGCGGCGGACGGCCGGCCTGGAGGGCGGCGAGTTGGAGGTCGCCACCGTCTACTCCGTCAGCCTGGGCATCCTGCCGCCGGTCCTACGCGCCTGGCGCCGGCAGCACCCGGGCGTGCGGATCCGGCTGCGCGAGTTCGCGCACGCCGACCGGTTGCAGGCGGCGATGGCGGCGGGGGAGGCCGACCTGGCCATCGGCCCGTCCCCGGCAGGCTGGGAGGGCCCGGTCCGCGACCTGGGCATCGAGGAGTTCGTCATCGTGCTGCCCGGTGACGATCCGCTCGCAGGACGACCGTCCGGGCCGCTGGCAGTGGCCGAGTTGGCCGACCGTGCCTGGGTGCGCTACGCCCCGGCCAATGGGCTCGCCGACATCCTGGACCAGGCCTGCCACCAGGCGGGCTTCTCTCCCACGACCGCCGTGCACGCCGAACAGACCTCGGCCGCGCCGCTGCTCGCCGCCGCCGGGCTCGGCCCGGCCCTCGTTCCGGCCAACATCGTCCCACCGGACTTCGACGGCCTGCTGCGACTGCCGGACCCGCCGATCCGCCGTACCCTCACCGCGTACACGCGCACCCGGCCGGACCCGCTGACCACCACGTTCGCGGACCTGCTCGCGCGCCAGGCATGCGTTGTCCCCGCCCACATCCAGGCGCTTGCCGCAGTGCGTAGTTCCACTCCGTAACGCCGGGCCGTGGGTGGGGAGGGGGTGTTGTAACGGGGTGTTGTAACACTGTCCTTCGGGGGCGGCCGGTGAGGGTTGTGACCAGGGAAGATGTGGTGTTGTCGGGGCGTCGGGCGGGGTGGGGTGGGGTGGGGTGATTGTCGTTTTTTTCTCGTGACGATGTCACCGGTCTGTGACGGCGAGGTCGTGGTGCGACGACTCGCGTATCGCCCGGGTCGGCGGACCGGTGGTGGTTGGGCAGGCACCGAGGGGCCGAGCGGATCTCGGCTCCAACCACCGGCTATGAAAGGGTCGTTCATGTTCCGCAACCGTCGCCCCGCCCTCCTCGTCTCCGCGACCGTCCTCGGCGGCGCGATGTTGACGACGGCGTGCCAGGGCACGGACTCGGACTCGAACTCGGGGGCCGCGCAGGTCGGCGACTACGGCGTCAAGATCACGGGCCTCGAGGTCACCCCGCCCGGAGAAACCAAGACCATCACTCTGAACTGGCCCGGCACCCCCACCCTCCCGGTCGTCGACGGCGCCGGCTCCCCGGTCAACGTCGGCCCCATCGGCAGTGCCGGCCAGGGCGGCTGACCCACACGACCCGGCAAACCGACGAAGGCCCCTTCGATGTCGAAACAGGACTTCGAAGGGGCCTTCGTCGGTCGACCCGACTGGTCGAGGCCAAGAGCACCCGGCCGGACCGGTTCCTGCACTCAGGCGGCCCGGACCGCATCACGAACGTGCGCGACCGACTCGGGAAGGCACTACTGGGGTTTGCGCCGGACGCGCCCACCTCCGGCGCGACCACCCGAACGGCGTCGTCACCCACGCCTGCCCGCCCCCGCCCCGGGGGCCAGCCCGCAAGCCGGCCCGCTCACGAGATGATCGGTTCGGACGTGGGAGCGGGCTCGCACGCCCCGCCGGCGATCCGGTCGTCAAGAGATCGTTTCATTTAGTGAGACGGCGGCGACAGATGAGGGCTGCAGCTATGCCTACGACGGCGAAGAAGTGTTCCGCCTTACGTTCGTATCGGCGGTGGAGTCGACGGCAGCCGGCGAGCCAGGACACGGCCCGTTCGACGATCCAACGTTGCGGCCGAGCCGTTGTGAGGACACGATGCCCCGTCGGTCGATGCGGTGGTGGATGCCGCGTTTCCGGAGAGCCGCAGCGGCGCAGGTGGTCGTTGTCGTAGCCCTTTTCTACGTGCAGTTTGCCGGGGCGGCGTCGACGAGACCTGATCGAGGGGATGCCCAGCACGAGCGGTTCCGCGCCGTCCTGCGCCCCCGCGGCCACGTCGTCATCACCACCCGCCCCTGGCGTCGCCTCGGCGAACTCGTCGACCTCCCGGCGCAGGCCCGTTCGCACCGGCTGCCGCTCAATGCATGGCCTGGGGCGCGTCGCGGATGCCGTCGTCGATCAGACGTTCGGCGTGTTCCCTCTTTCCGCGCAGCGAGAGACCGCGAGGGAATGCGCGAACTCACCGACGAGGCCGCCGCCATCGCGCAGCGCCTGGGCGGGGTCGTGCTCCGCGACCACGGCGGCGGCTTCGGAGCGGCGACCGTCGCCCTGCACCGCATCTCCGCCGAGAACGCAGCCGGCGACCCCGGCGCCGCCATCACCGCCGCCCACACCATCACCCCGGCGAGCCTGCCCACGGTCGAGCGTCGATGCCGCTGCTTCACCGACGTCGCCACCGCATACGCCCACTGGGGACGCCGCGAGCAAGCCCTGCAGGCACTCCTGAAAGCCGAACGACTCTCCCCCGAGGAAACCCACACCCGACCCGCCGTCCGCGCCCTCGTGTCGGGGCTGCTCGTCGGCGCCCGCACCACCCCCGCATTCCACGCACTCGCCACCCGCTGCGCCATCACCTGACCCGTGGGGCGCACCCACCCTGACGGGGCGGGTACCTCCCGCCCCGTGGCGAAGCCGGACGCGGTGGTCGCGGCCGACTCCTCCCGGATGCCGCACCATGTCGACGGTGGCGCCCGGGAGGATCGCGCACCGATCCGCGTTCTCGCGGCTCAAGCCGCGGTAGCGGTTGGGGAAGACCGATTTCGGCGCACCAGGTCCGAGCGGTGGAGCAACCGTGCCGCAACGCCTCGAGGTCCGCAGCGAGTTGGGGGCGGATCACGTGCGCGGCGAGGGCGGGGTGGTCGAAGTGAGCCTCACGGCCGGTCCGGCGCACGGCGACCTCGAGGTCTCCCACGGAACGAACCATCCGATGCGCGACCGGCGGGTTCGAATCCGTTTGCGGTCCTCGGGCGCAGGTACTCGGCTGGGGCGCCATGACCTCCAACCACGATCTCCTGTTCATCGACGGCTCGATTCACCTCCTGGTCCGGTGGGCGTGCGTGGACGCGGGCGAATCCCTCGAGGACGAACTGGAGCGGTTCTGCCGCGTCGTGCGCGACTCTCCGGTGGCCTGGTCCACCATGCCCCTGGGCGTCGTCTCCGCGCTCCTGGACGTCCTCGCCGACGAGATCGACTCGGCCGGATCCCCGCCGCGCCCCGCCGAGTTCGACGTCCTGCCGGCCCGCGCCGCGGGTGATTGGCCGCCCGCGGAGTTCCTGCGCTACCCGGCCGAGTACCTGCGGGACAAGGACTACGAGCCCTCTCCCCGGCTCGAGGAACTGCCGATGAGTCGTCCGGAGTCCTGGATCCGTTTCTCCCAGGCATTCCAGATCCTCCACAGGTTCGTCCGGATCTCCTCCTCGGATCCATACCCCGACGTCGAGGCCGCGGCGGGTGCCGCGGCCTCGACGGAACACCCGATCGCCTGCGACACGGTGATGGCCTCCGCGGCAGCCGAACTGCAGCAGATTCTGCTCATGTTCCGTTCGCGAGAGGAACTGGACACCCTCCTGCGCGACTTCGCGTGGCCTCCCCCCTCCCGGCAGGACCTGCAGAGCCTGCCGGCGGCCATACACACCCACTTCGACGAGCAGCACTGACACAAGCCACGCGGACGGCCGTCGTCCGGGAAGCCCCGCAAGCCACCGGGCGGCCTCGGATCAGACATCTGCAAACGTCCGGAGAACCGTCCCGCTCGGGCTCGAAGACGCCCGCTTCGGGAAGTTCTTCGATCGCTGTCGAACGCGACGGCCGGACGCAATGCGCGATCGAGGCGAGCGGGATATCGATACCGCCCCGGTCGCCGCGGGCGCCCGACCGCTTCGGGCGGTTGTCCGGCACGTGGTGGTCTTGTCAACTCCGGGCCGAACGAGGAAAGTTGTCTCGCGGCCGGGACGCTCTCGCGTCCCGAACCGAGCCGCGGCGCACGCTCCGCCGTCCGGTGCCCCGCACGGCCGGCGTCCGGCGCTCTCCCGCCCCGAGGGCTCGCGCGATCAGGCGCGGGAGCGTACCCGTACAAGCCGCTCCCCGGGTCATCGCGTGGAACACGGACCCGTTCGGCCACCACACCGGTCGGGTCGGGGGCAGTCCGCCCGGTCCGGGAGCGGGAGGAACTCTCTCCGAGTCCGTCCGGACGGCGATTCCGCGAGCGCGGCGGCACTTCTTTCCACGCGCCCGCCGGGCACGCCCGACTCGAGCGGCCCGCACCGGCGCCACCGGCAGTGGAGAAGGGCCCGGCCCACGGCACGAGCGATGTGACGGCACCGCACGACGGGCACCGTCCGCGGCGTCCGCCCGCCACGCGGTCGGGTTCCGCTTCGTTTGACCGAGGCGGTTCCCGCACCCGGACGCCGCCTCGCCGATGGCGCAGCACGCTGCGGCCGTCCTCGTATGCGAAGGTGACACCGCGCAGGCCGGGCAGCCGTTCGGGAAACACTGCGGCGGGTCCCGACGGGCACACGGCGTGCTTACCAGTCACGCGACCGGATCACCCCCGGCGGCCCCACGCGGCGACGGGTTTCGGCCAGGGTCGAGCAGGGCCGCGTGTTGTCGGTGGCGGGTGTCAGAGTCGGGGGGACGAACACCGGGAGGGGATCGGCGTGTTGCCCAGACTCGAATCGCACCACGAGTACACGGTCGTGGTGATCAGGACCGACTACACCGACGATGCGGCGTGGGCCGAGGTGACGGCGGAGTTGGCGGAACCCTGGGGCCCGGACGACGACCTTCCGGCGATCGTGCTCCTGGTCGACGATCCCGCTTGGGCGGACGCCGAGCCCGACGATGTGCTCGCTGCGGCTCGACGTGGCTCGCACCCATCCGTGGTGTTCGTCGCCGACCGGCACACCATGTGGTGCGACGACCATCCACTGCTCGCCCTTGACCCCTGGTACGACGAGGAGGATCCGGACCCGATCGACATCGCGTCCCCGCGCGCATTCCGGATCCTGCCGGCCGCCACCCACCGTGTGAAAGCCAACCTGGCTCAGGCGAACCTGTTCTTCGCGGAATTCGCCGAGAGCGCCCACGCCGACCCCGACGGCGTCCTGCGCTGGTGATGGCGGCGATCGCCCTCCGTCGGTGCGGCATCGCGACCCCCGCAGGACCACCGCGCGCGGGTCGCCCGGGCCATCGACGGGCTAGCCGGCACACGGCGGACAGCGCGTCCCACGGGGGTCAGCATGGAGCCGATACGCCCCAGCGACCACACTCGGCGACATGCGACGCCTCATCTCGGTGTCACCGGCACGAACACCGACCACTCGATCACCGGTGCTTACAAGTCCGTGACCCCGACGCCGCAACGGTGGGGTTGCTGTAGGGAGCAGGCGGCGTAGCGGGTCCTTCACCGGACCCGGGCGCGAGTGGCCTGGGTCGGCCCTCGGATCCGCCTCGAAGCCGATCGGCAGCCCACTGATGCCCTCGTTCGCGACGTTGCGAACGAGGGCTGCGACCGTGCTGCGCAGGTCTTCGATCCGTCAGGCGCCGACGGCGGGCGTCGCCCGTCGGACCTCGGGCGCCCACGGTCCTGCGAACCGGGGCCCGCCGGATCCGAGGGGGTTTCGCGTGTTGCGTGCTGTCGGCCCCGAAGCCGTGGAGGACTCCGATGCGGGGACACATTGTCGGGGGATCACCGTCGCTTGTCACGCTTGGCGCTGCCGACAAGCTGTCTGACTGTCCCTGGTTTCGTGAACGGTGCCCAAAGGCGAACGTACTCGGCTGCGGCTTCCGGTCGTTCGGCATCGTCGCCCATGGAACCGATGGCCAAGTTGCAACCACGGCACAAGAGTTGGCGCGTGCAAATCCCGCACGAACGATCGCCGGGGCAACAGTTGTGGTCGTGGTCGACGTGGAGCGGGAACTCGACCTCGCTCGTGTCCGGCGCCCACCCGCAGATGGCGCACTTGCCTTTCTGGCATTCGAGCATCGTCGGCCTCCGACCGGACCGACGCGCCCGTGCATTGACCAGTTCCAGCACGCTCCGGCACCACGCACCCGCTCGTACGATCCGGCTCCTCGAAGTCTCCGGGTACCCCGGGAACGTGTCCGGACGCGAAGGTGGATCCATGCCGCGCGATGCACTGCGTCCACCAGCAGGCCCGCGTACCCCGCGTCGGCAAGGTCCTCGCGCCCAAGGCCGCATTGCGCGAGCGTAAGTAGCAGCACTCGATGGCCGGCGCCCGCGGCCCACGCACCGCGCCGGCCTGCTCGACCGGTCATCCGAAAAACGCGCGTGGAGGCGACGACGGGCGGTGTGCCGAAATATCTTTCGGCGTGGCGCGACAGCGGCTGCCGCCAACGTCGGCATGCCTGTGACGCCGCCGAGATCTCAACCGGTCGGAAGCTTGGGGGGCAGCGTGGCAATCGGCGGAGCGGTGTGGGGCACCGAACTCGGGGATGACGATCCGCGGCGTCTGGGGCCGTTCAGGCCTCTTCGGCTGCTCGGGCAGGGCGGGATGGGAAGGGTCTATCTCGCACAAGGACAAAGCACACGGCTGTACGCCGTGAAGACGATCCGCGCCCACCTCGCCGAAGACCCCGGGTTTCGGGCGCGCTTCGTCCGTGAGGCGCAGTCGGCGCAACGGGTGAGCGCAGCGTTCACCGCCCCCGTGGTCGCGGTGTCCGCCGAGGACGCGCCCATGCCATGGATCGCGACGGCTTTCGTCCCCGCCCCGGCGCTCGACGTCTTGGTCGCGCAGTGCGGCGTGCTGCCGCCGCTTGCCGTGTGGTGGCTGGCTGCGGGGATCGCCGAGGCCCTGGAGTCGGTGCACCGCGCCGGGTTGGTGCACCGGGACCTGAAACCGGCAAACGTCCTGGTGACCCTCGACGGTCCGCGCGTCATCGATTTCGGTATCGCGAAGGCCGCGGAGGACAGCGCGACATCGCATACCGCGACGGGCCAACTGCTGGGCACCCCCGGCTACATGGCACCTGAGCACATCCGCGGCGGCGCCGCGACGCACAGTGACGTCTTCGCACTGGGAGCGGTGCTGACGTTCGCCGCGACGGGCCACCCTCCGTTCGTCGGCCGCAGTGCGTGGGAGACCTTCGAGCGGACGCTCTACGAAGACCCGGATCTCAGCGGCCTGCCCGACGAATTGACCAACCTGGTGGCGCGGTGCCTCGCCAAGGACCCACGGGAGCGCGTCACTTCCCAGGAGGTTCTCAAGAGGTTCGAGACCGTCAGGAGCGGTGTCGCGGACGCGCATCTGGCGGCAAGCTGGCTGCCGGGTACGGCGGTGGAGCGGATCGAGAGTTCGAAGCTGCATGCGGCACCGGGGCCGCCGGCGCACGCCCGTCAGACGCAAGCAACGCTCACGGCGACGGTCGTCGCCACCACGGTGAAGAAGGACACCTGGCAACGGACGCGCGACCTCACCGACTCCGGCGACACGGCCGATACCTTTGACACATATGTGGCCCAGGCCGCCGACCGCGAGCGTGAACTCGGCCCCGACCATCCGGAAACCCTCAGGGCGCGCGCCAGGCTTGCCGGCGCCACTGGGGACGCGGGGGACGCCGGCCGGGCCCGCGACCTCTACGCCGCGGGTGTCGCCGATTTCACGCGCGTGCTGGGACCCGACCACCCCGACACGCTGCACGTGCGCCGCGCGCACGCCGTCTGGACGAAGAAGGCCGGGAACAAGGCGCTTGCCTGCGCCCTGATGGAAACGCTGCTCGCAGACCGTGCCCGGGTATTCGTACCCGATCACCCCGACACGCTTTCCACCCGCGCCTGGCACGCCGAACTGCTGGGCGAACTCGGTGACGCGGCGAAGGCCCGGAGCTGTCTCGCCGATCTGGCGTCCGACTGCGCGCGAGCGCTTCCTCCGGACCATCCGACCACGTTGTCGGTCGCCCAGTCGCTCGGGTCGTGGACCGGCAGGGCCGGAGATCCCGCGAAGGCGCGGGAGCTGTACGCCGAGCTGATCCCCGGCATGGAACGGGCCTGCGGCCCCGATCATCCGCATTCCCTCGTGGCCCGCGACAACCTCGCGCACTGGACCGACGAGACCGGCGATGCGGCCGGGGCTCGGGATCTGTACGCCGCCTTGGTGTTGCATCGCGAGCGCCTGCTCGGCCCCGACCACGGCGATACGCTCGACAGCCGCTACAGGCACGCACTTTCGACGGAAAGGGCCGGCGACGCGGCGCGGGCCAGGGACCTGTGCGCCGCCGTGGCCCGCGACCGTGCCCGGGTACTCGGACCCGATCATCCGGACACCCTGCGGTCCCGACGCCACTACGCGCGACTGACCGGTCTGGCGGGCGACGCCGCCGCGGCTCGCGACCTCTACGCCGAACTGACGAGCCGCACCGACCTGGTGTTCGGCCGGGACGCCACCGAGGCGTTCACGGTCCGCCACGGCCTCGTCCACTGGACCGCCGAATGCGGCGATTGGAAGCGGGCCGGCGAACTCGCCGCCGAGCTGGCCCGCGATCGCGGGCGTGTGCTCGGCGCGGACCACCCCGACAGCATTCAAAGCCGTTTCTTCGTCGCCACCGCGGCAGGGAAGACCGGCGACGCGGCCCGTGCCCGGGATCTGTTCGCGCAGGTGGTGTCCGATCGGGAACGCGTACTCGGTCCCGATCACGCGGCGACGGTACGCGCCCGCAAGAACTACGCGATGTGGGCCGTACGAAGCGGCAGTTGAGGCAGAAAGGCAGCGCGTTGAACAGCGAGGATGCGACCGAAGCGCTCCGCGAGCGTGGGCTGTGGTGCGACTTTTGAGATGGTCATGATGTTGTTCCTTACTGCTGGTGACGGCGACTGCTGCCGGTGAGGGCGACGAGGGAGGATCGCGGCTGACGTCGGGCCATCCGGCCCATGAACCGGACGGTCAGGCGGCGCGGCAGGAACTTGCCGGCGAGGGCGAGCGGGTGGCCGTTCGTGATCACCGACGGGGGCGCAGAGCGGCGGTCGAGCGTGTCGAGGGCCGTCCTGACGACGTCGGCGGGGGTGGGTCCCGGCTCGTGGGCTTGTGTCGGCACACGTGTCCGTCGGGTTGGTCCGGGCGGTGGACTTCGCGACTTCCAATGCCACGACGACGGCCAAACACGCGAGCCCGACCAACCGGGTGACTTGTGCATCTGCGCTTGTTTGGGGCGAAATCACGGAGAGGGCACTCGGCTGTCGGACTGGCGAGAGGTGGGACGAGACACCTTGGTCAAGGTCGAGCGCGTCTGGGTGCACTACACGGCAACACGATCAGCGGGCCCGGGTCACCCTGGTGGGGCCGCCCCGCCCCGCACCGGACTGCACGGCGGGCATCGCGGCGCAGCCGGCGGGGGGCACTACCCGTGTTCGGGGTTCTGCTCCACCGGTGCCATCGGCTCGGCCGCGCGGGCGTCGAACCGCTTGCGCGCGGCCACGATGCCGTGCACGTGCGCAATCGACCAGTCGGCGATAGCCGTGGTCAACACGCCTGCGGCGGCGCCGACTTCGGTCAACGAATACTCGACGCTCGGCGGGAGGGTCGGGTAGACCGTACGCCGCACCAGGCCGTCGCGCTCCAGCGTGCGCAGCGTCTGGGTGAGCATCTTTTGCGTGATGCCGTCAAGGAGTCTGCGCAGTTCGTTGAACCGCATCGGGCGGTCCGAACGGCGCAGCGCCGCCAGGACGTACAACGACCACTTGTTGGCGAGCACTTCGACAACGGTGCGCGAGGGGCAGTCGCGGCGGTAGGTGGCGAACAACTCGGCGGACGTGAGCTCGCGGGCGGCGGGTGCGGTGGCGACGAGTTCGGCGGCGCGTGACGTCGAGGCGGTATCCATAAGGTACCTAGATATCAACCAGGTGTCTTCTTCACAAGAGGTACTCCCTCCGACCAGGATGAACATCGCGGCCGGCCGGATCGGCCGCCGATCTCACCACCGAGGATTGGAATCGTCATGAGCACCATGCGCGCCGTGAACTTTCGCGCCTACGGGGGACCGGAGGTCTTGGACATCGTCACGACGGCCCGGCCCGCGGCGCCGCGCACCGGCGAGGTGCTGGTGCGGGTGCACGCCGCCGGGGTCAATCCGGCCGACTGGCGCATTCGATCCGGCGAGGTGCGCCGGTTCGGCGAGCCCCCGTTCGTCCTGGGCCTCGACCTGAGCGGGACCGTCGAGGCCGTCGGCCCCGACACACCCGGCTTCTCGCCCGGCGACGAGGTGTTCGGCGTGGCCCTGCCGCCGCACGGCTCGTACGCCGAGTACGTCGTGACCTCCGCCGCCTCCCTGGCGCACGCCCCGCGTACCGTCGACGCGATCCACGCGGCCGCGTTGCCCGTGACCGCACTGACCGCGTGGCAAGCGCTCGTGCGGGTCGCCGATACCCGCCCCGGCCACCGGGTCCTCGTGCACGCGGCGGCGGGCGGCATCGGTCACCTCGCGGTGCAGATCGCCAAGGCCCGTGGTGCCTACGTCGTGGGTACCGCGCGTGCCGCGCACCACGGCTTCCTGCGCGGGCTGGGCATCGACGACGTCATCGACTACACGGAAACGGACTTCACGACGAGCGCCTTCGGGATCGACATCGTGATCGACCCGATCAGCGGCCCGTACGGCCCGCGCTCCCTCGAAGTCCTGGCGCCGGGCGGGATCCTCGTCGACGTACGTGGCACCGGCCCCGACCGCGGCGACCTCCACATCCGGGCCGCCAAGCGCGGTCTGCGCGTCGTCGAACTCGGCTTCACACCCTCCGGAGCGGACCTGAGCGAGATCGCGGCCCTGGTCGACCGAGGCGAACTACGCGTCGCCGTCGAGCGGGCCCTGCCGTTGGAGGACGCGGTGAAGGCCCACGAAGCGAGCGAGACGGGACGTACCCGCGGCAAGGTCGTGCTCACCACGGCCCCCGTACCGACCGACGACGCACGGCGCTGGCAGCAACGCATGGACGCACTGTGGGCCGGGTTCGACACCCACGAGAGCGACGATTTTGTCGCGGCCGTACGCGCATTGGTCGCGGAACGGCCCGCGGACGACGCGGTCGCGGCGTACTGGATGGGATCGGCGTACGACTCGACGGGCCACGAGGTGCAGGCCGCGCCCCACTACCGCCGGGCATTCGCCGCCGGGCTGCCCGACGAACTGCGCCGGCCCGCCACCGTCCAGTTCGCCAGTACGCTGCGCAACCTCGGCGAAATAGACGAGGGCATCGCCCTGTTGACCGCGGAGCGGGCCAACGCGACCGACGAACTCGACGACGCGATAACCGCGTTCCTCGCCCTGTCACTGGTCGACGCGGGCCGCGAACGCGAGGCGGTCTCACTGGCACTCGGCGCACTCGCACCCCACCTGACCCGCTACAACCGCTCACTCACCAACTACGCGCAAGCCCTCGCCGAAAACCCGAACGAGGAGCCACTCCAGGACCGGCACCGGTCCCGGGGCTAGAAGACTCATGAAGATGTTGCGTTCTGGTCCCGCCGCGTCAGCGTCGGGACCAGGCTCGTTTTTCGGCCGCCCGCATCCGCCCCGCCGAATCAACCTTCCGACCAAACGCACGCGTCCGTAGCCGTCTCGACAGGGTGCCCCACGGTGCGGCGATCGCCTCGACCCCTGCCCTGTGAATTCGACAGTCCGGCAGACCGCCGAGAGCCGTGCCGGTCACCCTCGTTCTCGATCCGGGCGGCGACCTCGGCGATCGCCCGCCACACCGGTGAATCCTCTCGTGAGGGCGCCTACGCGAGGACCGCGCCCACGGCGAGCCAGGGAAGGAGCGGCGCGGCGGCCGCGCACAGCAGGCGCGCCGCCCGCCGGTTGCGATACCGCAGGCACCCCGCGGCGACGAGCGCGCCGATCTGCGCGAGGAACCCGAGCGCAATGACGACGGTGGCAACCTGTATGCCGCCCCCGCACCGACCCGGATCACACGAGTCCGCCGGCATCATCGAGAACAGCAGCATCAGCGCGGGCAGCGGCGCGGAGAACAGACACAAGCCGACGGAGATGGCCACCGCCATCACCCAACTCGAATCCTCCACGCGCCGAACCTCGGAAACCGCTTCGCGAACCATGCCTCGACCCTCCCGCGGGCCCACCCCGGCGGACATCCGTACAACTACTCAACTTCGCTCTGTCGGTGACCTTGGCAATTCGGGCTTAACTGCCAGGGGTTGGCCAAAACTTCGGCTGGGGGATGCGTTCTGGTCCAGATAGGTCTGGAAGGCGGTCGGCGGTCTCGACGGGGAGGGTTCCCTGTTTTCGGGGCGACCGCTGAGGCGTTCGATGGTGACGGCGGTGGCTAGACCGCATGCCGTGCCGGGGACTGTCCCGCATCGACGCAACACCCCTGCGCGGCACCACCCTTGCCCCCGAGCACCTGGACGCGCTCGCCGACGCGCTCACCACCCTGCACACAGCCATCCCCCCTCCCCGTCGCTCGACGCCATCGCACCACCCCCCTGGAACCCCGAGACCGTCCTCGCCAAAACCGTGGCTTGCGCCGCCGAACCCCCTCCCCCAGGTCTCGGTCCCCGCGTCGGACGGGCACCGACCTCCGGCGCGTCATGGCTCGAAACGCAACATGCCCGCCATCTCCACGACATGCCTCCCGCTCTGGGGATCGCCGACGGAAGCCTTGCCAACTACCTGATCAACACCGGGAATCGCGTTCACATCGTCGACTACGAGGACTCCGGCCGCAGCACCCTTCGAACTCGCCGAACTCCTCGAACACCTCGACCTGGGTCGACACCCACGCCTTCGACGCCGACCAGCTCGTCGAGCGCCTCGACCTCGACCCGGCCGAACACGAGGGCCTGCGCCGAATGCGGCCCCTGCTCGCCTACCTGTGGACCCGCATGCTCCTTCCCGGTGGCCTCGCACACACCCGCAACCCCGCCGGATCGTTCGAACGGCAGGCCGAGCGCCTTCTCGCCCTCCTCGACGCGTGATCGACAAGCTCCGTCACAGCGTCGGGCACGGGGCCACCCCCCGCAATCCTCCTCGACGTGTGGAGCGAATTGAGAGAAGGGCACCCTGGCCCCGCCACCGCATGGACGGTCCACCCCACCTGGGACGCCACCGGCCTACGCGCCACCGGCAGCCACCCCCTGCGCCTGGACGACGTCCACATCTCCCGCGACGACGTCTTCATCTCGCCGCGACTGTTCACCGGCCACGCGCGCACGAAGGTCACGGTCCCGCACGAAGCTGTATCGGGCCTCACGTTCGCCGCGCCGCTCCTGGGCGCGGCCGAAGCCATGCTCGACCACCGCATCGCCCGCCTGCGCGAAACCGGGACGGACCCGGCGCCGCACGCCGAAGCCCTGGGAACCGCCTCCGCCCACCTCGAGGCGGCGCGCATGCTGCTCCTGGACGCCGCCGAGACCGCCGACGCCGCCGAGCGGACGCCGATGGACCCGGTCACCGCGGTCCGTGCGCGCCGCGACCACGCCGCCACCACCCATGCGCTGGCCGGGGTCGATCTGATGTGGCGCGACGCCGGCACCGCGGCGTCGCAGCGCGGCACGTTCTCCCGGCTGTGGCGCGACGCCCACACCGCCGGAGTCCACCCCGCGCTCGCCGCAGGCCCGGCCAACCGCGCGTGGATCGACGTGCACACCCGCTGAGAAGCCAGGGGCGGGCCGACACCCCTCGGTCCGCCCCGCACATCAGCCGATGGCGTCTGCGCGCTCGCGCACCATCACCTCGGCGCCGGTCTGCCGGAAACTCTGCTCCGACACCACCACCATGCGCGCCGACGCCCGAAACGCCTCGAGTGACGTCGAACCGCAACTGACCATCGTCGCGCGAACCTTCGCACTCGTCATCGCGACCGCGTCGTACAGGCTGCCCGCGTACGGCACGAGCCCGTCCACACCCTCGGCGAAGGCGACCGCCTCCGTGTCCTCGTGATGTTCGTAGCGGGCGGTGTTGCGGGCCCGCATCGAACCCTCGCCCCAGTACTCCTTGTAGTCCTGCCCGTTCACCCGCACCCGGCGGGTCGGGCTCTCGGTGGTGCGCGCGAAGTAGCGGCCGAGCATGATCGCGTCGGCGCCCATGGCGAGCGCGATCGCCATGTGACTGTCCTCCAACACCCCGCCGTCGCACACCAGCGGCACATACTCGCCCGTCCGCTCCGCGTACGCGTCCCGGGCTCGCGCCACGTCCAGCAACGCCGACGCCTGACCACGACCGATGCCCTTCTGCGCGCGGGTCGTGCAGATGCTGCCGCCACCGATGCCGACCTTGACGAACGCCGCACCCGCGTCCGCGAGGTACTCGAACGCCCGCCCGTCCACGACGTTGCCCGCACCCACGTGCACCGCGTCCCCGTGGGCCGAACGCACGTCCTCCAGAACGCGCGCCTGGTAGACGGAGTAGCCGTCCGAGGAGTCGATGCACAGCAGATCCGCGCCCGCCTCCACCAACGCCGGCACCCGATCACGGTGATCACGGGTGTTGATCCCGGCCGCCACCCGCAACCGCTTGCGGTCGTCCACGCTCTCGTGCCGGAACCGCTTGTGCGTGTCGTAGTCGCGCCGCAGCACCAGCGAGTCGAGCGCGCCCGCGCCGTCCACGACCGCGATCACGTCGGCGCGCCCGTCCCACAACAACGCGTTCGCCTCGCCCAACGACACACCCACCGGCGCGGTGAGCAACTCCCCGACACCGCGCATGCGCGTGGTCACCGCGTCGACCCCGGCATGGCGGTCCCGGTGGAAGTCGCCGGGACCGATCAACCCCAGAAGCGGTCCGCTCACCGTCCCGTCCTCGGTCACCGCAACCTGCTCCGCACCCGACTCCCGCACCAGGTGCGCGACCTCGTCGAGCGTCGCGGTGGGTTTGACCGACACGGTCGCGGGCCGAAACCCCGCCTTGTGCCGCTTGACCGCCACCACGTCCTCGACCTGCGCCTCGACGGCCTGGTTCTGGTGAACGAACGACAAACCGCCGCACTGCGCCAGGGCGATCGCCAGGCGAGGGCCGGACACCGCCTCCATGATCGCGCTCAGCAGGGGCGTCGCCACCCGCAACGGCGACACCTCGCCGACCCGGTGCCGCACCAGCGCGGTCGTCAGGTCGACGCGGTCCGGAGTGCATTCCTCGGTGGTCTCGTTCGGCAGCACCAGGTACTCGCCCAGCGTGCGCGAGACCTCGGACAGGATCTCCACGACGTGCGTCCTCTCATACGTCACACACGCCCGCCCCCGCGCCCAGCCGCGATCGACGGGATCGCTCGGCACCGAAACGAAACAACGCCGAACGCACCGGGAACCTCCGGCAGGCACGCACGATGAGTCGAGGAGGCACGCGAACCGATGCCGGACGGCTACGCCACGGGTTCGAGTGCGTGCGATGGGTAACAACGGTTGCGCGATCCTAACCCAACCCGACACGCCGGCCACGCCATCGCCAGAACGCCCGCCACCGGTCGTCAACCACCCAGGACACGGGTACGGCTTTGCGACGAACCCCTCTTCCAGGAACGGCGCCACGATGAACGCACCACCCGCCCCCTCGGGCACCGGGACGCGACGCGGCGGGGTCCTCGCACCCGGGCTCGGGGCCTCGCTCGTCGTGGCCAACACGACCAGCGTGTCCGCGATCCTCCCGTGGATCGCCACCGACCTGCACATCGACCGCACCCACATCCAGTGGACGTCGGCGAAGCCGCGCGTGGCCGGGGCGAACGCCCACGTCATCGATGGAGAGATGTTCCAGCGATGGTTGAGTGGCGGGGGATCACTGGGCGACATCCTCAGCCGGACGCTGACCGGGACCTTCGCGGTTTCACCGACGGCGGATGCGTGGCGAGCAGTATGCGGCGGTGGCCATGTTCACGGAACCCGCGAACATGGCCACAAGGGCGATACCCAAGCTTCGAAGAGGCTCTCGCGGCGGCTTCCGACCGGCGACCGGGACCAAGTTCGGCGCCACGGACGTCCACTGCGGCCCGCAATCAACAGCGTGGAACCGGGATTCGTCAGCGAACCCTCGGGCAGCCTCACAGCCATGAGCACCGGTGAAGCCCACTGCTAGGTCAGAACGTACGCGGCCGGGGACCCGATCAACGCTGTCGATCCCTCCGGCCTGAGGGACTTGGGCACTGTCGAGCGAGTCACCAAAAGGTCCATGACGCTTGCGGTCGAAAACATGGTCGGCGGATGCGTGGCAGCACTCGCGGGGCGGTCCGTGGAGCTGCGACGGGCGGCATCGGTGGCACCGCCGCCGGACTCGCGTTCGGCGTCTACGACGAACTCTCAAGGGAGATGGGGACACCCATGCCGACCCAGCGGTCCGCTGCCGGTCAACACACCTCGAATGTCGTCATCGCATCGATTCTGGTCGTCTTGACCATGCCCTTGGCCGTTGGCCGGGACTGGGGTGTCCCGACGTACGTCGCCGCAATCGTGGCGGGGGCCGTCATGGGAGCGCTCACGATTCCCCTGGGCATCCTGTGGCGTCGCACCCGCTATGGGTCCACACGGGAGTAGCCGCCCGGGCGGATGGACCAGGAGCGGCACACAACGGGGTGGATGGGAGAGGCAGAGTCGCCATCCACGCGTTCGAGGCCGGCCATCGCCGAAAAAGGCGCGCGGAATTCCTTGCCTGATCGCGCACGACCTCACCATCCCGAGTGATCCCAGCCGTGACGCACGGCTGCGCGCTACGCGGTGGACGGCCCGTCATGATCGGAAGGCTCGCGATCCGATCCGGGTTCGGTGTTCGCCACGAACCGCCTCAGTCGGTAGCTGCTCTGCTCCACCGGGCGTCGACACAGCGTGTCGATCCGGATCAGCGATTCGTCGACTCGCGCCTCCCGAAGACTGCGCATGTGCGCGCGCAACTCCGCTTGGTCCCGTGTCTCGAGGATCACCACCCACTGCCCGAGGTCCGGCGCGGTGCGAGCAGCTGTCCGTCGCCATTCGGCCTCTTCCCGTTGCTTCCTCTTCCGCTGTCCCGGCACCGGCCCAGAATCGCCCATCGAGGGCGGCACGACAAGAACGTTGTGCCGAGCACCACGCCCGCCCTCGGTGGTATCTGCCGTACACGCCCCGGACCGCCGAACACCCGACCCCACCACGACGAACGCGCACCCGAACCCACCGACGCCGGCGAGACCCACAACCGCCGCGCCGCGCCGGGCGTGAGCGAAACACAACAGCCGCGCCACGCACGGCACGGCGCGCGAGGATCGTCCGAACGTTCAGCGTCTCGTTGTGACGGCTCCTGCGGCCGGGTGGCGCCGCCGACGGCGGGCGACGCCTTGGACCAGGCGGTACACGGACAGGCAGGCGGCGTTCGTCTCGCCCGAGAAGTGCCCACTGGGCGCGACGAGTTTGGCCGGCCGACCAAACCGCCCCAAGCGTGACGATGTCACGTGTGCGAGTGTCCGGCCTCAAACCCGGCCCCACGGGCCGAGAACCGGACAGGAGCGGCTCGGAGAAGGCAGACTGGGGGGAAGGTCGGACAGGGGAGGCTTCGCGGCGGACGGCGGTAGGCCGACGACGATCGCCGAGATCAGGGAGACGTTGACTCCCCAGGAGCGGGTGGAGTTCGAGGAACAACTCGCGAACCTGCCCTTCGATCAGTTGCACGCGAAGATCGTGCTGGAGTGGGCCCTGACGCCGGAGGAACGCGCCGAGGATCGTGCGCAGTTCGAGCGTTTGCGCTCCGCCGCACGAGTGCGTCGCCGTCTTGCGTCGACGGACGGGCGGGGTGGTCGTGTGCCGCCGCCCGATCGCTAGTCGGGCGTCCCGTCGCGCTGTCTTCTTTGGGCGTGGCGCCGGAGTTGCCCCGTGTGCACGTCGCTCACCCATTCCCAGCCGGGCTCGGCCGACGGGCCGATGCGCGGGTCGTCGAGGGCACGGCCGTCACGCAAGGCATGCGCGTACGCCCGATCCCGGTCGATCCGTACGCGTAGCCGGTCGGCTCCGCAGACGGACCCGTGACCGGGGACGAGGACATCGACGTCGCCCGCCACGCCCTCCAGCAGCCGCAGCCCGACTAGGTAGTCCCCGATCGGGTCGGCGGTGTCGTCGAGCATCGGAACCAGGACGTCGGAAAGCATGTCGCCGGCGACGAGAACGCCGCATTCCTCGATCAACAGCGCCGCATGGCCCGGGGCATGAGCCGGATGCTCGATGATCCGCACTCGAGGGCCGTCCCAGGGAATCCGCGCGGTTTCGGCGGGCAGACCGGTGATGAGGCCGAACAGGTCGAGCGGTGTCTCCTCGGCGATTTCCGGCGGCAACCCCTCGACCACGCGGGCCTTCCAGTCCGCGTTCGACAGCACGTCCCGCATGTGAGCCGCACATCGGGCCGTACCGTAACGAGGCGCTTCGCCGAGTTCGGCGTGCCAGAGCACGTGGTCCCAATCGGGATGCGTCGAGAAACCCGCCACGACGGGCCGACCCGACTCGCGAAGGTCGTTCGCGAGGCAGGCCATCTCCTCGCCTGTGATGCCGGGGTCGACGACCAACACGCCGGCCCGGCCCTGCACGACGACGGTGTTGTTCCGGAGCAACGCACTCTGGTGGACCAGAACGCCCTCCGCGACCCGCCTCAACATGGGGACTCCTTCCACTCGTGGATGCCGACCGTTTGTCGGGACCGTATGGCCCGGCGTGCCGGTACGTGCGCTTCGGAATACCGGCCGGGGCGGCAAACCTCGCGACCGGCACCTCCGCCGCCGCTCCCAAGGCCTCGGGTCGGGCGAGGGGACCGGGTCGACGTACTCCGAGCCCCTCTGCCAGGACTCGCACCGTAGACCCGACCACCGACACCACGCCGCAGTTCGCGCCTGAACGCCACACCCTCCACGCCCTCGGCCTGCTCGACGCGCTGGTCGACGACTTCGAGGAACCGTGCGCCCGGATGCCCACCGACAAGCAACAGGCGTTTCGGACCAGGGTGAGCGGGTTCCGCGAACGGCGACCTGCGGGAACGCGGGCGTCTCCGGGCTCTCGCGGAACAGCCGCCGACGAGCAGCGGGACCAGGAGCAGGCCGCAGACGCCGCCGAGGCGGTCGTACGTCGGCAGCGGCTTGACGGTCCGCACCGTCAGGGACCTGCCGAGTTTTCTGGCCGCGTCCTCGAACGCGGCTTCCAGCTCCACCCGGCCGAAGAAGCTCTTGGCGGGGACGACGATCAAGGTGTCGCTCGTCGTGCCCGGCAGGTAGGCGCCGTACAGCTTGCTCTGGTTGATCGCCTCCATCACCGCCGACTCGTCGGCGTAGCTCAGCGTCCGGAGATCCACCTTCGACGTCACCGCGTTCACGACCGGGGACGCGCCGGTCACCCCGAACGGAGCGTCGCGGAGCACCAGCAACTGCATCGCGCTTACCAGACACAGCGCGAACAGGCTCTGCAGGACCAGCACGACCGTCAGCGCGACCAACGCCTTCTTCACCATGCGCCTACCCATCGGCTCACCCTCGGCTCGATCAGGTCGTTGCAATTCGCGCCCATACACTCACGCTATGTGATCAAGCAGGACTCGGTGCCCCGAGTGGCCCGGCAGGACGAAACATGGACGGTGCGGGCCAGCCGGCTCCGGTGGCAACCCCCGCCCGGCGCCGACGGCGGCGAGGCGCCCTGACCGCGGCTATCACAGGAGCGACGGATGGTCTGCCCGCACCGGCGAGGTGGAACCCGTAACTGGGCCGGGACCGAACCGGACGGCCGGGAGTACGGCGCGAACCCAGGTTGATCGTGGATTTCCGACGGGCGGGACGAGGCGCAGCGGTCATTTCCTACTCCTTCGAAGATTGACCCGCAACTCGCCCCGCCCGGCAATCACAAGCTCAAGCCGGCCGGATGTGTCTCGAACCTGTGCATGACAAATGCCTACGTTCGATCGTGGCGGAGGGCAGGAGCGCTCACGCTCAGGTCACGAGCGTGGGAGGAGTCCATGGGCCGGGGACGGCTCCTAGCCCGACCGGATGATATGTCCCCCGAAACGCGACCTCTCGGTGTGCCGGTCAGGCCCGTCCGGAGGCCGGGTGGTTTCGTCTGAGGGGGTCGGCATGCGCTTACTTCTTTGTCCTTCCTGGCAGGCCGATGACTCCCGGCCTTCCTGGTGCACGTCGCCCGTGCCCTGTGGGCCGGCTGTTCGGATCGCCGAAGGAGACCGTGGTGGCAGGAAACGTCGACGAGAAAAGCGAAGCGGTCCCTGCGCAGCTCCTCAAGGGCCAGAAGGCGCTGGTGACCGGCGCCAACTCGGGCATCGGCCTGGCGACCGCGGTTGTCTGGGGCGCGCGGGGGCGGACGTCGTGGTGAACTACGTCGTCGGTGCGGACGAGGCCGAAAAGGTCGTGGCGCAGATCAAGGAGTTCGGGGTCCGCGCCTTTGCCCACGAGGCCGACGTGTCCGACGAGGACCAGGTGACCGCCATGGTCGCGAGGATGGTCGAGGAGTTCGGCACCATCGACATCATGGTGGCCAACGCGGGCCTCCAACGGGATGCCGCCGTGACCGAGATGACGCTCGCCCAGTGGCAGAAGGTCATCGACGTCAACCTGACCGGCCAGTTCCTCTGCGCCCGGGAAGCAGCCAAGGAGTTCGTCCGGCGCGGCGTGGTGGAGGAGGTCTCCCGTTCGGCGGGAAAAATCATCTGTATGAGCTCGGTCCACCAAATCATCCCGTGGTCCGGGCACGTGAACTACGCCTCCTCCAAGGGCGGAGTGGGCATGCTGATGCAGACCCTCGCCCAAGAGCTCGCCCCCAAGCGGATCCGGGTCAACGCGGTCGCACCCGGCGCCATCCGCACGCCGATCAACCGCGACGCCTGGTCCACGCCCGAGGCCGAGGCCGACCTGCTGCGCCTGATCCCGTACCGCCGGGTGGGAGACCCGGAGGACATCGCGAACGCCGTCGTGGCCCTCGCGTCCGACCTGCTCGACTACGTCGTCGGCACCACGCTCTTCGTTGACGGCGGAATGACGCTCTTCCCCGGCTTCGCCACCGGGGGCTGACGCCGATGCAGGATCACGTCACTCCCCGCCGGGTGGTGATCCTCGGCGGGGGCTTCGCCGGGCTGTTCGCCGCCCGCGCGCTACGAAAGTCACCGGTCGCGGTGACCATCGTCGACCGCACCGCCCACCACCTCTTTCAGCCGCTGCTCTACCAGTGCGCCTCGGGCATCCTGTCCGAGGGGCAGATCGCACAACCCCTCCGCGGGGTCCTGCGTCGCCACCACAACGTGCGCTGCGTGCTCGCCGAAGCCACCGACGTGGATGCGGGCGCACGCCTGGTCCACGCCCGGCGACCCGACGGCGGACTCCTCGAACTGCAGTATGACGAGCTGATCGTCGCGGTCGGCATGCGCCAGTCCTACTTCGGGCACGACGAGTTCGCCGCACACGCACCCGGCATGAAGACGCTGGACGACGCGCTGGACATCCGCCGACAGCTCTACCGGGCGTTCGAGATGGCCGAAACGGCCGTGGACGAGCGCGAACGGCAGCAGTGGCTCACCTTCGCGCTCGTCGGCGCCGGGCCGACCGGCGTCGAACTCGCCGGACAGATCCGGGAGATCGCCGGCCACACACTCGACCGGGAGTTCCAGAGGATTGACTCCGCCAAGGCCCGGGTGCTGCTCTTCGAGGGCTCCGACGCGGTCCTGGGCGCGTTCGGTCCCCGACTCGCCCATCGTGCCGCCCGAACCCTGCAGGGCCTCGGCGTGGAGCTCCACCTGGGCACGATGGTCACCGACATCGACGCGCGGGGCCTGACGGTCCGCGACCATGGCGGCGTGACGACCCGGTTCGACGCACGGACCGTCCTGTGGACCGCCGGGGTGGAGGCCCCGCCGATCGCCGCCGCGTTGGCCCGGGCAACCGGCGCCAAGCAGGACCGGGCCGGACGCATCCTCGTCGAACCCGACCTCACCGTCCCCGGCCATCCGGAGATCCGCGTCACCGGCGACGTGATGAGCCTGAACCGGCTGCCCGGCTTGGCCGAAGTCGCCATACAGACGGGAGCGTACGCGGGCCGGAGCGTGCGCCACGCCGTCGAAGCCAGGACGAAGCCGCAAAAGCCCTTCAAGTACGTGGATCTCGGCAGTGCCGCCTACATCGCCCGAGGCCACGCGGTCGTCAAGGCCGGCCCGCTGCACCTGTCGGGCTTCACCGGCTGGCTTGCCTGGCTTTTCATCCACCTGGCCTTCCTCACCGGGTTCCGCAGCAGGCTGGGGGCGGTGCTCAGCTGGTCGGTCTCCTTCGCCACCAGCTCGCGCCGCGAACGCGCCTTCACCGTGCCCGACACCGACGCGCCGGATGCCGCGAAGGCGCAACCGCCGCAGCCGTGACGGGCGGGCCTCGGCCCGTCTCACACGGCCGCCCGATCCACGACCTGTCCTTCCTCAGCCCCTCACGCGGGGTAGACCACCGAGGCGCAAATGCTCACTACAGCGGCTCTTCTGGCGAACAGCACACCGCCTCAGCTCCTGCCCGCCAGAGAGCTGATGGCGTTCACCCTGGCCTCGCACATCCTTCTGGTCCCGTTCGGAGTGGCACTGCCGTTCATCACCTTGGTGATGCACCACCGCGGGCTGCGCCGCAACGACGCCGTCGCCCTCCTCCTTGCCCGCCGTTGGTCGGCGGTGATGGCCGTCCAGTTCGCCATCGGCATCATCACCGGCACCGTGCTGTCCTTCGAGTTCGGCCTGTTGTGGCCCGGCATGATGGGCCGCTGGGGTGACGTCTTCGGCCTCGGATTCGGCATCGAGGCATGGGCGTTCTTCCTGGAAGCCGTCCTGATCGCGATCTACCTCTACGGCTGGCGCCGGCTCAAGCCCTGGACGCACTTCTGGCTCGCCGTACCACTCCCGCTGGCCGCGCTGATGGGGGCGTTCGGCATCATCGCGGCCAACTCCTGGATGAACACCCCCCGGGGATTCGACCTCGACGCCAACGGCAACCCGATCGACGTCAACGTGCAGAAGGCGATCTTCACGCCGATGTTCGGTCCGGAGTACTGGCACTTCGTCGTCGCTATGCTCCTGACTGCGGGCTACGTGGTCGCCGGCGTCTACGCGGTCGGCTGGCTGCGCGGGCGCCGCGACCGCTACCACCGGCTCGGCTTCACCGTGCCGTTCACCGTTGCCACCATCCTCACACCGGTCCAGTTCATGCTCGGCGACTCCGCCGCCCGCGCCGTGTTCCACAAGCAGCCGGTCAAGTTCGCCGCCACCGAACTGGTCTGGGACACCGACACCCATGTGCCCGAGTACATGTTCGGGCGCCTGAACAACGACGGGACGGTCTCCGGCGGGATCAAAATTCCCCAGCTGGACTCGATCCTGGCCGGCTTCAAGCCCGGTACCGAGGTCACCGGGCTGACCTCGGTACCGGCCGAAGACCGCCCCACCGTCCTCCAGGCCACCATCGCCCACTGGGCCTTCGACATCATGGTCACCATCGGCAGCCTGCTGGTCCTGCTCGCGCTCTGGTACGCCTGGTCCTGGTGGCGCCACCGGGACCTCCCCCGCACCCGCTGGTTCTTCCGCAGCGCCGCGGTCGCGGGGGTCGCATGTCTGGTCACCGTGGAGTGCGGCTGGATCACCACGGAGGTCGGCCGCCAGCCCTGGATCGTCTACAACCGGATGAGGGTCTCGGAGGCGGTGACCGACACCGGCGCGTCCTCGCTGTGGGCCATGCTCGGCATCGTCATCGTCGTGTACGCGGCCGTCTTCGGCGCGTTCCTCGCGGTCATCCTGAAGATGCGCACCCGCTGGCGCATCGCCGACGAGGGCTCGGCCGCACGCGCCGCACTGCCCCCGGAGACCGACACCCCCTATGGGCCCAGACGCGAGCCCGAGCCCGCAGTTGCCGGGACCCCGCCCAAAGGCGGTTCCGACAGCAGCTCCGGCGGTGCATCGTAATGCCCGAACTCATCGCCTGGGTACTGCTGGTTGCGATCGCCGCCTACGCCTGTGCCGGGGGCACCGACTACGGCGCGGGCTTCTGGGACCTGATGGCCGGAGGGGCGGAGCGCGGCAAGCGGCCGCGCCGGCTCATCGACCACGCCATGGCACCGGTCTGGGAGGTCAACAACGTCTGGCTGATCTTCGTCCTCGTCGTCATGTGGACCGGCTTCCCCACCGTGTTCCAGGCCGTCTTCTCCGCCATGTGGCTGCCTCTCGCCCTCGCCGCCGTCGGACTCGTGCTCCGCGGCGCCGGGTTCGCACTGCGCAAGCCCTCCCGTCGACTGGCCCAACGGCGCGTCTACGGCGCGATGTTCGCCATCTCGTCACTGCTCACGCCGTTCTTCCTCGGAGCCGTGCTCGGCGGCATCGCCTCCGGCCGGGTCGCGGTCGGCACGACCGCGTCCGCGGACGCCTGGGCCAATGAGACTTCCGTGCTCACAGGTCTGCTGGCCATCGCCGCCACCGCGTTCCTCGGGGCGGTCTTCCTGTGCTCCGACGCCGGGCGGTTCGGTGCGCACGACCTCGCCGACTACTTCCGCCTGCGTGCGCTGCTCGCCTTCGCCGCGGTCGTCGTCCTCGCCCTCATCGCCCTGCCCGTCACCCACGACGACGCACGGTACGTCTGGGACGGCCTCACCGAGGGCGCGGGCCTGTTGCTGGTCGTCCTGGCCGGGGTCTGCGGTGTGGCCACGCTGCTGCTTCTGTTGCGCCGGTCCCACGGCTGGTCCCGCTACGCGTCGGTAGCGAGCGTCGCCCTGGTCGTCGGCGCCTGGGGCTTCGCACAGCGGCCCTACCTGCTGCCCACCACGCTGACGGTGACCCAGGCGGCCGGCGCCGACCACACCCTGCGCTGGCTGGTGATCGTCACGGTCGTCGCGATCGTCCTGGTCGGCCCGGCGTTGGTGCTGCTCTATCGGCTCGACACCATGGGCGAACTGGAGGAACTCACCGACGCCGAGACGATGGCCGCCGGAACACCCGGGGACAACCTGTAGCGGTACTCGGGCGGTTCGCGCGGCGGCGGAGCGGCGGCGCTTGAACCGCCCACCTCGCACCAGTTGCTTTCTCCCGGCCGGGCGGTACCGGACGTGGCGAGCCCGCGGAGCCGGCGTCCGCGCGGTCCCGTGCCACCGTCCCGGACGGCTCGCCGACCACGGTCGTCCGCCGTCACATAGCGCGCCCGCAGCCGCTCCCTGCCGACCACACCGAGGAACGACTCGATGTGATTGAGCACCTGGACAGCTGTCGTGGGGTCGTTGACCGCCGGCGAGAGGGCGCGGATGTTTCCCCGAGCCGCAGTACGCGCAGGGTCCACCACAGCAGCGCGGCTCCCACCGCCCCGCCGATCAGACCGACGGCAAGACTCAGGGCGAACTGGCCGAGCTGGTAGCCCCGGCCGATGTCGACAGGGTCAAGCAATCACCTGCCGCAGGACGGCGAGCGGTAGGACAAGCCGCCGTTGGGCCGTTCGGCCGGACTTTTCACCCGGTCGGGGCCGGCGTCACCGGACGTCGACTCAGCTCAGCCTGGCGGCGATGTGGTCGCCGACGCGCAGGGCGTTGGCGATGGCCGTCAGGGACGGGTTCACCGCGCCGATGCTGGGGAAGAAGCCGGTGTCGACGACGTAGAGGTTGTCGAGGTCGTGGGCCTTGCAATTGACGTCGAGCGCCGAGCTCTTCGGGTCCTCGCCGAAGCGTACGGTGCCGGCCTGGTGGGCGGTGGCGCCGATGGGCATGCCCTTGTGCAGGTAGATGCTGTGGTCCAGCAGGTGGTGCTCGTGCATGCCCAGATGCCCGAGCATGCCCCGCAGTTTGTGCTGGAGACGCTTCAGTCCGGCGGTGTTGTTCTTCTCGTCGAGAGCCAGGTGAATGGCGTCGTCCTTGTCGAGGGTGACGCGGCTCTCGGGCAGCGGAAGGTCCTCTCCGCACAGCCAGAAGTCGACGGCGTGGTGTGCGATCACCTCGAACGGCATGTCGGGCGCTACCGTGCCGGCCCAGCGCGGCGCCTCGCCGTGGATCTGGTCGGCGTCGGACTTGCCGAGCATCTGGATGCCGCCGAGCGGGTAGTCCCAGTCGTCCGCGCCCAGGTACCAGTCGTTCAGCGCCAGGGTCTTCTGGAACTTGGTGGGGTTCGGTTCCTTCGACACCGCCATGAGCGCGAGGTTGTTGTGCCGCATGTAGTGCCGTCCCACCACGTCCGAGCTGTTGGCCAGGCCGCGCGGGTGCTTGTCGTTGGCCGAACGCAGCAGCAGCACGGCGGAGTTGACCGCTCCGGCGGCCACCACCACGATGTCGGCGCCGAATTCCTCCGTCGTTCCGTCGCCGAGGTCGGCGACGACCCTGGTGACGGTGCGTCCGGTCGGGTCGGTCTCCAGACGCCGCACATGGGCGTTGGTCACCATCGTGACGTTGTCGTACTCGAGCGCCGGGTCCACGCAAATCGTCTGCGCGTCGGACTTGGCGCCCACCAGGCAGGGGAAGCCGTCGACCCGGTCGCAGCGGATACAGACGCTGGAATGGGTGGCCCGGCCGTTCTCGTCCTGGGTGAGGTTCACGCCGATGGGCAGATGGAAGGGGTGCAGGCCGCGCTTCTCCAGGTCGTCGTTGAGCTGCTGGATGCGAGGCTCGTGCTCCACCGGTGGGTACGCGTACTGCGCACTCGCCGGCCCGCCCGTGGGGTCCTCGCCGTGCCGGCCGTGCACCAGGTAGAGGTGCTCGGCCTGGGTGTAGTACGGCTCCAGGTCCTCGTAGCGGATCGGCCAGGCGGGCGAGATGCCGTCGTGGTGGCGCAACTCGCCGAAGTCCTCGGGCCGCAGCCGGAAGAGCGCGGCTCCGTAGAACTTGGTGTTGCCCCCGACGTAGTAGTTGACCTCCGGCGGGAACTCGTTGCCGTGCTTGTCGTACCAGAACTCGGGGGCGCGGTACTTGGCCTTGACGAAGACGGCGGTGGAGTCCCAGTTGTCGCGCTCCCGGGGCAGGTAGTCGCCGCGTTCCAGGATCAGCACCCGTTTCCCGGTGGGGGCGAGGCGGTGCGCGAGGGTGCCGCCGCCCGCTCCCGTGCCGATGATGACGACGTCGTAGCGCTGATCCTCGGCCATGAGAGGGGTCCCGTCCTGAGGGTGATGGCGAGCGTTCGGGATATTGAGGGGCAAATCCTCGAAGGCAGTTCTCAAGCTAACGGGCGGGCCGGGCGGCGGCGACCCGCCACAGCCGAACGGGCAGTCAGTCGATGTCCGGCATCGCGAGAACCGCCTCCTCGACGATCGCCTGCGGGTCGGCCGACGCGTCGACCGTCAGGCCGGGCTCGTCCGGCCGCAGCGGTTCGAGGGCGGCGTACTGGGAGTTCACCAGCCGGGCGGGCATGAAGTGGCCGGCACGGCCCGCGACCCGGCGGTCGGCGGCCGTCCGGTCGAGCGCCAGATGCAGGAACCACACGCCCGAACCCGCCCCGCGGAACAGATCCCGGTACGCGCGCTTGAGGGACGAGCACGCCACCACCCCGCCCTGGCCGGCGTCGGCCGCTTCTCGGATCCATGCGGCGACGGACAGCAGCCACGGTCTGCGCTCCGCGTCGTCGAGCGGGCGGCCCGCGGCCAACTTGGCACGGTTCGCGGCCGGATGGACGTCATCCGCCTCCAGGAAGGGCACCATGAGTCGGCGCGCGAGCAGCCGCCCCACCGTGGACTTGCCCGATCCCGAGACACCCATGACCACCACGAGCGCCGGCATCGGGGTCACAGCACCGCGATCGGGTTGACCGGTGAGCCGGTGGCGTCCGCCAGCCTCAGCGGGGCGACCACGCACAGGAAGGACCAACGTCCCTCCGCTTCGCAGATCGGTACCAGGTCCTCGAACTGCAGGTAGTCCAAGAGGTGGACACCCATGGCGTGGATGGCCAGCACATGCACGGGGAAGTCCACGCCCTCGGAGGAACTGGGGGCCGTGTCGTTGTTCCCGTCGCCGCCGAGGACGGCGACCCTGCGCTCCGCCAGGAACTCCAGTGCGGACGGGTGGAGTCCGGCGCGCTCGTGTGCCGCGTGCCACGCCCCGAGTTCGGTGCGGCGTCGGCGGTGGCCGACTCGGACGAACAACAGGTCGCCCTCGGCCACGCGGACGTGCTGGGCGGCCTCGGCCGCGGTCAGGTCGTCGGCGGTGACGTGATCACCCGGTTCGAGCCACGGCACGCCGCGCAGCCGCGGGATGTCCAGCAGCACGCCGCGTCCGAGGATCCCGTCCCGGGCCGCCTCGATGGACAGCGCCGTGGCACCGTCCGCCGTGACGCTGCTCGCGGCCGCACCGCCGTGCAGCGTGCCGTCGTAGATCACGTGGCAGAGGGCGTCGATATGACTGTCGGCGTCGCCGTGCACGTTCATCGCGAAGCTGTCCGTCGCGAATTGAAGCCCATCCGAGGTGTCTTCCCCCGGCTGCCCGATCATCCGATGCCTCGCGGGCTCCGGATTGTCCGGCCCCGGCCGCGTCTCCACCGGCGCCGCGAGCGTGACCGTCCGACCGGTCCGCACTTCCCGGGCGGCCGCCGCCACCCGGGCGGGAGTAAGGGCGGTCAAAGCGCCCCGGTCGCCTGCGGCCCACGCGGCGCACGAGCGCAGGTGCCGGTACAGGGCGCGGAACTCGTCCTCGGTCAGGCGCGGCGGTGCCGCCGGAGCGGCGTGGGCGACCACGGTCAGCGTTCTTGCCGCGCGTCGAGCGCGGTGTCGAGCGTGGTGGCCGCCATGATGAGGGAGAGATGGGTGAACGCCTGCGGGAAGTTGCCCAGTTGCTCGCCCGTCGGGCCGACCTCCTCGGCGAACAGGCCGACGTGGTTGGCGTACGTCTGCATCTTCTCGAAGGTGTACCGGGCCTGGTCCAGCCGTCCCGCCCGGGCCAGCGCGTCCACGTAGAGGAAGGTGCACAGGCTGAAGGTGCCCTCCGAGCCGCGCAGCCCGTCCGGCGACGCGGCCGGGTCGTAGCGGTAGACGAGGCTGTCGGAGACGAGCTTGCGGTCCATCGCGTCGAGCGTGGAGAGCCAGGCCGGGTCCTGCGGGGCGATGAATCCGACCATCGGCATGAGCAGCAGCGAGGCGTCCAGGACGTCGCTGCCGTAGTGCTGGACGAAGGCGCTCTCCTTCTCGCTCCAGCCGCGGTCCATGATCTGCTCGAAGACGGCGTCCCTGGCGTTGCGCCACTTCTCCAGGTCGGCGGGCCTGCGGAACTGTTCGGCCAGGCTCAGTCCGTGGTCCATCGCGACCCAGGCCATCACCCGGCTGTAGGTGTAGTCCTGCCGTCCGCCGCGGGTTTCCCAGATGCCTTCGTCCGGGCGGTCCCAGTGGTCGGCGAGCCAGTCCAGGGTCGTGGCCAGGGCCCGCCACCCCCGGTAGGTGGCCTGCCGCATGATCTCGCGGCCCTGGGAGAACGCGTAGACGGCCTCACCATAGATGTCCAGCTGGAGCTGGTCGGCGGCGCCGTTGCCGATACGCACCGGGGAAGATCCGCGGTAGCCCTCGAAGTGGCCGAGCGTTTCCTCCGGCAGGTCGGGATTGCCGTCGATCCGGTACATCGTCTGGAGCGGCTCCCCGCCCTTGCCCTCGCGCTCCTGCAGCCTGGCCACCAGCCAGTGGAGGAAAGCGGTGCCCTCCTCGACGAAACCGAGGTCGAGCATGGCCCGCACGGACAGCGCGCCGTCGCGTACCCAGGTGAACCGGTAGTCCCAGTTGCGCTCTCCGCCGACCTGCTCGGGCAGGCCCATGGTGGCCGCCGCGATCAGGGCGCCGGTGGGGGCGTAGGTGAGGAGCTTGAGGGTGATGACCGAACGGTGCACCAGCTCGGGCCAGCGGCCCCGGTAGGTGGACTGGCGCAGCCACTTCTGCCAGAAGCGGCCGGTGTCCTCGACCTGTGCGGTGAGTCCGTCGACCGTGAGGGGCGCGGGTGCCTCGCCGCCGGACGCGCACACGGTGAACACGGCGCCACCGGACTCGCCGGCGTTCAGCGTCACCTGGCCGCGCACGTCTTCCCCGTCCCTCTCCAGGGGGAACGAGGTCTGTAGATACGCGTCCATCCCCGGGGCCCGGAACACGCCGGTATTCTCGCCCAGTTCCAGCTGATGCTCGGCCCGGCCGTAGTCGAACCGCGGTCGGCACTCGAAGGTGAAGTCGACGGTCCCCCGCACGGCACGCACGACGCGGATCAGGGCATGGCGGTCTGTGGCGGTGCGGCTCCGGTCCGGGGGCATGAAGTCGATTACCTCGCCCACTCCGTCCGGTGACATGAACCGGGTCACCAGAATCGCGGTGTCGGGGTAGTACAGCTGCTTGCAGGACACCTCGGGATGTTCGGGAGCGAGCCGCATGTACCCGCCTCGGTCGTGGTCGAGCAGGGCGGCGAAGATGCTCGGCGAGTCGAACCGGGGAGCGGCGAACCAGTCCACGACCCCCTGCGACGAAACCAGCGCGGCGGTCTGCAGGTCGCCGACCAAGCCGTGCTCGGCAATGGGAGGGTAGCGGTCCATGGGCTGCTCCGGAACGTAGGAAATGATCATCTATGTGCCACTATCGGCCACGGAAGTGACCCCTGCCACGTTGACGCGGCGACCGCCCACTCATCATTGCTGCCGCCGACCGTCGGCAGGCGGCACCCGCGCGGTCCAAGCGGTTGCCGCAGCGGGCCCGCCACAGCCGGGCGCTTCGGCCGGGTGGTCGAGGTCGCCGGGCCACTGAAGCGGGTCGTCGGCCGCCGCCGTGCGCTGTTCGGCGTGTTACGGATCGGAGACGGCCGGGCACTCATGGGTGGTTCGGGACTTCTACGCTCGGTCACCGCAGGGCCTCAAGGGTCCGCCCGCCCGGCGATGGAGGTTGTGCATGGAGATGATCCACGTCCGGCTGGTGAGCCCCCACGACCTCACCGCCCGCACAGTCGAGTTACTGGGAGACGGCCGCTACGTCTTCAACCTGGTCGTCATGGCCGAACCGGCGCGTCACCCCGACGGCGTCGCGATCGAGTGCGACATCCTGGCGGGCGCGGCGAACACCGTGCTGCGCAGTCTGCGCGAGCTGGAACTGGACATCCGCGGATCCATCGTCATCGAGCCGGTGGAGATGGCCTTCTCCGGCACCGCCGCCAAGGCGGAGCGGCGGCAGCTCGGGGCGCTCGCCCACGCGCCGGTCTGGGAGGAGGTCGAGGCGCGCATTCGCGCCGAGGGAACCTACCTGCCGAGCTTCTACGTCTACCTGGTCATCGCCGGCGTCATCGGGGCGGTGGGGATCATCACCAACTCCCAGATCCTGATCGTCGCGGCGATGGTCGTCGGACCGGAGTACGGCGCCATCACCAGCGTCGCGCTGGGCATCGACCGCGGCAACCGCACAAGGATCCGGCAGGGCCTGTTCGCCCTGACCGCGGGATTCTCGCTGGCCGTCGCGGCGACCTTCCTGTTCTCGTGGGCGATCCGGGGGCTCGGCCTTCAGCCCAGGGCGTTCGAACTCGGCATCAGGCCGGTCTCCGCGCTGATCGACAGCCCCAACGTCTTCTCCGTCGTCGTCGCGGTGCTGGCCGGCATCGTCGGGATCGTGTCCCTGACCCAGGCCAGGACGAGCGCGCTGCTCGGCGTCTTCATCTCCGTCACCACCATCCCCGCAGCCGCCGACGTCGGCGTCTCCTGCGCCTTCTCCAGTTGGAGCGAAGCCCGCGGATCCCTGGCACAACTCCTGCTCAACGTCGTGCTGCTGATCGTGGTCGGCGTACTGATGCTCCGATTCCAACGGGCCGTCTGGCGGCGGATCGGCCGCCGCGGGTCCGCCGGCGCCGTCTGAAGCCGAGCTTCCGTCAGGCCGCCGGTGACCCCGGTGGGCGAACCTGTCCGACGATTTCGACCGTGAAAGCGCGTTGCGCTTGACCGGCCCCGCACGGAACCGCACGCTCCGGACGAGGGGGCGACGCCCCGGACCACCCACCACACCACGCCCCCGAGCACCGGGCCGACCGAGGAGCAACGCGTGCAACGAAGCCGCACCGGAAGGCAAGTGACGCTCTGCCGCGGCGCGCACCGCGCCGTCGTCGTCGAACTGGGCGCGGCGCTGCGGTCGTACACGGTCGGCGAGCGGACCGTGATCGACGGATTCGGCGAGCAGGACGATCGCATCACCGGCGGACGCGGCCAGATCCTGGTGCCGTGGCCCAACCGGGTCCGCGACGGCCGGTACCGCTGGGCCGGTAAGGACCTGCAACTGCCGCTCACCGAGCCGGCCGGCGGCAATGCCATCCACGGGCTGCTCCGGTGGGTCGCCTGGCAGGTCGTGGAGGCGAGCGACAGCCGTGCCGTCCTGGAGGTCCCGCTGTGGCCGCAACCGGGCTACCCGTTCCACCTTCGCCTCCGCGCCCGGTACTCCCTGAGCGCCGAAGGGCTCGATGTCGCCGTCACCACGCGCAACCTCGACACGAGCCCCGCGCCGTACGGCTTCGGCCAGCACCCCTATGTCACCGCGGGCACCGCGCTCGTCGATCAGGCGGTGCTGACGGTCCCCGCACGGACATGGCTGCGCACCGACGAGCGCGGCCTGCCCGTGTCCACCGAACCGGTCACCGGGACCGAGTACGACCTGCGCACCCCCCAAACGATCGGAGTGCTCCGCCTGGACACCCCGTTCACCGACCTGGACCGGGACGCGGACGGGCGGGCAACGGTCCGTCTTGCCCACCCCTCGGGTGCGTTCGGCACCGACGTGTGGCTCGGCGAAGGCGCCGACTACGTACAGGTCTACACCGGCGACACCCTCCCACCCGAGCAGCGCCGTCGTGCGGTCGCCATCGAGGCGATGACCTGCCCGCCGGACGCTTTGCGCAGCGGCGCCGGGCTCGTCACCCTCGGCCCCGGCGAACAGCACACCGTCCGCTGGGGGATCACCCCGTGGGAAGTGTGACGACGTCGCCCCGGCGCCGATCAGCGCGAGCACGACCGTCGGAAACCGGACCTCGCCAGGCCGCCGCGCGGCGGAATTTCCGGGCTACCGGGTGTCCCGTTGCGGGCCGGTGCACAGCGCGCAGATGACGCGATGTCGATCGCGATCACCACGATCGACCACACCGGGTAGTGCGGCAGCCAGGCGAAGTTGGCGATCATGCTCAGCCCCGCCAGGATCACGCCGATGATGCGGGCCCAGACAGCGCCGCCGAGCAGGGCAAACCCGGCCAGGCAGATGACAATGCCTCTACGCCATCGCCGACGACGAGGTCCGCCCCGAGGCCGGCGAACCCGAAGTCGTCCGGTGCATGGACGAGTTCAGCCCTCTCAACCTCCAACCCCACCCCGGCCGACAGTGGACCGAACGCGGCGGACGACACAAGGACCCCGACCGTGAACCCCGACCCCGCCGCCGCGCGACCCACACCCGGGCACACGGGGCGCGGCACCTGTTCTCCGCCTACGACCCGAGCGCCGACAAGCTCTACGCGCACGTCAAGAAGACCAAGACCCGCACGAAGTTCCCGGAGTTCTGCCGCCACCTGCGAACCCTCCACCCGATCGAGATCCGAATCGCGATCGTGCTCGACAACTTCTCCCCACACCTCACGACGAGGAGATGCCAACGCGTCAGGGACTGGGCCACGGCCAACAACGTCGCCACGCGGATCGCCGCCCTGGTGGCGGACCACGAGGAGGACCTGGCGAACCTGGACACCATTCCGGGGATCGCACGCCTGGCCGCCGAGATCGTCATCGCCGAAACCGGCGGGGACATGGCCCAGTTCCCCACCGCCCACCACCTCGCCTCGTGGATCGGGGTATGCCCGGGCCAGAACGAATCCGCCGGCGTGAACAGGTCCGGGCGCACCCGCCCGGGCAACAGCAACCTCAAACGCCTGCTCGGCATCGCCGCGATGGCCGCGGTCAGGAACAAGGACGGCTACCTCGCGGTGTTCTTCCGGCGCATCGCCGCCCGGCGGGGCGGCAGACGAGCCCTGGTCGCGGTCATGCACAAAATCGCCATCGCCATCTGGCATGTTCTGCACGACAACGTCCCCTACCGCGACCCCGGCACCGACCACTTCACCAAACGCAACCCCGAACGTGCCATGCGCCGCATGGTCAAAGAAGCCAACAGCCTCGGCCTGACCATCCGCTTCGAGCCCATCCCGGCCACCCGACGAACGCTATTTTCGTGTCAGACCCGTCAGGAGGAATCGCGACCGGCGGACGCCACGGGGGCCGAGCCGGTAACGGTCCCGTGGCGTCCGCACCTTCAGTGATCAGACGGCGAACTTGAGGTGGGCGTAGGTCGTCAGCTGGCCCAATTTAGTCTCGCCGGGGGCGATGTATACGGGGTTGGTCCCGTAGCATCCTGCGGTCCCGATGTAGAGCCACGCATACGAGTTCGTGTTGTTGGTGAAGTCGTACGACCACGTATTGATCGTGATGCAGCGATCCGGTGACGGATTGGTGTAGGTGACCTGTTGGTACGTGTTGCCGTCGGTGTAGGTGAAGGTGCCGGTGGCGGCTTGAGCGTCGGTGGCCAGTGTCACCGTCAGCGCGGTTGCGCTCAGCGCCGCCACCATGCCGGACCTGAGCCGTCGTGTACGTGTCTTGAGGTCCACGCCTGAAGCCCTTCTCGGGTGAATTCCCTGTCCTGGACTCCCGTTCGGGCACAGCCCGCCCGCACGAGCCACCGCGAGATGAATGTGAGGACCCGGCCGGGAACGCGCCCAGCATGCCACCGGAAGCACCGACTTCGGGCAGGATTCACACGATCGAGCGAGGGGTCGTGTCGGTCGACGTCGGTCTCGCCGGGCCGGGCCCGGCACGTGCCGAACGTGGTGGCCGGTCCGGCACGCTCACGGTGACTTCGCGCCACCGAATCGGTCCGTTGGCCGTGGCCCCGGGGTGCGGGCACCGGCGGGCTACGCGGGCCTGCGGGCGGACCACCGGGGGTAGATGTAGCCCAGGGCGCGGGTGTCGAAGGTGTCGGCGACGGTCACGTCGAAGGGGCGCAGGACGTTGGAGGGCTTCGCACCCCCTCCGTCGTAGGTGCGGGCCAGGGTCGGATTCCGCTGTTGCCACTCGGCCCACAACAGGTCGATGAAGCATTCGGCCACCCAGAAGATCGGGTCGTTGGGCGCGTACATGAAGGACATGTCGCCGTTGTTCCCGCCGATATGTGTATGGACGGCCCCGTGCGGTGCCCCTTCCAGATGGCGCCGCAGGTAGTCGTACGAATTGGAATTCGTCAGAATCCTTTCGAGGGATTCCGGGCTGTGGAACGAGGCGATCCGGGGGCCGGTGGTGCGGCGCAGGAGGTGGCGGTTGGGGATGGTGCACTGCCAGTTGGGGAAGGCCCCGTCCACGACGGCGCCGTCAGGTTGCCTGCCCACGCCGCCGAAGTAGGAGGGCCCCAGCACCGGCGAGCGTTCCGGAGCCTGGGAGTCCCGGCTCCAGTCCCAGTAGGGCAGGACGACGCTCGGGTCGATCTCCCGGAGGCGCTTTGCCAACCGCGACAGATCCACGCGGTGCCAGGGAAGGAACGCCGGGACCCCGTGTCCGGCGCTCTGGTGGTTGTAGTGCGTTCCGACCATGGCGGTGTAGGGGTCGTCGCCGGAGTGCAGTTGGTGCACCGCGGCCACGAAGTCCTGCCACTGCTGCGTGGTCAGCGTGCGTACCTCGGGACGGGTGACCACCGGGGCCGCCGCGCCGGCCGGTGCGGCTCCGAGAGCCAGTCCTGTGCCGGCCGCTGCCGCCGCTCCCAGTTTCAGTACCCGGCGCCTGTTCATGGAACGTGTCATACCTCCCGCACCCGGCGAACCCGGCCGCATACAAGGCTCAACGGCATGGTCCGCCCATGGCTACGGGCAGGGAAGAGGTGAATCGAAGAGACTTCCGTAGCGCACGGTACCGCCGGGACGCCGCACCCACCGCGTGCCCCATGCCGCCCGTTCACATCCCTCGGAGCCGGGTACGGGAACGACGCCGAGCCCCGGACCGGGTTCCTCGGCCCGGGGCTTGCGGCCGGAAACCTGGCGGGGCGTCGTGCCCCCGGCCGGATACGGATCGTCTCCCCGGGGGTCAGGCCTCGACCACCGCGTCGAACACCATGTGGACCTGGCCGGTGTAGTCGCCGGACTCGTAACCGCCGGAGGGCTTGGTGGGGGCGATCACCATGTCGGCGCGACCGTTGCGGTTGGCGCCGACGAAGGTGTCGGGGATCGTGGGGGTCGCGGTGGTCACCAGGGCATAGGCGTGGGCGAGTTCCCGAAGTGCCTGGGACGCCTGGCCGGGGTGGGTGTCGGCGAGGACGCGGGCCTCCTTGCCGATGGCGTCCAGGAGCGCGTCGCGGGCGTCGGCCGCGGCGGGCGAGGGGGCGACCCTGATCACCGCCGGAACGACCTGCCGAACGCCCTCCTCCTCCACGACGGGTGCGGTGGATTTCGTGTCGGGATCGGTCACGGTGTGCCTCCTTGTTCGTGGGCTCGCGGACGCGGCCCGTGTGAGCATCATGGCCAAGCCGGGGCCCGAATGCCCCTGGTGCGGGCTGTGTCTCACGGCCGGCGGAGGGGAATGTCGGTCCATGGGCGGGCCTCCCGCCTCGCCCCGCCGGATCCGGGCGGCGATCTCGTCGATCCGCCGGTCGAGCAGGCGATGCATCGTGGCCACCAACTGCGGGTCCGGGTCCGGCCGCAGGAGCCCGGGACCAAGTCGTTGAGCCCGATGTGGTGCCCGCAGGTGGGTGGCTATGTCCATGACTCGTGAAGGCGTTCGTCCGCGAGTTCGGAAGGCGGTCGGGCCGTGAGCGAGGGTGGAATGTTCCCGAGTTTTGAAGGCGACCAAGGATTCCGGTGTGTCGCGTCCACGCGAAAGCACTCAGGGTTACGTGTCGTCATCCGCGGGTGTACCCCGCCCACAGCGGGCCGCCGACCCGATCCAGGACCTCTTCGACTGCGGCGGCAAAGCGCCCGGTCCCGTCCGCATCGCTTGAGACCGCCGCGACCGCACCTGCAATCAACCTGCTGTGCAACCCTGGATCGGCTGTCACAAGCCGACGCGACAGCCACTTGCCGCCGCCGAGCCAGCGCCCTCCAGCCAAGAGGGCCAGTTCCGAGGCCCGTTGCAGCAGATCAGCCACGAGGTAGACGCGCTCTTCCGGGTCGGTGCAGCCGCGCAGGTCTTCCAGCCCGTCGGTGAGCGCATACCGCCGGTCGTCCAGCTCGGCCGGCGAGGCCTGCGGCGGGCCGGCGGTCAGCCGCGCCTGCGCCTCGCGCTGCAGCGCCGCTCCGAGCCCGTCCGCATCGGCCAGCAACATCCCCTCGGCACACATGGCCAACAGTGGGGAGCGTCGGGCGGCTGTCTCCCGCTCGACGAAGGTGCGCCAGTGGTGCTCGGTCTGCACGAACAGCTCCACCGGCCAGCCCCGGTGCACGAGGCTTTCGCGGCATGGGGCCGACAGCCCGGTGACCAGGACGACAATGTCCAAGTCGGAGGTAAGGGTGCGGCGCTTGGTCAGCACGCTGCCGGCCAAGAACACGGCCCGAGCCTGGGGAAAGCGCTCCTGAACCAGTTCCCGGGCCGCCTCGACATGGTCCATCAGGTCAGTGTGGCGTTTCCCCCGGCGCCGCGCACCTGAGTTCCTCCTGCTTGCTCGACCCTGAACACCAAGGTCAGGCGGATCCATACCTTTCTTGTCGGGTTGGTTCCCGGTCGTTCGTAGGGTCGGGACACCCAGGGACTCCGGGTGTGGCTGTCATGCGTATGCCGTTGTCGTGGCTCAGAGGGATTGGCCGCCCGAAGTCCCGCGACGACTCGGTTGCTGATTGGGATAGGCGAACCGAATCGCCTGTATGGACGTGACAGCGAAGTCGTCTGCCGGGGCCAGGCACACGCACGACGGAGGAGGATCCGGTGCCCGAACCGTGGGCCGGGACGGACGCGGGCAAGACGCAGCACCACTGCACCACAATCGACGCGAACGCCACCGTGGTGCTCTCCCGTCGGGTGCCGAACGACGAGACCGAGCTGCTGCAACTGCTCGGCGCGGCGGCAGCGGCTTGCGCGGCTCGGGCCACGCCGAGTTCACCGCCTTGCTGATCGTCCGCCGGCTAACCCCGTGCTTGCTCTCGATTGCGCGCGTCGACAGCCCCGCACGATGGTCACGCCGGATCGCCGCGTCCAACGCGACCTTCGATTCACGCGGCATCGGAGCCTCCCCAATATGAAGAGCACTTCGATGCTCACACCGCAACCGCCCGACCGCCTTCAAAACCCGTGAACCTCACCCCTGGCGAATCCTGGCGACACCCGAACCGCTGTACCGGCGCCTTCACTTCTCGTGAACAAAGCCATGACGCATGTGGGTGCGGGGCGAGGTGGTGACGTTGCCGGGCACGCTCGGGGAGAGCCGTGCGGCGTTGCCGCCGGAGCGTCGGGCGGAGTTCGACGAGGAGATGTACGCGACCCCGCTGGAGCATCTGGTGCGTCGGGCGATCCTGGGTTGGGCGTTGCCGGCCGAGGCGTACGAGGACGAGGACGCCGCGGTCGAGCGGATCCGCCGCGGGGACTACTCGGGGATCGTCGACGCCGAGGGCAATCCGGTTAAGCAGCCGTGACCTACCGGATTCAGTACACGAACGAGGCCGAGGACGGCCTGTCGAAACTCGGCGACACCCAGCCCGGCGAGGTCAGGTCGGGCGCGGAGTCCATCATCGGCCGCGACCCCTACGGGCCTGGTTCGTGCCCGGTCCGCGGCGACCGCGACCGCCGCGAGGTCACCGTCGCGAACGCGTTCCTGCGCTACGAGGTCGGCGGCACGGTCCTGGTCGTCACCGTCCTCCAGGCGGTCGCCCCCTTCGGGTGACCGGCATACCGCAATTCCCGCGACAGGCCCCCGACTTCATCCTGCCGGGGACCCCTACGCCCTGCGGCGACCCGGGCCTCGGCGATCAAGATACGAAGCACCACGAGGATCGCGGCGGGATCGTGGCGGACCCGGGCCGGCCGGTTCGCGTGGTCGAGGGCCTCGGCATCGGTCAGCGCCTCGGCCCACGCCCGTACCGTCTCCTCGGCGAAACCACCGGGGGACGGGGCGAGTACGTCGATCAGTCCGCGCGGCCGCGGCTTCGAATCGGGCCCGGGATCGTTCGGTGGCCGGGACGGTACCGGCGTCGGCGAGTCGACCTCGCACGTCGTCGTAGGCCGCGCAGATGTCACCTGCGGCGGAAGCACCGGGGCGTCGTGGCGTCCGGTCAACAGCACCGGCACCGCTACGGTCCTCACCCACTCCTCGAGCAACCGCACCTCGTGCGCGAGGATCGTCCACACCCCCGTGTGAGGCCTGCGCAAACACACCGTCGGGACCACCGCGAACGCGATCCGCTGCCCCGCGGCGCGCTGGCGACGACATCCCCCACCCCCGCACACACCCCGCCACCGGGACGCGGCCGCAGATCCAGCGGCATCACGGTCTCGAGCGGGCTCCTCGGGTCGTCGGGGTAGACGGTGCCGACCCGCGTCGCGATCGCCGCCGGCATCCGATGCTTGGCCGTGTTGGGCCGTGCTGCACCGCCGGATCGACCGGCTGCGCCCGGCCCTGCACGCGATGCGCGCCCTGGACCGCCGGGTGATGCGCGTGTACGCGACCACCCTCGAGCAGCTCGACGAGCACGGCCCCGCCCACCGCTCGATCTGGACCACCATCGTGTGACCGACCGCCCGGCCCGCGCGGACAAGGGGTAAACCGGGGCGTGTCCCCGGGGGTGCATCGAGCCGACCGCGCCCCCGGGGACGAGCAGGCCGGTCAACCCCCTTGTCCGCGCGGCCGCGACCACGCCGACACCTCTACCCGCATCCTTCGGTGCAGGGAGACGTCCCTTCTCTCGCCCTGCCCGAGGCCCTGCCGAGGCATCGACGAACAACGGCTCGTCTCCTCACCCGTTCCTCCCGGCGGCGCAGGCCCCGGCGGCACGCGGCGCGGCGGGCGGGGGGCGCGCCGTGGGCGGGGACGCGAGTGTGAACGAACCCGAGCGGTCGTTGAACCCTCGTTGGCCGGCGCGCGGTGGGCGCGGATCGAGCCGCGAAGCACCCGAATGGCCGTCTCGTGTGGCGACGGTCCGCGGGTTGGAGGCACCTACGTTGGTATCCGTCGACGGTGGACCACGGCCGTCACGTTTTCATGCACGGATCGGAAAGGTAGCGGTGTGACCCAAACTCTCGAGTACCAGAGCAACGCCATCGTCGAACTGATGGGGGTTCGCCCCACGGAGCGCGACGCGGAGTGGCTGAGGAACGCGCTCCAGCAGGCGATCATGGTCGAGGTCGCGACCATCGGCCCCTACGCGAGCGGCCTGTGGTCGATCGAGCAGAGGCAGGGGCCGGTCTACGACGCGATCCGGGCGGTCATGTTCGACGAGATGACCCACATGGGGTTGGTGTGCAACATGCTCACCACCATCGGCGGGAATCCGGTCATCGCCGACCCGAGCGTGGTGCCGAAGTACGAGCACCCGCTGCCCGGTGGTGTACGCCCCGACTTGATCGTCTTCCTGGAGGGCTTGAACAAGGCTTCCGTCGAGATGTTCTCCGAGATCGAGCGTCCGGACGACCCCGTCGCGCAATTCGAGACCTTCACCACGATCGGGGCCTTCTACACCGCGATCGAGAAAGCGTTCGAGGCGCACAGCCACCTGATCACCGGCGCCCGACAGATCGACTACTCGCTGGCCCACCACGGGCAGGGCAACGACATCGTCCCGCTCGACAGCATCGAGAAGGTCCGGGCCGCCATCGAGGTCATCAAGGAGCAGGGCGAGGGCACCTCCGCCTCGCCCGAGAATCCCTTCCCCGGGAAGCCGGGAGAGCTGGCGCACTTCTACGTGTTCCGCGAACTCTTCCACGGCCGGAAGCTGATCAAGGTTTCGGAGTCCCCGGACGTCTGGGACTTCACGGGCGACGCCGTTCCCCTGCCTCCGGCCCACCCCATGGGCAGGGTCCCCGAGGGCGGCTGGGCCAACGACCCGACGAACGCTCCCACTCCCGAGATCCGGGAGACTCTCGACGCGTTCAACACCGAGTTCAGCTCGATGCTGCGGGCGCTGGAGCGCGCGTGGCGGGCGGACGATCCGAACGCGGGCAGGAGTGAGGTGGGTACCGCGGTCGGCCACATGTTCAAGATGGGGCCCCTCGCGCGCTCCCTGATGGTGCAACAGCTTCCGGACGGCGGCGGGAAGACCTACGGCCCGGAGTTCCTCTACGTCGAATGAAAGAGCGTTTTGCTCCGGGAACGGTGTTTGCTTCCGGGTTCAAGTGCCGCGCCGGTTCAGGGTTTGCCCGATGCGGCACAGAGCATTTTCACTGCCGACCACATGGCGAGTGACAGCGCCTCTCGCCACGAGCGGATGTCAGTGGGTTCAGCGTTTGACGCGGCCTTGGATTGTGGAAAGGCCCGGAAGGACGGGTTCGAGGAACCGCGATGTCATCTCGATGTAGGACACGCGGGTCCAACTGCCCCGGGGTGACGTGGCCATCGCGCCGGCGACGCCGAAGGCGCCCGCCCGTGACCGGTCGGTACGGCCCCGACCCTCGACTGTCGGGCGGCTCCCGATCTTGCCGAGCGTTCCGGCAAGTGGACAACGAAGAGCATGCCCGGCCGTTTTCGGCGATCCGCAAGCGTCACGGCGTCGGCATTCGCGCGCGGTGTTCAGGCGTTGGTGTCTGGTGTCGACGGAGTCGGTCGAGTTGGGCGCTCTCACCTGCATGGACTGGATCGTTTGTCACAAGGCCACGGCCTCGAGCCTGGACGCGGCGCGACCGGCGACGCTAGGTGCGTGCTCGGGGACGGTCTACAGTCTGGTCGTGATTGCCGATCTGCAGTGCGTGGTGTTGGACTGTCCTGATCCGAGGCGACTCTCCGAGTTCTACAGATCCCTCCTCGGCGGCGTCGTCAATCGGCAGGATCGGCGATGGGCACCTGGTGACGGCTGGGCAACGCTCCACTCGCCGTCCGGTCTCGTGCTCGCCTTCCAGCGCGTGGCGAACTACCGGCGGCCACAGTGGCCGGACCCCGCGCGGCCCCAGCAGTTCCATCTGGACCTGGGTGTCGCAGACCTGGATCGGGCTCAGCGAGAGGTGCTGGCCGCAGGCGCGACGGTGCTCGATATCGGTCCGGACGGGCGAAGCTGGCGCGTCTACGCGGACCCGGCGGGACACCCCTTCTGTCTGGTCCAGCACTGAGAAGCGTCCGATCCCGTGAAACCACGAACGTCCAGGATCGCCGGCGCAAAGGTCGAAACAACTTGATTCGCTGCCATTCGCCTCGTTTCGATGGCAACGGACAGTTGGTCGGCCCTGCGGCGCGCAGCGTCCCGGGGGCCGGGAGGCCGGTTACGGATGCCCGGCGATCACCGCCGGCCGTTCACCCGCCGCCGCATCCGCGTCCGTGCGGTCGGTTCGGTGCGGCCAGCCGGTGCACCGCGCGCTGCACCGGCACCGGACGGGCCGTACCGGCCTGCTCGTGTCGCACCGGGTCCGCGTTGGTGTTCGGGGACCTCGCCCGGCAGGACGAGGTCGTCCGCGGTTTCCGCCGGGTCGGGACGGGCGGCGCAGCGCGGGGTGATCGGGATCCAAGCCGCCGCGGCGGCGCGACCTCGTCCGGATGGCGGGCGCGGCGTGGTTCCGATGGGAGAGGGTTCCCGTGTGGGCGGCGGCGAACGCCGGGTGGCCGAGGGGCCGTTCGTGGTGGCGCGGGGTGGGGGCGCGTGTGCCGCACCGGCGTGAGCGGTGGATGCGCCGTTGCGGGTCCGGTACCGGTTGGGCGCGGGCGGGCGGTGACCGGGGTTGGGCACGGTGTCGAGGTCGTGGAGGAGTCTGCGGACGGCGGCGTCCTCACCGGGCCGGTGGGGACGGTGTCGGCCGGCCGGCGAGGAGTACGGCGAAGGAGGCACGTGGTTCGGGCAATTCGCGGCGGCGGGTTCCGACGAGGCCGGGTGGTCCTCGACGGGCCGTCGCACGAGGGTGGCAGTGCGGGGGAGGCGGGGGCCGGGCTGTCGACACCGCGTTTGTCAGGTGGTCCGGGACTCGTTCGCCGACCATGGCGTCCCCAGCACCTGATGGGCGTGACCGTATTCGGTTACAAGGACCGACTCGTCGAGATCGAGGCCGTCGCCGCCGTGCTCGATCTTTGAGACCTCTGCCAAGGACTCCGCAAATGCAGGGGTGTACCTTCGGGCGCAGCCGGCGCGGTGGTCGAGCCGGTGAACGGGGGAAGTGGCATGCCTGGATCGGCCGTCTACTTTTTCGGGCTCGGTGGCTTGGCGTTACTGCTGAGCGTGGTCGATATCCCTTGGCTGTACCGAAGGTTCGCGGGTCCGGGTGACGACGCGGCGACCGCGCCGCGCTGGGGGGAGTCGTTCGGGAAGGGGCAGGTCGGCGGGATCCTGACCGCGCTGTGCGGTTTCGGGTTGGGCCTGTTGATGGTGAACCTGCACGATCGGTCGACGTGGGATCGGGACTCCGTGCGATCGGCGGCGGACAAGTTCGCGGCGGAGCTGTCGAGTGGGTCGGTGGCGGAAGGGTTCGCCGGGTCGATCGACTACACCACACTCGTGGGGACCAGACTCGATTCGCCGAACGGTTCGCGGCCGGCTTTGCGGATCGAAGCTGTCTCGGGGTCGATCGCGGGCGAGCGGTTCACGATCGCGACGAACAACGGGCGCTACGCGGTGTGTCTGACCGTCGAGAACGCCGGGCGCGATCCCGCGGACGTCCCGATACGAATACCCAACGCGCCGGAAGGCCAGACCCTGCACCACGACCTCATCCACGCATGGGTCGACACCGGAGCCTGCCGGGCGACCTGACGGCTGCTGTGGCAAAGCATCTCCGTGGGCCGGGTTGGCGGCGCGTCCGGATTCGTCTCTTCGCGGATCCCACCCGCGGTTACCGCGGCCGAGAAGATTCCCCTCGAATTCCCCCCGAGGCGCCGAGGGAAGTCATCGACCGCACTCCCACCCCTGCCGGCAGGCTGATCGTCGCTCTGGTGGCAGTCCACGCTCTCGGCCCGAACGAGACCACTCGGCTTCCGGCCGGTTCGGTCGACCTCTCCGCCGGACACCTGACCGTTCGCCGACCGGGACGCACGCATCGCCTCTGCCTCGACGAACTCGCCAACGAACTGGCGCCTGGATGCGTCAACGACACCGGTGCCGGCCGATTACGCGCACGGCGAGTTCACGCTCGCGATCACCGACTCGGGCAACGAGGGAGCGGCCTGCGGAGAGACGAACGCGCGCACGATTTCCCGTGCCGGGAGGAATCAGCGCCCGCCCTCGGTGTGATGGCCCACCGACTCCACGCGGCTGCGGGCCTGCCCGTCCTGCTCGGGTGTCCGGGAGGAGGTGGCCGAGCAGTTGGTGAACGGTGCTCCGGGCGGAGTGCCCGGGCCGGTTGGTGCTCGTGACGTCCGGGAGCAGGCCGTCGACCGGGAGGTCGGCGTCGGCGTTCGTGGGAGAGCTTTCGCGCGACGGTCTCGCTCCGGCCGAGAGTTCGCGGTCGAGGAAGCGGCGCAGCGGGGTGCGGGGGCGGGCTCGTGTCGGCCGCCCGTGGGGGTGCGTGTGGGGCGGACGATGCGACGCGTCGGTCGTTCGCCGGGTCGCCGGCCGGCGGCTCAACATCCTCGGCTCGCCCCTCGACACGGGGACGTACAGGGGTTCTTCCCCCGGCGCGGGCGCCGGCGAGGTATTCGAGCGCGTGGCGCCGGTTGGCGTGGCGGCGGGCGGCATCCACGCGTCGGGTCCAGGGCTGGCGGGTGTGGCGGGGCAGGCGGGCGCGCACGGCGCCCGGGTCCTCCCGGTAGGCGGGTCGTCTCGGGCTGCCCGCCGCGGTGGCGTCGAGCAGCGGGCCGCCACGAACGCGGCCACGCGTTCGTGGGCCGGGACGGGCCCGGCGCAGGCCCACCGGCCGAGAGGGAGTACGGGCTCGGACGTGGCCGTGTCCCGGACGCTGCGGGACCAGCCGGATTCCGCGTCCCAGGCCGGCTCGCTCTCGTACGGACCCGGGTGCATGCTCTGCCGGCAGGTGTACGCGAGGCCGATCCCCCGCGTGCGCACGCGAGTTCGTTGTCGTCGCTGTAGGGCGGACGCGCGTCGCAGCCGACGACGTGATGACCGTCGGCGAGAAGGCGTTCCGCGACCGCCGCCATGTAATGGCCGATCAGGTCGCCCAGGAGCAGGTCGTCGGTCACGACATCCATCCCGGCGCCTGTCGCCCGCCTGGTCGAGCACCGCAGACGACAAAACCACGGCAGGCCGGCCGGCCCGGCCCGATCGGCTGTTGGTGTTGCCGCGGCGCCGTCCACCCCGGCCGCCGCCTGCGCAGACGACGCGCCCGACCGCAGACTCCTCGACGCCACGGCGCCGCGGCCGTTCACGCCACCGAACGCGAGAACGCGCACGACCGAGCCCAGGGCAGGCCGCCCCGAACACGATTCTTCCGAAGCCGCGAACCTGAATCCCCGCTCGACCGACCACGGCTGTCCGACCCGGCGCAGCCGCACGTCGGCGGCGCAGCGGCCGCGAAGGGGGAACCGCATCGGGCGCGGGCGTCGATCACGACGCCGCCGACCGACACGGCACGTCGGTCCGCGCGGGGCCTGCACGGACACGGGGGTCTTCTTTGAACTGCGTCCGTGACCGCTGGACAGCCTTGCCGCCGAAGCGGCCCGCCGGGGCCTGGGCGACCGGATCACGGTCGTCAACCGCTCGATGGAGCGGCTGCCCGTCCCCGATCACGTGATCTGGGCCGAGGGGTCCGTCTACACCATCGGCTTCGACGCCGCCCTTTGCGCCTGGCGTCGCCTGCTCACCCCGGGCGGCGTCCTCGTCGTCACCGAAATGGAATGGACCGTGCCCAGCCCCGCCGACCCGGTGCGCGCCTACTGGGACGCGGCCTACCCGCTGCGCACCCACGCCGCGAACACCGACGCCGTACAGGCCGCCGGCTACCGTCTCCACGCGCACCGGTCGCTGCCGGAAAGCGACCGGTGGGACGAGTACTACAGGCCGCTCACCCAGCGCATGGACCGAGCGGACCGGCAGCACCCCGGCATGCCGGAGGCCCCGGCCGCACACCGGACAGAGATCGACGTGCGGCGCGAACACGGCAGCGACTACAACCACGCCGTCTCCATCCTCCGCCCCCACGACCACACCCCCGACACCACCGAGGACGAAACCATGACGACCTGGACCGCCTGTCCCGAGACCACCGAGGACATCCCGGCCATCCGCGACATCCTCCTCGCGGCCTTCCCCACCGCCCTGGAGGCCGACATCGTCGACGCCCTGCGCGCCGACCCGACGGCGTGGATCGACGGCCTGTCCATGCTCAGCACCGCCCCCGACGGCACCGCGACCGGGTACGCCCTGCTCACCCGCTGCCACGTCGACGGCGCACCCGCCCTCGCCCTGGCGCCCTGCGCGGTGCTGCCCTCGGCCCAGCGCACCGGCGCCGGCTCCACCGCCATCCGCGCCGCACTCGACGCCGCCCGGGCCATGGGCGAAAACCTCGTCCTCGTCCTGGGACACGCCGACTACTACCCGCGGTTCGGCTTCACACCGGCCTCCCGCTTCGGTATCCGCGCACCCTTCGAGGTACCGGACGAGGCCATGATGGCCATGGCCCTCGACAACACCCGCACGGTCCCCGCCGGAACCATCCGGTACCCCGCCGCGTTCGGCGTCCGACCCGTCCTGTGCTGCCCCGGGGCTCAACACCCGGGGCACCACAGCGCCTTCCATCGAGGAGCGGACCGGCACGACGATCGGAGCCATCCCGCCATGCGGGACGCGAACCGAGGCAGGCCCGGTCGCCGCGCGGCCAAGAGCTCGCCGGCGTAGGTCAGGCGCCGTTGCCAGGACATCGGCACTCCCCTGGCCCTGTTCGGGCGACCCTGATTGACGGCGGCCGCGCGGCGGTTTCGCTCGGTGAGGTCGCCCGGTTTCTGTTCGGCGCCGGTGTGAGGCTGACTGTGCGGCAGGACCCGTGCCGCGCTGCACGAGATGCCGCGACCTCGTGTGCTCGTGGCAGGCGGATCGTGGCGATCGCGTGGTTCGAATCGGCATAGGGAGCGGCCCGTGGGCGTCGGCTCGACGGTGGGTTTTCGCAGTCGAGCCTGACCGCCTCGGCATCCGGCGGGGTTTTAGAACAACCGTCGGGCAACGGTCGGCCGGATGTCCGAGGGTGCAGGTTCGAAAGAACCACGCCCTCGGACACCGATATTCGCCCGTCGCTCACGCCGCCGGCCCCGAATGTACGGTTGTCCAACCATGGGGAACGACGGGCCCGCCGCGTCGGGGTCAGTCCTCTCCGAGCCAAAGGTCCGGTCCGAAAACCTCGTAGTGGATCGCCTCGGCGGGCACACCGCGACGCAGCAGGTCGCCGCGTACCGTGCGCATGAAGGGCAGCGGACCGCAGAGAAACGCGGTCGAACCGTCGGGGAGTTCCAGTGCGCCGAGGTCGGCCCGGCCGACGGAGGCTTCCTCGTCGCCGGGCTCCTCGTACCACAGGTGGAGGTCGGCGTGCGGCAACGCGTGGACGAGACGCCGCTGTTCGTCGCGGTGGGCGTGATCGGCGGGGCTGCGATCGGCGTGGACGACGACCACCGGGCGCGTCGAACCGGTGGCCACCAAGTGGTCGAGCATGGCCACCATCGGAGTGACGCCGATTCCGGCGGAGGCGAGAAGCAAGGGATTGTCGCCGTCGGGCAGGACGAGGTCGCCGAAAGGCGCCGAAACGGTCAGGACATCGCCCACTGCGGCGTTCCGGTGCAGCCAGGAGGAGACCTCGCCGTCCGGGCTCGCCCCGCCGTGGACTCGCTTGACGGTGATACGCCAGTGCGTGGTGCCGGGCGCGGCCGAGAGACTGTACTGGCGGATCTGCCGTGCGCCGTCCGGAAGTCGGATCTGGACGCTGACGTACTGACCAGGCCTGAACGAGCCCGCGGAGCCGCCGTTGGCGGGCTGCAGCGTGTAGGAGACCGCGTCGGGGGTCTCCTCACGCCGCCCAGTGATCTCCATCGGTCGCCAGACCTCTCCCTCGGCAAGCCGGTGTTCCTGATAGAGGCGTCCCTCGGCGGCGATGAGGGCGTTGGCCATGAGCCAGTAGACCTCGTCCCAGGCTGCGGCGACGTCAGGGGTGACGGCACTGCCGAGCACGTCCACTATCGCGGCGAAGAGGTGGTGGTGGACGATCTTGTACTGCCCGGATGTGATGCCCAGAGAGGCGTGCTTGTTGGCGATCCGCGCGAGCATCGCGTCGGGCCGGACGTCGGGCTGCTCCACGAGCATGGTGGCGAACGCCGCGATGGATCCGGCCAGCGCCTGCTTTTGTTCTCCGTTGGCCTGGTTGCCCCGGTTGAACAGGTCTCGCAGCAGTTCGGGATGGGCGTCGAACATACCGACGTAGAACCGTTCGGAGATGTCCCCGAGGGCCGCGCCGACGACGGGCAACGTGGCACGAATGACCGGAGTGGATTGCTCGGACAGCATGATTTCCTCCAAATTGGTGATGATCTGCGTGGTCGCCGCAGGCGTGGGGGCAGGCGTCTGCCCGCATGGTGGTGTCGGGGCGCGAGCGCGTCAGAGCAGGCTGTTCTCGGGGTAGTTGCCGCTGGGAGTGACGATGGTCCCGGCGTTGCCGCGCAGGATCTCTTCGGTCTGGTCGAGTGCGCCGATGGCGGCCATGTCACCGGTCGTCTCGACGAATCGGCAGGCGGCGTCGACCTCGAGGCCCATGGAACCGGGCGGCGCGGTCGTGGCAGGCGAGGAGGCAGTGCAGGAACTTGACGGCAGGGTTGGCCGTGGCCTTCACGACATCCGCGTCGACCTGGTAGGGCTCGAGTGGGGCGATACGGGTGTCCCGGATCTCATTGGGTTCGCCCATGGAGACCCACACGCCGGTATAGGAGGAAATCGACGCCCGCGACACCCTGGGTGACGTCCTCGGTGTGGGTGACGGTGGCGCCGGTGCGGGCCGCGATCTCCTTCGCGCGCGCGACGATCTCGTCGTCGTTCCACAGTGCCTTGGGGGCCACCATGCTCACGTCCATGCCCAGCATCGCACCCGTGATGAGCAGCGAGTTGCCCATGTTGTTGCGGGCGTCGCCGAGGTAGGCGAACGAGAGCCGGTGCAACGGCTTGTCGCCGTGCTCGCGCATGGTCATGGTCGCAGAAATATTTCGGTGCCGACGACCTGCCGACGACCTGCCGACGCCAAGCGCCGTGACCTGCGAGAGCCCGAGTATCCGTGAAAGTTCGTCGGTGTCGGCCGGTGACGCGGATTTGGGCGATGTCGTCGCGCCGACGGGCTCGGCCTTTCTATTCATCGCTCTCCTCGGTGTGCTGTCAGCGCGACCGGAATCCACGCTTGCGGTTGAATCCTCTACCCGGGTCGGGTCGTCGGACATCGGCCGCACGTCACCCGTCGAAGGGCAGGTTGTCCCTGCCGGACACAGGACTTACGACCCTGGCGCACGCCTGGGCAGAACGCCTATCGGGCCGGCGTGGAGGCCGCGTCGGTGACGCGGGCGCGTACGGCGTCCATCATGTCCCACTGCTCAGAGGTGAGGATCGTCAGAGCTGCTGGGAACACTCCGTCCTGTTCCTTGAGGATGTGCTCGCGCAGCAGGCCCAGCGCGTCCATCAGTCGGTCGGGCCAGTCGGGATCAGCCGGGATGCCGTCGGCGGCCTCGCCCAGTACCGTCTCGAAGCGGCGGTGTTCGTCTCCAGCGCGGCTATGTGGTCGGGGAACTCGTCCGACATGGCTGGGAAGAGGCCGTGCTCCTCCACCTGCGTGTGTGGGCGGAGGATTGCCGTGATCAGGCATGCCCCCGGGCCATCTCCGCGATGTCTCCGCTGCGATGGGCGGTCCACACGTTGCTCATCAGATTGACAACGCTGTCGTGCTCGGCGGTCAGTTCGGCGATGGCGTCGATCGACTGGCAACCGCAGTACTCACACATGGGATTCCTCTTTCACTGCGCGGCTGGGGGCACGGTGCCGGTCGCCGCGGGCCGGGTTGTCGCCCGGCGCACACCGGTGACCGTGTAGACCAGCGCCGCCAGTGCCACGACCGCAAGCAGGATCAGTCCCAGGGCGTACGAGCCGGTGGCACCATAGATGGTGCCCATGACCAGCGGCGGGATGAATCCGCCCAGGCCGCCGGCCGCACCGACCATCCCGGTGACGGATCCCACCATGTTCGCCGGGGACAGCAGAGCAACCAAAGCGAAGGTGGCACCGCTGCCGGCGCCCAAGGCGGCGGCCATGGTCAGGAATGCGACTGTGCCCACGGGAGCCAACGTCGGCGTGGCGGCCTGCACGGCTGCGCCGACGACCACGACCGCCATGGCCGCACCGAGCACGCGTGTGGGCCCTACGCGGTCGGACAGCCAGCCGCCTACCGGTCGCATCGCAACCGCCACCAGCACGAACCCCGCCATGCGGTTCGCCGCGTCGGCCTGGTCCAGCCCGTAGCCGGTCTTCAGGTAGGTCGGCAGGTACACCGAGAACGCCACGTACCCACCGAAGGCAACCGCGTACAGGACGGACGCCTGTCGGGTGATGCCCAGACGGGCGGTGGCGGCCAGTCGCCGGCCGAGTGGCTCGGTCGGCGCCGTACGCCCGGGAGCGTCTCGCAGCAGCACGGCGGCCGGCACCGCGTAGGCGGCCAGCGCCAAGGCGGTGATCAGGAAGGGGTTGGCCATGCCGTGGGCGTCGACCAGCTTCACCGTGGTGAGGGCGCTGATCGCGGTGCCGCCCATTCCCGCTCCGAAGATCCCGATGGCCAGGCCACGCCGCTCGGGCGGGAACCATGCGCTCACAAACGGCACGCCGACGGCGAACGACGTGCCGCCGATGCCGAGGAAGAACCCGCCTATCAGCAGTGCGGCGAGCGAGGAGTGGCCGGCAAATCCCAGGAACAGCACCGGCATCACCGTTGCCGCGGAGACCAGCGGGAACATCACCCGCCCGCCGAACCGGTCGGTCAGGGCCCCCACCGGAATCCGGCCCAGAGAACCCACTATCACCGGCACGGCGACCAACAGCGACTGCTCGAACGAGCTGAGGAACAAGGTGTCCTTGAAGCGTGGCCCCAATGGACTCAGCAGGGCCCATGCCCAGAAGTTGATCGCGAATCCCAGTGTCGCCAGCAGCAGCATCACCACGGGCCGGGCACCGGGCGGAATCGGGCCACCCCTGTCCGCCCGCTCATCGACCGCCGCTTCCTCCACCTGGCGCATCAAGGTTTCCTCTCGGTCTCGCCGGCAGCCGGACGGCCCGAAGCATGGTCCGGGACATGGCGCCTGCTTCTTCCGGCAATGGCTCCACGCCCAGATTCGGCGACCGGCCGAGCGCGGGCCAGGGCCGTTCGGCCCGGCCAGACCCGCCAACATGCTCCGTCGTGTTGAGGAATTCGCGTGTGCTCCACCGCAGATAGGTACGTGCGAGGTCGGCGAGATGGCAGCCTTCGCGAATGCGGTGCCACCCAACCAGGTACCCCGCGCGCTCAGGGAGCGAATCCGACCCTCCCGCCGGGCGGCCGAACTGCGAAGTACCCGATCGTGTAGTGCCACAAGTCCCAAACACACGTGGACGAATGCCGCCGCCGGCAAGGTCGAGCGGGGCATTGACGGTCATCGAATGAGTGACAGACTCGGCGCCATGCGGAAGTTCTCTCTGGATGCCCGGGTCCGCGAGCACATGCAACGCGCCGCAGGGACGGCATCGGGGCGTAGCGCGCAAACCGTGTACGGCGGTCACGAACACGTGCTGCGTCAGACGCTCGTGGCACTGGAGGCGGGAGAGTCGCTCACGGAACACGAGAACCCTGGCGAGGCCACGCTGCTCGTGTTGCGTGGCCGGGTCCGTTTGCAGTGCGCGGAGGCGTCGTGGGACGGGGTCACCGGCGACATGATCATTGTGCCTCCGGCCCGGCACAGCCTCGAGGCACTCGAGAGATCCGCCATTCTGCTCACTGTTGCCACACACCCGGTGAACTCGGCATCGGTACAGCCGGCTTGAGGACGCCGGCGACTTGCCTGGCGCCGACGCACGTCGTAGAGCAGCGCGGCGGCGGGTGGCAGTCCGGGCCCGGCGGAACGCGAGGGGCCCTGGTTGACGGTGGGCGACGCCCACGGCCGGACCGACTCGATCCGATCGGTTCGCCGTCAGCGGTCATCGTGCCCCTCACGGCGGCCGGTGCGTTGATCATCGTCCGCTGAGCCACACGAGGACAGGGAGTGCCATGAGCAAGGATGTCGGGATGGACGGGACCGTGGCCGAGGCGTTGGTGCGCAGCCGGCGGTTCTTCACCCGCGGTACGGTCTCCGCCGATTTGAGGACGCTGTCGCAGACCGGGGGTCGTGATGCCGACGACTTCTACCGGGACCGGTGGAGCCACGACAAGGTCGTCCGCTCCACTCATGGTGTCAACTGCACCGGTTCTTGTTCCTGGAAGGTCTACGTCAAGGACGGGATCATCACCTGGGAGACCCAGCAGACGGACTACCCTTCGGTCGGCCCGGACTCGCCGGAATACGAACCCCGCGGTTGTCCACGCGGCGCGGCCTTCTCCTGGTACACCTACTCGCCGACCCGAGTGCGCTACCCCTACGTGCGTGGTGTCCTGCTCCGGATGTTCCGTGAGGCGAAGTCACAGCACGACGGAGATCCGGTGCGGGCGTGGGCGCACATCGTCGAGAACCCGCTGCGGGCCAAGGCGTACAAGTCCGCGCGGGGCAAGGGCGGTCTGGTCCGCGCCACTTGGGAGGAGGCAGCGGAGATCGTCGCGGCCGCCCACGTGCACACCATCGAGAAGTACGGCCCCGACCGGGTGGCCGGGTTCTCACCGATCCCGGCCATGTCGATGGTCTCCCATGCCTCCGGTGCCCGGTTCGTGAACCTCATCGGCGGTTCGATGCTGAGCTTCTACGACTGGTACGCCGACCTCCCGGTGGCCTCGCCCCAGGTGTTCGGCGACCAGACCGACGTCCCGGAGTCCGGGGACTGGTGGAACGCGGGCTACCTCATCATGTGGGGTTCCAACCTGCCGGTGACGCGCACACCGGACGCGCACTGGATGACCGAGGCCCGGTACCGCGGCCAGAAGGTCATCGCGGTCGCCCCCGACTACGCCGACAACGTGAAGTTCGCCGACGAATGGCTGCCGGCCAAGCCGGGCACCGACGCCGCCCTGGCGATGGCCATGGGCCACGTCGTGCTCAAGGAGTTCTTCGTCGATCGTCACACCCCGTACTTCACGCAGTACGTCAAGACCTACACCGATCTTCCCTACCTGGTCCGGCTCGACGAAGCAGCCGGACCGGGTGCGAGCGGCGAGAAGACGTACACGGCGGGCAAGTTCCTCACCGCCTCCGACCTCCCCGAGCACCGGCATGAGGAGAACGCCGCGTTCAAGACCGTGCTCGTCGACGCGCGGACAGGGCAGCCGACCATTCCAGGCGGATCTCTGGGGCACCGCTACGGCGACGCCGGTGTGGGCAAGTGGAATCTGGAACTCGGTGATGTCGACCCCCAGTTGACGCTGATGGACACCTCGCGGGAGAGCGTGCTCGTCCGCTTCCCGCGCTTCGACACCCCCGACGGTGCGGCGGCCGATCTGCCGCGTGGTGTGCCGGTCCGGCGGGTCGACGGCCACCTGGTCACCACCGTCTACGACCTGCTGCTCGCGCAGTACGGCGTGGGCCGAGACGGCCTTCCGGGAGAATGGGCCGCCGGGTACGACGACGCCGAGTCGCCCTACACCCCGGCATGGCAGGAGACGATCACCGGTGTCCCGGCCTCCACCGCGGCCAGGGTCGGACGCGAGTTCGCCGCGAACGCCGAGGAGTCCAAGGGCCGTTCGATGATCGTGATGGGCGCCGGAACCAACCACTGGTTCCACTCCGACACGATCTACCGCGCGTTCCTCACCCTCACCAACCTGACGGGCTGCCAGGGAGTCAACGGCGGCGGCTGGGCCCACTACGTCGGCCAGGAGAAGGTCCGGCCGCTCACCGGCTACACACAGATCGCCAACGCGCTGGACTGGAACCGGCCGCCGCGCAACATGATCCAGACCGCGTACTGGTATCTCCACACCAACCAGTTCCGCTACGACCGGTTCGGCGCCGACACTCTGTCCGCCAAGACGGGCAGCGGGCAACTCGCGGGAATGAGCACCGCCGATGTACTCGCGCAGAGCGCACGCATGGGCTGGATGCCGTCCTACCCGACCTTCAACCGGAATCCGCTCGACCTGAGCGACCAGGCCGGCGCTGCGGGCACCCCGGTGGGCGAGTACGTGGTCGAGCAGTTGAAGTCGGGGGCCCTGGAGTTCGCGGGGGAGGATCCGGACGCCCCCGAGAACCATCCGCGCATCCTGTCCATCTGGAGGGCCAATCTGCTCGGCTCGTCCGGCAAGGGCAACGAGTACTTCCTCAAGCATCTGCTCGGCGCCGACTCCTCGGTACGGGCCACCGAGACACCCCGGGACCGACGTCCGGTCGACGTGAAGTGGCATGACGAGGCCCCCGAGGGCAAGCTCGACCTGCTGATGACGATCGACTTCCGGCAGACCAGCACCACGATCTTCTCGGACGTCGTGCTGCCCGCCGCCACCTGGTACGAGAAGCACGACCTCAACACCACGGACATGCACCCCTTCGTGCACTCCTTCAACCCGGCCATCGCACCGCCCTGGCAGACCCGCACGGACTGGGATGCCTGGCAGACGATCGCCGAGAAGTTCAGTGAGCTCGCCGCCACCCGGCTGGGGGTCCGCAACGACGTGGTGGCCCTGCCGCTCACCCACGACACCCCGGACGCGATGGCGAATCCGCACGGAACCGTGCGGGACTGGAAGAAGGGCGAGTGCGAGCCGGTGCCCGGGGTCACGATGCCCAGGCTCGTCGAGGTCGAGCGCGACTACGGGGCCGTGGCCGAGAAGATGAACGCACTCGGCCCGCTCGTGGACACGCTCGGCGCGACCACCAAGGGGGTGACCTTCGAACTCGGCGCACAGGTGGACTACTTGCGGCGCAAGAACGGAACGATCCGGACGGGTGCGGCGGCCGGTCGGCCGTCCCTGAAGCGAGATGTGCACGTCTGCGAGGCGATCCTCGCACTGTCCGGCACCACCAACGGGGCACTCGCCACCCAAGGGTTCAAGACTCTCGAGAAGCGCACCGGCGTGCGGCTGGCCGACCTTGCCGAGGAGCACGAGGGAAAACAGATCACCTTCGCCGACACCCAGGGCCCGCCCGTGCCCGTGATCACGTCACCGGAGTGGTCGGGATCGGAGAGCGGCGGCCGGCGGTACTCGCCCTTCACCATCAACGTCGAGCGCAAGAAGCCGTGGCACACGCTGACCGGGCGGATGCACTTCTACCTCGACCACGACTGGATGGCCGAACTCGGCGAGGGACTCCCGGTCTACCGGCCCCCGCTGAACATGGCGGCACTGTTCGCCGAACCCTCCCTCGGCAACGTCTCGGACGGCTCCGACGGCCAGGGCGTCGAAGGCCTCACCGTGCGCTACCTCACCCCGCACAACAAATGGTCCATCCACTCCGAATACCAGGACAACCTGTTCATGCTCTCCCTCTCGCGGGGCGGCCAGAACATCTGGATGAGCGACCGGGACGCCGCGAAGGTCGGGATCGAGGACAACGACTGGATCGAGGCGGTCAACCGCAACGGCGTCGTGGTCGCCCGGGCGATCGTGTCACACCGGATGCCCGAGGGAACGGTGTACATGTATCACGCACAGGACCGGCTCATCGACGTACCGATCGCCGAGACCTCCGGCAAGCGCGGAGGCATCCACAACTCGCTCACCCGGCTCCTGGTCAAACCCACACATCTGATCGGCGGCTACGCCCAGCTCACCTATGCGTTCAACTACCTCGGCCCCACCGGCAACCAGCGCGACGAGGTCACCGTCATCCGCAAGCGCTCGCAGGATGTGACCTACTGATGAGGGTCATGGCGCAGATGTCGATGGTGATGAACCTCGACAAGTGCATCGGATGCCACACCTGCTCGGTGACGTGCAGGCAGGCCTGGACCAACCGTTCCGGTACCGAGTACGTCTGGTTCAACAACGTCGAGACAAAGCCCGGGCTCGGCTATCCCCGCACCTACGAGGACCAGGAGAAGTGGAAGGGCGGCTGGACGCTCAACAAGCGGGGCCGGCTCACGCTCAAGGGCGGCGGCCGGTTCAAGAAGCTGCTGACCATCTTCTCCAACCCCAAGCTTCCCTCGATCAACGAATACTACGAGCCCTGGACCTACGACTACGCCACGCTCACCGACGCGCCCGCCCAGGAGCACACCCCGGTCGCGCGCCCCAAGTCGCTGATCTCCGGCAAGGACATGAAGATCGAGTGGTCGGCCAACTGGGACGACGACCTCGGCGGCTCCACGACCAACGGCCACCGCGACCCGCTGCTGAAGAAGATCGCCGACAAGGTGAAGTTCGAGTTCGAGCAGACCTTCATGTTCTACCTGCCGCGCATCTGCGAGCACTGCCTGAATCCCTCGTGCGCCGCCTCGTGCCCCAGCGGCGCGATCTACAAGCGCGAGGAGGACGGCATCGTCCTCGTCGACCAGGACAAGTGCCGCGGCTGGCGGATGTGCGTCTCGGGCTGCCCCTACAAGAAGATCTACTTCAACCACCGCACCGGCAAGGCCGAGAAGTGCACCTTCTGCTTCCCCCGCATCGAGGTCGGGCAGCCCACGATCTGCTCCGAGACCTGCGTCGGCCGGCTGCGCTACATCGGCCTGATGCTGTACGACGCCGACAAGGTACTCGAGGCCGCCTCCACCACCGACGAGCAAGGACTCTACGAGGCCCAGCGTGACGTCTTCCTCGACCCGTCCGACCCCGAGGTCGTGCGCGCGGCCGAGCACGCCGGCATCCCCCGGGACTGGATCGACGCCGCCCAGCGTTCCCCGGTCCACGCCCTGATCACCACCTACAAGGTGGCACTGCCGCTGCATCCGGAATACCGCACCATGCCCATGGTCTGGTACATCCCGCCGCTCTCCCCGGTGGTCGACGTCGTCAAGGAGACCGGCGAGGACGCCGAGAACCGAGGCAATCTGTTCGCCGCGATCGACGCGCTGCGGATCCCGGTCGAGTACCTCGCCGAACTCTTCACCGCCGGCGACATCTCGCCTGTGGACGCCGTGCTGAAGAAGCTCGCCGCGATGCGGTGCTACATGCGCGACATCAACATGGGCCGCGAGCCCGACGCCTCGATTCCCGCGGCCGTCGGCATGAGCGAGGAGCACATGTACGACATGTATCGACTGCTGGCGATCGCGAAGTACGACGAGCGCTACGTCATCCCGTCCGCCCACGCGGAGCAGGCCCACTCCCTGGAAGAACTCGCCACCGAGTGCTCGCTCGACTACGAGGGCGGGCCCGGGATGGGCGGTTCCGGCCCGTTCGGCGAAGGATCGGGCGCCCCGACACCGATCGCGGTGGAGAACTTCCGGATGCTGCAGGACCGCCAGACCTCCGACTCCCTGGCGGGACCCGACGACAAGGGCAAACGGGTCAACTTGCTCAACTGGGACGGCAAGGGCTCGCCCTCCGGACTCTTCCCCTCGAAGGGGTCGGACTCTTGAGCAGGACTCGCGCGAAGCCTGCGCCGGCTTCACACCAGCTGACCATCGTGTGGCAGTCGGTCTCCCTCCTGCTGGACTACCCGGACGAAGAGCTCCCCGCACGGATCGCGCTGGTTCGATCGGCGCTACGGGAATTGCCCTCGGCGCTCGGCGGGTCGATTCGCGACTCCGTGGAGCGGCTGGAGGCCACGCCGTTGGCGGAGCTGCAGGCACAGTACGTCGAGACCTTCGACACCCGCAGACGCTGCAACCTGTTCCTGACCTACTTCGCCCACGGGGACACCCGCAAACGGGGGGTCGCTCTGCTTCGCTTCAAGCAGGTCTACATGCGCGCCGGCTTCACGCTCGACGATGCGGAGCTGCCCGACCACTTGTGCGTCGTGCTCGAGTTCGCCGCGACGATCGACGGGGAGCTCGGCCGAGGGCTGATGCTCGACCACCGGGCCGGCCTCGAGCTGCTACGGCTGTCGCTGCGGGACATGGACTCTCCGTGGGCCGGCCTGGTCGCAGCCGTCACCGCGACCCTGCCGCCGTTGCGCGGCGACGAGCGAGACGCCGTAAGCCGCCTCGCCGCAGAGGGGCCACCCGAGGAGGAGGTCGGACTCGCACCGTTTGCCAATCCCCGGTTCAGCCCTGCCGCGTCGCGCGGGACGACCCTGCTGCCCACGCCCACATTCCCGGGAGCCCGCACGTGAATCAGTTGCTGTACGTGGTCTTCCCCTACATCTGCCTGACGGCCTTCGCCCTGGGACATCTGTGGCGCTACCGCTACGACAAGTTCGGCTGGACCACCCGCTCCTCCCAGCTCTACGAGAACCGCGTCCTACGGATCGGCAGTCCCCTGTTCCACTTCGGCATCATCGGGGTGTTCTTCGGCCACGTGATCGGGCTGGGCATCCCCAAGAGCTGGACGGAAGCGGTCGGCGTGTCCGAGGGGCTCTACCACTTCCTGGCCTTCTCGGTAGGCGCCCTGGCGGGGTTGGCCACAGTCGTCGGACTGATCATCCTGATCTACCGCCGACGCACCGTGGGTCCGGTTTTCTCGGCCACCACCCGGATGGACAAGGTGATGTACCTCTTCCTCGCCGCGGTGATCCTCCTCGGCCTGTTCAACACGGTGGCGGCCAATATCTTCGAGCACTACGACTACCGAGACGGTGTCTCGGTCTGGTTCCGCGGGATCTTCCGCTTCGACGTACACCCCGAACTCATGGGCGAGGCGCCACTGGGCTTCCAGCTCCACGGGCTGATCGCGATGGCGCTCTTCGCACTGTGGCCCTTCACCCGACTCGTCCACGTGTTCAGCGCCCCGCTCGGATATCTGACCCGCCCCTATATCGTCTACCGCAGCCGCGACACCACCCGGCTCGGCAGCCACCAGCCACGTCGCGGCTGGGACCGGGTGGGCTGACACTCGGCTGCCCGGCTCGCCCGGGCGGAGGGCACAACATGAGGCCGGAACCGTGCAGGAACGCGGCGGGCGCGGCAATGGATCCGCGGCGAAGGGCGACCTGACGCCGCACCCGGGCGGTAACGGATGCGTTGCCCACGCAGGTCGATCCCGGTCCGACGGTGACTGCTCCAGGCAGGCACGTGTGGCGCGCGCACCCGACGACGAGTCGCCTCCCGAAGATTGATCAATTGAACGATTGCAAATTTCTTCAATTGCACACATGCTGAACTAAGTGTGCGGTACGGCCGGGCCATCGAGTCGGTCCGAGTCGGGTTCGCGGGTGGTTACGAGTACGGGAGAAACCAATGAAGGCGCCGATTCCGCTGTATCAGGCGAAGGCGGAGTTCTTCCGCATGCTCGGGCATCCGGTGCGCATCCGGGTCCTGGAACTGCTCCAGGACGGACCGCTGCCCGTGCGTGATCTGCTCGCCGCGATCGAGATCGAGCCGTCCAGCCTGTCGCAGCAGTTGGCGGTCCTGCGTCGCTCGGGGATCGTGACCTCCAGTCGCGACGGGTCGACCGTGGTCTACGCCCTGGCAGGTGGTGACGTCGCCGACCTGATGCGCGCGGCGCGACGCATCCTCACCGAGATGCTGGCCGGACGCAACGAACTGTTGGAAGAGTTGCGTGAGGCGGAGGCCGACGCACGATGAGCACTCCGCTCGTCCGGATGTTCGCGCGGATGCGTTCCCTGTTGCCCGAGCGCGGCGATGTCGCGGCGATGCGCCGCGCGCCGCGTCGCGATCTGCTCGCGGGGTTCACGGTGGCGATCGTGGCGCTGCCGCTGGCGCTCGGGTTCGGGATCTCGTCGGGATTGGGCGCGGAGGCGGGGCTGGCGACCGCGGTGGTCGCGGGGGTGGTCGCGGCGGTGTTCGGTGGGTCGAACCTTCAGGTCTCCGGGCCGACGGGGGCGATGACCGTGGTGCTGGTGCCCATCGTGCACGAGTACGGCGCGAACGGCGTGCTGACCGTGGGCTTCCTCGCCGGGCTGCTGCTGATCGGCTTGGCGTTCGCCCGGGCGGGGCGGTACATGGCGTACATCCCGGCCCCGGTGGTGGAGGGCTTCACCCTCGGAATCGCCGGGGTCATCGCCCTGCAGCAGGTCCCGGCAGCGCTGGGGGTGCCCAAGCCGGAGGGTGACAACACCGCGGTGGTGGCGTGGCGGGCGGTCGAGGCATTCGCTCGCGAACCGGACGGTGTCGCCTTGGCGTTGGCCGGGTCGGTGGCGGTGGTCATGTTGTTGGGCGCGCGCCGCCGCCCGACCGTTCCGTTCTCGCTGCCGGCGGTCGCGGCGGTGACCGTCGTGGCGCAGACCGCGCATCTCGATGTGGTGCGGATCGGTGAGTTGCCTGCCGGATTGCCCGCCCCGGATCTCGGGTTCTTCGACGTCTCGGCGTTGTCCTCCCTGCTCGCGCCCGCATTGGCGGTCGCCGCGCTCGCGGCGTTGGAATCGCTGCTGTCCGCGACCGTGGCGGATGGTATGACGGTCGATCAAAAGCACGACCCGGACCGGGAGTTGTTCGGCCAGGGCGTCGCCAATCTGGTCGTGCCGTTGTTCGGCGGGGTCCCGGCCACGGCGGCGATCGCGCGGACCGCGGTGAATGTGCGTACCGGCGCCGCCTCGCGGTTGGCCGCGATCACGCACGCGGTGGTCCTGGCGGCGGTGGTGTTCGCCGCCGCGCCGTTGGTGGCGAAGATCCCACTGGCCGCACTCGCCGGGGTGCTGCTGGCCACCGCGATCCGCATGGTCGAGGTCGGCTCGGTGCGGGCGATGGCTCGCGCGACCGGCTCCGACGCGCTGATCCTGGTACTGACCGCGGCCGCCACCCTCGCCCTGGACCTGGTCAAGGCGGTCGTCCTCGGCCTGCTGGTCGCCGGGGCGCTGGCGCTGCGCGCGGTCGCCAGGAACGTCCGGGTGGAGAACGTACCGCTGCGCGAGGATCTGCCGAAGGACCACGGCGCGGAGGAACACGCCCTGCCGGCCGAGCACATCGTGGCCTACCGCCTGGACGGCCCGCTGTTCTTCGCCGCAGCGCACCGTTTTCTGGCGGAGTTGTCGCAGGTCGCCGACGCGCACGCGGTCATCCTGCGCATGTCGCGGATCAGCACGCTCGACGCGTCGGGGGCACTCGTGCTCAAGGAGGTCGTCGAGCGACTGGAGCACCGCGGCATCACCGTCTACGTGTCCGGCATACGGCCCGACCACCAGCGCACCCTCGACGCCTTCGGCGTGGTGGATCGACTGGGCGCCGAGGGACGTGTCTTCGCGAGTACGCCCGAGGCGATCGCGGCGGCCCGGCGTCGTCTGCACGGCGCGGGGATATTGCCCGCCGAACCTCCTGTGGGGAACCGGGGTAACGCCCGTTTGAAGAATGTCCCATGATCGGGAATCGCGTTCTCTCGCCGTCGACTCGCCCAGGTCTCGAAGGCGCGGCCGGTGGCTGCACGGGGTCGTCGGCTCCGCCCGCCGAACACGCAGGCGCCGACACCACCCGCCACGACATCGCCCACGGGGCGAGACGGTGGCGGATCACCCGACCGTCGCGATGGACGCCGGCCCGGCGCATCCGATCACCCTTGAGAAAGGCATCCACCGTGACATACGAAATCACCGTCATCCCCCGGAACGGAACCCCACTACCCACGAGGCGGATCGACGCCGCCGCCGTACGCACCGCGCTCGACCGAGCCGCAGTCGACGGCGCACGGTTGCGTATCCGCCCCACCGCAACCGGGTCGCACTCCGGGGAAGGCGCACCCACTCTCCCGCAGGGACATCCGTCGTGAACGATCGACCGCCCGAGACTTCCCGAGTCCCCGTATCCGCGCCACGTCCGCCGGTGAGGAACGGCGAATCCCAGAAGGACATCGAACGCGGCATCATCCGCTGGATGCTCCTGTTTCTGTTCGGCACCCATCTCATCGGCGGGGCGATCTGGCTCGCCATGTATCTCACGGGCCACGGCTGACACCGTCCGAAGAGCACTGTGTGACCACGTCACAAGGCTTCCGCATCCACAGGGCGTGGTGCTCGTAGGGCATTGCGCGTATGGCCGGTGACGCGTCTCCCCTTCGCCGGACGAAACGGGGCGAGATATCGCTCGGTGACGTATCGCGCAGGGCCGAACGGCCCTGGAAAAGACCTCGGGACCGGGCCGGGAGACCCTGTGCGGATCGCCCGGGGCGGAGCAGGGTGGGGGCGTACCCCTCGTAGAGGAGGAACTCATGGACACGCGACCGTCGCACAGCACGCCGCCATGCGTCGTGGTCGGGATCGATCCCGACTCCTCGGTCAACCGCCGTTCCGTTCGGTGGGCAGCCCGCGAGGCGGCCCTGCGCGGGGCCGTCCTGCACCTGGTGCACGCCTGGGAACCGGCGTCCGCCCACCGTGCCCACTACGCACCGATGCACACCCTCGTCGACCCGACCGAGCAGCGACGGCGGGTCCGCGAGCTGCTGGACGCGGCCGAGCAGTGCGCACGCCACGTCCGGCCCGACCTCACCGTCGTCCGCCGCCCGATCGAGGGGCCGAGCGTGTCGGTACTGCTCGGCGCGGCTCACGAGGCGGCCTTGCTCGTCCTGGGCAGCCGGCCCCGCCAGGCGGATGGGCGCCCGCTCGGACCCGTCACGCGCGAGTGCCTGCGCTGTGCACGCTGCCCGGTGGTCACCGTCGGTGCCATACCCGGCGAGGATTACGGCCGCCCGATTCCCGATGCGACACACACGGCAGGAGCAATGCAATGACCGAGACGACGCAGTCCGCTTCGGACACGGGTCCGCGGATCCCGACAGTGCGCGAGGTGATGCACGGCCCGGTGGTTTCGGTGGGCCCCGAGGACACGTTGTGGGCGGTGATGGACAACATGATCACCACCCGGTTGCACCACGTCGGCGTCGTCGACGGGGATCGGGCCCTCGGTCTGATCAGCGACCGCGACCTCGCCGCCGTCTGGACCCTGGACCCGCTGGGCCTCAAGCAGCACACCGCCGGACGTGTCGTCGCCGACACCGAGACGACCTTCGTCTCTCCCGACACCGACGTGGTGACGGCGGGAGAGCAGTTGCTCAGGCACCGCCGCGACGCGCTGGTCGTCGTCGAGTCCGACGGTACGGTGCTCGGTGTCCTGACCGACCGTGACCTGCTCACCGTTCTCCTGAGACTCCACCGCCCGATACGGTGACGGACACGGACGCCTACGGCGTCCGACAATGGAGTGACGTCCGACTTTCGGAGGCGGCCGGTGTCGACATCGCCCATCCGTGTGTTCCTGCTGGACGACCACGAGGTGGTTCGCAGGGGTTTGGCCGATCTCCTCGGTGGTGAACCCGACATCGAGGTGGTCGGCGAGTCGGGTTCGGCCGCCGAGGCGGCCCGGCGTATCCCGGCGTTGCGCCCCGACGTCGCCATTCTCGACGGGCGCCTGCCGGACGGCAGCGGTATCGACGTGTGCCGCGAGGTGCGCTCGCGGTTCCCCGAGATCAACGCGTTGATCCTGACCTCGTACGACGACGAGGACGCGCTGTTCGCGGCGATCATGGCCGGCGCGGCGGGATACGTGCTCAAGCAGATCCGCGGCCGGGACCTGATCGCCGCGGTACGCGCGGTGGCCGCCGGACAGTCGCTGCTCGACCCGGCGGTGACCACACGCGTCCTGGAACGGGTGCGACAGGGACCGGCCGCGGAGCCGGGCCCGACCGGTCTCAGCGAGCGTGAACAACAGGTTCTGGAGCACATCGCCCGGGGTCAGACCAATCGCGAGATCGCCGAGAGCCTTGGTCTGGCGGAAAAGACCGTCAAGAACTACGTCTCGGCGGTGCTGAACAAACTCGGCCTCGAACGCCGGGTCCAGGCGGCGGTGTACATGACCGAGTTGCACCAGGGCGACGAGCGACACCGGACCTGAGACCGGCGGTCCCGACGCACACCCGCCGGTGTCCCCGAGCCCGTTGTCGGCCGGCGGGCATCGGTGGTTCCGCCTCAGGGCCCTCGGTCTACCACCCTTCGACACATCCGCGCGTCGGTGGGCCGAAGGGGCGTTCGGGACCGCGGGCATGGGTGAGTCCGTGGGTGACCTTCTCGACGCCGTCCACGGCGGCGCACAGCCGAACCACGACGTCGACGAGGGTGGGGTGGTCGACCTCGCCAGTGAGATGTACGACGGCGTCGCGGACCTCGACCTCGATCGTTCCGGGATCCGGACACAGCGCCTCGCCGAGGATTTCACGCTCGATCTCCGCGCGGATCTCCGCGTCCGACCGCACGAGGGCGCCCAGCAGGTCGCAGCGGCTGACGATGCCCACCAGGCGCCCGGAGCCGTCCACCACCGGCAGGCGCTTGACGTGGTGGCGGTCCATCAACCGGGCCGCCCGCAGGGTGCTCGAGGTCGTTGCCACGGTGATCACCGGCGCCGTCATCAGCCCCCGCGCGGTGAGCGCCTCGTCGGGCGGCGGTGCCTGGCGTTCGCGCGCCGAGTCCTGCCGTGTCCGCGACGTCTCGGTGCCGGCGACGCGCGCGTGCAGCAGGTCCGCCTCCGAGACGATGCCGAGCAGCCGATGGGCATCATCCACCACAGGAAGCGCACTGACCTGCCACGTCTCCAGCACCCCGGCGATGTCACGGAAGCGGGCGCCGGAGCCGATGGTGACGACGTCGCGCGTCATCACGTCCCCGATCGTGCCGTGTGTCATGTCGTACCTCCCGACGCAGGCGTTTGCGGAACGAGTTCGGCGGCGATGGTGTCGGCATGCGACCGAAGCAAAGGCGCGACAGGGCCGCGTTGCCCGCCGTCCGGGGCCGTTCGGCCCGGGTGCCTCCCGCGTCCTGATGCGCCACCCGGTGTGCGCGACCCGGAGTGGGCCGGCGCACGGCAGCTCGAACGAAGGGGTGCACCGGCTCGAACCAGCTATCGCCGGAGCGACATTCGGCCCTTCGGCCGGCAGGTTGGGGCGCGACCCAGGGGAGGGATCATGCATCGACGGGGGCTGAAGATCGTGTTGACCGAGTCGCACACGGGCGGCTGCGAGGCGGTCGCGAGCGAGTTGACCGCGGCCGGGCACGGGGTGCTGCGCTGCCACGGTGGATCGGTGGTCGATACCGAAGCGCCGTGTGTGGCCTGGACGGTGGGGGGTGAATGCCCACTGCTCGCACCGGACGTCGACGTCGTCGTGGACGTGCGCACCGAGGCCGGGCCGCAGACGGCACGGGAGCAGGGCGCGATGTGCGCGCTCCTGGCCGGTGTTCCACTGGTGGTCTGTGGACCCGTCGACACCCTCGGCGAAGCCGGGACGCTGTCGCGCGCGGACGTGGTGTGCGGGCCGGCGGATGTCGAGGCCGCGTGCCACCGCGCCTTCTCCCCCGTCGGCCCCACCGCGCACCGGGTGGTGGCACGTGCGGTGTCCCGCGCGCTCGCCGGGGTGACCGCGCCCGACGACGTGCACGTCGTCCTGACCGCGCGCGAGAGCGTCGTCCTCGCCGACATCACCGTCTGCGCATCCCCGACGGCCACCGCCTTCCGTCGTGTACGCGGTGCCGTCCGGACGGCCCTCGCCCCCTTCACCCCGGCCTGGGCCTATGTCCCGGTGACGCTGTATCACCGCACCCCCGAGATCCGGCACGAGTGATTTGGCAGGACATCTCGCAAGTCCCCCGGGGCGCGGCCATTTTCCGTGCGAGCGGGTCCAACGGCCCTGCCGAAATCCTCCCTGGAGCGAAACCGTCGGTGGAGGCAGGGCACCCATCCACGGAGGCGGCACACATGGACGACGAAACGGCGGGCACACACCGCCCCGACCACCTTGTCCTGGCGGTCGGCGTGCGAAGGCGGCGGCGCACCCTCGGACTGACGGTGCGGCAACTCGCGCGCCGTTCGCACCTGTCGGTGGACTGGCTCGAACACGTGGAGGAAGGATCCGCGCCGGTGTCGTTCGCGGCGCTCAACGGATTGGCGGCGGCACTCGACACCAGCGCCGAAAACCTGTTGCGCGGCATCGTGGAGGTACCGCCCTCACCGGAACCGCCAACCGCGGCCCCTCCCGCACCCGAGACCCGGGAACTGGTCGTGATGACCGAGGAGGAGTGCCGGGCCTGACTGTTCCTGCACGATGTCGGGCGCGTCGCCCCGGCCATGACACGGGAACCGTTCGTGCTCCCGGTCGACTACCTGATGGACGGCACGGATGTGCTCTATCGCAGCGCGGTGGGCTCACGGCCGGCCACGCTGGTCGGGCGGGTGGCCTTCGAGGTGGACGAGTTGATTCGGATCGCCCGATTGGGTTGGAGCGTGCTCGTGATCGGCGACGCCGAACCCGTGATCGATCCGGCCCACACGAGCCGTTTGGCGACGGCGGAGATGCGGACCTGGTCCGAAGGTGTCCCGGAGGTTTGGACCCGGATCCGTCCGAGAGAGGTCACCGGCCGCAGGTTGCGTCCCCGCATGGGCGACGCCTGAACCTGCGCGAGTCTCGATGGCCAAGGCGGGCACCGTGGATGCGATCCCGGTGTCCGTCCATCGCATCCGGATCGATCGCGAGGGAGTACACCTCGTGAGCCCGGATCGGGACGTGCTCGCTTTCACCGGGAGTCGGCGAACATGACGACGGTTTCGGAGCGAGGACGTCGAGATCGCCCGCCGAACGCGCTCACCGACCACATCGCACACCGCGTGACGCCGTCGCGGCGGACGGGCCCGCGCCCCGAACCGGGCCGTTCGGCAGGGTCGGTCGGGCCATCCGCCCCTGCCGTGTGCGGTGGCGCGCGGACAGTGTGTGAGGTGTCGAGATCGAGTCGATCGAGCCCATCGAGAGGCCACCATGACGACCACCACATCCCCCTCCGACGTCGACCTCGCGCCCTGGCGGGAGTTCCGCCCCGGAGCGTGGCAACACGGCATCGACGTCCGCGACTTCATCCAAAGCAACCACACGCCCTACACCGGCGACGCGGATTTCTTGTGCGCGGCCACGCCGCGTACCCGCGCGGTATGGGAGCGGGTTTCCGCGCTGTTCCCCGAGGAGCGCCGCAAGGGCGTGCTGGACGTGGACGCCGCGACGCCCTCCACGATCACCTCGCACGCCCCCGGCTGGATCGACCGCGACCGGGAACTGATCGTCGGCCTGCAGACCGACGCCCCGCTCAAACGGGCGATCATGCCCAATGGCGGGCTGCGCATGGTCGAGGCCGGGCTGCGCGCGTACGGCTACGAGATGGACCCGTTCGTCCGCGCGGTGTTCGGCACCTACCGCAAGACCCACAACGACGCCGTCTTCGACGCGTACACCCCCGAGATCCTGCGGGCCCGCCGAGCGGGCCTGATCACCGGGCTCCCGGATGCCTACGGTCGCGGACGCATCATCGGCGACTACCGGCGCGTGGCCCTGTACGGCGTGGACCGCCTCATCGAGGCCAAGCGGGCCGACCGCAACGCGCTGAACCCGCTGCCCGCCACCGTCGAGGTCATCCGCGACCGCGAGGAACTGGCCGAACAGGTGCGCGCCCTGGCCGAGTTGAAGAAGATGGCCGCGACCTACGGCTGCGACCTCTCGCGCCCGGCGGCCACCGCGCACGAGGCCGTGCAGTGGCTGTACCTGGCCTACCTGGCCGCGACCAAGGAGCAGAACGGCGCCGCGATGTCGCTCGGCCGCACGTCCACGTTCCTGGACGTCTACCTGGAGCGGGACCTGCACGAGGGCCGCATCGACGAGAGCCGCGCCCAGGAACTGATCGACGACTTCGTGATCAAACTGCGGATCATCCGCTTCCTGCGCACCCCGGAGTACGACGCGCTGTTCTCCGGCGACCCCACCTGGGTCACCGAATCTCTCGGCGGGATCGGCACCGACGGACGTCCGCTGGTCTCCCGCACCTCCTTCCGCTACCTGCGCACCCTGTACAACCTGGGGCCCGCGCCGGAACCGAACCTGACCGTGCTGTGGTCGCCCCGACTGCCCAGCGGCTTCAAGCGGTACTGCGCACAGGTCTCCATCGACACCAGCTCCATCCAGTACGAGTCCGACGACCTGATGCGCCCGTGCACCGGCGACGACACCGCGATCGCATGCTGTGTCTCGGCGATGGCCGTGGGCAAGGACATGCAGTTCTTCGGCGCCCGAGTCAACCTCGCCAAGGCCCTGCTGTACGCAGTCAACGGCGGTCGGGACGAGATCAGCGGCGAACAGGTCGGCCCGAAAACCGCGCCCCTGCAAGGGGAACGACTCGACGCCGCCGAACTCGACGCCGCGTTCGACCATGTCCTCGACTGGCTGGCGGGCGTGTATGTGGACGCGCTGAACATCATCCACCACATGCACGACAAGTACGCCTACGAGCGCCTGGAGATGGCCCTGCACGACCACCCCGTACACCGCACCATGGCTTGCGGCATCGCCGGACTCTCGGTGGTCGGCGACAGCCTCTCGGCGGTCCGGCACGCCGGCGTCGAGGTGATCCGCGACCCCGACACCGGCCTGGCCGTCGACTATCGCGTCCTGGGCGAGTACCCCGCCTTCGGCAACAACGACGACCGCGCCGATACGATCGCCGTCGACCTGGTGCGCTCGTTCCTGACCAAGCTGCGCCGCCACCCCACCTACCGGAACGCCGAGCACACGCTGTCCGTGCTGACCATCACCTCCAACGTGGTCTATGGCAAGCACACCGGCAACACCCCCGACGGGCGCCGCGCCGGCACCCCGTTCGCTCCCGGTGCCAACCCGATGAACGGCCGCGACCGGCACGGCATGGCCGCCTCCGCGCTCTCGGTCGCCAAGATCCCCTACGACCTGGCCCGTGACGGCATCTCGCTGACCTCGACGGTGACCCCGGAGGGCCTCGGCCACGACCCGAGCGAGCGCGCCGACAACCTGGTCGGCCTGCTCGACGGCTACTTCGCCTCCGGCGGCTTCCACATGAACGTCAACGTCCTCGACCGGGCCACGCTCGCGGACGCCATGGAACACCCGGAGTGGTATCCGAACCTGACCATCCGCGTCTCCGGATACGCCGTGCGCTTCGTCCGTCTGACGCGCGAGCAGCAGCTCGACGTGATCAGCCGGACCTTCCACGAAGCACGGTGAGCACGATGCGACAGGTCCCGGGTCCGCTCCCGCACGGCTTCCACCCGCGCAACGACGGGCAGATCGGCATGGTGCACTCGTGGGACATGTCCACGGGCGTGGACGGGCCCGGGACCCGCTTCGTGCTCTTCGTGAACGGCTGCCCGCTGCGTTGCCTGTACTGCTCCAACCCGGACACCTGGCACATGCGCGACGGCCGTTCCACGGACGTCGAGGAGGCGATGGACAAGATCACCGCCTGCCGGGACTTCCTGCTCGCGAGCGGCGGAGGCGTGACGGTCACCGGAGGCGAGCCGCTGCTCCAGGCCCGTTTCGTCGAGGCGGTGTTGACCCGTTGTCGCGAGCTGGGCCTGCACACCGCGCTCGACACCTCCGGGTACCTCGGCGCCCGCGCCGGTGACCGCCTGCTGTCCGCGACCGACCTCGTCCTGCTCGACATCAAGTCCTTCGACCCCGACGCCTACCGTCGACTCACCGGCCGCGAACTCGCACCCACGCTCGTGTTCGCCCGACGCCTCGCCGACCTCGGCATCCCCGTGTGGCTGCGTTTCGTGCTGGTCCCGGGGCTGACCGAGGACGCCGAAACGATCGACGAACTGGCAGCCTTCGCCGCGGGGTTGGGCAACGTCGAACGCGTCGACGTGCTGCCCTTCCACAAACTCGGCGCCGTCAAGTACGACGAACTGGGCATCACCTTCCCACTCCGAGACACACCGCCGCCGACGGCCGAACTGGTCGAACGAGTCCGCGCGCAGTTCCACGCGCACGGACTCCGCGCCCACTGACCGGGAACGGCGATGGTCGAGCGGGCGATCGGGATCGGGAGTACGACGGCACGCGCGTGCGTGACCGGGAGCGCGCGCATAGAGGGCCGAGACGCCCTACCACCGCGTCCAGGAGTTCGCACGGCGGGTGCTCGCGACCGTGGTGTCGCCGCTCCGGGAGGCCCACCCGCGGGTGGCGGTCGAGGAACGCGTCGTCCAGGGAGGTGCCGGCGCCGCACTCGTCTCGGCGTCGTGGGATGCGGGCCTGGTCGTCGTCGGGCGGCATCCCTCGCCACACCACTTCGGACCCCGCCTTGGACACACGGCGATCGCCTTGCTGCACCACGCGCACGCGCCGCTCCTGGTCGTGCCATCGGACTGACACACCCAACACGTCGAGGCCGCCGGGTGGTTGATCACCCGGCGGCCTCGACCGACATGTGCTTGGGGACGCGTCAATCGATGGGGATCAGCAGAACCGGAGCCTGGCTGTGATGCAGCAGGACATGGGTGACGTGGCCGAGGTTGGGGCCGAAGCGGCCGTGACGGCGATGGGCGGCCACCACGATCAGATCGGCCTCGTCGGTGGCGGCCAAAAGCGCGTGAGCGGGAACGTCGCACACGATCTGCTCGGTGACGAACACGTCGGGGTACTTGTCCACGAACGGAGCGAGAGCCGCGCCGAGCGTGGCCTCGGCGGCCTTGCGTCCTTCGTCGCCGGACCACAGCGGGGCCGCATAGGGCGCGGCCGGGGACACCGGCGGCGTCCAGGCGTGCAGCGCACGCAACGGCACACCGCGTGCCTGGGCCGCCGCGAACGCGGCCTCGACGGCAGGGTGGCAATCGAAGTCGGAGACGCCCACCACGACGGTGCCCGGCTCGTCCGCCGGGGCGTTGCCGTGTCGTGCGTGGACGATGAGAACGGGGCAGCGCGAAGAGGCCGCGACGGACAACGAGACCGAGCCCAGCAGCAGGCCCGCGAAGCCGCCCCGACCGCGACTGCCGAGCACGACGAGCGCCGCGCGCTCGCAGGCCTCCTCCAAAGTGGGGATGGTCGGAGCGAGGGCCACCGTGGTGACGATCACCAGCTCGGGTCGGCGTCGTCGGGCACGCTCGGCGGCGTCACCCACCAGAATCCGCGCCTCCTGCCGTAACCGCGCCGCACGGTCCTCGTCGCCACGGGCCGGAACCCGGTCGACGACATGCATGACCTCCAGAGGCACGTGACGCAGCGCCGCCTCGTCGGCGGCCCGATCCGTCGCGAGATCCGAGATGGGCGAACCGTCCACGCCCACGATGACGTGACCGCGCACGGCCCCGTCGTCGGTGGCAGCCGTTGCGCCGGTGGAAGAGTTGTCGTTCACGTCGAACTCCCGGAATCGAGTGTGGATGGAACATGGGTCGCCCGCCGACCGCTTGGTACGACAGCGTGTACCGAAACCGGAGGGCACCGGCAGGGCCGTTCGGCCCTTCGACCGACGACGGTCGGCGGATGGGAGCCGGATCAACGAACCGTCCCGAAACGGGGGATGCGATCACCCCCGACGATCGAACGCGGCCCGCGTCGACGCCCCCCGGGCACGCCACAGGCCCCGGACACCGAAGGGTTCCGGAGCCTGCTCCCTCTCAGCCCTCCGCGGGGCCCCCGGCCGCCGTAGCGTGCGGTCCGTACAGGTCCAGCAGTCGCAGCCGACTCGCCTGGAGGCGGCCGGCGATCACCTGCGCGCACGCGAGGGTGATCGCTCGTCCGAAGTCGGGGTCGCGTTCGCATTCGGCCCGCACCGCGCCGGCGTCGAACTCCAGGGCCCGGACGGTGCCGACGGCCCGGCCGCCCAAATGCCAACGGTAGGGCGGGAACAGCCAGCTCCAGCCGACGAGTTCGCCCGCCCCGAGCGTCTCCACGGTGGCCGGGTGTCCGCCGGGGACGTGCACGTCCAGGCAGACGGAGCCGCCCTCGACGAGCCAAAACGTGCGGGCCGGTCGCCCCTCGTCGAACAGGCGGGCGCCCGGTTCGAACGTGACGGGTCGGCCGAACGCCAGGAGTCGATTCAGGTGTTCCTTGGGGATGTGGCCGATGCGGCCGGAGACGTGGAACACGGTGTCCTCCTCAACGCCCGGGCGAGCGACGGGCGAAATGCGCCGGGCCGGGCGTGATGTGGCTGTCGTCGAAGTCGAAGGTCAGGGTGTGGGACACGCTCTCGACGCCGTCGACGGCGCGACACAGCCGCACCACGATGTCGATGAGACTGCGGTTGTCGACCACCCCCGACAGGCACACCGCCGCGTCGCGCACGTCGACCCCGATCGTGCCGGGCTCCAGCCACAGCGCCGTGCGCAGTACGTCCTGCTCGATCTCGGCGCGGATCTCGGCGTCCGGGCGCAGGAACGTGCGCAGCAGGTCACAGCGGCTGACGATGCCCGCCAGTCGGCCGTCGGTGTCCACCACCGGCAGGCGCTTGACGTGGTGGCGGTCCATCAGACGAGCCCCCTGGAGCGTGCTCGACGCGGAGTCCACGCTCACCACGGGGGTGGTCATCAACTCGCGTGCGGTGTGGCCGTCGCCCTTGGTGGGTCGGTTCGCCAGTCGGCGCAGGCCCGTCAGGAGGTGGGCGTCCTCGGCCTGTTCCACCTGGGCGCGCAGCAGGTCGGCCTCCGAGACGATGCCCAGGATCCGCCGCTCGTCGTCGACCACCGGCAGGGCACTGATCCGCCGGGCTTCCAGTTCGGCGACGATGTCCTGGAATCGGGCGTCGGGAGCGACGGTGGCGACGTCGCGGGTCATGACGTCCTCGATCCTGCGATGCAACATGCGAACCCCCTGGTCGATATGCGGCGAGTCACCGAGGTCTGGACGGTGACGTCTTCGGTCGGATACCACGAGCCTGTCGCCGATTCGGGCGTCGTAACAGGGCCGCGTTGCCCGGTGTACCGGGCCGTTCGGCCCGGTACGGTCCGCATCGCCGATTTCGAGAGGGCATTCGGTCGCGGCGGCTGTGGTGACCATCGGCGTTCGGATCGGGACCTTCGGCACCGGCACGGCGGCGCGCGGGCGGCCACGCTGCAAACGTTCGGCCGAAGCGGTTCCGTTGGGACACACCGCCTCGCCCGGTCGAACCCGATCGCGACGACGAGGATCAGGCATGCTCAGGAAAAGAACGGCCGTCTCCCCTGTCACGGCCCGGGAATCGGGCACATCCCCCGAGGAGGCGCACCGCTCCGCCTCCACCTTTGGTCTGCCCACTGCCACGGCCCTGGTGGTGGGCAGCATCATCGGCACCGGCGTGTTCGCCCTGCCGGCAGCGCTCGCGCCGTACGGCCCGATCTCCCTGGTCTCGTTCGCCATCGTCACCGTCGGCGCGCTGGCGCTCGCGGTCACGTTCGGCAAGTTGTCCCAGCGGGTCCCCGGCAGCGGCGGGCCCTACGTGTACGCCCGGGAGGCGTTCGGGGAGTTCGCCGGCTTCCTCAACGCCTGGTCGTACTGGATCACCGCCTGGGCGGGCAACGCCGCGATCGTGGTGGCCTGGGTCGGCTACGTCGAGGTGTTCGTCAACACCGGCCACGACAAGTGGGCTTCGGTGGCCATCGCGCTGGTGGGCCTGTGGATCCCGGCGCTGGTCAACCTGGCGGGCCTGCGCAGCATGGGCGCCTTCCAGGTCGTCACCACCGTGCTCAAGTTCGTCCCGTTGATCCTGATGGGCACCGTCGGCCTGTTCTTCCTCGACACCGACAACCTCGGCGCCTTCAACGCCCACGGAGGATCGCCGATGGGCGCGATCTCCGCCGCCGCGGCCATCGCCCTGTTCAGCTACATCGGCCTGGAGACCGTCTCGGTCGCAGCCGGCCGGGTGCGTGAGCCCGGCCGCAACGTGCCGCGCGCCACCGTCTACGGCACCCTGGCCTGCGCGGCGGTCTACCTGCTCGGCACGCTCGCCGTTTTCGGCGCCGTCCCGCACGCCGAACTCGTCTCCTCCACGGCGCCGTTCACCGACGCGGCCGACCACATGGCGGGCGGTTCGTGGGCCGGCAACGCGGTCGCGGTGGCCGCGATCATCTCCGGGATCGGCGCTCTCGGCGGCTGGACGATGATCTGCGCCGAGATGCCGTACGCCGCCGCCCGCGAGGGGCTGTTCCCCAAGGCGTTCGCCCGCAAGCGCGGCGACATCCCCGTCTTCGGCATTCTCGCCGCCACGACCCTGGCCTCGCTGATCACGATCGCCGCGTACACCAGCTTCGACAACGTCTTCACCACCATCGTGCTGCTGAGCGTGTTGACCGCGGCGATCCCCTACCTGTTCTCCGCCGCCGCGCAGCTGTACTGGCTCGTGACTCACGCCCGCCAAGCGAGCCGAGGCCGCTTCGTCCGTGATGTGCTGGTGGCCGGCACCGCGCTCGCGTTCTCCTACTGGTCGATCCAGGGCAGCGGCTACCAGACCGTCTACTACGGACTGTTCACCGTCCTCCTGGGCATCCCCGTCTACATCTACCTCAAGCGCGACCGCGGCGAGTACGGCGAGCAGGCGGCCCCCACCCCGGTCGTGCCCACCGAGCAGCTTGCTTCACCGCACGCGTCGAAGCCGCAAGGACACGCCGCTTGATCACCCCGGCGGGCGAGATCGCCCACGCGTCGACGAACCCGGGCGGGACCTTCGGCCCTGCCCGGGAGCCGTCCGCCTCTGGGCACCGTCCGCCGCTCCCACTGAACCGGTCGCGCAGCCGCCCCGGCGGAACCCACACTCCAGGAAGCGAGGCTCGTGTGATCACCATCGCGACGACCCCGCCCGGACACCGCAGCCCGATGTCGCCCGCCACGTCCGTCACCATCGAACTGCGCGGGGAACTGGACCTGGACAGCGCGGCAAGCATCGAACCGACCCTGACCGCCCTCGCCCGGACGGGCCCCGCCGAACTACGACTCGACCTGGGCGGGCTCGCCTTCTGCGACACCTCCGGCATCAACCTGTTCCTGCGGCTGCACCACCGATGCGCTCGCGCCCACACCGTGCTCGTGCTGACCGGTGTCCGCGGCCAACCGGCCCGCGTCATCCGCCTGGTGCGCATCGACCGCACGATCGCCTGCCGCTTCGCGTCCCCTCCCGCTCCCCGACGCGCTCCGGTCGATCCCGCCCATACGTCCGGACTTCGCGCCGGGGCGATGCGGGTGGGGGCCACTCGGCCCTGATGGTCCCGGGACCACCGGCCCTGTCCCGATGATCCCGCACGCCCCGAGACTGATCATCGCGTCGACCCGACCGGGCGAACGCGTCCGTCACCCTCGGGGAGCAGACCATGGAAACCGGGATCACCACCGAAGCCGTCGCCGGCGCCCGCCTGCCCCGCGTCACCGGCTCCACACGAACGCTCGCGCCGACGGCGTCGAGCCCGGATTCGCCCGCCGCGATCAGAGTGTTCCTCCTCGACGACCACGAGATCGTCCGCCGCGGCTTGGCCGACCTGCTCGGCGCCGAACCGGACATCGAGATCGTCGGCGAATCGGCGTCCGCCCTCGAAGCCATGAGACGCATACCCGCGCTGCGCCCCGACGTCGCCGTCCTGGACGGGCGACTGCCCGACGGCAGCGGCGTCGACGTGTGCCGCGCGGTGCGGTCGTCCTTTCCCGAGATCAACGCGCTGATTCTGACCTCGTACGACGACGAGGACGCCCTGTTCTCCGCGATCATGGCCGGCGCCGCCGGGTACGTCCTCAAACAGATCCGCGGCGCCGACCTGGTGCGCGCGGTCCGAGAGGTCGCCGCAGGCCGCTCGCTCCTCGATCCGGCGGTCACCACGAAGGTCCTCGAACGCGTCCGTACAGGAAGCACGGAGGACCCGCGCGTGGCGTCCCTGTCCGACCAGGAACGCCGAATCTTCGATTTGGTCGCCGAGGGCCTGACCAACCGCCAGATCGCCGAACGCCTGCACCTGGCGGAGAAGACCGTCAAGAACTACGTCTCCACCATGCTGCACAAGCTCGGCTTCGAACGCCGCGTCCAAGCCGCCGTCTTCGCCGGCACACTCCCGCACCGCGCATCGCTATGAGCGATCGACTCGTCGAGTCCACGACCGCCCGGGGCCCACGGGCCACTCGGTCGTCGAGGCGGCATCTGCGCAACGCCGACCGGCCGCGGACCCATCGGGGTCCGCGGCCGGTGGCCTGAGCACCTACTTGCCGGTGCTCACCGAGATCTTGCGGCTCTCGTGCTTGTCCTCGTGGAGCGGGACGGTGACGGTCAGGATGCCGTCCTTGTACGCGGCCTTGATCTCGCTCTCCTTGGTGCCGATGGGGAGCCGGACACTGCGGTGCGTGGATCCGTACCGGAACTCACTGTGGTGCTTGCCCTCGGTTTCCTCGGTGCGCTCGGCGTGGATCGTGAGGATGCCGGAGGTCACGGTCAGCTCGAGATCCTTGCCCGGGTCGATGCCCGGGAGTTCGGCGCGAACGATGTAGGCGCCCTCCTCGACATACGCCTCGATGCGCATGCCCTGGGCCGCAGACCACCCGCTGGGGTGGGTCGGGAGGCTGCCTTCGAGCCAGTCGACGAGATCGGGGATGGTCAGCACGCCCGGGCGACGGATGAGTGCCTTGCTCATGACGGGGCCCTTTCTCTGGGGGTCGATGCCTCGAGCACACCGCGTGCACAAGGGGTCACGCTCGTGCCGTTGGGCCCGAATTCCAAGGGCCGGTCGACCCCCTCCGCGTGCCGGCGGACCCGTAGACGCGATCGACAGGAGGAAACGCCCCTCCGGCTCCGGTCGACGGGGCACCTGCCGTGAGCACCGCCGCCGGAACGCCTGGTGCCCCTCGGCCCCTTCAGCCGGGCCACTCGGCCCTATGGCCGTCGTGCGCACCGCGTGACGCTGAGGTGGAAAGCGTCACCGCTCACGTTCGGAAAGGCGGACGCCATGATGAAGGCCCTGACCTACCACGGCGCCGGACACCATCGCTGGGGAGACGTGCCCACCCCCGTTGTCCGCGATCCCCAGGACGCGGTGATCCGGGTGGACGCCGTGACCATCTGCGGCACCGATCTGCACATCCTCAAGGGCGACGTGCCCGAGGTCGAATCGGGCCGAGTCCTGGGCCATGAGGCCGTCGGCACGGTCAGCGAAGTGGGCCCTGGGGTCCGCGACTTCGCTGCTGGCGACCGTGTGCTCGTCTCGTGCATCTCCTCGTGCGGGCGCTGCCGCAACTGTCGCACCGGCGCCTATGGACAGTGCAGCGGCGGCGGCGGGTGGGTGCTGGGCCACCTGATCGACGGGACCCAGGCCGAATACGTCCGAGTACCCTTCGCCGACACGTCCCTGTACCGACTCCCGGACGCCGTCGGCGACGAGCAGGCCCTGATGCTCGCGGACATCCTGCCCACCTCCTACGAGGTCGGCGTGCGCAACGGGCACGTGGGCCCGGGCGACACCGTGGTCGTCGTCGGAGCCGGCCCCATCGGCCTGGCCGCGATCACGACCGCCCGTCTGTTCACTCCCTCCCGCATCATCGCCGTCGACCCCTCGTCCGCCCGTCGCGAGGCCGCGAAGGCGTTCGGGGCCGACGTCGTCCTCGACCTCCCCGAAGCCACGCTCGACACCCTGAGCGCGCTCACCGCGGACGGGCAGGCAGCGCACGTGGCCATCGAGGCCGTCGGCGTCCCGGAATCCGTCGAACTGTGCACCCGCCTGGTCCGCGCCGGCGGCCACGTCGCCAACGTCGGCGTGCACGGCCGTCCCGCCACCCTGCACCTCGAAGACCTGTGGATCCGCGACCTCACCATCACCACCGGCCTGGTCGACACCACCAGCACACCGCTGCTGCTGGACCTGCTCGCCGAGGGCCGACTCGGTACCGAGGGGATGATCACCCACCGGTTCGGCCTCGACGAGATGCCGACCGCCTACGACGTCTTTTCCCGCGCGGGAGAGACCGGCGCGCTCAAGGTCGCCCTCTTCCGCCGCTGAACCACCCCCGCTTCCATCCGTGTTCCACGAGATCCGAGGAGGATCCCGCGATGACCGTTCGTGTGGGAATCAACGGCTTCGGCCGCATCGGCCGCAACTACCTGCGCGCCGTCCTGGACCGCGCCGACGAGGGCACCACGCCCGTGCGGGTGGTGGCGATCAACGACATCGCCCCCGCCGCCACGCTCGCGCACCTGCTGAAGTACGACTCCACCTACGGCACCCTCGCCCGCTCCGTCGAGGCCGACGGCGACACGATCGTCGTCGACGGAACCCCCATCGCCGTCACCGCCCACCGCGACCCCGCCGCCCTGACGTGGGACACGTTCGGCGTCGACATCGTGATCGAGGCCACCGGCCGCTTCCGCACCCGCGATGACGCCGCGACGCACCTGAAGTCCGGCGCCGCCAAGGTGCTGCTGTCCGCCCCGGGCCGCGGCGTCGATGCCACGATCGTGATGGGCGTCAACGAGGGCGACTACGACCCGGGCACCGACCACGTCGTCTCGGCCGCCTCCTGCACCACCAACTGCGTCGTACCGATGGTCAAGGTCCTGCACGACGCTTTCGGCATCGACCGCGGCCTGATGACCACCATCCACGGCTACACCAACGACCAGTCCCTGCTCGACGCACCCCACAAGGACCTGCGCCGGGCCCGCTCGGCCGCGCTGAGCATGATCCCCACCAGCACCGGCGCGGCCCGCTCGGTGGGCCTGGTCCTGCCGGAGCTGGTCGGCGCCCTGGACGGCATCTCGGTCCGCGTCCCCGTCGAGGACGGCTCACTCACCGACCTGACCCTGGTCCTGCGTCGCGACACCGACGCCGCAGAGATCAACGCGGCCTTCGAGGCAGCGGCCGAGGGCCCGTTGGCCGGCATTCTGCGGGTCACTCACGCGCCGATCGTCTCCCGCGACGTGATCGGCGACCCGCACTCGTGCGTAGTCGACGCCGAACTCACCCAGGTCAACGGCAATCTGGTCAAGGTCTTCGGCTGGTACGACAACGAATGGGGCTACACCAACCGCCTGCTCGACCTGACCGAGTACGTCGCCCACCGCCTCTGACCCCGGACCCACACGATCACGCAGGAAGGCCGGCCATGACCACCGCGTACGTGTACGACTTCACCGAAGGCTCCCGCGAGCAGGCCGCGTTGCTCGGCGGCAAGGGCGCCAACCTCGCCGAGATGACCCGCCTCGGACTCCCGGTGCCGCCGGGCTTCACGATCGGCACCGACGCCTGCCGGGCCTTCCTGCGCACCGGGAGTGTGCCCGACGGCCTGGAGGACGAGATCACCGCCCACCTCGCGCGCCTGGAGCAGATCATGGGGCGGAGCCTGGGTCACGCCGACGACCCGCTCCTGGTGTCGGTGCGTTCCGGCGCGCGCTTCTCCATGCCGGGGATGATGGACACCATCCTCGATGTCGGACTCAACGACGCCTCGGTGCTCGGCCTCGCCAAGGCCACCGGCCGGGAACGCTTCGCCTGGGACTCCTACCGGCGCCTGGTCCAGATGTACGGCGCCACCGTCCTCGGCATCGACGCCGCCCGCTTCGAGACCGTACTGACCCGGCGCAGGCGAGAGGTCGGCGCCGACGACGACCTGGGCTTGGACACCCGTCAACTCGCGGAGACGGTCCGCGAGTTCCAGGGAATCATCCACGACGCGACCGGCGAGGAGTTCCCGCAGGACCCGCGCGAGCAACTGCGGCGCGCGGTGGTGGCCGTGTTCGCATCGTGGAACGGCGAACGCGCCGCGGTCTACCGTCGCCGCGAGCACATCCCGGACGACCTCGGCACCGCCGTGAACATCCAGGCCATGGTCTTCGGCAACCTGGGCCCCGACTCCGGCTCGGGAGTCGCGTTCACCCGCGACCCCGGTACCGGCCGGCCCGGCGTCTACGGCGACTACCTGCCCGACGCGCAGGGCGAGGACGTGGTCTCCGGTGTACGTGATGCCCTCGCGCTCGACGAACTGGAGCGCCTGGACCCGGACTCGTACGGCCGGCTGCGCGGACATCTGGCCCTCCTGGAAGCGCACTACCGTGACCTGTGCGACGTGGAGTTCACCGTCGAACGCGGCAGGTTGTGGGTGTTGCAGACCAGGGTCGGCAAACGCACGCCCGAGGCCGCATTCCGGATCGCCTGCGCGCTCGTGGACGAAGGTGTGATCACCTGGCCCGAGGCGCTGTCGCGGGTCGACGCGGGGCAGCTCGACCACCTCACCTTCCCGCGTTTCGACGCGGACCCCGATACGCCGGTCCTCGCGCACGGCGTACCGGCCTCGCCGGGAGCCGCGGTCGGCGCCGTCGTCTTCGACGTCGCCGAGGCGGTCCGCCGGGCCGAGGCCGGCGAGCACGTGGTCCTGGTCCGCCACGAAACCAGTCCCGACGACCTGCCCGGCATGATCGCCGCCGAGGCCGTGCTCACCGGCCGAGGCGGCAAGACCAGCCACGCCGCAGTGGTCGCGCGCGGCATGGGCAAGGTCTGCGTCTGCGGGGCGGCCGACCTGGACATCGACCCGCAGCGGCGCCGTTTCACCACCGCCGACGGGACCGTGGTCGAGGAGGGCACCGTCGTCTCCGTCGACGGCACCGTCGGCACGGTACACCTCGGCGCACTGCCACTCGTCGCATCCCCGGTCACCCGGTATCTGGAGACCGGCACCCGATCGGACGGCATCGTCGACGCCGTCGCCCGCTGCCTCGAACAGGCCGACACGATCCGTCGGATGGACGTCCTGGCCAACGCGGACACCCCCGAGGACGCGGCCCGAGCCCGCCGCTACGGAGCGCACGGCATCGGCCTGTGCCGCACCGAACACATGTTCCTGGGCGAGCGTCGCCGCCTGGTCGAGGACATGATCCTGGCCCGCACCGACGCCGAACGCGATGCCGCGCTGGCCGCCCTGCTCCCGCTCCAACGCGACGACTTCGTCGGCCTGCTCGCCGCCATGGACGGACTGCCGGTCACCATCCGCCTGATCGACCCGCCCCTGCACGAATTCCTGCCCGACCACACCGAATCGGCCGTGCGCCTCGCCCGCGCACAGGCCCTCGGACACCGACCCGACCCACGCGACCTGCGCCTGCACGAGGCCGGCGAACGGCTCCACGAGGAGAACCCGATGCTGGGCCTGCGCGGCGTACGCCTCGCGCTCGCGATACCGGGCCTGATCGCCACCCAGGTCCGGGCGATTGCCGAGGCCGTGGTCGCCCGCGTGCGTACCGGCGGCGACCCGCGCGCGGAGATCATGGTTCCGCTCGTGGTCACCGAGGCGGAACTGCGCATCGTTCGGGCCGAGGTCGAACGGATGCTCGCCGAGGTCCGCGAAAGCTCCGGCGTCGACGTGCGCTGTCCGATCGGCACCATGATCGAATTGCCCAGGGCCGCGCTGACCGCCGACGAGATCGCCCGCTCGGCCGACTTCTTCTCCTTCGGCACCAACGACCTGACCCAGACAACCTGGGGCCTGTCCCGTGACGACGCCGAGGCATCCTTCCTCGCCACCTACCTCGAACGCGGCATCCTGGCCGTCTCCCCGTTCGAGACCATCGACCGAGACGGCGTCGGCCGACTGGTCCGCACCGGCGTCGACCTGGGCCGCACCACCGCACCGAACCTGCGCATCGGCGTATGCGGCGAACACGGCGGCGACCCCGACTCGATCCACTTCTTCGACGAGTGCGGCATCGACTACGTCTCCTGCTCGCCGTACCGCCTCCCCGGCGCCCGCCTGGAGGCCGCCCGCGCCACGATCGCCGCACGGCGCACCGACCGGACCGCATCCACATACACCGCATCCAGCCCCGACTGAGTCGCCCCGAGGACAGTTCGAGTCGGCGCAGCGGTTCTGTCGAGAAGGAGGATCCGATGGACAACGAAACGGCAGGCACCCGCCTTCCCGACATGGTCGACATCCCCCGCAACATCCGACGCCGGCGCGAGCAACTGGGCATGACCCGGGCGCAGGTCTGTGCCCGAGCCGGGCTTCCTCCGAAGTGGCTCGTGGAACTCGAGTCCGGAGACGCCCCGTTGCCCCGCGCCGCCCTCGGTGGCCTGGCGGTGGCGCTGAAGACCAGCGTCACCGCCCTCGTATCCGGTGTCTTCGATCCGCCGAAGGCGGGCACTCCGGACGCCCGCAGCCTGATCACGATGAGCGAGAAGGAGTGCTACGCACGCCTCGCCACCCACGAGATCGGCCGGCTCGCCGGCAGCCTGGACGGTACACCCTGGGTGCTTCCCGTCAACTACCTTCTCGACGGCAAGGAGATCGTCTTCGCCACCCGCCCCGACTCCCCACTCGCCCACGTCCGCGGCACCACGGCCTTCGAAGTGGACGACGTGGACCGCTACGCCCGACTCGGGTGGAGCGTCCTGGTCATCGGTGTGGTCGAGGCCGTCACCGACCCCGTCGAGATCGCCCGGCTCGCCGAAGCGGGCGACCGCGCCTGGCCCGCCCGCCGCGACGAACTGTGGTTGCGAATCCGCCCCGGCCGGGTGACCGGACGGCGGCTGCGCCCACGCCCGGCGCGACGGTGAGGCGGGCCGCCGGGAAGCGGACCCGGAGGCGCTGTGAACGACCGGGCGCCCGAGCCTGGACCTCAAGGCTCGGGCGCTCGGATAATGCGTGGGATCAGGCATCCGGCGCGGGGACGAACACCACCGGGGCGGCGCTGTGGCGCAGGCAGTACAACCCGGTGGGACCGGGGATCGTGGGGCATTCGATGCCGCTGGTGCCCAGGGCGAGCAACCGGGCGTCTCGTGCGCGAGCGACCAGGACCTCCCCGGCGCTGCCGTGAAGTGGGGTGGCCACGATGCGCTCCGGCGGGATCGGCACGCGCACCGGATTCGCAAGCGCGTGCTCCAGCCGCTCGCGGGCCACTGACAGCGGGGCGTCCGGGTGGTCGACGGTCGGGCGTTCGGGGTCGGCATCCGTCCACGCCGCGACCACGTCCAGGTGCCCGGTGGCCGTCGTGCCGATACCGGCGACCGTGTCATGACCGGCCCGGCCCCGCGAGCCGCTCGGCACGCTCGCACGCATGCGACCGCCGCCCTGCGCACACTCTCGCGAACGGGCTCCTTCGACACTCTGCTGCACGACCGCGCCACCCGCTGGGAACAGCTGTGGCGCCGATTCCCCGTGGCAGAGCGCCGCCGAAGGCACCGAGCAGGCCCCGAGCACCCACCTCGATCCGATGTCCGGACGGTGGCTCCCCGACCGCACACACCTGCAACGCCACGTCGGACTGGCCGTCGCCTACAACACCTGGCAGTACTACCAGGCCACCGGCGACCGCGACTTCCTCGAAACGGCCGGCGCGGAAATGTTGTTGGAGATCGCCCGCTTCTGGGCCGACACCGCCGGATACCACCCCTCCCTGGAGCGGTACCGGATCCGCGGCGTGATGGGTCCCGACGAGTACCACGAGGCCTACCCGTGAGCCGACCGACCCGGCATCGACGACAACACCTACACGAACGTGCTCGCGTCGTGGGTACTCTCCCGCGCGCTCGACGCGCTCGACGCGCTGCCCGGATACCGACGCGGCGAATTGACCGAACGACTCGACCTGACCCACGACGAATTCGACGGATGGCGGACGGTCGCCCGTCGACTCCATGTCCCCTTCCTCGACGGCGTGCCCAGTCAGTTCGCCGGCTGAGAGCGCCTCGCCGAACTGGACTGGCCGCACTACCGCTGGCGCTACCCGAAGAATCGGCGCCTCGACCGCATCCTCGAAGCCGAGGGCGACAGCGTGAACCGCTACAAGACATCCAAACAAGCCGATGTGCTGATGCTCTACTACCTGTTCCCCGCCCGGGAGATCCGCGCGCTGCCGCGCCGCCTCGGGTATCCGGCGGGGCACGAAATGGCACAGCGCACGGTCGAGTACCACCGGGCACGAACCGTGCACGGATCGACGCTCAGCTCGATGGTGCACGCCTGGGTGCCGGCCCGCACCGATCGCCGACGCTCGTGGCAGTTCTTTCGCGACGCACTGGGCGGTGACGTCCACGACGTCCAGGGAGGAACCACCGCCGAAGGCATCCACCTCGGCGCCATGGCCGGGACGGTGGACCTGATGCAACGCTGCTACGTCGGGCTGGACACCCGCAGTGACGTGCTGTGGCTGGACCCCTGTCTCCCCGGGCGCCTGCGTCGCTTGGAGGTCGAGCTGCGCTACCGAGGGCACTGGGGCGTGGTGATCGAGGTCGGTCGGCGGGAAGTGACCGTGAGCCTGCGCCCGGGGCAGGGCGGCTCGGTCCCGATCGGCTTCCGCGGCTCGGTGGTCGAGATCCCGCCCGGTGGCAGCCGTACCTTCACCCTCTGAAAAACGTACGCGCAGCCATCAGCCGCCCGGCGCATTCGACTCGCCTCGGAACGGGCCCAGCGGTGGGCGCTCACGGGCGCGGACTGCCGCTCGTACGGCATCGGAATCGTCGAGCGGCCGTCGGGATTCGGTCGCTCGCCGGGATTGTCTACGACACGCAGGCTGCAACCGTGCCGTAGTAGGCGTCGCGCATGAGGGTGATCATGTCGTCGAGCATTGCCATGCGGGGATTGGCCGGGGCGCATTGGTCCTCGTAGGCGTTGAGTGCCTGGCGGGGCAGTGCGTCCAGGAAGGCCTTCTCCTCGATGCCCAGGGCTTGGAACGACGGTTCGATGCCGACACGTTCCCTGAGTCGTTCGACCGCGGTGGCCAGGGATTGCACTCCTTCGGCCGGGGTCGCGGCGGGAAGGTCGAGGGTTCGGGCGATGTCCGCGAAGCGTTCGGGTGCGCGGTAGTGCTCGTACTTGGGCCAGCCGGCGAGCTTGCCGGGCGGGCTCCCGTTGTAGCGGATCACGTGCGGCAGCAGAACGGCGTTGGTGCGGCCGTGGGCCACGTGGAAGGTGGCGCCCAGGGTGTGGGACATGGCATGGACGATGCCGAGGAAGGCGTTGCCGAAGGCCATGCCCGCGATGGTGCCCGCGTTGTGCATCTTCTCGCGCGCCTCGGGGTTGGCCTGCCGGTCGTTGACCGCGCGCTCCAGGTTGTCGAATACGAGCCGGATGGCGTGCAGGGCGAGGCCGTCGGTGAAGTCGTTGGCGTAGACCGAGACGTACGCCTCGATCGCATGGGTGAGGGTGTCCATGCCGCTGTCCGCGGCCAGGGCGGGCGGCAGTTCCGCGGCCAGCAGCGGGTCCACGATGGCCACGCTCGGGGTGAGGGCGTAGTCGGCCAGCGGGTACTTCTTGCCGGTCGCGGAGTCGGTGATCACGGCGAACGGGGTGACCTCGGCGCCGGTGCCGGACGTGGTCGGTACACACACCAGTCGGGCCCGTTCGCCCAGGACGGGAAAGCGGAAGGCACGCTTGCGGATGTCGAGGAACTTCTGCCGCATGTCGGCGAAGTCGACGTCGGGCTGTTCGTACAGCAGCCACATGACCTTGGCCGCGTCCATGGGCGAGCCGCCGCCCAGGGCGACGATGGTGTCCGGGCGGAAGCCGCGCATGAGGTCGGCGCCGCGCCGTACCGAGTCGATGCTCGGCTCGGGCAGTACGTCGTCGATGATCTGTATCGTGACCGGGAGTTCGCGCGAGTGCAGCACCCGGCGGATGCGGTCGACGTATCCCAGGCGGGTCATGGTCGCGTCGGTGACGATGGTCACCCGGTGCACGTGCGGCATCTCGGCCAGGTACCGGATCGCGTGCGGCTCGAAGTAGATCCTGGGCGGGATCTTGAACCACTGCATGTTGTTGCGGCGGGTGCTCAACCGCTTGATGTTCAACAGGTTGACGGCGGAGACGTTGTTGGAGGTCGAGGTACCACCCCACGATCCGCAGCCCAGGGTCAGCGAGGGCAGCAGACCGGTGTAGATGCCCCCGATGGCCCCCTGCGAGGACGGCGCGTTGACGATGATGCGAGCGGTCTTCATGTGCCGCCCGTAGTCCTCGGCGACGGTGGGGTCCTCGGTGTGGACGACGGCGCTGTGGCCCATGCCGTGGAAGGCGACCATGTCGGCGGCGAGCGCGAAGCCCTGTTCGCGCGAGTCGGCGCGCAGCACGGCCAGGACCGGGCACAACTTCTCCCGGGTCAGAGGCTCCTGCGGACCCACCCGGTCGGTGTGGGCGAGGATCACGGTGGTGTCGGCGCCCACCGTGAATCCCGCCTGGGCTGCGATCCAGGTCGGACTCTGCCCCACCGCGGCCGGGTTGACTCGTGGTTCGCGACCGGAGGTCGCACTCGAACCGAAGAGGTAGGTCTCCAGCTTGCCCTTCTCATCCTCCGTGGCCACGTGGGCGCCCAGGGCGGCGAACTCGGCCAAGGCCGCGTCGTGGATGTCGGTGTGCAGGACGACGGCCTGCTCGGAGGCGCAGATCATGCCGTTGTCGAACGCCTTGGACAACACGACGTCGTTGACCGCCCGGCGCAGGTCCACGTCGCGGTCGATGTAGGCGGGCACGTTGCCCGCGCCCACCCCCAGCGCCGGCTTGCCCGCCGAATAGGCCGCCCTGACCATGCCCTCGCCGCCGGTGGCCAGGATCAGCGCGACGCCGGGGTGACGCATGAGCGCGGCGGTCGCCTCGATCGAGGGGGACTCGATCCACTGCACGCAGTGCTCGGGCGCGCCTGCGGCGACGGCCGCGTCACGGACCACCCGGGCGGCCGAGGCGCTGCACTCCTGAGCGGAGGGGTGGAAGGCGAAGACGACCGGGTTGCGGCTCTTGAGGGCGATCAACGCCTTGAAAATCACTGTGGCCGTCGGGTTGGTGACCGGCGTGACCGCGCAGACGACGCCGACCGGTTCGGCGACCTCGACCATGCCGGTGATCTCGTCCCGGGCCACGACGCCGACCGTCTTGAGGTTGCGCATGCTGTCGGTGGTGTACTCGCAGGCGAACATGTTCTTCGCCGCCTTGTCCTCGAAGACGCCCCGGCCGGTCTCGTCCACCGCCTCGCGAGCCAGTCGGGTGTGCTGGTCCAGCGCGGCGACGGACGCCTTCTTGACGATGTGGTCGATCTGCTCCTGGTTGAACGCGTCATAGGCGGCCAGCGCCTTGGCGGCGTCGGCGACCAGGGTGTTCACGGCGGCGTCGATGTCGGGTGGGCTCGGGTCCGGGTCCGCGGCCGGGACCGGCAGGACGGTGTCGGTGTGGTTGCTCATGGCCGTACTCCTCCTTGGTGTCGCAAGGGACGACCGACGGATGTCGGGTGTCGGAAGCGGTGGCGCACGAGGCCCGCGAAGTCGTCGGTGACACGACCCGGTTCGGGTGGTACGAGACTTCGCGGGCCGGTTCGGCTCAGTGGCGCGGCTTGCGGATGTCCGTCGACCAGGTCCAGTCGCGTACTTCGGGCATGTCCTCGCCGTGTTCGAGGATCCAGGCGTGGTGTCGGGTTCGGGCGTCGACCATGGTCTGGCGTACGGTCGCGGCGCGGGCGCCCAGGCCGGGGACGCGGTCGATGACGTCGATCACGCGCTGGTAGCGGTCCATGTCGTTGAGCACGACCATGTCGAAGGGGGTCGTCGTGGTGCCGTACTCCTTGTAGCCGCGTATGTGCAGGTGTTGATGGTTGTGGCGGCGGTAGGCGAGGCGGTGGATCAGCCACGGGTAGCCGTGGTAGGCGAAGATCACCGGAACATCCGTGCCGAACAACGCGTCGTACTCCCGGTCGGGCATGCCGTGCGGGTGTTCGCTCTCGGGGAGGAGTCGCATCAGGTCGACCACGTTGACCACGCGCACGCGCAGGTTCGGCAGATGGCGGCGGATCAGGTCGACGGCGGCGAGGGTTTCCAGGGTGGGGACGTCGCCGGCGCAGGCGAGGACGACCTCGGGGTCGCCGTCGTCGTTGGAGGCCCATTCCCAGATACCGGCGCCGCGGGTGCAGTGCAGGACCGCCTCGTCCATGGTGAGCCAGTCGGGGGTGGGGGTCTTGCCGGCGACGATGACGTTGACGAGTCCGCGGCTGCGCAGTGCGTGGTCGCCCACCGACAGGAGGGTGTTGGTATCCGGGGGGAGGTAGACGCGGACGACCTCGGGGCGTTTGTTGATGACGTTGTCGACGAAGCCGGGGTCCTGGTGGGAGAAGCCGTTCTGGTCCTGGCGCCAGACGTGGGAAGTGAGCAGGTAGTTGAGGGACGCGATGGGCGGGCGCCAGCCGATCTCGCGGCAGGCGTGCAGCCACTTGGCGTGCTGGTTGAACATCGAGGCCACGATGTGGGTGAACGCCTCGTAGCAGGAAAACACGCCGTGCCGTCCGGTGAGGAGATAGCCCTCCAGCATGCCCTGGCAGGTGTGTTCGGACAGGATCTCCACCACGCGCCCGTCCGGGGCCAGGTGGCTGTCGAGGTCGGTGATCGGTTCCTGCCAGGCCTTGGCGGTCGCGCGGTAGACGGCGCCGAGGCGGTTGGACTCGGTCTCGTCGGGGCCGAACAGCCGGAAGTCGCGGCGGGACGCGGTGCGGGCGAAGACCTCGCGCAGGTATTCGCCGAGCGCGCGGGTGGGTTCGGAGGAGGACGCGCCGGGCTCGGTGACCTTGACCGCGAAGTCGTGCAGGTCCGGCAGCGGCAACTCCCGCAGCAGCGCTCCCCCGTTGGTCTCGGGGACCGCGCCGAGTCGGGTGTCGCCGGCGGGGACGTTGGCGAGCACGATCGGGGTGGGGCGCCCGTCGGCGTCGAAGAGTTCGTCGGGGCGGTAGGACCGCATCCAGGCGTCGAGCAGGGCCAGGTGTTCGGGGTTTTCCCGGACGCCGGCGAGGGGGACCTGATGCGAGCGCCAGGTGCCCTCGACCGGCACGTCGTCCACGGTGCGTGGTCCGGTCCAGCCCTTGGGGGTGCGCAGCACGAGCATCGGCCACCGGGGGCGGGTGTGTGCGGTCGCCTTGAGGTGCCCGATCTCGTCGAGGGCTTCCTCCAATGCGACGGCGAACTCGGCGTGTACGCGAGCGGGTTCGTCGCCTTCGACGTGGATGGGGCGCCATCCGTACCCGGTGAGCAGCGCGTCGAGTTCCTCGCGCGGCATGCGGGCGAGGAGAGTGGGGTTGGCGATCTTCCAGCCGTTCAGGTGCAGGATCGGCAACACCGCGCCGTCGGTGCGCGGGCTGAGGAACTTGTTGCCGTGCCAGGACGCGGCGAGCGGCCCGGTCTCGGCCTCGCCGTCGCCGATCACACAGGCGACGACCAGGTCGGGGTTGTCGAACGCGGCGCCGAACGCGTGCGAGAGGCTGTAGCCGAGTTCGCCGCCCTCGTGGATCGAGCCGGGCACGCCGGGTGCGATGTGGCTGGGCACGCCGCCCGGATAGGAGAACTGGCGGAACAGCGCGACCATGCCCGCGGCGTCACGGGAGACGTTCGGGTAGCGCTCGCTGTAGGTGCCGTCCAGCCACGACGCGGCGAGGGCGGAGGGGCCGCCGTGACCGGGGCCGGTGACGTGCAGGGCGTGCGTACCGCGTTCGCGGATCACCCGGTTCAGGTGCGCGTAGATCAGGTTCAGGCCGGGCGAGGTGCCCCAGTGTCCGAGCAGACGCGGCTTGATGTGATCGGGTCGCAACGGCTCGGCGAGCAAAGGGTTCTCGCGCAGGTAGATCTGTCCCACCGCGAGATAGTTCGCCGCCCGCCACCAGGCATCGACCATCGTCCGATCCGGTGCCTCGGGAGCCGTGGCCATCGTCATCGCTCGTCCTCTCGTCCGTCGCCGTGGTTCCGCTCATGCCCACGCTCGCGCCCTCACCACATCCGGGTGAAGGGCCGAACGGCCCTACGAGCAGGGGCCATACGGGGCCGACGCCTTGACGGGGGCCGGCCGTCAGTCGTGTGTCGAGGCGTCCGTTTCGACGGCGGCGGGTACGACGACCAGCGGGCAGCGGACGTGGTGGAGTCGAACGGCGCCTCGGCGATCCGGGGATGTTCCGCGCGGAGCGCGGCGTAGTCGATTCCGGCTTTGCCGGCGGCGGCCAACAGGGCCGCCTCGGTGGGATCCCCCAATGCCGTCCAGGAGGCGTCGCGGCCCGGCGGTACGAGGCCGGCGTCGTTGCACAGCGTGGCGGCGGTGAGCAGTTCGCGCACGGAGGCGGCGGTGTGCGCGTCGATCGGCCGTCCGTCGACCAGTGGTTCGCCCTCGGGCGCGTAGCCCGTGCCGGTCAGTTCGGCCGTTCCCTCGGGAGTCCACACGCGTTCGGCGACCATCCGGCCCTCGGTCGGCGTGCCGGTCTTGTCGGTGGCCGGCACGGTGACCGAGCCGAGCGTTTCGACGGCGGGCAGGTTGCGGACGATGGCGTGCCGGGCCGCCATCCGCCGTGCGCCCAGGGCCGGGCCCAGGGTGACCACCGCGGGCAGTGATTCGGGGACCGCGGCGACCGCCAGGCTGATCGCGGTGACCGCCATCGACTCGACGGGTTCGCCGCGCAGCAGGCCGAAGGCGAAGACCAGCAGACACAGGCCGATCACCACTGCGGCCAGGACTCGTCCGAGGTGGGCGAGTCTGCGCTGCAAAGGCGTGAGGCCGGGGCGATCCTGCATCAGCGCTGTGATTCGGCCCAGTGCGCCGTGCGCGCCGGTTGCCGTGACCTCGACCGGCCCGAGACCGGCTGGACGGCCACCGTCATCGGCCACGCCTCGCGGGTCGACGACCGTGCCGACCTCGCGCGGTTGGATCGCCTGCTACCCGGGCCGGACGGCGACGGTGGGAAACGGGTGTGGTTCCGCGTCACGTCCGAGTTCGTCACCGGCCACCTCCTGCCACCGGCGCCGGGCACCCACGCCCCGTGCGAAGCCACGGCCGGCCCGCCGGGGACGCCGCCCCCACGGTGAGGCGACGTTCCCGGCGGGCCGCGCGTCACAACCGCCGGGCCGGCCCGGGAGGTCCCGCGACCCGGACGCCGTGCGCGAGACCGTGTCTTCCCCGGGCCGGGTTGACGCATACACGGACGAACAGTCCGACGACCCCGTGGGGTGCAGGACGGCGGCCGAGGTCGTCCCGGCGAGGTCGCCCGAAAATCGCAGTCCAGAACATGGCGGGCGCATGCGCCCGGCACTCGGGGTCCGTACGGACGGCTCCGGGCATCGGCCCCACCTGCCGATCGCATCCGGTGGTGGCCGGGCGCAAGCGGCGCGTCGAGGAGTCGGCGGCCGTCCCGGCGCCGACCCGTGCACACGTCGACGGCATCCGTGCCGGAGAGCGGACGCGGTCGTGTGCGGGGAGGCTCCCGTTCGCCGGCACCGAACACCCGGACTCGTTCGGCTTCCCCGCCAACCACCCGCCCATGAACACCTTCATGGGCGTGCCGATCCGCATCCGCGACACCGTCTTCGGGAACCTGTACCTGACCGACAAACGCGGCGGCGCCGACTTCGACGAGGACGACGAGGCCGTCCTGCGCACCCTCGCCGCCGCCGCCGGCGTCGCGATCGACAACGCGCGCCTGTACGACGACGTCCGCCGCCGCGAACGCCGGCTCGCCGCAAGCTCCGACCTCACCCGCAGCCTCCTCTCCGGCGAACCCCCCGCCGACGTGCTGCGCTCGTTCACCGCCACGATCCGGGAGATGGCCGACGCCGACCTGGTCACGCCGGCCGTACCCGTACCCGTACCCGTGCACGGGAGCGGGAGCGGGGACGGCGATCTCGTCGTCGAGGCCGCCGCCGGACTGTTGGCGGACCGTGTCCGCGGCCTGGTCCTGTCCGGCGAGAGCACCCTGATGGGCAAGGTGTTCGGCTCCGGCGAGACGATCACCAAAACCGACCTCGCCCAGGACCCGGGCGCCGTCGTCGCCCATACCGCGGGCGTCGATCTCGGTTCCGCGTTCCTGCTCCCGCTCGGCACCCCCGAGCGCATCCGCGGTGTGCTCCAGGTCGCCAACCGGGCCGAGCGCCCGCCGCTGTCGGACGCGGTGGTGCGCATGGTCACCGGTTTCGCCGACCACGCCGCACTGGCCCTGGAGATCGCCGAGCGGCGCCGCGACGCCGAGTTGCCGACCGTGTTGACGGACCGCGACCGCATCGCCCGCGACCTGCACGATTTGGCCATTCAGCGGTTGTTCGCCACCGGTATGACCCTGCAAAGCGCCACCCGCTTCATCGACCATCCCGAAGCGCTGGAGCGCGTCGAATCGGCGGTGGACGCCCTCGACGACACCATCAAGGTCATCCGATCCACGATCTTCTCCCTCAAGGCCCGCGACCGCGACACCGGCACCGGACTGCGCTCGCGCTGCCTGCGCGAGGTCGACGCCGCCACCGAAACCCTCGGCTTCGCACCGACCTTGCGTGTCGACGGCCTCCTCGATACCTCCGTGCCCCAGGCCATCGCCGCCCACCTGATCGCCGTCCTGCGCGAGGCGCTGGCCAACGCCGCCCGCCACGCACACGCGAACCGGGTGGAGGTCCACGTGGAGACCGACGACGGACATGTGCGCCTTCGGGTCCGTGACGACGGGGTCGGTCCGCCCGCGTCCGCGACCCGCGACAGCGGGTTGGGGAACATGCGGGAACGGGCCGAATCCCTGGGTGGTACCTGCTCGTTCGGCCCGGCACCCGACGGCGGCGCACTGGTGGAGTGGCGTGTCCCGCTGAGTTGACCGCGTTCGACGTCGTTCGTCTCGAGGGTGCGTCGCACGCGGGACACCAAGCCCTGCCGGCCGCCGGCGATACATTTCCCGGTCGGGTCACTCGGCCCCCGTCGCCGGGCCCATCGGCCCCTGCGCGGCGGGGGGGTATGCGTTGACATGGACTCGAACAGGCAACGCCCGCCGTGCGGATGCCCCCTTCGAGAAGGGACCAGTCCATGTCTGCCATTGCACCCCCTCCCACCGGACACGTGGTCGTCGGCGTGGACGGATCCTCCGCCGCGCTCTCCGCCGTCGCCCAGGCCGCCCTGGAGGCGGCGAACCGGCACCTGCCGTTGGAGATCGTCGGCGCCTGGACTTTGCCCGACGACGGGCAACTCGACGCCTATGTAGGGCAGATGCGCCGTGAGGCCGAGGAGGCGACGAAGGCGGCCGTCGCACACGCACGGGCGCTGCAGCCGCGGATCCGGACGATCGCCCGGGTCCGCCGCGGTCCCGCGCACGAGGTCCTGCTCGCCTCCGCCGAACACGCCTCCCTCGTGGTGGTCGGCAGCCGCGGACACGGCCGGATGGCAGGTCTGCTGCTGGGTTCGGTAAGCCTGTCGGTGGCCGCCTATACGCCGTGCCCGCTGCTGGTGGTGCGCGACAGGCAAGAGGCCGCGTCCCGAGCGCCCGATTCTGGTGAGGGGTCGGTGGTCGTGGGTGTCGAGGGCTCGGATTGCGGTCCTGCGGTGGAAGCCGCCTACGAGGAGGCTCAGTTGCGGCACCTGCGGGTGTGTGCGCTGAACGCGATCCCGCCGGTCGTCCCCACCCCGCTCGGGCTGCCCGCGGCGGCCGTGGAGTCCCTGGCCGCGGCAAGTGCTCTGCGGCAAGGCACCGTCGATGCCTCGCTGGCGGCCTCGCGGGCCAAGCATCCCGAGATCGAATCGCAGGTACGGGTCGTACGCGAGGGCGCGAGTCAGGCGCTGGTGGAGGCATCGCGCGAGGCGGATCTGGTGGTCCTGGCCGCGCACCGCCGCACCGCGCGTTTCGGCACGCGTCTGGGACGGGTCGCTCACGCGGTCCTGCACCACGCGCACGCCCCCGTCTTGATCGTGCCGGTCGGCTGATCCGACGTGCCGGGCCCGGCCGAAGCCCGGGACGTGGTCCGGCGGTTCGTCACCGGGGGCGATGAACGCGCGCAAGAGGGATCGCGATCCGGGGCGGTCGCCGCCGATCCGTCGGGGGCGACCGCTCTTTTTGTCGCCGTGGGTCCGTGCGCTTCACCGGCAACGTCCCGACGGCAACCGGCTGTTGGACCCGCCGGTTCGGGCCTCTCGGCCCTGGGGCGGGTGCCGGGATCGCGGGAGATTGGCGTCACGGCCCGGCAGCGCACATTGGCGGCCGAGCGCCGGGCACCGGGCCCGGCGCCATCAGGGAGGGAACCCGACATGGCAACCGCTCACGACCACCGACTGTCCTCGCGCCTGCACCTGCCCCGCCACTCCGCCTCGGCGCCCCGGAGGGACGAAACCGGATCCGACGTCGTGGTCGGGTCCCCGGCGATCGCCGCGGCCCGCACCGTCGATGTCGCCGTGGCGAGCCTGCGCGTCCTGCTGGGCTTCGTGTTCCTGTGGGCGTTCCTCGACAAGACCTTCGGCCTCGGCTACGCCACCGCGAACGGCAAGGGCTGGGTCGACGGCGGCTCCCCCACCAAGGGCTTCCTCTCCCACGTGCACGTCGGCCCGATGGCCGGCACCCTGCGCGGCTGGGCCGGCGAACCCTGGGCCGACTGGCTGTTCATGCTCGGCCTGCTCGGTGTCGGCACCGCCCTGATCCTGGGCATCGGCCTGCGCCTGGCGGCCCTGTCCGGCACCGCCATGATGGCGCTGATGTGGATCGCCGAATGGCCGCCCGCCAAGCACCTCGACAGCGGCAAGCCCACCGCCTCCACCAACCCGTTCACCGACTACCACGTCATCTACGCGATCTCCCTGATCGCCCTCGCCGCCGTCGCCGTCGGCAGCCGACTCGGCCTCGGCGCCCTGTGGGCCCGACTGCCGATCGTCCGCGACCACCGCTGGCTGCTCTGATCGCCGCTGTGATCGCCGGGGACCTCGGCCGGGTACCGTCCGCGTGACGGGCCCGGCCGAACCACGTGCGGTCCGGAAACCCGAAGCCCTGCGTATCGACAGGAGCCGGACATCATGCACACCCCACATCCCACGCCCGGGGAACCCGCCTCCGCACCGCGGTCCATGACCGGCGACCCCGTGCGGGGGGAACCTGCGCGCGAGCTGCCCGAGCCGATCCGGCGGTGGCTCGCCCACGCGGTGCCGCCCGGCACGCCGATCCCGACCCCGACGTCGGTGCGGTTGCGCGCACACGGCCGGATCCGGGTGGGACGTTGGTGGTGCCCCTTCGCATCCCGACAAACTCTGACTCCGCCCACGACGTTCCGCTGGGAGGCGGATGTACGCGGACCCGCGGGGATCCGGATCCGCGGCTTCGACCGCCTGGACGCGGACGGCGGCGCGATGCGGTGGCGACTGTTCGGCCTGGTGCCGATCATCGGCGCGTCCGGTGCCGACGTGACGCGCAGCGCGGCAGGTCGCCTGGCCGGCGAATGCATCTTCGTGCCCACCTTCGCGCTGCACCGCGACGTGCGTTGGCAAAGCGTGGACGACACGCGGGCCGTCGCCCGTTTCGCCGTCGCCGGTTATGCGCAGGAGGTGACGGTGGCCGTGGCACCCTCCGGCGCACTGGCATCGGTGTCCCTGCCCCGCTGGGGCAACCCCGACGGCCGTCGCCATCGCGAACACCGCTTCACCGCCACCTTCGACGGCGAGGTCCCGCACGGCGGTTTCCTTGTGCCGACCGGAATCAGCGCCGGTTGGGACGACACCGACGCGTTCATCCACTACGACATCGACGCTGCGGACTTCCCCTGAGCCCGACCCAGGGCAGGGCCCGTCACGCAGAGTACGTCTCGGTCCGTCGGTACAGGGCCGTTCGGCCGTGGTCGAAGACCCGGTCGGGGTCCGAGAGTGGAGGGATGAGCGAAGACCTCGTGACGACACGTCCCCTCGACCGCCGGGAGACGCTGGAGCTGATGGCCGGCGCACCGCTCGGGCGGGTCGTCGTCACCGAGGGCGCTCTTCCGGCTGTACATGTGGTGGAGTTCGCCTTCGACGGTGAATCCGTCATCTTCCGCGCCCCCGCCGATTCCACGCTCGCGAAGGCCGCGTCGGAGGCGGTGGTCGCGTTCCAGGCCGACCACATCGACCCGACGACCCGCACCGGCTGGACGGGCACCATCACCGGCCACGCCTGCCGCGTCCACGTGCCCGCCGACGTCGCGCGCCTGGCGCGCCTGGTGTCCGAGGCCACCCCCGCGGCCGACCAGGCGTGGTTCTCGATCACGTCCGAGTTCGTTACCGGCCGACTGGTGCAGCACACCACCGGTTCCCGTTCCCGTTCCCGTTCTCGTTCGGGATCGGGATCGGGATCGGGATCGGGATCGGCCAAGTGAGCGCGCCCTGGCCCCCGCCCTCCTTCGAGCGCGTGAGTTCGCCGCGTCCGTCCGGCACCGTGATCCGTCAGGTGTTGCGGCCGATCGCTCCGCGGACGCCGTAGGCCGCGGCGCCGGCCGCGATCACGGCGGCCCCGGCGAGTACCGCGAGGCGAGCGGCAGGGCGAAGGCCAGGACCAGGGTGGCCGTAGAGCAGCGGCGCCCCGCGTGATTCGGCCGGCAACGCGTGTGCGTCCAGGTCGGTCAGCGGGGTCAGCCGGGCGCCGTGATCCGCGAGCACGTCGGTGGCCACTCCGCCGAGGCCGAACAACACCAGCGGGCCGAGCACTTCGTCCTGGGTGACCCCGGCGATCAGTTCGACGCCGGAGGCGGCCATGGGTTGCACGACCACGCTCTCCATCAGGGCGCCGATGCGGTGGGCGAGGTCGGTGAAGGCCGCGCGTACCGCGTCGTCGCCGACCAGGCGCAGCCGGACTCCGCCGACGTCGCTCTTGTGCACGATGTGCGGGCCGTACGCCTTGAGCACCACCGCGCCGTCGACGCCCAGCGGGGCGAGTTCGCGAGCGAGCGCCACCGCCTCTTCGGCGTCGAACGCCTGCCGCCACGGGCTGACCTCGATGCCGTACGCGCCCAGCAGGCGCGCGCACTCGCGAGGCGGCAACCATCCCCCATCGGGCTCGCGCGCCAGGAACCTGTCGGCGAGCGAGCGGGCCGCGCCGCGGTCGACGTCGGTCAGGGGCGGCACCGTGCCGCGCGGGCGGGTCAACCACATCGAGCGCTCGTAGGCGTGGGCGAGCGCGACGGCGGCGGTGCGCGCGTCGTTGTACACCGGCACCGCCCCGCCCACGGCGGGCAACAGTTCCACCGAGGCGGCGCGTTCCGGGGCGATCACCACGACGGGACGCTCACGCACCGCCGGTCCGGCCAGAATGTCGCCGAGCGGATCACCGAGCGCGGTCGGGGCCAAGGCGAGTACCACCGCGTCCACGTGGCCTGCGTCCAGGACCCGGTCCACGCAGGCGCGCAGGGTGTCGCCGTCGACGGTGGCGGTGGTGGTGTCGACCGGGTTGGCGCACGCGGCGCCGGCGGGCAGGAGGGCGCGCAGGTCGGCTTCGAGGTCGGGGCCGAAGCGCGGCACGGCCGGCCCCGCGTCCACGCAGGCGTCCGCCGCCGGCACGCCCGCGCCGCCCGCGTTGCCGATCACCGCGACCGAGGCGCCGTCGGGCAACGGCTGGGCGTGCAACAGCGCCGCGACGGCAATCAGATCGCCGAGCGTGCGTGTCGCGGTCACCCCGGCCTGCCGGAACAGCGCACCGCTCCTCGGCCTGCCGGGCGTACTCACCCGCTCGGCGGTCTCGCGCACCGCCCGCTCCGAGACACCGAAGAACCGCAGATAGAGACTCTCCGGCGACATCGCCCGGTGCATCGCCAGCGCTCGGTCCCGGTCCTCGGGTCCCGGGCGCCGCAGGAGCACCGTCTCGCCGTCGGCGGCAAGCGCCCAGATCGCGTGCGGTGTGTCGACCTCGTGCATGGTCCCGTTTACCTTCGGCTCGGGCGCGTGCGCGCCGCTCGTCGTCCGCTTCGCGCCGATCCCCCGCATCGGGCAGGGCCGAGCGGTCCCCCTGAGGGGGTCCGACGGCCCTGTGCGCGGGGCCTCGACGACCGGCAGTGTTCGAGGCGCGGACCGGCACACGCCGGTCCGGGCAGAGGGAGTGCACCGTGAACATGCGTGAGGGGAAGCCGCCGATCGTGGTGGGAGTGGAGCCCACCGAGGCGGGCGGGCTCGCCGTGATGTGGGCCGCGGACGAGGCCGCCCGTCGCCGTTTGCCGTTGCGCCTGGTCCACACCCTGGATTGGCCGACCGGTGCCGATCGCGGACTCGGCACCGACACGCGTCGGCAGACGTGGGGCGAGCGGTTCCGCAATGCGGGCATGCGTGCGCTGGACGAGGCTCGGGCGGTCGTGGCCGCGCGTCATCCCGGGTTGGTCGCGGAGTCGCTCCTGCTCGATGGCGCGCCCATCTCGGTGCTGCCCGGTCAGGCGCGGGACGCGGCGATGATCGTAGTGGGCTCGCGCCGACTGTCGGCGACTACCGAACTGCTGATCACCGGCAGCATCGCGACGGCGATCACCGCGCACGCCGAGTGCCCGGTCGTGGTCGTCCGCGAGCCCGAGCACACCGGTACCGGTCCGGACACGATCGTGGTCGGTGTGGACGGGGCGCGGCGCTCGGAACCGGCGGTGGCGTACGCCTTCGACGAGGCCGCCCGACGGGGCGCCACGATCGTGGCCGTGCACGTCCGGCAGTTGTCCACCGGACTGATGGCCGGGCTACGCACCGGCGAGGAACTTCGGGAGGGCCGGATCCGGCTCGCCGAGACGCTCGCCGGATGGAGCGAGAAGTACCCGGACGTGTCGGTGCGCCGCGAAGTCGCCGTCGGCCACCCGGTCAAGGTCTTGACCGACGCCGCCGAACACGCGATGGGCCTGGTCGTGGGGACCCGCGGACACGGCGGTATCGCGGGCATGCTGCTGGGCTCGGTCAGCCGGGGCCTGATCCACCACGCGCGCTGCCCCCTCGTAATCGTCCCCACCACACACATCGACGCGGAATCGATCTCACACGCGTGAGCGTGGGCCGGCCCGGGCTTCCGAGGCACGGGCCGGCGTCCGACCCGACGATCATCCATTCGAAAGGCGACCACCATGAACCCGGCACCGGCATCCGCCACCGGATCACCCTCCCCCGCGGCGCCGGCCCGTGGGCACGTCGTCGTCGGATACGACGGCTCACCCGGCGCCGAGCGCGCCGTGGACCTGGCCGCCGACGAAGCCGCCCGCCGACACACCACCCTCGAAGTACTGCACGCGCTCGAATGGGTCGAAGTCGCCGGTGACGGCGACCGCTTCGGCCAACAATTGCGCGAGAACGCCCGCGCCATCGTCGACCGGGGCGCCGCCCGTGCCCGCGCCCGCCACAGCGCTCTTTCGGTGCTCACCACGGTCCAACTCGCCAACGCCATCGACGCGTTGGCGGCCGCGAGCGACCGCGCCGCACTGCTGGTCGTCGGCAGCCGAGGGATGGGCGGCTTCGCCGGCCTCCTGATGGGCTCGGTCAGCCTCCCCGTCGCGGCGACGACCCGGTGCCCGATCCTGGTCGTCCACCCCGACCACGACACGGCCGCCGACCGCGGCCCGAAATCGATCGTGGTCGGCGTCTCCGACAAGGGCTGCGGCCCCGCTCTGGAAGCCGCCTTCGCCCAGGCGGAAGCCCGACACCTGCCACTGCGCGCCGTCCACGCGTGGCGCTACCCACCGATGCCGGCCGACAGCGTCGGATTCGCCCCGGCCGTGTCGATCATGGACGACTGGCGCCTGACGGCGCAAACCAGCCTGGCCGGCGCCGTGAAGCCCTTCCGCGAGAAGCATCCGCACGTCACCGTCACCGAGGACGTCGTCCTGAACGCTCCCGCACACGCCCTCATCACCGCAAGCACCGACGCCGACCTACTGGTCCTCGCCGCTCACCGCCCCACCGGCCGCTTCGGCCCCAACCTGGGCCGCGTCGTCCACGCGGCACTGCACCACGCCAACTCCCCGATCCTCCTCATCCCCGTGCACAGCTGACCCGGGCGGCGAACCGTCCGATCACAGGGCTCGGTTCGCGGGCTTTTCCTGTCACCCGCCCCTTCAGCAGGGCCGGCACAAGGCTCGACAGCCTCGATCAGGGTCTCCAACGTCCGGGGGAGGTCGAGTTCGGCGGCCAGTCGTCGCTCGGGCGAATCGCCCGACCGGTGGCGCGCTCTCCACCTGCCCTCGGCCACCGTTGTCGTGCGGCCTCGATCGCGGGGCGCAGTTCTTCGGGCAGTTCGTCCGAAGGATTTCCCCAGAATGGTCGGGCAGGGTGCCCCTGTGGCCCCTTCGCCGAAGAAGCGCGCCGGGCCGTAGGCGACGAGGTCGGCGCGGGTGACGGTGTCCAGGAGGCGGGCGGCGGCGTGGCTGTCGACGCGTGGGCCCAGGCGGGCGGAGGCGGCGGAGAGGACGGCCTGCAGGACGGCGCGCACGCTCGCGGCGGTGACCAGGACGGCAATCGCCGGGGCGGCGGCGTTCACGGTGTCCTGCCAGGCGCGGTCGTGCACGGCGAGCAGCGGGGTGAGGACGTCGGCGGTGGCCAGGAGCCCGAACGCGGTCGCGGCCGCGGCCCCGAGCTGGGCGGCGGTCGTCACGAGCAGGGTCCGCGGGTCGACGCTCCAGGCCAGGCGGGCGGTCAGGGCCAGATCGGACGGCACGCGGGCGGCGATGCGGCGCAGTGAGGTGTCGGCGAAGGCGTTGTCGTGGGAGCGGTCGGGGGGTTCGGTGTCGGGGACGAGGATGTCCCCGGGGCGGGTTTCGCTTTCGGTCACGGCCTGAGAACGAGATTCCCCCGAACGAGTTACCTCGTTCGGGGGTGGCGAATCCTGGCACGACCGGGTTCGGAGGCGTCGCCGTGGCGCAACTCGGCCTCTGACCGGGCGTGTTCGCGGCTAGAGGGGGTACACGGGGTGCAGTTCGCGGTCGAGTTCGGCTTGTTCGCCGATGATCCGGTCGCCGGTGGTGGTCCAGGCGTGGAGTTCGAGGGGGTCGAACCGCGCGCCGAGGACGAGGTGGGTGTGTCGTCGGTGCGCGGCCGCGGCGAGCGTGGTGGCCAGGGCGGTCTCCAGGCAGGCCGACCGTATTGGACGCCCGCAGCCCTTCCTCGACGAGGTAGTCGTAGAACAGCCGCACCGGCACCAGACGCTGCTGCAACGTCGCATTCGCCATGCCGGCTCCGGAGGCCAAGACGACGACCTTGCCTCCCCGGCGACTCGGCCTCGTCCCCAGTTCCTTCACGAAGGCCGCGACGTGCAGCCGCTTCGCGGCGATCGGGTCGATCCCGTCGCGCTCACAGACCGACAGATACTCGGCAAGTCCCCGCGCTTACGCATCGATCGTTCGGGGAGCCCGCCCCAGGTCCGTCCATATTCGCAGCCACTCGGCCGCCCTCGCGTGCCGGCCCAGGACCGGCCACTTCTCCTCCGACACCACCGCGCTGCCCAACTGATCTCCTCGGTACGTGGGGACGCCGCAGGATACGAGACGCATCCTGCGGCGCTTGATTCCACGTAACTGATAGGCCGACGACGTACGGCTACTTCGCCCATTGGCAGAAGGGCGGCGTCTTCGAGCAGCTCGACGGAGTCCTGCGGCGCCTGGTCCGCGAACGGGAGGGCCGCGACGCGGAGCCCTCAGCGTGCGTGTCGGACGCGCAGAGCGTCAAGACCTCCGCGAACGTCCCCGCCGCAGGTCGGGGCATCGACGCCGGCAAGAGAATCGTCGAAAGGAAACGCCACGTCGGCGTCGACACCGTCGGCGGCATCCACCTGCTCTCGGCGATCGCCGCCGCCCACCCCCGCGTGACCAAGGCCCGGGCCGACGCCGGCTACCGCACCAAGGCAATCGAGCACGGCGCGACCCTGGGAATCGACGTCGAAGTGGTCCAACGCGACCCCACCGTCAAGGGATTCAAAGTCCTCCCCAGACGTTGGATCGTGGAGCGGACCCTGGGATGGCTCGCTACACCTGAAGCCGGAACCGAACACGACTCACAGGACAAAACGCTCTTTTAGACGGAGAAGGTATGTGTAACACATCCGCGTATTCTCACCACAACTACGACACCCCTAGGCCAAACCCCTCACGGCCCTCACCCGGACGGCCACAAAACGTTCATCATCCAACCTGCAACACCCCAGCCCACGTCACCACCCACACAGCAACCAACCACCCCCAGGCTCACACGCTGATCTCGAACCAGGTCGTCTTGCCCCGTCCCGCGGGCGAGCTGCCCCAGGCCGTGGCGAGGGCGTCGACAATCAGCAGGCCTCGTCCCGACTCGGCCTCCACATTGCGTGCGTCATCCTGGAGCAGCGTGGTCGGTACGGGGGGATACGGATCGCTGTCGCGTACCTCCACCCGGATCCGGTGCGGATAGGCACGCAGTCTCAGGTCCACCTCGCTGTGGGCGTGGATGAGCGCGTTGGTCACGACCTCGGAGACCAGTACCTCCAAATCGTCGAGCATGAGCAGCAGCGACCACCGCTGCAGCACGTCCCGCAGGAAGCGGCGGGTCTGGGCGACCCCGAGCAGGTCGTGCCGTTGCACCGACATGCGGGCGACGCGAGCCGTCTCGTGCGGCCGCGCGCCTTCGAACCGCATCAGGACAAGGGCTGCGTCATCGCCACCGGCCTCCCGCGCCGAGCCGGCGTGGACCATGGCGTCGGCCAGCACTTCGAGGTCTTCGCCGCCCTTGTCGGCGAGTAGACGGGTCAGTCGCACGACCGCGTTGTCGAACCCCAGCCGGCGTTCCTCCAGCAGGCCGTCGGTGAACAGTGCCACCACCGATCCCGGGCGCAGATCGATCGCCGTTTCCCGGTAGACGGCCCGCGTGTCGACCCCCAGCGGCGGCCCGACCGTGAGTTGCGGCTGCGCCACGTCGGGGCCGTCACCGACCAGGGGTCCCGGGTGCCCCGCGCTCGCTATGGTGGCGGCGCCGGCCGCCACGTCGACCCACATGCAGCAGCACCTCGCGAACAGGTTGGCGTCCAGGCCCGACAACACGCTGTTGCTCCGCTCCAGCACTACGGCGGGGCCATGCCCCTCCGCGGCGTACGCCCGTACGATGCTGCGCAGTTGGCCCATCACCGCTGCGGCGGCCAGGTTGTGGCCCTCCACGTCGCCGATCACGAGCCCGATACTTCCGTCGGGCAGGTTGAGCACGTCGTACCAGTCACCACCCACCGCCACGCCCTCGGTCGCGGAGAAGTACCGGGTGGTGGTGACCGCTTCGGGAATGTGCGGCGGGCTCCCGGGCAGCAGGGTGTGCTGGATCCTGCGGGTGAGGGCGTGCTCGACCTCCTGCGACCGGGCACGGGCCAGGGACTGGGCCACCTGCTCCAACAGGAGGCTCAAAAGCGTGGTTTCCATGGCGGACAACGGCTTCCGCGAGCCGGTGAACTCGATGGTGTAGCAACCCATCGCCCGGCCGCTGTGCAACAGGGGGAAGTATCCGCGCGCTCCCTCACCGGGATCCACGGTGACGCCCGGATAGGCGCGCTCCACCTCTTCGCCCGAGCCGAAGATCCTGGCCCTGGACGTGGCAACCGTGTCGGTCTCCGGAGTGCGCCGGGACAGCGGCGTCCCTTCGATGTCGCGGACCGCATCGCGGGGCAGACCGGCTGCCCCCGCCACGTGCAGCCGCTCCCCCTCGACGACGGACAGCGCCGAGGCCCTGCCGCCGAAGGCCTGGACAACCCTGGTCTGGGCGAGCGCGAGGATGTCGGAGACCTGCGCCGCACCGGCCAGCTCCCTGGCAAGCCGCTGGATCTGGTACAAGTGGCTGCTGCGGACCGTCGCCGACGCCACGGCCTCCAGCAGCCTCGGCTCAAGGTCCGGGTCGCCTGCGGCGGGCTCCGGTCCCGCAGGGATGAACACCGGAACGGCGGGAGCCGTGACGGCCTCTTCTCCCCCGGTCAACTCCTCGAGGTCGGCGGCCAGCCGGTCTGCGACCGCCTGCATGTATTCCCGCTCCTCGGTCGTGACCGACCTTGGCGGTACCAGACGTATGCCGATGGTCCCGAACCGGTTCCGTGAGGTTCGTATCGGCGCAGAGGCGACCGCCATGGAGAAGGTGATGTTGGTCGGGAACCGATGCGGCGATCGACGCACCCCCTCCCATACGTCGACCTCGTCGAAGGCCACCAGTTTCCCCGTCCGATACGACCGTGTCGTCGGCCACGACAGGTCGTCGATGTCGAAACCGGACGGAATGCCAAAGCCCAAGGGAGAATCCACGATCATGGACGCGGCCAGTGCCCGGCGGCTTTCCGTCGGGAGATAGGCGGCACAGGTGCTCGCTCGCAGCCGGTGGTACACGTCCAGCAGGGCGGAAGCGACCAGCCCGCCCTGGCGCGTCCCCGGGTCGATGACGCCGTAAGGCGGCTGGGCAAACAGTTCCCGGTCCATGAGACCTACCGTCGCTTGGGTAAACGAAAGCCACTCCTATTCCCTGCATAAATATTCGTTCATTATTGGTTCAATTATAGACAAGCCAGATCAGAGCGCCACAAGCATTGTCGGAGCCACCGAGGCGGACTGTGTCGAACTCTCCGAATCTCGGCTCCGGATGATCGTCGAGCATGCCCGAATCCTTCTCCTCGACCACGGGAGAACCCTGACGCGACGGGGCCTACTGGGATTGCGCAGGGTCGGGGGACCGTCGACCCGGCGACCGCATCAACGGCCAAGCCACTCGTGCCGGTTTCGCTTTCGGGTGCGAGTGGAGGTTGGCTCCGTGGGCCTTTTGGAGTGGGGGCTAGAGGGGGGCTATGGCTGGTTATGGCGAGGCCGCCATGGTGGTCGGCGGTGGTGGTGATCCGGGCGGCGTGGGCGAGCCGCGCTCGCCCAGCGCGAGGCCGAGCAGGCCGTCGATCAGGCGCTCGGTGCGCCGATTCAGTTGGCCCGCCGCAGCGTGAACCGTCCCCACGAGATGACCCACTACATCGCCTGCTGGATCCTCGCCATGGCCGCACACGCCGCCCTCACCGTCGCCCGCGCCCACCACCTCGACGACACCGGGAAAGCAGAAACGGATCCTCCGACCTCGTCCCCCTCAGCCTCCCCGAGATCAGACGCCTGATCCACCGCCTCACCCACCGCCGACCCGCCCCCGTCGACCACATCCTCCACTGGTCACACTGGCGACGACGACGCCAACACCAAGCTCGGATAAGCCACTACAAGCGACGAGGCGACCCGCTCCCACCCTGCCGGCAAACACCGTTGCACTAGGAGCCCGGGCGCCGCTGTGCGACCAGCGCGGCGACCTGTGGGCGGTTGATCTTCCCGGTGCTGCTGCGGCCGACGGAGTCGACGAAGTGGAACTCGCGCGGTGTCTTGAACCGCGCCAGACGGTCGGCCAGGTGACTGCGCAGGCGGGTGGCAGCCGGCTCGCCGCCCTCCTCGCCGCCCTTCAGCTGCACGACGGCGACGACGCGCTGCCCCCACTCGTCATCCTGCACGCCGATCACCACGGCGTCGGCGACCGACGGCTCAGTCACGAGGGCGGCTTCCACCTCGGCCGGGTAGATGTTGACGCCCCCCGAGAGGATCAAATCGGAGCGTCGGTCGCCGACGTAGAGATAGCCGTCCTCGTCGAGGTGGCCGATGTCGCCCGCGGTCCGGAACGGGTCGTAGGCGTCCGATGCCCCGGCGGGGATCAAGTCCCCGGCCGCACCGCTGTAGGTGAAATCGAAGCCACCGCTGACGTATATAGTGCCGGGCTCGCCTGCGGGGAGCGGCCGTCCGTCGCTCCCGCGGATCTCGAGCCGGATGCCGGGTGCCGCGCGGCCTGCGGAGCCTGGCTTCTGCAACGCCTCCTCGGAAGTGATGATCGTGGCGATGCCGAACTCCGTGCACCCGTAGTACTCGGTGAGCACCGGACCCCACCACTGGATCATCCGGTGCTTCAACTCCGGCGGGCACGGTGCTCCAGCGTGGGTGACCAGCTGGAGCGAGCGGCCTGAGAAGGAGTCGCGGATCGACTCGTCGAGGTCGAGAAGCCGATGAAACATGACCGGGACCATGAACGTGGTCGTGACCCCGAACCGGTCGATGAGCGAGAGCGTCTCAGCCGCGTCGAACCGTGAGGTGATGACGAGCTCCTGCCCCAGGTGCAGGGCGCAGAGCGCGTTCAGATTCGGTGCCGGGTGGTAGAGCGGGGCGACCACCAGGTGCACCTGGGAGAGCCCGGTGTCGGTGTCGTACTGCGCGAACCGCTGCCGAGCTCGGGCATCGGCAGCCTCGTCGGGGGTCGTCGTCGGCAGCGCCCGACGGACACCCTTGGGGCGCCCGCTCGTCCCAGAACTGTAGTACTGCACCGAGCCGGCGCTCCGCTGCATCGGCGCAGAGGCAGGATGCCGTGCGAGCAGGTTCTCGGCCGAGAGTCCGTCCGACGCGCTTCCGACCACGACGACGCGGTCGGGAGCGAGGCCGCCACCCAGGCGAGCCCCCTCGACGGCAAGCGACTCGAGGGCAGACTCGGTCACCACGGCGCGAGCCCCGGAATCCCCGATCAGGTAGGCGGCCTCGGAGGCGGTCAGGTGCCAGTTGACCGGCACGAGGTATAGGCCGATCTGCTCCGCCGCGAGCTGTGCGGCGATGAAGGTCGCACCATTCCTCAGGACGAGGGCCACGGTCTCGCCGCGCTGCAGACCCAGGTCGTCCTGCAGCAGGCGGGACCAACGGTGGGCGTCATCGAGCAGGTCGCCCCGCGTGACGGTCTCGGACCCGAGCCGCAACGCGACGCAGTCGCGGTCGCCGGCCGCGATCTCGAAGAAGCCCCGAGCAGGCGCGGCCGCCGGTGTTGTCATGCCGACACCTCCTGGTTCGAGAGCACCAACGTCGCCGCCTCCGAGAAGAAGTGTCCAACACCCTGAACCACGCTGACCCCCACGTCGGGCACCTGGGCGAACGCCTCGCCCCGCAGCTGGCGGACGGCCTCCTGGATCGCGAACATCCCGTACATGCCAGTGTGGGTGTAGCGAAGGCCGCCGCCGTTGGTGTTCATCGGCAGGTGCCCGCCCGGGGCGGTGTTACCGTCGGCGACGAACGCGCCGGCCTCCCCACGCCCGACGAAACCGAGCGCCTCGAGGCCGTACAGCGGCACGTGTGCGAACGCGTCGTAGACCATCAGGTGATCCACGTCGTTGTGGCTGATGCGCGCCTCGGTGAAGGCAGCCGCGGCCGACCGCTCGAACGTCTCGGCGCGCGTGAGGTCAGGCATCTGCGACACCAAAGGGCTGTCGGCCGCCTCGCCCGCCCCCCACAGATAGACGGGGGTGCGGCGCAGTTCGCGGGCGCGCTCTGCCGACGTGACGACCAGCCCACCGCCTCCGTCGCTCACCATGCAGCACATGAGCTTGGTGAACGGCCAGGCGATCGGCGTCGATGCCAGGACCTCATCGACGCTCGCGAGAGAGGGTCGGGCCGCTCGGGGATTTCCGTGCGACCACTCGCTCTGCCGAGCCGGCACGGAGGCCAGCTGCTCGAGCGTCGTCCCCGTCTCGTGGGCGTAGCGGAGATAAGGGAGCGTGAACATCGTGGGAGGGCCGTAGACGCCGAACGGTAGCTCGAACTGACCGAGCATCCCGTCGGCGGGCATCGGACGCGGATGGCGTCCGACCACCGACCGACGGGATTCGCCGTGCAGCACGAGGACGACTTCGGCCTGCCCGGCAGCGATCGCGGCAGCAGCGTGACGCACGTGCACCAGAAACGACGTCCCGCCCACACTCGTGCCGTCGAACCACGTCGGACGGACTCCCAACGCGTGAGCGATCTCGACCGGGTTGTGCACGGCGCTCGTGATGCCGTCGACATCGTCGAGGCTCAGGCCGGCGTCGGCGAGAGCGAGCAGCGCGGCATCGACGTGGAGGTCCAACTCGGACATGGCGGGCAGTCGTCCGAGGCTCGTTTCGGCGGCGCCGGCGATGGCGGCCACGAGGCGACTCACGCGGCGTGCCCCTCTCGGGGGGTGAACACCGGGACAACCTGGCCGCGCCGGTCCTCGAAGGCGACCTGCAGCGGCATATCGATGACCAGCTGGTCGGGCACAGCGTCGCTCCCGATGATGTTCGTCATCATGGTCGGCCCTTCCTCCAGCTGGACGATCGCGATGACGTACGGACCGACTGCTTCGAATCCGGGGGCGGGGAGGTGGTTGATGACATAGCTCAGCAACGTCGCGCGTCCGCTCACGTCAACCCACGACACCTCGCGGGAGCCGCAGGACGGGCACGCGATGCGGGGGTAGAAGAAGTGCGTTTCACACGAGCCGCACTGCTGGACTGCCAGGCGGCCCTCGGTCGCGGCGTCCCAGAAGGGGCGGGTGGTCGGTGTCGGCAGCGCCTGCGCGGCGCCCTCGCCAGGAGTGACCCCGGACACAAACATTGGTACCATGAGCGGTACTATACAGGTCGATATGATACCGTCCAGTCGCTGGTCGGCACTCGGCGCGACCGAGCGGAAGGAAGATTCGTGGGCACTCGAACGATCTACACGGGCGCGTTGGTCTTGGTGGGCGACCCTCGCAACGGCAACTTTCAGCGAGTCGACGTCGAGGTCGTCGACGGCCGGATCAGTCAGCTTGCCGAGAACCTCGGGTCCACGCCCGAAGGTGCCGATGTCGTCGATGTGTCCTGGGCTTGGATCATCCCGGGGTTCGTGGACGCGCACCACCACATGTGGCAGGCGACGATGCGCGGCCTCACGGTGGACTTCACGCTGTCGGACTACGTGTGGACGATCCGGCGCAACCACTCCGGCGTGCACCGCGCGGTCGACATCTACAACGGAACACTCGGTGCGGCCGTGGGGCTGCTCGACTCCGGCACGACCTGCTCGGTCGACTACTCCCACAGCATCTTGACCCCTGAGCACGCCGACGCGGGCGTGGCGGCCATCAACGAGTCCGGAATCCGTGGTGTGTGGTGCTACGGGCTCTATGACCCCCAAACGACGAATCCGTACTTCACATCTGTCGAGTCCCGTCTCGAGGACGCGCGACGCGTGCGTTCATCGTTGTTTGCGACCAGCGGCGGGCGGGTGCGCTTCGGGATCGCCCCGACCGAGATGAGCCTGAACGGCATCGAGCAGGCCGCCCGGGAAATGGTGCTCGGGCGCGAGCTGGATTGCCTGATCCACACTCACACCAACGCCCGGTGGAAGCCCGGATACCGGTCGGAGATCAAACAGCTGGCCGAGGCTGGGCTCCTCTGGTCGCACCAGCTCCACTCGCACTGCAACACCTCCGACGCCGAGGACTTCGCGATCCTGGCCGATCATGGGGCCAAGGTCTCCTCCACCCCCGAGACCGAGCTGAATATGGGGATGGGGTTCCCGATCGCCGCCGTCGCCGACCGCGCCGGTGTCGTGGCGGGGCTGGGAGCGGACATCCAGTCGAACAACTCTCCCGACATGTTCACGACCATGCGCCTGATGCTGGCGGGGGAGCGTGCGCGGGCCAATCAGCGCGCGCTGGAGGAGAAAGGCATTTACGACATGGGCGGCCTCGAGTTGCGTGCCGCCGACGTGCTGTACTTCGCGACGCTCGGCGGAGCCATCGGTCTGGGCCTGGAGGACGAGTGCGGTTCGATCGACGTCGGCAAGGCCGCCGATCTCCTCTTCATCCGCAACACATCCTTGAACCTGACACCAGCGGTCGACCCGATGGGGGCGATCGTCATGAGCGCTCGAACCTCCGACGTCGACACCGTCCTCGTCGGCGGGGAGTTCGTGAAGCGGGACGGCGCGATGCGTGCCGACCTCGCCGAGAAGGCGATCCGAGGCCTGCAGGAGTCGGGCACCCACATCGTGAAGGCGTCGCAGGCGTACGGAGGCATGATGCCTCCGCAGCCCGAGTGGTGGGGCGCCGCGACCGCAGCGACGGGCTCACCGTCATGACCCGTCGGCGGCCTCCGTTCGAGCGCTGGGACAGCGAACTCCGGGAGACGACATGCGGTGGGTGACATGCCGGCACGGGCACGGTCTGCGGGTCGGTCTGGTCGTCGACGACGCGGTGCTTGTCTTGGACGACGACCGCACGCTGATCGACGTGATCTCCGCAGGCCAGGTCGCAATGGAGCGCATCGCCGAGACGGTGCGGCGATCGCCCGCGACCGTCGTCCCACTCGAATCGATGGTGCTGCACTCCCCGATCCCGCAGCCGCCCTCGGTGCGCGACACGGTCGGCTTCCTCGACCATGTCCGCGGGTGCCGAAGGGCCTACGGCCGTGACCCGGAACTCGGCGAGGTCTGGAGCCGTGTTCCCGCCTTCTACTTTGCCAATCCGGCCACCCTGTTCGGCGCTCGCGACGATGTCGCGATCGCGCCGGGCTCACGCTGGTTCGACTTCGAGCTCGAAGTCGCTGCGGTCATCGGCACGCCCGGCTCGAACCTGGATCCTGTCGCCGCCCAGGACGCGATCGCGGGCTACATGCTCTTCTGCGACTGGACCGCTCGGGATCTGCAGCAGGCCGACATGGCGCTCGGCATCGGTCAGGGCAAAGGCAAGGACTCCGGCATGACGTTCGGTCCGTGGCTCGTGACGGCCGACGAAGTGGCGAACCGGCTCGTCGACGGTCGCCTCGACCTCGAGGTGGCGGTCGAGGTCAACGGCGTCGAGATCGCCCGCGGGACGACCGGTGCGATGGACTGGACCTTCGGAGAGATCGTGTCGTTCGTATCGCGCGGCACCCGTTTGGTCCCCGGCGACGTCATCGGGTCCGGCACGATTCCCGGCGGTTGCCTGCTGGAGCACCTCGTCGGTGCCCCGGAGACCTACGACGGATGGCTGAAGCCAGGCGACACCGTCTCACTCAGCGGTCGCGCCCTCGGACGCACGCATCAACGCATCGTCGACGGCGCCCGCCCTCACCCGCTCTCGAGCGGCTACTGATCCCGACCGACACGAGGAACCCGTGACGAACACCTACACGCGCGGCCTGCACGAGATCGCCGCGGGAATCTGGGCCTGGCTGCTGCCCGACGGCGAGTGGGGCATGAGCAACGCGGGGCTGGTGCAGGGCGAGGGGCAGAGCTTCCTCGTCGACACCCTCTTCGACCTCCCCCTCACGACCGAGATGCTGGACGCCATGGCGAACCTGACCGCCTCCACGCCGATCCAGGGCGTCCTGAACACCCACGCCAACGGCGACCACTGCTTCGGCAACCAACTCCTCGACGACACGGTCACGGTGTACGCGACGAGCGAGACCGACCACGAGATCCAGCACGGCACGACCCCCGAACGGCTCCACATGCTGGCGACATCGGACTTCGGACCGGTCCTGTCGCCCTTCCTGCGGAGCTGTTTCGGAGCGTTCGACTTCACCGGCATCACTCTGCGAAACGCCGACACGGTCTTCGACGACTCCCTGACAGTGACAGTCGGCGGTCGCGATGTAGAGCTGTTGCGGCTGGGCCCGGCACACACTGCCGGCGACGCCATCGCCCACGTGCCCGATGCCGGGGTGATCTTCGCCGGCGACCTCCTCTTCATCGGCGGGACGCCCATCATGTGGGCCGGCTCGCTCACGAACTGGCTGCGTGCCTGCGACCGGATGACCGCGCTCGATCCGACGGTCGTGGTGCCCGGTCACGGACCGCTCACCGACGTCGACGGGGTCGCGGAGATGCGGGGCTACCTGGCCCACGTCAAGGACCGCATCGCCGACGGGGTGGAGGCGGGTCGGCCGTGGCGCGAGACCGCCGACCGGATGGATCTGGACCGCTACGCCTCCTGGCCGCAGGCCGAACGCATCGTCGTCACGACCTACCAGGCCTACCGGCAGGCTGCGGTGGACACCCCTCAGGAGGACGGCATCGACCTCTTCGGCGAGATGGCCGCCTGGCAGCAGCGCCATGCAAGAGAACGCTGACGCCCAGGCGCCGCGGCCGACGACGGATGGTCCGGCCGATGAGGTCCGCCCGATCTCTCGGCAGCGAGGCGGGCCCGCGGTCTCACGACAGTCCGACGTGCTCGACGCACTCGAAGCGGCGTTCCCGGACGAGTGTCGGCGTACAGCAATGTGGCCGCCATGGCCGCGATCCGCAACAAGGACTCCTCTCCGTCGGTGTTCTTCCGCCGCGTCTCCGCCCGTCGGGGCGGGAAGGCCGAGCTGCTCGGCGTCGTGATTCGCAGACTTCGGGACCCCTAGGTGCTGGACCGGCTCGGTGCCGCACGAGGCGAGGCGTTGGAGCTGTTCGGGCATCTCTGCCGCCGTGGCCTGTCCTGATCGGGCGTCGCCGAGAGCCGGCGGGGGTGAGCGCATTCACTTGTGCGGTACTGGAAAAGCATCTATAGTACCAGAACTGATACCAGCATCACGCGCTGATCCGCGGTGTGCGGGGTGGAACGGCGGTGGCGCTCTCGGCGCCGCTCGGATCGCTGACGACCCCCGCAAGGATCTGCGTCGACGTGCTCTTCATCGTCGGAAGGACCTGTCAATGACCGACACCCCATCGGTGTACGTGGTGACCGGAGGTGCCGGCAGACTCGGCGGCGCCACGGCGAAGCTCTTGGCGAACCGCGACGTGTCCGTCGTGGTGACCGACCTGGTCGACGCCGACGAGAGCGAGCTGCGCGCGCAGCTCGGTGAGCGCGTGACGTTCGTCCGCGGCGACGTCTGCTCGGAGAGCGACCTCGGCCAGGTGCTCGACCACGCCTCCGAACGCGGCACGATCCGCGGGCTGGTCCACTGTCCGGGGAAGGGCTTCCCCCGCAGGATCGTGGACCGTGCCGGGACGCCATTCCCGCTGGACCGGTTCGAGACCGCCCTGAGGCTGAATCTGGTAGGCACCTTCAACGCCCTGCGGCTGACCGCCGCACGCATGGCCACGAACGACCCCGACGAAGGCGAACGCGGGTCGATCGTCATGACCGCGTCGGTCGCCGCCTGGGACGGGCAAGTCGGACAGATCGCCTACGCCGCCGCGAAGTCCGGCGTCGTCGGCATGACCCTGTGCGCTGCTCGTGACCTCGCCGACCTCGGCATCCGCGTCAACACCATCGCTCCCGGCATCTTCGATACCCCGCTGCTGGCCCGGTTCTCCCAGGACATCCGCGACAGCCTCGCGGAATCGGTCACCTTCCCGAAGCGCCTCGGCGACCCGGAGGAGTACGCCTCGCTCGCCGACCAGCTACTCCACAACCGCTACATGAACGGCGAGGTCATCCGCCTCGACGGCGGCATCCGGATGGCGCCCCGATGAGCGCCGCCGGCGCCCCGGTCTTGTTCGAGGAGACCGACGGTGTCGCGACGATCACCCTCAACCGTCCCGCCGTGCGCAACGCCGTCGACGCCTCGATGGCGGGAGCTCTCGCCGAGATCGTCGACCACCTGGACGATCGCAGCGACCTCCGCGTAGCCATCCTCACCGGTACCGGCGGCAGCTTCTGCTCGGGCATGGACCTGAAGGCCTTTGTCCGTGGCGAGAAGTCCTCGATCCCGGGCCGCGGGTTCGCCGGATTCACCGCCCGCCCTCCTGCCATCCCCGTGATAGCCGCCGTCGAAGGTGCCGCCGTCGCCGGCGGCTGCGAGCTCGTGCTCGCCTGCGACCTGGTTGTCGCGGCCGAGTCCGCACGCTTCGGGGTGCCAGAGGTCAAGCGCGGACTGGTCGCCGTAGGCGGCGCACTCCTCAAGCTGCCGTCGAGGATCCCGTACCAGGTCGCAATGGAGTGGATCCTGACCGGCGACCTGGTCAGCGCTCGTCGCGCCCACGAGGTGGGGCTGGTCAACGTGGTGGCGCCCGACGGTGAGGCACTGGCGGTCGCCCGGCGTTTGGCAGACCGCGTCGCCGCCAACGGCCCGCTGGCGCTTCGCGCCAGCAAGCAGATCGTCGCGGCGTCGTCCTCGTGGAGCCACGAAGAGGCGTACGAGCGTCAGCTCGAGATAGCGCGCCCGGTGACGGAGTCGGCGGACGCCCAGGAGGGCGCCCGTGCCTTTGCCGAGATGCGAAGCCCCGTGTGGAGCGGTCGATGAGCGCGGGGCCGCTGGACGGCGTGCGTGTCGTCGAGCTCGGCGGGATCGGACCGGCGCCGTTCGCGTGCATGATGCTCGCCGACCTCGGCGCCGACGTCGTCAGGATCGACCGGCCGGGAGCCGAGCTCCACCCGGTGATGCACCGCAATCGCCGCTCGATCGCGCTCGATCTCAAGTCTCCGGAGGGCCGCGCGATCGCGATGCGGCTGATCGCGACCGGCGACGTCGCCATCGAGGGCTTCCGCCCAGGGGTGGCAGAACGCTTGGGCCTTGGGCCTGACGACGTCTCGCGCGAGGCGCCGCACGTCGTGTATGGCCGGATGACCGGTTGGGGACAGGACGGTCCCTGGGCACAGCTTCCCGGGCACGACATCAACTACATCGCCCTGACCGGCGCCCTCCATGCAATCGGCCCCGCCGACGGGGACCCGGTGGTGCCACTCAACCTCATCGGCGACTTCGGCGGTGGCGGCATGCTGTTGGCCTACGGCGTCCTCGCGGCCGTCGTCAGCGCTCGCACCACAGGGCGAGGGCAGGTCGTCGACGCCGCGATGATCGACGGCTCGGCGGCCCTCATGGCGATGCTCCACGGGTACCTCGCCGAGGGGCGATGGGTGGACGAGCGTGGGGTGAACCACCTCGACGGCGGCGCTCCCTACTACCGGACCTACGCGTGCAGCGATGGTCGGCACGTGGCGGTCGGCTGCATCGAGCCGCAGTTCTACGCGAGCCTGCTCGAGGGGCTTGCCCTGGGCGACGACCCGGACTTCGCGGCCCAGGACGATCGCTCGCGATGGCCGTCCATGGCGCACCGCCTGCAGGCGATCTTCGGTTCGAGGCCGCGTGATGAGTGGGCCGAAGTGTTCGCCACGAGCTCGGCCTGCGTCACCCCGGTCCTGTCGATCGGTGAAGCGCCACTGCACCCGCACCACGTCGAACGGCAGACCTATACCTCGCTCGGCGACGGTCACATGGCGCGACCTGTGCCTCGCTTCGCAGGAACACCTGCCGCCGAGCCGCGCCCGGCACCCGTGGTCGGTAGCGACGGCTTGGCGCTGCTGGGGGAGCTCGGCCTTGAGGCAGCCGAGGTCCGGAGTCATCTTGAGGCGGGGGTGGTCGTGCTGCCGCCGAGCGCCACCGACGAGAGGGGACCGAGGTGACGACGGCGCGCGAGCTCGTGGCTCGTCACGTGTTCGACGGCATGACGATCGCCGTCGGGGGTTTCGGCCTCTGTGGCAACCCGTTCGACCTGATCGAGGCGGTCCGTGACTCGGGCGTGACCGACCTGACGATCGTCTCCAACAACATGGGTACCGACGGCAAGGGCCTCGGCGTGCTCCTGGAGGGTCGGCAGGTCCGCAAGGTCGTGGCGTCCTACGTCGGTGAGAACCGCCGGTTCGCCCAGCAGTACCTCGACGGGCAGCTTGAGATCGAGTTCACCCCCCAGGGCACCCTGGCCGAACGGCTCCGCGCGGGCGGGGCGGGGATTCCCGCCTTCTACACCCCGACCGGAGCCCACACCATCGTCGCCGAGGGCAAGCCGACCACACAGATGGGCGGCCGTACCGTGATCCTGGAGCACGCGATCGTCGCGGACCTCGCGCTCGTGCGCGCCCACCACGCGGACACGGCGGGCAACTTGACGTACCGAATGACCGCGCGGAACTTCAATCCCGTCGTCGCCACTGCGGGGCGGGTCACGCTCGCGGAGGTCGACCGGGTGGTGGAGGGGTACCTCGACCCCGACCTCGTGCAGACGCCGGGGATCTACATCGACGAGGTGGTCGTCGCGTCGGCGCGAGCGCCGGAGATCGAGCAACGGACGACGCGGCCGCGGCAGTCCGAAGGAGGCGCCCATGTGGAGGCGTGAGCAGATGGCCGCCGTCGCGGCGCGCGAGCTGGTCGACGGCGCATATGTCAATCTCGGGATCGGCATTCCGACGTTGGTGGCGAATCACGTGCCGGCGGGTATCCGAGTGACCCTGCAAAGCGAGAACGGCATGCTGGGCATGGGGAAGTTCCCGCTCGAGAGCGACGAGGACGCCGACCTCATCAACGCGGGTAAGCAGACGGTCACGATCGAGCCGGGGGGCAGCTTCTTCGGGTCCGACCAGTCCTTCGCGATGATTCGCGGCGGCCACATCGACCTGGCGATCCTCGGGGCCATGCAGGTGTCTGGGTCGGGCGACCTCGCCAACTGGACGATCCCCGGTGTGCTCGTCAAGGGCATGGGCGGCGCGATGGACCTCGTGGCGGGAGCCCGGCGGGTCGTCGTCCTGACCGACCACACGACGAAGGACGGCCGGCCGAAGATCGTCGAGACCTGCGACCTGCCCCTGACCGGCCGCAGTGTCGTGAACCGGGTCGTCACCGACCTGGCCATCTTCGACGTGACGCAGGCAGGTCTGGCGCTGGTCGAGCTCGCCCCCGAGGTGACGCTGGAGGAGGTCCGCGACCGCACGGGCTGCCAGTTCGACGATCTCCGAGAGGGTACGGCGCACGGCATCGACTGACGGTGCAGCCGCCCGACCACGACTCCAGGCCCAGGAAGCGGTATCGTTCGCGACCTCGGAGTACCGTCAATCGGGCCGGCCCAGTCCCGGCGACGACGCAGTGAAGTGAGGTGGACCATGCCAGACGTCAGGTCGAACGCCCTTTCCGGGCGGCAGTCCGACGTACTCAACGCCCTTGAGGAGGCATTCCTCGCTGAGGGCTTCCGCCATCTCACGATTGGTGACATGGCCGCCCTCGCTCGCACCTCCCGCCGCACGATCTATCACCTGGGGCAGAGCAAGGACGAGGTCGTGGTCGGCGTCGTCGACCGCTACTTCAACTCGATGGGCAAGGAGGCGCTGCGCCGCGCCCACGACACAACGAATGTGCACGACCAGATCGAGGCCTACCTGTCAGCCTCCGTTGAGCGCAATCGTCGAGCCAGCCGTCAGTTCGTGCACGACGTCGAGAACTATCTGCCTACGAGCCACGTCTACGACCGCCATCAGGAGATCGCGATTCGGGAGCTGGAGACGATCGTGCGAAAGGCGATGGAGCGGGGAGAGGTCACCGGGGGGTCGCCGGCCTTGTGGGCCGAGATGCTCGGCGCCGTGATCCGTCATCTGCGGAACCCCGATGTGCTCGATCGAGTGGGCGCCACCCGCGGCGACGCACTTGAGTTGTTCGGGCGGTTCTGCCGCCGCGGCCTGGCCTGAGCTTGACCCTGCCGGGGATCTTGGATGGCCCGGACTCAACTACCGAGGGTGCGCCAGGACTTCGGCATGGGAAGGTCTGGAAGGCGGTCGGCGGTCTCGGTGAAGAGGCTTCCTCGGTCACTGACCGGCCGCTGAGGCGTTCGATGTTCACGGCGATGGCCGTGAGTACGTGTTGCAGGTGGGCTTTCGGCTGTCCTCGGTGGCGGCAGCGGCGCATGGCGTGTCCGTGGGCGAACTCGTTGATGGTTCCTTCCACTCCGGAGCGGACCGCGTAGCGCGCCCTCCACTCGGGCGCTGCGGACGCGGACGTGCAGGAGTTCTCGCGGAGGAAGCCCACCTTCCGGGCGCTCTCGCGGGAGCTGGTGCACCGCGTGCCGGCCCTGGCCGACCTGGCCACGGGGCAGGTGACCTGTCGGCCGTCGAAGGCGGTCGGCGCGGTCGTCCCGGGCCAGGCGTTCGCGGAAGTCGGCGAGCACACTGTGGTGGAAGCCGGGATCGTCCGCTTCCAGGGCCGGGGCGTGTGAAGTCGATGCGGCATCGGACCGCTTCCGCTGCCTGACGGTCCGACAAACCGAGCAGGAACCGCAGTACACACACGCCGGCCGATCGGGCGGGCGAGATGCCGGGGCGTCCATCGTGCGGGTACCGGCCCGCGAAGTCCTCGTCGCACCACAGTCCGTCCAGCCGGTCTCCCAGCCACATCGCCGTCGTACCGCTCGGATTGCTCGCGCGCGATCTGCGCGGTCGGAGCGCCCTGCCGCCGTGGTCCGGCCGTGTGGCGCTTCTGCTGCCGTCCTCGGAGGACCGCCGAGGGCAAGGTTCGATGACGACCTTGACCGGTACCAAATGTGCGCTTACGATACCGACCACAGTACCCAATGTGGGCTGGGTCACTCGATCGATCGTGATCGTCAGCGCAGTTCCGTAGCCGGCGAGCCGCTCCCCCGAGCGACTCGCGTGGTCATCGAACTGCCGCAGGACGGCGCGGACACCTGGTCCGCGCCGACGTGAAGCTGAGGGAGGAGAAGGTATGACGAGAACTCGCATCGCGGCGGTCTGCGGGGCGCTGCTGGCGCTCACGCTGTCGGCGTGTGGCAGCTCGTCGTCTCACGGTCCCACCGGGTCGACCAGCGACGACGTCATCAAGCAGGCGAAGGCCTCGACGGAGCAGGCGTTCGCAGGCACCGATCGTGCCCTGCCGACCGGCGGTCCCAAGGCGCAGGCCGGCAAGACCGTGTGGGCGCTCGCCTGCAGCACCCAGGCGGCCGGCTGCGTTGTGCCGGCCCAAGGATTCGTCGACGCCTCGAAGGCGCTCGGGTGGGACGTCAAGCTGGTCGACGGGAAGGCCGACCCGGCGGTCTACAACTCCCAACTGCGGGCCGCTGCGGCTGCGCACGTCGATGCCGTTGCCTTGTTCGGCGTCGATTGCTCCGTGGTCAAGGCCTCGATTGAGGTGGTCCATACAGCCGGCGTCAAGGTCTACGGCGGCAACGCGCTCGACTGCAACGACAAGTCCAGCGACGGCGGCAAGCCCCTGTTCGACGAGTACCTACGGTTCAACCGGAGCCTGATCTCGTACGAGGACTACATGAGCACCTTCGTCGGCCCCATGATCGCCGATTGGGCCATCGCCAAGACCAACGGCACGGCGGAGGTCATCCTGATGCGCCAGGACGACAATGCCACCCTCCGGATGGTCGGAGACGCCCAGGCCGGCCGCCTCGCCAAGTGCGACGGATGTGTGGTCCATGAGGTGATGTTCACTTCTGTCGACCTGTTCGGCGGGAAGCTGCAGGGCAAGGCCGCCGCCGCGCTCCAGCAGTTCCCGAACGCGGACGTCGTCATGGTTCCCGCCGACTCGGCGATCACCCTCGGAGTGGGGGCGGCTGTCAACCAAGCGCGCCAGGGCGGGCGTAAGGACCTGCTGCTCGCTGGCAATGAGGGTGTTGCCTCGTCGATCACCCTGATTCGCAACGGGACGCAGTCCTACGCGGTCGGCCGGCCGCTCACCTGGACCGGCTGGGCTGCGGCGGACGGCCTGAACCGGCTCTTCGCCGGCGAAAAGCCGGTCGATTCGGGCATGGGCATCGGCAGTATGGACGCCGAGCACCTCCCCCGCGGCGACGTGTACGACGGCAACCCGGCATCGTCGGGCTACCGCGAGAACTACAAGAAGATCTGGGGAGTGGCCTGAGTGGTCGACGCCACCTTCGGGAGGCGGGCGAGCGCTTTGGGGATCGCCCACCTCTCCAAGACCTTCCCCGGCACGCGAGCCCTCGCGGACGTGAGCCTCTCGGTCGCGCCCGGCCACTTCCACGCACTCGTAGGCGGCAACGGCTCAGGGAAGTCCACGCTCATCAAGATCCTCGCCGGCGTCTATAGCGCCGACCGGGGTGGGTCGCTCCACCTGGGTGACGAGAGCTTCGACGTCGAGCAGCTGACGCCGCGTTGGTCCCGGGAGGCAGGCATCAGGTTCGTCCACCAGGACCTCGGCCTGTTCCCGGAGCTGACCGTGACGGAGAACGTCCTCGCCGGCAGTCCTTTCCCCCGACGGCTCGGCGGCATCGACTGGTCCGAGGCACGCCGATCGGTCCAACGACTGCTGGACGCGCTCGAGATCCCTGTCCGCGCGCGGTCTCTCGTGCGTGACCTGCGACCTGCCGACCAGACGCTCGTCGCGGTGGCGCGCTGCCTGCGCGACCGCGACTCCGGCGGCGTCGGTTTGCTCGTCCTGGACGAGCCGACGACGCGCCTGCCCGCCGACGAGGTGGACGGCCTGCTTCAGCGGCTGAGTGCCTACAGCAGTCGGGGCCAGAGCATCCTCTACGTCACGCACCGGCTCGACGAGGTTCTTGGCTACGCCGACACCGTGACGGTGCTGCGCGACGGCCGCCACGTCGACACCCGCCCCGCGGCCCAGCACGATCGCGAGAGTCTGGTGGCGCACATAGCAGGACACGCGCCCGCGGAGCGACAGCGCCGGCCGCGGACTTCCTTCGGATCAGCCGTGCTCTCGGTCGAAGGCCTGCGGGGTGGTCCCCTGGAGAACGTCACCTTCGATATCCGCGCCGGGGAGGTCGTGGCCCTGGCCGGGTTGGTCGGCAGCGGCCGGACCAGCGTGATGCAGAACGTCATGGGAGCGGTCGAGCCGCGGGGAGGCTCGGTCTCAGTGAGCGGCCGACGGCTCCGGCCCGGGCACGTCGCCGAGGCGATCTCGCGTGGCCTCGCGCTCGTCCCCGAGGAGCGGGCGCGCGACGGTGCGTTCCTGTCCCTCTCGGTGACCGAGAACCTCTCGGCGTCGACGATCCGTCGGTACCGGCGCGACGGCTGGTTGCGACGCACCGACGAGCGCAGGGATGCCGAGCGCGACATCGAGACTTACGGCATCAAGGGAACGGCGGACGCACCGATCGCTCGGTTGTCGGGCGGGAACCAGCAGAAGGCGGTGATGGCGCGGGCGATGAGGTCCGCCCCGGTCGTCCTCCTCCTGGACGAGCCGACGCAGGGGGTCGACGTCGGTGCACGGGCCGACATCTACGCCCGGATCGACGCAGCCGTCGCCGGCGGTGCGGGAGTGCTCCTTGCGACGTCCGACCTCGATGAGTTGCTCCATCTCGCCGACCGGGTGCTCGTGCTTGCCGACGGCCGCATCACAAGCGAGGCCTCGGGGCCGGATATCACCCGCACATGGATCTTCGACAACGTCTACCAGCACGAAAAGGAGGCATCGACATGACATCCCAGGACGTCCGTACCACCCTTGAGATGCCGACCGAGAAGCCGCCCGCCGAGGACAACGCCGTGCCGACGACGAATGGATGGCGCCCGTTGCTCCTGCGCCTGACCGAGCGTTTCGGACTCGTGATGCTGCTGCTGGGCGTCGCGATCTACTTCACCGTCGATCCTGCCACGTCGGCAACGTTCCCCACGGTGTCGAATCTCCGCAACATCGTGGCCAACGAGTCGGTGCTGATCCTGGTGGCGCTCGCCGCCCTGATCCCCTTGGTGGCGCATCGCTTCGACCTCTCGGTAGGAGCGATCGTGGCACTGACGTCGATCGCCGCGGCCAAGGCGACCACCTCGATGGAGCTGCCGATCCTCGTCGGCGTGCTCATCGCCGTGACGATCGGTGCGCTGGTCGGGCTGGCGAACGGGATCCTCATCGCGTACTTCCGGGCCAACTCGCTCGTCATCACCCTCGGCATGGCCACCCTGCTCGGGGGCGTGGCGTCCGCGTGGTCCGGCCATCAGACCATCGTCGGCATCCCCGTGACCCTCACGAACTTCGGCAACGGCCTGTGGCTCGGCGTCCCGCGGCCGGTGTACCTCGTCATCGTGGCCGCACTGGCGGTGTCCTTCCTCCTCGGGCTGACGATCTTCGGGCGGCGTCTGTTGTCGGTGGGCGTCAACGAGACGGCGGCACACCTCGTGGGCCTGCCGGTCCAGCGCACGGTCGCTCTGGCCTTCGTCGCCTCGGGCGCGCTCGCCGGCCTTGCGGGTGCTCTGCTCCTCGCCCGGACCGGCAGTGCGGCCTCCGGGGTCGGGGTGGGCTACCTGCTTCCGGCGCTCGCTGCGATCTTCCTGGGGTCGACCACCATCCGCCCGGGGCGCTATACCGTCGCGGGCACTCTCGTCGGCGTGTTCTTCGTCGCCGTCAGCATCAACGGCCTGACCCTCGCAGGAGCGGCCGACTGGGTCGAGCCCGCGTTCAACGGCGCCGCCGTCATCGTCGCGGTGGCGGTCTCCTCGCTGCTGACCCACCGTCGCCTGACGGGTGCGTCGCGATGATCGCCTCGTACGAGCTCGACGCGGAGGAGACCGCGATCGTCGCCCTGGTCCGCGACTGGGTCGACCGCAAGGTCAAACCCGTGGTCCGGGAGCTGGAGCACGCCAACACCTACCCCGCGAAGCTCATCGACCAGATGAAGCAGATGGGCATCTACGGCCTGGCCATCCCCGAGCCGTGGAACGACGCCGGGGTGAGCACGCCGTGCTACGCCGCGGTCACCGAGGAGCTCGCCCGCGGATGGATGAGCCTCGCCGGTGCGATGGGCGGCCACAGCGTCGTGGCGAAGCTCCTGATCGACCACGGCACGCAGGAGCAGAAGGACCACTACCTGCCGCGCATGGCCACCGGTGAGATCCGCGCCACGATGGCGCTGACCGAGCCGGGAGGGGGCTCCGACCTGCAGGCCATGCGCACGACGGCCCGCAAGGAGGGCGACGACTACGTCGTCAACGGCTCCAAGACCTGGATCACGAACGCGCGGCGCTCCCAGCTCGTGGCGCTCCTGTGTCGCACAGACCCGGACGCGGAGCCCGTGCACCGGGGCATCAGCATCCTGCTGGTCGAAAAGGGTCCGGGCTTCGAAGTCTCCCGTGATCTGCCGAAGCTCGGCTACAAGGGAGTCGAGAGCTGCGAACTCTCCTTCGACGGGTACCGCACCCGGCAGAGCGGCCTGCTCGGGATCGAGGAGGGCCAAGGGTTCGCGCAGATGATGCGTGGTCTCGAGATCGGTCGCATCCAGGTTGCCTCGCGTGCGCTGGGCGTCGGCGCCGCGGCCCTCGAGGACGCGCTGCGCTACAGCCAGGAGCGCGAGAGCTTCGGCAAGCAAATCTGGGAGCACCAGTCGATCGGCAACTACCTGGCCGACATGGCCACGCAGCTGACCGCAGCCCGTCAGCTCGTGCAGTACGCAGCGCGGCGCTTCGACTCCGGTGAGCGCTCCGACATGGAGGCCGGCATGGCCAAGCTCTTCGCATCCGAGGTGGCCATGAAGATCGCCCTCGACGCGGTGCGCGTCCACGGCGGTTACGGCTACTCCACCGAGTACGACGTGGAGCGGTACTTCCGCGACGCGCCGCTCATGATCGTCGGCGAGGGTACCAACGAGATCCAGAAGAACGTCATCGCCCGCCAACTCGTCAAACGGAACCCGGCCTCATGGGCGTGAGCAACTGCACGTGGTTGTTCGTCCCCGCCACGACCCCACAGCGGTTCGCCGGCGCCGCGGCCTCGGGGGCCGACGCCGTGATCCTCGACCTCGAGGACGCCGTCGGTGTCGATGCCAAGGACTCGGCCCGTGGGTCGGCTGCGGCGTGGCTCGCGAACGGAGGCCGGGCGTGGGTGCGGGTCAACGCGACCGGCACGCCATGGCACGACGACGACGTCGCGGCACTCGCCGGGCTGCCCGGCGTGCTGGGTCTCGTGGTGCCGAAGGCCGAGGACCCGGTGGCGCTCACGGAGCTGGCCGGACGTCTGCCGGCCGGGCGGGGTTTGGTCGCGCTCGTGGAGTCCGCACTGGGCGTCCACCGGTCTGTGGAGATTGCCGAGGCCCCCGGCGTGGAGCGGCTGGCGTTCGGCTCGCTCGACTTCGCGGTCGACGTGCGGGCCGAGCACGTCGACGACGCGCTGCTGCCGGCGCGCAGCAGCCTCGTGCTCGCCTCCCGCGTCGCGGGGCTGCCCGCACCGATCGACGGCGTCACGACCTCGGTCTGCGACACCGACCTCGTCGCCGCAGACGCCCGACGGTCCCGCGCGCTCGGGTTCGGCGGGAAGCTCTGCATCCATCCTGCCCAACTGGAGGCGGTGGCGAGGGTGTTCGCGCCGACCGCAGAGCAGCTGGCGTGGGCTCGCGGCGTCGTCGAGGCAGCCGCGGCCGCAGGTGGAGGCGTGGTCGCCGGTCCCGATGGTCACATGATCGACAAGCCCGTGATCGATCGCGCCCGCGCGATCCTGCGGGACTGAGCAGGAGGGGATCCCGCATGCTTCCTCTGGAGGGACTCACCGTCGTGTCACTCGAGCAAGCCGTGGCCGCACCGTTCGCGACCCGGCATCTCGCCGACCTCGGCGCCCGCGTCATCAAGGTCGAGCGACCCGGCGCGGGCGACTTCGCCCGCGGCTACGACCACACCGTGCACGGAGACTCCAGCTACTTCGTGTGGCTCAACCGCGGCAAGGAGTCGATCGAACTCGACATCAAGGCGCCCGAGGACCGCGCTGTGCTCGACGCAATGATCGCCTCGGCCGACGTCGTCGTGCAAAACCTTGTGCCCGGTGCCGTGGAACGCCTCGGCCTGGACGCGGCGAGCCTCCGAGCACAGCGCCCGGAGCTGATCCACTGCTCGATCTCGGGGTACGGCACCGCGGGGCCGTACCGGAGCAAGAAAGCCTACGACCTGTTGGTGCAGTGCGAGACCGGGCTGCTGATTGCCACAGGAACGCCCGACACCCCCAGCAAGGTTGGCACTTCGGTCGCCGACATCGCTACGGGAATGTACGCGTACTCCGGCGTTCTCGCCGCACTGCTGCAGCGCGCGACGCAAGGAATCGGCGCCACGATCGAGGTCGCCATGATCGATGCGCTGGGAGAGTGGATGAGCCAGCCTGCCTATCACGCGGTGCACGGAGGCACCGAGACGCGTCGCACCGGCGCGAAGCACGCCTCGATCGCACCGTACGGCCCCTACCCCGCCGGCGATGGAAACCTCGTGTTCCTCGGGGTCCAGAACGACCGCGAGTGGGCGAGGCTCTGCACCGGTGTCCTGCACCGGCCGGAGCTCGTCACGGACCCGAGGTTCGTCGGCAATCCCGAGCGCGTGGAGAACGACGAGCAGATCACCCCGGTCATCGCCGAGGCCTTCGCCGGTATCGATGCCGAGGACATCGTCGCGCGCCTCGACGCGGCGGGCATCGCCTGCGCGCGCTTGCGGGCACCCTCCGAGCTCATGGCCCACCCACAGCTCCAGGCTCGCGACCGATGGCGCGAGGTTCGGACCCCGGGTGGCGTGATTTCCGCGATGCTGCCGCCCGTGTCAATGGACGGTCAGGAGTCGCGCATGGGTGACGTCCCGCACCTTGGTGAGCACAACGCGGCGCTACGCGCCGAGTTCGCAACCGGACGTAGCGAGGTCTCCGCGTGAGCGAGCACCCGACCCACATCGAGCGCCGCGAAGTGCTCCGGCCAGAGCCCGCGCTCGCGCTGACCCGCCTGCTGGAGGTTGGTGAGCCCGACTTCGATCGCGACGGCCTGCCACTGCTGTGGCACTGGCTGTACCTCCTCGAGCGGCCGGCCCAGGCCGATCTCGGCACCGACGGCCACCCCGTCAGCGGCGTGATTCCAGCGCCGCCGGAGCCGGGGCGGCGTCGCATGTGGGCAGGCGGACGGGCCACGAGCCTCGCGCCGCTGCGCCTCGGCGTCCCGACGACCCGGCGCACCGAGATCGTGTCGTCGACCGACAAGGACGGCCGCAGCGGACGGCTGACCTTCGTCGTGGTCCGCCACACGATCGAGCAGGACGACTCACCCGTCGTGGCGGAGGAGCAGGACATCGTCTACCGCGACGCCGTGGCACCGGGCGCCCCGGCGCCGGGCGAACAGGTCGAGGACATCGGACTGAAGCCAGGGGAATGGCGTCTGCCGATCGATCCGGCGCTGCTGTTCCGGTTCTCCGCCCTGACCTACAACGCCCATCGCATCCATTACGACCGCGACTACGCGCGCGAGGTCGAGGGGTACGCCGGGCTTGTGACGCACGGTCCGTTGCAGGCGATCGCGATGGCCGAGGCCGCGCGCGAGCGGGGAGCGGACCGACGGGTCTCGATCGACTACCGACTGGTGTCCCCGCTGTTGGACCACCAGGGGCTGGTGGTCTCGGCGATCGCCGATGGTGCGAGCTGGCGCACGGGCGCGCGTGACCTTTCCGGCCGCGCGACAGCTCGCGGGCGAGTCACTCGAGGTGGGCTCGTGCAACCCTCCTGACCTATTCGATGCGAACCCTGACCCAGTAGTCATCGGCGATGCGATGGTCGACGGCTTGGCCGAGGTTGGTTGACTGTGCAGTCCCAGAACTTGCTTGACGTGGAAGTCGTTGGACATGCTTCACGGTCGCAGGAGATCTTCGATGGTCCAGTGACGTTCTTGACGGGCGTCTCGTTGCCCTGGGCATGATCGAAACACCCGAATCCCCGGCGGGGGACGAAGATTGGACGGTGGAGCATCGGTTCCGCGCGGTGGTCGAGGTGCTCGACGGGTCGCCGGTGGCCGAGGTCGCCCGCCGGTACGGCACGTCGCGCCAATCCCTGCACACATGGCTGCGGGGGTTCCGCGAGGGCGGACGGGACGGCCTGAAGGACCGTTCGCGGCGGCCGCACACCTCGCCGTCGCGGGTGCCCGTGGAGCTCGAACTCGCCGTGTGCCGGCTGCGGGAGACCTGCCCGCGGTGGGGTGCGCGCCGTATCGCCCACGAACTGGCGACCCACGAACTGGCGACCCGCGGGATGGCGAACGCGCCGGGCCGTTCGGCCGTGCACCGCATCCTGGTCCGCAACGGCCTGGTCAACCACCAACTCCAGGTCCATCGCCGCACCTTTCGGTGGAACACCTTCGCGGCGACGAAAGTTCACGGAGGGCAGATCTCGGTCGGCAGGTGGTGGGGAAGGCCGGCGCGTTCGTCATCGGTGAGGTCACGTCCCAGAACGGTGCACATGTGCCGCTTCCACAGGGCGGGGTCGAGGCGTAGCAGTTCCATGTGGCCTCCCGCTCCGGTCCTGCGGAGCAGTGTTCTGCCGTCCTTGGTGGCCGCCAGGAAGTGCTGGTCGTGCGCGAGTTGGTAGGTCTGTCGGTACCCCGGGTCGTCCGCCTTCAGAAACTGCACGGAGCTGCCGTTGGCCAGGAAGAACCCGGTGCTGCCCGTGCCGCCCAGGTATTCGTCGTTCACCGGCCCGAGTGGGCCCGCCACCTTCTTCGCCGGTTTGCCGGGCGGGGTCGACCACAGTTCCACCGTGTCGGCCGTGGTGAACACGACCACGTGGCGCAGATCGTTCAGGGGCAGGGGCACGCGGAGCTCGTCGGTGAGGTGCACGCGCAGGTTCTCGTTCTCCTTGCCCGTTCGCAGGTCGATGGTGTGCATGTCCGGTTCGCCGGCCACGGCGACCACCACGTGGTTCGGGTCGGGGTGGCCTCTGACGGAGTAGTTCGGCAAGTCCTTCGTGGTGAGCCGGAGGTTCTTCAGGTCGATCGGCGGCGCGAGGGGGCGGCCGCCGCGGGCGTCCCAGTACTCGACGAGCGTGCCGGAAACCGTGAGGAGTCGATCCCCGTCGAGGAAGCGGTATCCGAGCAGGCCGGGTTGTCCGTCCCGGTCGGCGGGCGGCTCGGCGGTGGTGAATGCGGCCACCCGGCGGAGCGAGGGCAGGGCGCGCACGGTGATCAGATTGCGGTCGGACACGTCCGCCATCAGCGTTCCGGTGCCGTTGACCACGAGGTTCTGTGACGCGTCCGCAGGGATTCGGGCATCGATCCCGACCTCGGCGAGGGTTCGTTGCGCGCCCTCGGTCTCCATGACTTTCAAGGTGTCGTCGCGGTCTCCGGTGCGGATCGCCATCGTGGCGCCGTCGCCGAGCAGCTTCGGCCGGCTGTTGACGGTGAGGCCTTCCGTTCTCGTCGTCTTCCATACGGTCACGGAGTTCTCGCGTTGGGTGACCAGGATGGGATCCTGTGGGGTGCCGAGGAGTGGCAAAGCCCGATCCTTCGGGCCCAGGGGCTCGCTCCAGGGGACGTGGAATCGCTGCGCGCGACGGTCACCGCGTGTTTCGAGGAACTCCCAAACGTCGAACGAGGCGGTGCCCACGGCGACGTGTTCCCCCTTCGCGTCGACGGCGACGTTTCGGCACAGGTCGTCGGTGTCGTGGCGGCGCAGGATTCGTCCGTCCGCCACGGCGATGGCCTGGTAGTGGGCTTGGAACGATGGTCCGGGTTCGGTCTCGGTCTGCTCGCAGACGACGGTCACGGCACCATCCCCCGACACGTGGTGATGGGTGACGTCTGCCGCCAATCGGCGTGTTGCGCCGGTGCCGATGTCGATGGCCACCATCGCGCCCGGCGCCGCGTTCGACCCCGTCATCCGGCTGGCCACCAGCGTGTTGTCGTCGGGACCGAACCACACCTGTCGGAGATGGGCGATCTTGGTCGGCAGTGTCCGCGGCTGTCCCGTGTCCAGGTCCCACACCTGCGCCGGCAGTGGCGACATCGCCGCCGATACCCCCACCAGCCGCCGGGCGTCCGGGGAGAAGTCCATGATCTTCACGCTGCCCTCGGGGCGCTCCCGAAGGGTTCCCCGAAGCGGATGCGCCGGCCCCACCAACCGCTTTCCCGAGGGGGTCACATCGTGCCAGACCACCACGTCGTCCACGCCCCGGACATAGCCGATCCGCCGCCCGTCCCGACTGACCACGGGCGCCGCGAGGTCGTCGAACAGGCGCAGTTGCTCCTGTCGGACCTTGCCCTGGGTGGATCGGACGAACAGGGTCGCGCGGCCCGTCTCGGTCGTCACGAGTGTCACCGCGCCGTCGGTGCTCATGGCCGTCGATCTGATCTTCCCCTCGACACCGAACAGGATCCACGCCGTGTTCTTCAGCTCTTCGTAGCGGCGCAGCAGGGCGTTGCGGGCTTCCTGTGTGGGTGCGGTCTCGTAGGCGGCCAGGGCAGCGAGGGCGGCGTGTCCGGGGTCAACGTTGGTGAGTTCGTCCGATGACACGGCGAGGGTGCGGGAGCGTCCCTCGGCCTGGCGTCGTGCGCTGACCTGTGATTGTTGGACAAGGAAGGTACCCAGGCCGGCGACCAGGGCGAGGATCAGGGCCAGCGTGATCCACGCGACGCGGGCCCGAATTCGTCGGGCCCGTCGGCGTCGGCGGGCGAGCGCGAGGAAGTCCTTTTGGTCCTGCGCCAGTTCCGATTCGTGCCCGCGCAGCCTGGCTTCCAGGGCGGCGAGGTGGAAGGGGCCGGGTAGGAGGTCGTCGGGGCGGTTCGCGTTGTGCCACCTTGCCAGGTCGTGGTGCACCTCCGCGCGTGCGGCGAGGAAGTCGGCGTCGGCGCGGACGCGTTCCGCCAGTGTCGGCCACACTCTGATCAGCGCCTCGTGGGCGAGTTCCGCGCTCTCGGGCCGACCGTCGCCGCCGTGGAGGACGAGCAGACGGTGGGGGTGGTCGGCCAGTGCCCGGGCAAGGCGCCAGGCGTCGTCCCCGGCCTCGTCGCGGGTCAGGGCGCGGCGCAGCGGGGCCTCGGCGCCCGGCAGCACCCGGACCAGGCCGGTGAGCAGCCTTTGTGCCTCCGCTTGGTTCGTAAGGCCGACGCATGCGTGCCATGCCCGTTCGGCGTGGTCGCGCAGCGCTCCGGAGACGCCGCCGAGGTCTTCGTAGGTCGCGGCCCGCATCCTGCCCGCGTTGCGTCGTTCCCACAGTTGTTGCAGGACGAAGCCGAGGAGGGGCAGGGTTCCGGGTTCCGCGCCCGCGTCGTCGAGGATGCGCCGGACCAGCCCGGGGTCGTACTCGACGGCCGCGACCCGGGCGAGCGGTTCGGTGATCACCGTGTGCAGTTGGTCGCGGGTCATCGGGGTGAGCGGGACTGTCGTGCCGCGCCGGAGGGCGGGGCCCAGGCGCGGATGGCTCAGGGCGGCGTCCGTGAAGTCGGCGCGCAGGGTGAGCAGGACCCGCAGGCCGGCCGGCGGGTGTTCGGGGAACAGCAGCGCGATCGTCTCGGCGAGCTCCGTCTCCGGGGTGTTCAGCAGTGCCTCGGCCTGGTCGAGCACGACCAGCAGCCGGGCGGCGGGCCGGCCGGTGGCGCGGTGGAGGGCGTCCACGAGCCCCCACTCGCGCAGCCAGGCGTCCACCCGGTCCGCGCTGTCGACCCGCGCGGGTCCGTGTCCGCCCGCGGTGGCCGTCTCGAACAGCTCCGTGGCGAGCCCCGCGCGGACGGATCCGACGCGGCCGGCGTCGACCACCAGCACCGCGTGGCCGGCCCGCCGCAGCGCGGGCAGCACACCCGCGAGCGCCAGCGAGGACTTCCCGCAGCCCGAGGGCCCGTAGACCGTGACGCTCGGCTGATCGCCCCGCAGGGCCGCGATCACCCTGTCCACGTCCTCGTCGCGCCCGAAGAACACCTCGGTGTCGGCCTCCGTGAAGGTGGCCAGGCCCCGGAAGGGGGACGCCGGGCGCAGTACGGGGGCGAGTTCGGGGATTTCGCGCAGCAAGGCCCGGGTGCGCAGGACGAACGCCTGTTGGGCGTCGCGGGCGGGTTGGGCGGCGACCATGAGGCCGACCGCGGCGCCGAGGTCGTCGTCCCAGACGGGGCTTCCGCTGAAGCCGGGTCTGACGTGCGCGGCTTCTGCGGTCGTGCGGGAGAGTTGGACCCAGCCGCGGCCGGTGGGGCCGCTGAACGTTCCCCGGTGCCAGATGCCGTCGGGGTGGTCGTCGGTGAAGCCGACCACCCGGGCCCGGTGGTCCCACACGCTCTCGGCGTCGGCCATCGGCAGCGGAACGGCGCCCGGGAGGGCCTGGCGTAATCGCAGCAGGGCCGCGTCCCCGCTCTGGTCCGCCCGGATCGGCACCCAGCGCCGTACCTCGGCCGTCACGGTGGCGATGTCGCCCTCGCCGTCCGCAAGCGGCAGGTCGACGACGACCTCCGCTCCGACGTGCACGGGGGCGTCGCGGGGCAGGTCCAGGACGTCGGAGACCACGTGGGCGCAGGTGAGGACCAGGTCCGGGGCGACGAGGAATCCCGCGCCGCCGATCGTGCCGTCCGCTCCCCTGACCCGCACCACCGCCGACACGAGCACCGAATCCGGCGCCCGCGCTCCGTTACCGCCGTCCTTCGCCACCGTGGGCCTCCCCCATGAACGCGACCCGGCTCAGGGTCGGTTCCCCGGCGTACTTTGTGGACCGTTCGCGGGCGGTGCCTGTCCGTCGCGTCGGTGCCAGGTCATGCCGACGGAGAAGTTCGCGGCGACGGACGACCCGGCGATGAGGATCTTCGCGTCCGCGGACAGCGACATGCCGAACTGCAGGGTGGCCTCGTCCGGCGGATACGCCATGTGGCGGCACTGCTCGACGAAGGCGTTCGCCACCGGACGGATCACGCCCAGCATCTGCCCGAGTGTCTCCTCCGCCCGCCCCACCGAGCGACCGCCCCGGCCGACGCGCACCAGGCTCTCGTCGACCTCGGTCACCTGGACCCTGACCACGTCCTCGCCGTCACCCAGGGGCACTTCGACGATGTGGGACGACGAACGCTCGCTCATCGCGCCACCCCGCCGTCGAGGCGCGCGCACGCCACGGGAGCACCGGTCGTCCCGGCGCACCCGCCGCCGGTGTCGCGAGGGCAGGGCTCGTGGTGTCGAAGGCGGTGCGGTGTCGAAACGAGGGACATGGTGCTCCATATCGACGCGGCGATACCGCCCCGCGAAGTCGACCGGACGGAACGGAGGTTCACCGCGATCGTAACGACGCGCAGACGTCGGGACTCCCCGTTTCCGCAAGGTCACACAACCCGAACGAAGCCCTCGCCGACGGCCTTCGGGAGGAACCACCGTGGTGGCCGGTGGTACCGCCTTGCTCCCGACCTGGGTTTCGCCGGTTGGGTCTGCCTCGCCTGGTCCCCTTGCCGATGGCGCCGATCCGGTGCGCCTCCGCGTCCTTTGCCGAACCGGACCGTCCGGTCACAGCCGGAACGGATGGATCTGTGGAACGGGCCTTGGAGGGGTGGGGTAGTCACAGCCGGAAGGTCCGTACGACGAAGGTCTGTCCGGCGACCGAGGGCCAGCTCGCCCAGCTCTCGTCCGCGGCCAGGGCGGGCGCGTCGGCCCCGGCCGGCAGGCCGACGGCGGTGGATACCACGCGTAGTGGCAGGGGGCCCGCGCCGCGGGTGCGGATGACGACGTCGATGCCGTCGGCGGGCGGGGCGGCGTAGCTGAAGCTCCAACCCCAGCCGCCCTTCGACTGCTTGGGGCTTCCTGCGATCTTCGCGCCCTGGACGGTGGCGTCGAGGATCCGGTGGGCGCCGGTGTCGGCGTGCACGTCGAGGGTGTGTGCGTCGACGGGGGCCTGGATACGGACTCGGATCGTACGTACGCCGTCGGCCTCGGCGGACGAGACTTCCTTGATCAACGGTGTGTCCAGGGGCGCTGTCCTGGCCGTTCCGTTCGCGAGTGCCACGTTGCCCAGCGAGGGGACGCGGTCGTCGTAGCGTGCCGGTTCACCGGTGAGGAGCCTGCCGACGGAGGGCTGGGAGCTGTCGCCGAGGCTGACCCAGGTGGCCCGGCCGGTGTCGGACTCCAGGACGTATCCGAGGCTGATCGGCCTGGGCTCGGCGGCGCTGTAGCCGTCGAGGGTCGTACCCACGACCAGCGTGCCCGTACCTGCCACCGCCACCGCGAGCATCCCGGCGGTGAGTGCCCGGCGCGAGGGCAGGGGCTCCAGGAGACTCGGTGACAACGCTGCGAGCAGTACCGCGAGGACCAGTGGGGCGGAGACGAGGGTCAGTCCCAAAGCGGGGAACAGCAGGAGCACGACCGGCAGGACGAGTGCCACGGCCGGTACGGCCGTCAGCGCTCCGGTAACCGCCCGCCACGGGGAGTCCGCAGTCGTGAACCCCAACATCACGCCGACGACCGCCGACCCGATCAGCGCCGGCCAGGTGAAGAGGTAGGCGCCCTGGGGCAGCAGCACCGCGCAGACCACGGCGAGCAGCGCGAACCAGCCGAGCACTCCCACCACGATGTCCGCCGGCGACGCCTTGCGGCGGGCCCAGCGGTACCAGGCGACGAGCAGCACCAGGAGCAGCAACGCCTCGCCCCACGCGTAACGGCCGAGGTGGTACACGTTGCCCTCGCCGAGCACGAAGTCCGGTCAGGCCAGGCTCAGTACCCACCACCCGGCCGAGCCGGCGACCACCGCGCCGATCAACGTGAGCGGGAAGGTCGCGGCGGCCCGTGCGGCCCCGCGCGGGGACAGCCCACGGCGCGGGCCGAACCACAGCAACAGGGCCACGCCCAGGAGAGTCACCGCGGCGAGCGGTGGGACCAGCCATGCCGGGTATGACACGACCGTGCCGAACAGGGAGAAGTACGTAGCATTTGTTCCGCTTCGCGAAAGGTCCGCCCCGCCGAGTCGACGGACCGCTGCGAGTGCCGCTTCCCCCATGTCCTGCACGCTCGCGCGGTCGAGCCGGGCGATGTCGTCGTGGCTGGTGTGATAGTGCCCGGCGCCGTTGATGAAGGCGAAGTCGAGCCCCCGCATGCCGGCCTCTTCGAAGGCTGTCAGGTCGGTGTCGTTGGGCAGTTGGTCGTAGATCGCGTCGGAGAACGACGTGGTGAGTGCTCCGGAGGCTCGCACGGCGGGGACGAGCCCGGTGCCCGCCGTCTGGAACATCACGACGGGCCCGGAGGGGCCCCGGCCCTCCAAGTTCACCACGACGGTCCGCCGAGGGTCGGCGGCTCGGTGTGTGTCCGCCTCGGCGTCGACGAACGCCCGTGCGCCGAGCAGTCCTTGCTCCTCACCGTCGGTGAACAGGATCTCGAGGTCGTTGCGGAGCTGCGGTCCGGTCATGAGCGCGCGAGCGATTTCGAGGATCGCGGCGACGTTGGCACCGTCGTCCGCGGCGCCCGGGGCGATCGGCACGGAGTCGTAGTGGGCGACGAGGAGGACCCGGCCGGTGGGCCTGCTGCCGGGGATCGTGGCGTGGATGTTGGAGACGGACCCGACGACGGCCGGGGTGTCGTCGGAGTCGGAGGGGGCGACCCGGGCCTGGACCTCGGGGCGCAGCCCCAGCTCCCGCAACTCACCGAGGAGATACTCCCGTACGTCCGACTGTGCGGCCGAACCCGCCGGATGCGGGACCCTTGCGATGTTGTCGAGCCGGGCGACCGCACGGGCCGCCGAGAAGTCGCCGACGGGGGCGGAGGCCGGACGGGGCTCGGAGGCGCGCAACGGCAGCACGGCCGCGACAGCGGTGAGGAGGAGCAGCACAAGCGCGGCCAGGGCCGGTATTCGCTTGCGCAACGTGGTCATGACCTGCACGGATGTACCTCATAGCGGGAGTGGGTGACGGTTCAGCGGAACCGATCCGACAGCCAGTCGTCGATCGCCCGGGCCGCCAGGGTGATCCCGGTGGGTTCGTCCGCGGTCAGGGCCGCGCCGAAGTGGGTGCCCCGCAGCCGCAGATGGTGTTTGTCGGCGGCGCCGAGGGCGTCGAACATCGTTTCGGCCTCCTGTGGGGTGCATGCCTGGTCGCCGGTCAGCTCGACGAACAGCGTCGGGGTGCGGACGCCGGGCGCGCAGCGGACGAAATCGGCGTTGGTGCTCAGGCCGGACCAGGTGGACAGCCAGGCGTCGGCGGTGGTGATGCGGCCGAACCCGGCGAGTCCGTAGTTGGTCAGGTCCGGACGCGGACCGAACAGCGAGCCGTAGGGGCGATCGTTCGGGTCCAGGGACGGGTCGACACAGGCCGGATCGGCGTCGGTCCGGTACACGATCAGCAACCGGGGTGCCAGGGCGCGCCGTCGACCGGCGACGTCGTCGGGGGCGGCCCGGCCCGGGCCGGCCTCGGCAACGAATTCCCGCGCCCGGTCGTCGATGCGCGCCACCCGTTCGCGCTGGGCCCGCCGGTAGCGGGCGACGAACTCGGCGGGGAAGGCGGAATTTTGCGGAGGCGCGGCGAAGCCGTTGTCGGGGTGGTACGGATCGAGTTCCGCGACGACGGACATCGGGTCGCTCTCGTCGGAGACCGAGGGGTCGATCATCTTCATCAGCAACGCCCCCTGGCCGGGGTGGGGGGCGAGGAAGACGGCGGCGTCCGGCACGGGCATCGTCGCGGCCGCCAGCCCGGTCGGTCGACCACCGGGTGTCCGGGACACCCGATCGTCCGGCGCCCGCGCCGCCTGTTCCTGGTAGTAGGCGAACAACGGGCCGCCCCCGGAGTGGCCCAGGGTGACGACGTGGTCGAATCCCGACTTCCGCAGGAACTCCTGCCCGGCAGCGATGTCCAGGAGCGCCTGCTCGTGAACGAGGGTCGTGTCGTTGTTGACCGAGCGGGTGCCCTGGGTCCACACCGCGTGGTCACGGCCGAGGAGTTCGTCCACGATGGGATGGTGGGTCAGGTCCTGTCGCGGGTGGGCGAGGCATACGACCGTCTTCGCGCCGGGCACCGTGCGAAGCACGCCCGTCACCTGCGCCCCGTCGGCGGTCCGTAGCCGATGAAGCGTTGTCCGGGTGCGGTCGGCCGGTACCGACGGCGACACGTGTTTCCCGGTCATCGGGGCACCACGACCAGGGCATTGGAATCCCACCGGGTGATACGGGAATCGAGGGTTCCGGCAACGCAGGAGTACCACACGGCATGTCGGCATCCGGTGGCGCGCCGGTCGATGGCGATCTCCCCGTCGCAGATCAGCGCCACGTAGGGTCCGAACCGAAGGGCGCGGACGGGGCCCGAGGCGATCGCAGTCGCCACCACGGCGGCATTCTCGGGGACGTCCAGGACGAGAAGCGCATTCATCGCCTGCTCGCCTCCTCCTGTTGCGTGGCCCACAACGGTGCGCGTTCCACGATCAGTTCGGCCTTGCGGGCGAGCAGGGCCGCCATGTCGGGCGCCCCGCGCGTGATCACGTCGAGCAACGCGTCGATGGTGAGGTTGGCGTCCAGGTCCTCCTGCGGGGTCACCGGGCGCAGGCTGCGGGTGAACTCGATCAGATAGCCGTTCGGGTCGTGGGTGTAGATCGATTCGATGGTCTCGTGCTGCAGACGGAGTTCACACGGCCACTCGCTCGCGTCCAGTCGGCGCTGGTACTCGGTGAGTTCCACGTCGCCTGCGACGTGGATGGCCAGGTGCCGCGACCGTACGAAGAAGAGCGGGACGTCGTTGTCGTGGGTGGTGTAGGCGTCCCCGCGGGCACCCCGGTCGAACGGCTCGAGGCCGAAGTAGTAGAAGAACGCCAGCCGGTCGCCCCTGCCGATGTCGAAGAAGAAGTGGATGAAGTCGGGATGTTTCTCCGGTCCCCAGCCGGCGGCGCAGATCGCGTGCACCACGGGGAATCCGAGTACGTTCCGATAGAAGTGCACGGTGGCGGTGGGATCGAACGTCGGGTAGGCCACGTGGTCGACACCGTCGGCGAGATGGCTCCTGGTCGTCATGGTGGAACCCCTTCAGGAGATGGTGGGCGGTCGTGCGGCGAGCAGCCGGCCGGCCCCCGGGATCACCGGGGGCAGTCCGAGGCCGCGCAGGAGGCTGAACACCCCGGCGGTCGCGGCGGACAGCACCGGAATGCCGAACTCCGACTCCGCCCGCTCGACGATCGACAGCGACGGCATCTGCACGCAGGCGGAGACGATCAGGCAGTCGGCGGCCGAAAGGTCGAGCGAGCGGGCCGCTTCGAGGACCCGGCCGCCCGGTATGCATCCGACCTCGGCGTTGTCGGCCACCTCCAGCGCACACCAGTCGACGACGTCGAAGCCCTCGGCCCGCAGATAGTCCATGACCATCTCGGCCAGCGGACGCACGTAGGGCGTGACGACGGCGATCCGGGTCCACCCCGATGCCCGCAACGCCTCGACCAGGGCCCCGGCGCTCGACCGGACCAGCGCACGGGAGCCGCGGGTGGCGAGCTGCTCCCCGATCAGAGCCTCCACCCGACGATGCTCGCCCGGACCCCCGGCCATCAAGGCGACGAGGCAGGCGTAGAGGATCGCGTCGGGGGCGACGTCGGCGACCTCCGTCACGCACCGTTCCCGCTGCGCGTTCATCGCGGCGAGCTGTTCGGGCGACACCGTGTGCATCCGCATGCGGCTCGCGTGAAACGTGAACCCGCCGGACGGGTGCCTTGACAACAACGCCGGGATCTCGTTCTCCACGGTCACGTTCGAGCTGGGAACCACGAGCCCGATTCGGTGCGTCATCCCGTCCCTCCCTTCGATTTGACGTATGCGTCAATTCTTCGACGCACATGACGGACGTGTCAAGCGGCCGCCTTCGACGCCTCGCCGACTGCTCTTGACGCATGCGACTTGGTCGTCGGATATTGGACGCCAACGTCAACCCATTACCTGGGAACGCGGCGCTCCCGAGGGCGCGACGCACGTCGGAGGAGACACACAGTGGAATTGCGCCCCTGGGGTGACCGCCTCGTCCCGTACCCGCGGGCCCGCATCGATCGGTACCGACGGTCGGGTGCCTGGAGTGATGTTCCGACCGCCGCCCGATTCCACGCGGTGGCGACGAGGTTCCCGGACCGGATCGCCGTGGTGGGCGAGGGCGGCGCCCTCACCTATGCCGAACTCGACCGCCGGACGGACCTGATCGCCGCCGGGTTGGTCCGGCTCGGGGTCCGGCCGCACGATCCGGTGATCTTCCAGGTCGCCAATGGAACGGCCTGCGTGCTCGCCTGGTACGCCTTCCTCAAGGCCGGGGCCGTCCCGGTCGCCACCCTGGCCTCGCATCGCGGTCACGAGATCGGCTACATCAGTCGCAAGGTCGGCGCCACCACGCATCTCGTCGATGCGGATCTGCCGAAGTTCGACCTGGTCGAATTCGCCCGGGAACAGGCGAGGGACCACCCGACGCTGCGGCGGATCGTCACGCTCGGAACACGCGCGGCGCCGGGGGTGAGCCGCATCGAGGACCTGGGCGCCGGGGTCGATCCGGCCTCGGCCCGGGTCCTGGTCCGCGAGATCCAGCAGCGGTTGTCGCCCACCGATGTCGCGGTGTTCCAACTGTCGGGCGGAACCACCGGCACACCCAAGGTGATCCCGCGCCTGCACGCCGAGTACTGGAACAACGCGCTGCTCTACGCCCACAGACTGGGCCGCGCCGAGACCGCACGCGTCGCCTACCTGGCGCCACTGGTCCACAACGCGGGAGTCCTCTGCGGTCTCCACGGCGTGCACGCGGTCGGTGCACGGCTGGTCCTGCCACCCTTGGAGACCGGCGCCGCCCTGGCGTTCATGGCCCGGGAACGGGTCGACGACCTATTGCTCGGTCCGGCGTCGTTCGGGTGGCCGGAACTCCCGGAATATCGGGAGCTGTCGCGATCACTGCGCACGGTGGTGCTGTCCGGCGCGAAGGTTCCGGGCGCGGTGTTCGACCGGGTTCAGCAATCCGGGGCCCGCGTCGGGCAATTGTTCGGCATGGCGGAAGGACTGTGCGCGGCGACGGGTCCCGACGCGCCGGAACAGGTCCGCAGACACTACGTCGGATCGGTACTCGCGGCTGAGGACGAGGTCCGGATCGTGGATCCGCTGTCGGGCCGGGAAGTCCCCGACGGGCAGGTCGGCGAACTCGTCTGTCGTGGCCCGTACACGATCCCCGGGTACTTCGACGCCGCCGACCACAACAGCCGCGCCTTCACGGACGACGGCTTCTACCGGACCGGTGACCTGGCGAAGGTGGATGCGATCGACGGGAGTCGCCACCTGGCCATCGAGGGACGGATCAAGGACGTCATCGACCGGGGCGGCGAGAAGATCAACGCCGAGGAGGTCGAACTGCTGTTGTTGCGCCACTCGGGGGTCGCCGGGGTCGCGGTGGTCGCGATGCCGGATCCGCGCCTGGGCGAGCGGACCTGTGCCTTCGTGGTACCCGCAGGCGGCGGGGTGGCGCTGGCGGAGGTGCGTCGGCATTTCGACGCGCTCGGCGTGGCGAAGTTCAAGTGGCCCGAACGGATCGAGTGTGTCGAGTCCCTGCCGCAGACTTACGTCGGAAAGATCGACAAGAAACTGCTGCGAGAGCGCATCGCGGCCATCCTCGAGGCCGAAGCCGACGGCCGGGCCGTGGACGGTGACCGGAGATGAACCGCAGCAGTGGTTTCGATCCGTCCGGACGGGTCGCGGTGGTCACCGGATCGTCGCGCGGGATCGGCCTGGGCACGGGGCCTGTTGCGCGGCTTCGCCGGTCCGGGCGGTGAACACCATGGTGGCGCCTGCCGCGTGGAGTGCCTTGCAGACCTCGCGGTCGACGGCGGACGGCGGCTGGGAGATCCCACGCCGTTTCGGGAGGCCGGCGCGGCGACCTCTCGGCTCGGGTCGCTCGACACCCACCTTCCGCGCGGGGCCGACGTCACCCAGCGCCTGCGGGTTCCACGCCGGCCGCGCCGCCGGATGGGGCGCCCGCCTCCGCGCCTGGCGTGGTCCGCGAGGACGGCTCGCCGGCGCCGTCGGGCGTACCGACGGTCGGGTACCCGGCGTGATCTCTTCCGTGCCGTGTCGGATCGCGCGGCACCAACCCAGTGATCGGAGACCGAAGTGATGCAGGGAAGCAGGAGACAATTCCTCATCGGCGCTTCCGCGGCAGCGGCAGCGGTGTCCACCGGGACTGCGACGGCGTCGCCGACGACAGGCGACGGTGGCGACGGGGGCCGCGCCGCGGACATCGCGCCGCTGCGAACTCCTCTCAAGAGGGAGTTGCGGCAACTGGCCGACTCCGCAAAGGTCCTGGGTTGCAGTGTCTCGGCGGTGACGCGGGACCGGACGGTCTACGCCGACGCGTGGGGCACCGCACGGACCGGGCGGCCGATGACCACGCGCAGCACCCTGAACATCGGGTCGGTGAGCAAGACGGTGACCGCCACCGCCGTCCTGCAACTGGTCGCGACCGGCCGCCTGGCCCTGGACGGCGATGTGAACGACGTGCTCGGGCGGAGCCCGATCTACGGGCCGCGCAGTGTCCGCAGCCCGCACCACCCGGACGTCCCGATCAGGGTCCGACATCTGCTCACCCACCTGACACCGATCACCAGCCCGATCGAGCCCGGGCCGTACGGCTATTCCTATCGGGTGGGGGAAGTGGCGGACCCGGCCGAGATGGGCCGCTGGCTCCACGACTTCCTGACCCCCGCCCCGCGCGGATGGACCTACGATGCCGAGCGGAACTTCCTCACCACCGTGCCGGGGGAGGCACATCAGTATTCCGACATCGCCTACGACCTCGCCGCGCACGTCGTCCAGGCGGTGACGGGGCAGTATTTCTCCGACTACTGCCGCGACTTCGTGCTCCGGCCCGCCGGCATGAACCGTTCCGACTTCGACCGGGACCGGCTGTCGGTTTCCGATCGGGCGCATCCACACGCCTGGTTCGTCGACGGTGTGAAACAGGGAATGTGGCCGGACTATCGGAATCTGATTCCGCGGAGCATCCCGGACGACTTCACCGGCCACGTCGAGTACGCGCCGTACACCTCGTGTCTGGTCGCCGACGGCGGACTGCGGTCGAATGCCGTCGACCTGGCCCGGTGGGTGCGACTGTGGTTGGGCGAGGGAAGCATCGACGGCAGGCGGGTCCTGCCACAAGCCATTGCCGCGGCCGCCCTGACCGATCAGGTGCCGCAACGCATCCTCGCCGGTTCGCACGCGCCCCTGCCTTTCATCGCACAGGGATACGCCTGGCACCGGATACGGGGCGACGGCGAGGGGGTGTGGCAGCACGCGGGCAGCGAGTTCGGGACCGCGACCTACGTGATGCTCGACACGAGGCGCGGCGTCGGCGCCGCGGTCGTGTGCAACACCGAAGTCGAGATCGACGCCGATCCGCGCGGGCGGATGTTGCAGCTCTTGCTCGATGCCGCCGCGCGCGCCTAGAACGTCGCGCGCAGAGAAAGGAGTGCAGCCATGACCGGTCGTCGCGGAGTACGAGGGGACGGCGGCGGGACGTACGGAGCCGGGATCCCGGCGTTGCCGATCTCGCTGAAGGAGCGTTTGCGCGGGCTGACCGATACGAGGAACGTTCTGGGTTGCAGTGTCTCGGTGGTGACGCGGGACCGGACGGTCTACGCCGACGCGTGGGGCACCGCGCGGACCGGGCGGCCGATGACCACGCGCAGCACCCTGAACATCGGGTCGGTGAGCAAGACGGTGACCGCCACCGCCGTCCTGCAACTGGTCGCGGCCGGCCGGCTGAGGCTCGACGGTGACATCGACGAGGTTCTTCGGACAAGCAGGATCTACGGACCGCGGAGCGTTCGCAGCCCGCACCATCCACAGACACCGATCACCGTGCGCCACTTGCTGACGCACCTGACACCCCTGACCGGCGGGCCCGAGCCGGGCCCCTACGGCTACACGTATCGCACCGGCGCCGCACCCGATCCGGGGGAGATGGGGCGCTGGCTCCACGACTTCCTGACCCCCGCTCCGCGCGGTTGGACCTACGACCCCGAACACAACTTCCTGAAGACGGTGCCGGGACGAGCCCACCAGTACTCCGACATCGGATTCGACCTGGCCGGCCACCTCGTGCAGGCGGTCACCGGCCGGTACTTCGCGGACCATTGTCGCGACCACGTCCTGCGGCCGGCCGGTATGAGCGGGTCCGATTTCGAGCGGGACCGCATCCCCGAGACCCACCGGGCGCGGGCGCACGCCTGGTACGTCGACGGCGCGAAGACGGGGATGTGGCTCGACTACCGCAATCTGATTCCGCGGAGCATCCCGGACGATTTCACCGGCCATGTCGAATACGCGCCGTACACCACGTGTCTCGCGCCGGCGGGCGGGTTGTGGTCGAACGCCATCGACCTGGCGCGGTGGGCCCGCCTGTGGCTGGGATCGGGGACGATCGACGGCAGGCCGGTTCTGCCGGGGAGTGTCGCGACCGAGGCGCTCACCGGTCACGTGTCGGCCGAGATCCTGGCGCAGTCGCAGGCACCCCTGCCCTTCGTGTCGCAGGGGTACGCGTGGCACCGGCTGCGGGGTGACGCGGACGGGATCTGGCAACACGCGGGCAGCGACCTGGGCACCGCCACCTACGTCATGCTCGACACGAAGCGCGGAGCGGGAGCGACGATCGTGTGCAACACCGAGGTCGCGATCGACGCCGACCCGCGTGGGCAGATGTTGCAACTGCTGTTGGACGCCGCCGCCCAGGGCTAGCGGCGTCCGCGTCAGTGATCCTTGAGCAGGTTCTCCAGCAGGTCCAGATCCTGGCGGAGCAACGCGATCGCCCGCTCGGGGCCGTCGGCGGACACGGCCCGTTCGGTCACAAGCACCAGTGACTGCACGGCCATGTCTGCGAACTGGGCGGCGATCTCGTCCTCGCCGGGCTTCTGACCGGGGTTGTACCACCAGGCGATCCAGTTGGTCATACCGATGACGCAGAGCGCGGCCGTGCGGGCGTCGACGGGCCGGAAGCGCCCGGCGGCGATGCCGTCCTGAATCACCGTGGTGAACTCCAGCAGTACGCGTCGGCGTCCCTTGTCGTAGCTGCGGAAGATCTCCCGCGGCAGTTCCCCCTCGGAGCGCAGCAGCAGCCGGAAGCGTGCGGGGTCCCGCGCCATTCTGCGGGCGCTGGCGTAGACCATGGTGTGCAGGCGTTCCACCGCGCTGCGGCCGGTCTCCGAGGCGATCTCGTGCAGCCGGTCGGCGATCCCGCCGGCGTCCTGGTCGACCAGCTTGGCGAGCAGGTCTTCCTTGCTGCTGACGTAGTGATACAGGGCCGGGCGGGTGAGTCCGGTCGCCTTGGCGATGTCCTGCAGGGTGGTACCGGCGAATCCGCGCTCGGAGAACAGTGCGATCGCGTGCTCGAAGATCTGCTTCTCCACGAGCGCGCGACGGGGTGTGCTGCGGGTCTCGCCCTCCGGGCTCCGCTTGCCTCGGACCGGGGCATCGGTGCCGTCTGTCGTCATCGTCGCATCCTACGGGCTACGAACGCTTCGTCACCGCGACCACCGGTCTCGATCGCCAGGTCGATCCGCCCGCTCGCCAGCGCCGCCGCCAGGTCGGCGCGCGCGGTGCCGGGTGCGCTCACCGCCACGACCTTCGCCGTCCGACGCCGGACCTCGTCCGCGATCTCGAGCCGGTCCAACACGTCGTCACGCTCGTCCGAGCCGTGGAGCCAGACCACGTCGCGGTCGCTCGCGGCGGCACGCTCGACGTGTGCGGAACGGTCGTTCGCCCACAACACACCGGAGCGCACCGGGAAGGCCAGCGCCGCCACCGCCTTCGCCTCGGTGACCTCGCGTCCGTCGAGGACGGGTGATCCGGCCACGTCGCCACGACCCGACCCACACGTGTACCACCGGGTCGGCGAGTCCAGCAGCGGATGGCGCAGTGGACGACCGAGGACCCATTCGGTCGGGGAATCGCCGGGGACGTCGTCGATGGGCACGTTCGCGTACTGCGCCAACCCGCGTCGGGTGATCGCGGGCGCCGATTCGAGGAAGCGGTCCAGTGTCACCTTCCCCGCCCGGGTCATGTACGCGACCATCAACTGCTCGATCGGCACCTCGACGCGCTCCGGGAAGGTCTCCCACCACAGTTCGCTCCTACGGGCCACGTCCTGCAAGGCGGTGACCGCTGCGTGCCGCCGGGCCGCGTAGGTCTCCAGTGCCTCGCCGAGCGACTCGGCGTCCGCCAGGCTGCGGTCGAGCTCGATCGCGTCCTCCATGGCCAGCTTGGTGCCGGAACCGATCGAATAGTGCGCGGTGTGCGCGGCGTCGCCCAGGAGCACGACGTTCCGGTGATGCCAGGTGCGGCAACGCACCGTTCGAAACCTCAGCCAGCGAGTCCGGTTGCCGACCAGACGCCGGCCGCCGAGGACGTCGGAGAAGACCGACGCCAAGTGGGCCAGGGACTCCTCGTCGCTCGCGGCCGGGTCGTCGGGCTCGGCACGGGTGTCGAGTCCGGCTCTGCGCCAGGTTGTTTCGTCGGTCTCGACGAGGAAGGTGCTCGCATCCTCGGCGTAGGGGTACGCGTGCGTGACGAAGGTGCCCTCGGGGGTCGGGCAGGGCGCGAACACCGCATGGTCGAGGGCGAAGTCGGTGCCACACCACAGATAGAGTCCGGCACTGGTCCTCACGTGGGCGCCGAACTCGGATGAGAACCGTTCGCGGGTGGCACTGTTCACGCCGTCCGCGGCGATGATCAGTTCGGCATCGAGCTCGTCGACCGACCTCCGGTCGCCGAAACGCACCCGTACGCCGACGTCCTCGGCCTGCCTCCGCAGCACGCGCAGCAACTCGGCGCGGGCGATCGCGATCGTGCCGAAGTCGGCGAATCGCACGGTGCGTGAACCGAGACGCATCGCCGCGTCGTGGCGTCGCCCCGCGGCCTCGATGGCGGCGACCGTGGCCGCGTCGGCGGCGCGAAGGTTTCGTTGCGCGCCGGCGGGCAATCCGACGCCGAACCCGAAGGTGCGCTCGGGCGGGTTCTGTTCGAAGACGTCGACCACGGCTTGCGGATGACGCAGCTTGAGCAGTCGACCTGCGAACAACCCGCCCGGCCCGCCGCCGAGAATCGCGATCCGACCGAGCTTCACGGCGCCCCCTGCAATCTTGTCGTCATGGGCGTCAATTATTCGACGCTTGCGTCCAAGAGTCAATCACGACGACTCGGGCGGCGATCACCGCGGTGGTCGTTGACGGAATTGACGCGCACGTCCAATAATTGAAGCTCAAGTCACATCAAGGAGATGTCGTGACCGAGTCCATAGAGGCGGCGCCGTCGAGCGACGACGCCGAACGCATCGCCCAGGCCGCCGAGTGGGACAGCAGATTCGCCATGCACGTGCATCGGCCGCCGGGCGGCGGAGCACTCGGAACCGCGGTGAGCGCGGCCGGTTCGTGGCTGACGTTGGCCGACGGCACCGAACTCCTCGACCTCCACGGCCAGTACATGTCCATGGGAGTCGGACACAATCACCCCAGAGTGCGAGCGGCCCTGCACAAGGCCGTCGACGATCTCGGGTACTGCGTCGATCTCTTCGCACACGAGGCCAAGGGACGCGCGGCAAAGCTGCTCGTCGAGGACACGATGGAAGGCTCGGACTGGGCCGGACGGGTCCGGTTCGTCGCCAGCGGAACCGAGGCCGTGGAGACGGCGCTTCTGATGGCGCGCATATACACCGGGCGCCAGGTGGTGGTCACGCGGCAACTCGCCCATCACGGCTGGACCGAAGGCGCGGCGGCGGTGTCGACGTCGACGATCAATCGCGGAGACTACTTCGACCTGCCCCAGGGCCGAGTGCGCAACGCGGTCGTCCAGCACGCGCCCATTGCCCCGGCACCGTTTTGTGCCGACTGCCCACTCGGTCGAACCCCGGCACACTGCAAGGACGCGAACGGCACCCTGGCCTGCGTTCGAGAGACCGAACGGACCATTCGATCGGTGGGTGTCCACAACGTCGCCGGCTTCATCACCGAGCTCTACAACGCGGCCGGCGCGTACGTGGTACCCCCGGAGTACCCGGCCCAGATCCGGGAGATGACCGAGCGCCTCGGCATCGTGTGGATCGACGACGAGGTGGTCGCCGGAGTCGGCAGGACCGGAAGATGGTGGGCCTTTCAACACTACGGTGTGACGCCGGACATCGTCGTGGCCGGCAAAGGGTTGTCGAGTTCGGCGGCCCCGGTCGGCGCCTGCATCGTCAGTCGCAAGATCTCCGACTACTTCGACACCGGGATCTGGACGGCGGCGGGAAGCTTCCACGGACACCCGCTCTCGGTCGCCGCGGTCGCGGCGACGCTGGAGACGGTGATCGAAGAAGATCTGGTGACGCACGCGGCGGAACTCGGCGAGCACGTGCGCCACCGATTGACCGAAATGGCTTCCAGGCACCCGAGTCTCGACAACTTCGAGGGCAGCGGGCTCGCCTGGATCCTCAACTTCGTCGACCCGGCCACGGGCAGGCGATGGACCCCGACCGACCGTTGGTACGACGTGACGGCCGACGGTGAAACCTTCAAACCGTCGGAGTTCATCACCGAGGCATGTGTCAAGCGCGGCGTGCTGCTCTTCCCGTTCCTGCCGAACAGCATGCATCTGGGTCCACCATTGGCCATCACCAGGCAGGAACTCGATTTCGGGCTGGACGTGCTGGACGAGGCGTTGGGTGAACTCGACGCGCAACCCACGGAGGCGAGCCATGGCCACGGACACTGACCGCGGGTACTCGCCGGTGGTACGCGTCGGCGCACACGCGTGGGTCTCCGGCGTGGTCGCGATGGACGAGGCCGGCCGAGTGCTCGGCGGAGCCGATACCTACGCGCAGGCGTGCGCGGCCTTCGCCGGGGTCGACCGCGTGCTCCACACGGTGGCGATGAGCATCTCCGACGTCGTGCAGACACGCATCTTCCTCACGCCCGAGGCGGATTGGGCGGCCGCGGGCAGGGCCTTCAAGGAGACGTTCGCCGACGTCCGGCCGGCGGCGACGATGATCCGGGTCCATTCACTGGCACTGCCACACCTGTGGATCGAGGTCGAGGTGACGGCCGTCGACCGCCGCGAGGCGACCGACGGGAGACGAGAACGACCGGATCCGCCCGGCAACCCCGGTCTCCCGGGATCCGGTCAGGCGACCGCGACCGGCTCGGGCCACTGTGCGGGCAACCGGTGAACCGGCGCTGCGCCGACGGCGCGGCAGCCCGACCGCCGTCGGGGCGCCGGCCGTGACCCACGAGCGGCACGGGCGGCACCGACTCCTCCGCCGTGTCGGGTCGGCGACCGAGAGGTCAACCGGGCTCGCCTTGCCGGACCAACGTCGCGATGCCGTCCGGGACACCGGCCAGGCCTGACCGGAAAAGGGCATCCAGGTCCCAGGGTTCGCCGGCGGTCCGCATCGCGCGGGTCAGACGCGGATACGCGCCGGACTCGAACAGGGAATCCCAGGACGAGCCGGCGGTCTTGCGCCACTGCGCCGTGGTGAGCCCCGATCGCTGTTCGGCCTCGATCTCGTCGACCAGGGTCATCGCCACGCCCTGCGTGTACGCGGTGATCGCGCGGATCCTCCTTTTCGTCACGGGTCCGCTTGCGTGTCGAAATTCCAGTGCGGGACGAGTACGTGCGGAAATTCCCCGGGAAATAAAGGATTTTGTGAGCGTGTGTGCCGTGGGTATCTTGTACGCCATCGACACGTACACAGTACGCATCGGCGTGTGGATATCGATGGAACGGCTCAGGGAACGGTGGACGTGAAGGAAACACGGAACAAGGCCGGAACGAAGGAGTGGGCCGGGCTCGCGGTCCTGGTGCTCTCCTGCGTGTTGGTCTCCATGGACATGTCCGTCCTGTTCGTCGCGCTGCCGTTCCTGACGGCCGACCTCGAACCGAGCAGCTCCGAACTGCTGTGGATCATGGACGCCTACGGGTTCCTGCTGGCCGGGCTGCTCATCACGATGGGCACGCTGGGCGACCGGATCGGCCGCCGGCGGTTGCTGCTCACGGGCGCCCTCGGCTTCGGCGTCGCCTCGGTCCTGGCCGCCGTATCGACCAGCCCGGGCACCCTGATCGCCGCCCGCGCGCTGCTGGGCGCCGCCGGGGCGACACTCGCGCCGTCCACGCTCTCGCTGATCCGCAACATGTTCCACGACACACAGGAGCGGGCCGCCGCCGTCGGCCTGTGGACGGCCGGATTCGCCGGCGGCGCCGCGCTCGGCCCGATCATCGGCGGCGCGCTGCTCGAGCACTTCTGGTGGGGCTCGGTCTTCCTCGTCAACGTGCCGGTGATGCTGCTCCTGCTCGTCCTCGGCCCATTGTTGCTGCCGGAGTATCGCGACCCCGAGCCGGGCCGGTTCGACGTCCTCGGCGCCGTGTTGTCGCTCGTCGCCGTGCTCGGCATCGTGTACGGCATCAAGCAGGCCGCGGAGCACGGTCTCGGCTGGGCGCCCGCGGCCTACGTTGCCGCCGGTCTCGTGGTCGGCGGGGGATTCCTGTACCGGCAACGGGTGATCGCGAACCCGATGATCGACCTGGACCTGTTCCGCTCCCGCAGGTTCGGCGTGTCGATGGTCACCGACGGGCTGGCGACGTTCGCCTTGGTCGGATTCAGCCTGTTCACCTCGCAGTTCATGCAACTCGTGCTGGGCATGGGGCCGTTGGAGTCGGCGCTGTGGTCGCTGCCGACCTTCCTGGTGATGCCCGTGGGGGTCGCGGCGGCCACCGTGCTCGCGCCGCGGATCGGCAAGCCGAACGTGATGGTCATCGGGTTGGCGGTGTCCGTGGCGGGCTATGCCGCGCTGGCACTGATCGGTACCGACTCCGGGAGCGGTCACCTCATCGGCGCGTTGGCCGTCGTCTCGGTCGGCATCGGCGGGGTGGTCGCCGTGGTCACCGACGTGATCCTGTCCTCGGCTCCGCCCGAGCGGGCCGGATCCGCGTCGGCGATGTCCGAGACAGCCGCCGAATTCGGGGGTGCCCTAGGGATCGCGGTACTGGGCAGCATCGGTACCGCGGTCTACCGAACGACGTTGACCGACAACGCCCCCGACGGCCTGTCACCCGCGCAACTCGACACCGCCCGGGACACGCTCGGCGCCGCCGTCGACACCGCCGCGACCCTGCCGAAGGGCAGTGGCGAGGCGTTGCGACAGGCGGCGTTCAACGCCTTCACCCGGGAGATGAGGATCACCGCGGCGGTCAGCGCGGCCCTGCTCACCGGCGTGGCGATCGTCGTGGCGATCCTGTTGCGGGAGACCGCCACCGAAGTCGCCGCGCGGCGGAAAACGGCGGCGGGGAGCGCGACAACGACCGAGGCGGCGAACGAACCGGTGGGCTGAGACCGCCACAGGCCGGCGACCCCATGGGATCGCCGGCCTGTGACTGGGTCGGTGCCGCGGCCAGGATGGCGCGCGCTTCCCTCGAACACACATCGTTCCCGAGCCCACGCCGGCTCGCGTCGTCGCCTCCCCGACGCTGCCGGCCATGGAAGCGTCCGCCGTCGCGTCGCGGTGTTCGGCACCCGACGTGGTGTGCGTGGTCGCGTTGACGTGGGCGATTCCGGCGCCCCGCGCGCCGATGCGGCGATGCGGCGATGCGGCGATGCGGCGATGCGGTGTCCTTCCCGAACCACGCCTTGAAAGTAGCGACGAGAAAGGATCCCCATGAGTGGGACCGCACATGGCAGCCCCGAACTCCGCGCGCTGTCCGACCGGGTGACCGCTCCGTCGGCCATCGAACTGCCCACGGCCGGCGACGGGCTCACCTGGAGACCCGCCACCCCGGACGACATCGGCCTGATCCTCGAACTGGTGCATGCCGCCGGAAGGGTCGACCATCCGCGTTTCCTGGTGGCGAGGGACGAGTTCGAGGAGGAGTTCGGCAGCGAAGCCTTCGACCCCGAGCGCGACGCGGTGATCGCCGTCGACGACGCCGGGCGGGCCGTTGCCTACGGCTCGGCCGCGGCCCCGGTGACCCACGAGACGATCGTCTGGGTGGAGCTCGACGGAACGGTGGCCCCGGACCGTCGTCGCGAAGGCATCGGTACGGCACTGCTGGCATGGCAGGAGGCCCGCGGGCTTCAGCACCTCGCGGCAAGCGACGCGACCCTGCCCGGATGGCTTGCCGCCGGCGCACAGGACCACGCCACCCCCGCGATCCGGCTCCTGGAGGCACACGGCTACGAGCGTGCCCGGTGGTGGCTGGAGTTGGAGCGCGACCTCGAAGCACCGGTGCCCGAGCCGGCGCCCGCCCCCGGAGTGCGGCTCGTGCCCTACGGCGAGGAGTGGGCGGAGCGAGTCAGGTCCGCGATGAACGACTCCTTCCGCGACCACTGGGGCAGCCGGCCGGTGACCGCCGACGAGTGGGCCTCCGAGAACCGGTTGGCGGCGTTCCGCCCCGACCTGTCCCTGCTCGCCGTCGCCCCGGACACCCACGACGGCGAACGCGTCGTCGGGTTCGCCTTGGTCGACGTGGAGCCGGACGAGTGGCCGCTGCGTGGCGGCCCGTTCGGGTACATCACGGTTGTCGGCGTACGGCGGGAAGCGCGCGGACGAGGACTGGCTCGCACCATGTTGGCCCACGTGCTGCGGGCGCTGCGGGCAGACGGTCTCGACCACGCCGTACTCGACGTCGACGCCGAAAGCCCCACTGGCGCCCTCGGCCTGTATCAGAGCCTCGGCTTCACCGTCACCGACCGCTCGATCACTCTCGTCAAACGCTTTTGACCTCTCCCGACCCCGGCCCATCCGGCTTCCGTTCAACGGCCGTTGACGCACCGCCGTCGGCAATGTCGCCCGTACCTGCTCCCGCCACCATGTGGTGGGAGCAGGTACGCGAGCCAGCGTTCGGCGTGCTCCGGGTCCCAGTTCCGCTCCCGGCCTCACCGTGCGACGCCTCCGGGAAGGCGTCCTCGAGCCGTCGAGGGCGCGGCGTCCCACTCCTCCAGGACCACCCGCAGCCGCAGAGCCACGGCGGGAGCCGCCCTCGGGCGTTGCGCCAGGTGCCGCAGATACGGTTCCGCGCCCTGGAGCAGTGCGGACCGCGGGTGGTTCTGCACCATGCCGACGTGCGTGCCCATACCGAGAACGTGACTCCAGGCGTCGACGTCGCACCGCGCCCGGGCGGCCCGGATGTGGCCGTCCGCGTAGACGCCGTCGCCCACCTCGCAGCTCGACCAGCCGGTGGACAGGGCGCAGCGTTGGCAGGCGAGGATGCCGCGCATGGCCGGCTACCGGCGCTGCCACTCCGCGTCCAGGGCGTAGACAAGACCGACTGGCTGACCGAGACGCACGTCGCCACCGCGTACCACCAGCGCTTCCAGGCCGCGGCCGACCGGCGGGAACGCATGCGCGAGGTCCAACAGGACCTGGTCGCGGCGGAATGCGACCGCGATCGGCCCCACCTGGTGGTCACGCTGGTGCCGGAAATGCCCGGTGAGATGCCCATCAATCAACGATCCTTCGTCGCGCACAAAGAGGCTCTGTCCGCCGCGCGGCCCCTTTTGGGTCTGTCGCACCAGCCGTTCGTTCAGGTGAGCGTGGGGCGTCGCAGGTTGCGCCTGGGCTGGCCCTCTCCTGCCGCGCGCAGGGATGTGGCGTATCTCCACGACGACGGCGCCGGCGTCTGCGCCCACCCGATCGACACCCGCGTCTACACCATGGACGACGACGCGAGGGTTCGTGTCGTCGACGCGGACGTACTCGTGCACCGGCTGATGTCGGCGCCGGCCTTCCTCGGCGCCCACGCGCAGGACCGGTGCGGCACGACGGGGACGGTCAACATCGAGGTCGACCTCGTGGACGAGATGTACTCCCACCCCTGGGCGCCCCCCGAGCCCATCGCGCGTCCGGGAGTGCCCTCGCGCGAACCGGCGCATCCGCTGGTGGTGGAGCAACGGTCCGAACAGTCCGCGACGTTCATGGCGGTCACCGCCCAGGCCGAGATCACCGCCCTCCTCGACGAGCGAACACGGTCACGCGGCGGCAGCCCGCGACCGGCTCCGACGTCGTGACGAGGGGCCATCTGCGGCCGGTAGCAGCGTCCCCCGCCCACACGAACTGCTCGTCGGCGGTGATCGTGACGCCGTGGTCCCAGCGGCGGATCCGACCGTCGCGATCCCACACGTCCCACGCGGCCTCGACCTCGTCGAACTCTCGGATCGGGGTCGTGTCGCGGGCCGGCATGAACTGCGCCAGCCCCTGCAACCATCCGGTGGCCGAGCGGCCGCCTTCGGCCACGGTGACGGCGAAGTGCCCCAACCGGCCCCACGGGAACACCAGATCCCCACCCGGGCGCAGCTGTTCGACCATGCCCAGGGGACGCGGTCGACGGCGTAGGTGGCGACCACCCTGTCGAAGGGGCCGGTGTCGGGGTGGCCGTGTGTGCCGTCGCCGACGACGACCGTGACCCTCTCGCCGAGACCCGCGCCGGCCATAGCGGCCCGGGCACCGGCCACAAGGTCGGGGGCGGCCTCGATGCTGGTGACGTGGCCGGTGGGGCCGGTGCGGTGGGTGAGCAGGGCGGCGTTCCAGCCGGTTCCGGTGCCCAACTCCGGGATGTGGTGGCCTGGTTCGACGTCGAGCGCGTCGAGCATGCCCGCCACGACCGAGGTGCAGGACAGGCTGGAGGACGGACGGTCACGACTGATCTCAGTGATCGCCGCGTCGTAGGGCCCGGCGTACACCAGACGTGCCCACGCGTCCGGATCGGCGCAGCGGTCGACGGGCACGTAGGCGTGGCCGTCCCAGTAGATGTCCACGCAGGCCTGATGGAAAGCCTCATCGCGAGCGACCTCGCCGACCTGCAGGACTTCTACCGGCGGGTCAACAGCCGGGAAGGCGGCCGCGCTGTCGCCTGACCTTCTGCGGAACCACCTTCGCCGTACCCGAGCCGGTACCTGGCGACCGCCTGGGCGAATCATGACGTACCCGGCCCGGAGCGCGCCGAGTTGGGGGTGGGTCACCAACACCCGCGCCCGACGCGGCCCCGGCGTGAGGCGCCTTGTCGGGCCGGCAACGGCCCCGCGCCGCTGGGCGGGGCGTTGCCTCGGCTGGGCCTCGGGGCGGGGCGAGAACGTGCCGCGACGCGGGACCTCCGAGCGGAAGAGTGTCCCCAGGGGAAGTAGTCGGTGCCCGGACGCCTCGCCTTGGGAGTGCCGACCAGAGAAGTCACCGACGGCGCGGACCGGGTGCCCCTTGTACGCCGCTCGTCGGACGCGCGTGAGTGTCAGGCGGGCACGGCGCACCAGAGCGCGTCGACCCTGGTGGTGCTTTGTACGCCGAAGGTCGCCGCCCCGTCCCATTTGATGTACGCCCGTTCCTCCGGCGGGGGTACGGGGGTCATGGCTCCGTACCTGGCCAGCGAGCGGATGCCGCCGAGTTGTTGCCACGCCCGGCGCGAGCCGATGGCGAGCACCTTGGAGACGACCTCGACCACGTCCAACTCGGGGTCACCGCGCCGGCCGAAGATGTCGGTCGGGAAGATCGTGTCCCCGGCGGGCCCGTTGGGGGTGTACTCCACTCGCCCGTCCCGCAGGCTCGCGAGCCTGCACGAGTGGGTGAACGGGGCCGGGGGCGTGCCGTTGGCGCGGAACGCGAACACCCATTTCGCCTCGTTGTTCTGCGAATAGGGTTGGTGGATCAGGCCGCCGTCCGCCCGGATTCCCGGCTTATCGGGGCGCGAGGTCCACTCGTCGAGGTACGGTTCCGGCTTGGACGTGTAGTAGTAGAAGGACTGGAGCTTGACCAGGCGGGAGAACATCCACCCGCCTCCCTCGAACTGGTCCGCCTTCAGACCCGCAGGCAGGTTGGGGCTCGCCGAGTCGCGCAGTTGCTGCAACGTCAGGGCGTTGGCCGGCCTGTCGGGATTGGCCTGGATACTCGTGTCGGTGATCTCGGCCACCTGGTCGGGCGCCTCGAAATCCGCAGCCGACCGGACATCCTCTGTCATCTTGTGATCTCCCTGCGTAACGGTGATGATGCCCCTTCACTATCCACGAGCAACGCTTCGCTGTCAGTCGATCACACGAAGCAATCCGGTGATCCGACGCGGTCGCCGGGCCGGCGTTGTGGTGGATTCCGCGCCGCCGGAGGAACGGGTGAGGAGACGAGCCGTCGTTCGTCGACGCCTCGGTGAGACCCGAGCCCTGGAAAGCTGGTGATGATCTCGGCGTCCGGGCGCTTCCCAAAAGACTCCGCCGAGGCTTCGGCCAGGTCGTCCGCGCTGGCGCGGGCCGCCTCCAGCCTCCGCAGCAGGGTCAGGGCAAGACGGCCATCGCCTCCACGAGCACCGGTAGTTGGCGCATCTGCGGGATCCACAGGGCGGCGTGGAGGCGCTCGACCTCCTCCTCGATGCCGCGCGTGCGGCCGGCCCTCTTGAGCACCGCCCGCAACCGGGCGCGGGTGAGCCGGGCGGCTCGCCCGGGTGTCGGTGCGGCGGCCGGCAGCTCGCGGGCGACCGCCGAGACGATGTCGACGACAGTCACCAGCAGCCGGTGCGCGGTGATCTGATACACGACCAGAATCCTGCGACCGATCGTCGCCTCACGCCGATCCTTCGACCAGGCCGCGCTCGAACCGCTCCCATACCGGCCCGCGGCTCCAGAGATCAGGTGATCATCGCGTGGCGGCCCGTGCCCACCAGGGGCCAGGTCGAGCCGGACGGATCGTCGAACCACACGTATTGGCGGCCGTCCGGCTCGACGCGCAGGCCGAAGCGTTCGGGCCCGGGGCTGCCTTGGGCCGTCCAGCGTGCGTGGGTGTGTTCGATGTCGTGAGGCTCACGCGGTCAAGCCGGCTGTCGCACTCGCCGATGCTCGGCAACGGCAGTGCACGTGGGCGGCGGAGCGGGTCGAGGCCTTGATCGGGCTTGGGATGCGTCGGGGGTAGCCGGGTGTCGGTGGCGGGGGTCCGTTGCCGCGCTGGGGGGCTTGCGGGTGGGTGGGCCGCAGTGCGGCGTGTCTTCCGTACCAATGTGGTGTTGCGTCATCCTGGGGTCTCTCTGTGTGACCGAGGAGGCGTGATGGGACAACACGAGAAGCCGCCGCCGGATCCGTCGAAGGGCACTCCGCCGCCGAACAACTCCGATGGGCAAGTGCCTGCTCCCCCGCCGCCGAACGGCCAACACAAGAAGGACAAGTAGCTCGCCGTGGATCTTGTCGAGGCGCGGTCGCGGTTGGCGGCAGAGATGGAACGGCGTGGGGACTGGCCCGAGCGCGCGCCGTGGATCCGCGCCGCGGTGGAGGCGACTCCCCGGGACGCGTTCGCGCCCGATCGGCTGTGGCGCTGGGACGGCGAGGGCTATGTGCCGGTCGATCGGGTGGTCGACAAGGACGCGTGGGTGTCGCTGGTGTACGCCGGGCCGGACGACGCCGCGGTGACACAGGTCGTCGACGGGGTGCCCACGTCGAGCCTGTCGTGCCAGGCGGTGGTGGTGGACATGCTCGACTCGCTGCTGCTGGAACCCGGGCATCGGGTCCTGGAGTTGGGTACGGGGACGGGGTGGAATGCGGCGCTGGCCGCCCGACGCGCCGGGCCCGGCAACGTCGTCAGTGTCGAGGTCGATCCGGAGTTGGCCGGGGTGGCTCGCAAGGCGCTCGCAGAGGCCGGGTTGGACGTGTGCGTCGGGGTCGGGGACGGCGCGGCCGGCCGGGCGTCGGAGCAGCCGTGGGACCGGGTGATCTCGACCTACGCGGTCGAGCGGGTGCCGTGGGCGTGGATCGCGCAGGCCCGCCCCGGGGGGCGCGTGGTCACGCCGTGGGGGCGGTTGGGTCATGTCGCGTTGACCGTCGCCGAGGACGGACGCTCGGCGAGCGGATGGGTCCAGGGGCTCGCCACATTCATGCCCGCCCGCGGCACCCCGGCCGAACGCCGATTCGCCGACGTACGCGGCAACGCGGCGGCCGGGCAGGAGCGCGGCGTCGTCCGGGACCTCGCACCGTTGTGCGACGACGCGCACCTGCTGTTCGCGTTGCGCGTCGCGCTGCCCGAGCTGCGGGTGCGCGCCGCGCGCGACGCCGACGGGGTCAACGCCTGGATCCACGACGGCGACACCTCCTGGGCCGTGTACTCCGCATCGGCGGGCGTCGGAACCACGCTGTATCAGGGCGGAGCGCGGCGGCTGGGCGACGAACTGGAGACGGCCTGGGACCGGTGGATCGCCGCCGGTGCCCCGGCACTGTTCGACCACGGAATGACCGTCACGCCCGACACGCAGTTCTTGTGGGCCTACAACCCCGATACCGGGCCCAGGTGGCCGACGACCACGTGACCGCGCGTGGACCCGCAGCTTGCGCGAATGCCGGCAAGGCCGGCTGCTCAAAACGGCGGCTCTTCACGGCGCGAACGAGGTGATGTTCGCGACGGTCGGCGATGTCCCCCGAGGATCGGCGCGGCGAACACCGCGATCGACACCTTGGCCGGGTTCCTGGCCTGGCCGGCCCGTACTGAGCCGACCGCCGGCCCGGCCGCCGTCGGCGTCGCCCGAGGGGCGTCACCCCGGGGCGGGTCGGTCGTTGAGGTCGGGTGTGGTGGTCCGGCGTCTCCCGGTCGCCAGGCCCGGCCGCACCGGATCGGCCCATCCCCCGAGGCCGACCGGGCGGGTCGCGGACGGGCGCCGGTCGGCAGGACATCGGCGTCCGCCCGCACCCGGCAACCGAGGAGATCCGATCACGGCCCCGTCGCCCGACTCCACCGAGATCCGTGACCGGCATATCGCCGACCTGCGGGATGTGCTCGCACGCGCTGTCCCCGAGATCTCCTCCGCCGGAATCGTCGCGGGCGAGGACCCGGGTCTCGCCGTTCGGCTCATGGGCATCGCCACCGGGATGGCGGAGGTCCTGGCTCGTACCGCCCTTGAATGACAAGGTCCCGCCGGCGCGGCCCCCGAGGCCGGGTCGGCGCCGGAGCCGCCCGCTACCGGCCACCCGCGGGGTGCTCGCGGGTTGGCGGTTCGCTCGATCCTCGGCGGTTGAGCGGCGCCACCAGCGTCGCGAACTCCTCCGGGGTCATGATGGGGATGCCCAGGGCCTTGGCCTTGGCGCGTTTGGAGCCGGCCTTGTCGCCGGCGAGGGTGGTCTTGGCGGAGACGCTCGAAGCGGCGTGCCCGCCGGCGCGTTCGACGCCCGCCTGCCGACCTGGCCGCGCGCGCTATCACGGGTGGCGAATTCAAGGGGGCTTCGCGTCACGGATGATCGATCGGCCGGCGCCGGGAGGTTGGCGAAACGCTCGGCCGGGGGCTTCCCGGCCGAGCGTTTAGC
>NZ_JBITHP010000024.1:0-161836 GCF_044458105.1 Embleya sp. NPDC050493
TGATTTGGCCTCAAGCGCCGGCCGGGCTGGTTCGCCTCAAGCGCCGGCGAGGCTGGGTGGCCTCAAGCGCCGGCCGGGCTGGTTCGCCTCAAGCGTCGGCCGGGCTGGGTTCGCCTCAAGCGCCGGCGGGGCTGCTTGGTCGCAAGCGCCGGCCGGGCTGGGTGGTGTCGAACGCCGGTCGGGCTGGGTGGGTTCGTGTGGCGGTGGGGCTGGGTTCGCCTTGGGGGTGGTGGGGAGGGGCTTGTGGGTTCGTGTGGGTTGGGGGTTGGGGGACGTTGGGAACGGACCTGGTGGTTGTTGTGTTCGTCCGGTCGTGGATGAGTGCGCGACTTGGTTGGATGCGTAGGTGTTGGTGGCTGCTTCGGGTTCGGGACTGTCTCGACTTTGTTGTCCGGATCGCGCTGCTTGTGGGGGAGTGCGCCTTGGGGAACGGGGCGCGGCGCCGTGCTCTCCGACCGTCGTCGGGGGGCACGGCGCCGGAAGGGCGTCCCACTGTGCGGTTGTGTTACTGCGGCCGACGGTTGTCGGCGGGGTGATCAGACCGGGCGGGTGGCGCCGGCGATCGGCATGGTGCTGATCGAGGCGATCTCGACCGGCTTGCGCGGGTTGGCGGCGTGCACCATCTTGCCGTCGCCGATGTAGATGCCGACGTGGCTGATGCCCGAGTAGAAGAACACCAGGTCGCCGGGCTGCAGGTTGGCGACCGACACGTGCGGGTCGGCGGCGAACTGGTCGTTGGTCACGCGCGGCAGCGAGATGCCCGCGGACTTGTACGCGGCCTGGACCAGGCCCGAGCAGTCGTACGCGTTCGGGCCGGTGGCGCCGTACACGTACGGCTTGCCGATCTGCGCCTTGGCGAAGGCCACGGCCTGGGCGGCCTTGCTGCTCGACGCGGTGGACGAGCCGCCGGTCGGCGCCTGGTTGCCCTTCGAGCCGCCGGTGGCGGGCTTGGCGGGGGCCTTGGCGGCGGGCTTGACCGACACCCCGGCCGACGGCTTGCTCGCCGGCTTGGTGGTGGTCTTGCCGGGGGTGACGGTGGTCTTCGGCTGCACCTTGACGCTCGGCTGGGCCGGAGCGGCCTTGGACAGCACGGGCGCCGCGCCGGTCAGCCGGAGGGTCTGGCCGATCTGGATAAGGTCCGGGCCGGACAGGAGCACGTCGCGGTTGAGCTCGTACAGGCTCTGCCAGCCGCCGGTGACCTGGTTGGCCTGGGCGAGCCCGAACAGCGTGTCGCCGGCCTTGACCACGTAGCCGGCCTTGTCGGCGGGGACGGCGGTTTCCTGCGCGGCGGGCGCGGCCTGGACCGGAGCGCTCTCGACCGCGGCGGTCGGGGCCGCCGACAGCACGGCGGAGGCGCCGGAGGTGGGCTGCTCGGAGGTGGAGGGGGCTTGTGCCTGAGCCGTACCGGCAGTGGCGACCGGGATCACGACACCCATGCCGGCGATGCCCACCGCCGCGACGAAGCGGCGGACGTTGGCGGGGCGAGCGGCGCGGTGGCGAGCGTTTGCGGACAGCATGAAATGGGGTCCTCTCCTGTCGCCTACGAGGTGAGCTGTCGGATTCGGACTGGAGCAGCCCGGTCGCGCAGACGCGACTTCACCCCTAGCCGTCACCGGAACGATCCCGGCCACGGCGATCCACCTGGTTCCCCCGCTCCCGTCGGATTCTTCGATGTAGACCTCCCGCTGCCGGCGACGGGATTCGGCGTACCGGCGACAGGGTTCACCCGAAAGGTGAATCGGCGAGAAAGGTAGGCAATGCCGATGCCGGATCACAACCGAAACGCCGACTTCGCCTCCGGCGTAAAGGCGGAATAAAGGCGACATCTCACCCGGACCCGGCGCGACGTACCGGTGATGACGAGGGGATATCTCGGAGAGTGGCGTGATCGTCCGGTCACGGAAAATAGTCGAAATTCATGCCGGGACGCGGGAAATGAATTACCACACGAAGTCGGCTTAGTAATTTATGTCCGATTTATCCATGCGGCCTACATCACATTTCGGACGGTTCGATCGAGGGGACATGCCGGACATGCCGGCGATCGAACGATCCGCCCCGCCACCCCATCCGCCCCGCCCGCCCCACCTACCCACTCACCGCGCGCGTCCGCCGATCGTCGATCGCCGACCCGCGCGATGGATGCGATGCCGACCCGCGCCGATGCGCCGATGCCGATCGGGCCCGACCTACCTCCCCACTACGGCGGACCGCAACCGCAACCGCACTCGCGACGCGAGCCGGAGCCGAAACCACGAAGCGGGGGCGCCGACCTCGCGCCCCCGCTCCGCTCCGCTTCCGCAGTCCCAACCCGTCACAACTCCCGCAGTGCCGCCAAGAGCTTGTCCTGAGCCCAGTCCAGGAAGGCGTGCTGCGTCTCGCCGCCGATCTGGACGAGCGCCACCTCGGTGAACCCCGCCTCCACGTACGGGCGCACCGCGTCGACGAAGGCGCCCACGTCGTCGCCGCACGGAATCGACTCGGCCACGTCCTCCGGCCGGACGAACTGCGTGGCGCCCGCGAAGCCGGCGGTGCCCGGAAGCTCGGAGTTGACCTTCCACCCGCCCCCGAACCAGCGGAACTGCTCGTGCGCCCGGGCGATCGCGGCGTCCCGGTCGGGGTCGTAGCTCACCGGCAGCTGGCCCACCCGGGGCTTGCCCGCGCCGCCGTGCCGATCGAATTCGGCCAACAGCTCACCCTTGGGCTCGGTCGCGATGACCAGGTCGGCCAGTTGCCCGGCCAGTGCGCAGCTCTGCGCGCCGGAGACCGCGATGCCGATCGGCGGCGGTCGATCCGGCAGGTCCCACAACTTGGCGGACTCGACGTCGAAGTGTGTGCCGTGATGATCGACATAGCCGCCCGCGAACAGGGCCCGGATGATCTCCACCGCCTCGCCGAGCATCTCCTGCCGTACGTCCGCGGCCGGCCACCCGCCGCCGATCACGTGCTCGTTCAGGTTCTCGCCGGAGCCGAGTCCCAGCCGGAAGCGCCCGTCCGACAACAACTGCACGGTGGCGGCCTTCTGCGCCACCACCGCCGGGTGGTAGCGCATCGTCGGACACGTCACGTACGTCATCAACGGGATCCGCGACGTGGCCTGGGCCGCCGCGCCCAGCACGCTCCAGGCGTACGGCGCGTGGCCCTGCGCATCCAGCCACGGGAAGTAGTGGTCCGAGGTCACCGAGAAGTCGAAGCCGACCCGCTCCGCGTGCACCACGTGCTCGACGAGATCCTTGGGTCCGGCCTGTTCGGTCATCATCGTGTAGCCGATTTTCACCATGGGACGCGGGTGCCCGAGCGGCACGGCGGAAAACCGCCCTTGCGGCTCCCGCCTCCGCGACGCCCGTCCCCGCGACGCCCGCGGCTCCCGCACTCGCCGGGCACCGGCCGAGCATCCAACGAGCACCCGACGAGCAGCCGGCGGGCATCCGCCACCCGGGCCGCCCGGGTCAGGTCAGCCCGTGAACACCTGCACCACCGACCAGATCGCCAGCCCGAGCATGCACACGCCGCCGATCCGCTGCACCGTCCGGAGGGGGACCCGCTTGGCGATGAATCGCCCCGCCAGTAGGGCCAGTGCGGAGACCGACATCAGCGCCGCGGCCGAGCCGATCGCGGTGGACCAGGTGCCGTTGGTGGCCGCCAGGTTGGCGGTGGTGATCTGGGTCAGGTCGCCCCATTCGCTGATGAACACGGCCGTGAACGCGGTCGAGAAGACCGGCCAAAAACCGGTCACGGTCTTGCCCGCGGTGTCCTCGTCGTCGTCGCCGGCCCCGCCGCGCAGCAGCATGAAGGCGCCGAAGCCGAACAGGGCGGCGGAGACGAGTTCGACGATCCAGCCGGGGAGCAGGCCCAGCAGTCCGCCCGCGCCGACGGCGATGGCGACGTGCACGACGAACGCGGTCGAGGTGCCGAACCAGACGAACAGCGGCCGCATGCGGGTGCCCATGGCCAGCGATGCGAACATCGTCTTGTCCGGGAGTTCGGCGAGGAAGATGAGCCCGAAGGCGGTCAGGATCGCCAGAGGGTCGAGGTGCATCCGGGTGGCTTTCTGCGAGAGCCGAGCCTCCGGGTCTTCACGAAGGCGCCGCTCGGCGACCGGAGGACCACTCGGCCCGGCACGACGGGTGCACCCGCGAAGAACGCGGATGCGTCGATACCTGGCCGAAGGTCTCGCCCGCCCGCATCGAGCACGGGCCCGGCCACCGGGAGTCCGAGGACTCCAGCATGTCGACGACCGGTTCGCGGGGCTACTCCCCTTCGCTGTCGTCGACCCTACCGCACCGCGCCCCCCGCCCCGCTACGGCGCGGCCGCCCCCATGACCCGGTCCAGCGACCAGCGCAGTTGCTCCTCGTCCAGGGCCGTGCCCAGCGTGAGCACCTGCAACATCGTGCCGTCCAGGACCGCCAGCGCCGCTGCCGCCGCCCGCCGCCCGACCCGGCCGGCGAGGAAGTCGCCGACCCCCTCGACCCACGCCACCGCGAAACCGCGCAGTTGCGGGCTGCGGGCCGCCGCCAGGTACAACTCGTACTCGACCAGCGCGCGCGGGCGGTCCGCGAGGTATTCGGCGGTGAGCGCCGTGAGTACCCCCGGCAGGTCCTCGGCGTCGTGGGCCCGCCGCACCCACTCCTCCAGCAGCGCCACCGTCTCCGCCGACGCGTGCGCGAGCGCCGCGCCGACCAGGTCGTCGAGCGTCGCGAAGTAGTACGTGGTCGCCCCCAGCGGGACGCCGGCCCGGGACGCGACCAGGCGATGCGTCGTGTTGCCCACGCCCACCTCGGCGATCACCTCGCACGCACCACGCAGGATCCGCAGCCGCCGCCCCTCGGGATCGCGGGTCCCGCTCAATGCGCACCGCCCAGGTTCAGCACCACCACGCCGGCGATCACCAGCGCCATCCCGAACGCCTTGAGCAGCGTCACCGGCTCGTTCAGGAACACCGCCCCGACCAGCGCGATCGCCACGGTCCCGAGCCCGGACCAGATCGCGTAGGCCGTGCCAACCTGCAACTGTCGCAACGACAGCGTCAACAGGTAGAAGGCCCCGGCATATCCGGCCAGACACGTCACGGTCGGCCACAGCCGGGTGAACCCGTCGGTGCTCTTGAGCAGGCTGGTCGCGATCACCTCGCACGAGATCGCCAGTCCCAGGAACAGCCAGGCCACGGGCCTCTCCCTCCGAGTGGTGAAGACGTAGTGGTACAGGTGTACAAGTACAAATGTACTAGTGCGGGATCCGGGGGTGTCCGGGGCGGTGCGGTCGGCGGCCGGGACGACGACGTGCGCCCGGCGTCGCGGCCGGCCGCGCGGGGCGTCCGCGGCGGCTCGGTGGGTAGGCTGCGGCGGTGTCCATCGAACGGCCGGATCCGCCCTGGGACGCGACGGCCGCTCGACTCGCCGCGCGTGCCGTCGTGCTGCCGCCGTCGGTCGGCGGCACCCGGCTGGTGGCGGTGGACGGCATCGGTGGCTCGGGCAAGACCACGCTCGCCGATGCGCTCGCCGTACGGCTCGGGGGTGCGCCCGTGGTGCGTCTGGACGACTTCGCCCGGCCCGGGGACTTCTTCGGCTGGTTGCCGCGACTGCGCGCTCGACTGCTCGAACCGCTCGCCCGGGGGCAGGCGACCCGCTGCGAGACCTACGACTGGGCCGGCTATCGGGTCAGCGGCTGGAGCGAGGTGCCGGCCGCGCCGGTGTTGATCCTGGAGGGGGTCGGCGCGGCTCGGCGCGAACTCGGTGCGGTGACCGCGCTGCGGATCCGGGTGGACACGCCCGCCGAAGTCGCCGCCGCCCGCACCCTGGACCGGGACGGCCCCCAGGTGGCCTGGTTCTGGCGGTTGTGGCGCGCCGCCGAGGCCGCGCACCTGGCCGAAGACCGCCCCTGGACCCGCCCGCACCTGCGCGTCGACGGGACCGACGGGCGATGCGACGCCGGCGCGGGGCGGCATGCGCTTGCGGGCGGCGGCCGGCCGTAGGGCCGCTCTCCAGGCCCTGGGCCGCTTCTCGTCCGGACGTGCTCACATGCCGGCGGCGCCGTCGAGGCGTTCGCGCAGGAGGTCGGCGTGGCCGTTGTGGCGGGCGTACTCGGCGATCAGATGGACCAGGACCCAGCGCAACGAGAACGGTTTGCCGGTGGACTTGCGGATCCCGGTGTCGTCCAGGGACGTCGCGGCGGCGACGATCTCCCGGGAGCGGTCGCACTCCGCATGCCAGCGGGCGAACGCCTCGACCGGGTCGCCGTCCAGCCGCTCGAAGTCCTGGTCGGGGTCGTCGTCGGTGTAGTAGAGCATCGGGACGTCGTCGCCCGCGAACTGGATGTGGAACCACCAGCGTTCGACGCCGGCCAAGTGCCGCGCCATGCCGTGCAACGACAGCCCGGACGGCGAGACGGCCCGTTCGGACAACTGCTCCGCCGACAGGCCCGCGCACTTGAGCTCGAAGGTCGCCCGGTGCCAGTCCAGGAAGCCGGTCAGGATCTCGCGCTCGTCGCCCAGCTCGGAGGGGGAGGTTCGGGCGTCGTCGCTCCAACGCGGGGCGTAGTGCAGCGGCGCGGCGGTCGGCTCGGTCATGATCCACCTTCCGGTTCGGAAAGGCCCGAGTCTTTCAGACGCCCCGGCCCGATCTCCCGCCACCGGCGCGACCCGGGGCACGGCCTCGGCCCCGGACACGATCGCGGCCCGGGACACGGCCTCGGCCAGGGACCCCTCCCCAGCCGGCGGACCCCGCCCCCGGGACCGCACCCGCCGCGCCCGTCCCGCGCGGGCTCACACCCGACGCGGGGCGGGCGGGTGCACCCGAGGCCCGCCTACCTGCGCCCGAGGCGGCGCGGCGCGACGTCCATCGCGTTGGACCGACGGTCCTCGGCGAGATCGGCGATCTCCTCGGGGCTCGCGTTGTTCGCCCGCGCGTACTCCTCGGCCATCGCCGTCGAACTCGACCAGCCGCTCCAGTAGTTCTCGGTGCGACCGAGGCCCGAACCGTGTTCGAGTGCGGCGGTGTCCGCGGCCAGCGCGTGCGCGACGTACCAGTCCATCATCCGGCCGGCGGGGATGCCGACGTGCGGGACGTAGCCGAGGATCTGCGCACTCGTGAGGTACTGGAACTTGCGGTTCCAGGTCGCCTCGGCGACCCCCGCCTCGCGCGCCGCGACGATCGACTCGTCGCGCAGGCCGTCCATGGTCCCGAGCGCGTTGAACGCCTGCCGGGCCTCGACGTCCATGGCCGGCAACGCGCCCGGTGCCTTGACCACCGGGTGCTGAGCCAGCACGTCGGCCGCGTGGTTCACGGTGGCGCCGTGCATGACCGCGAAGGCCTCGGGGTCGGTGCCGGCCGCGGTGATCACCCGCATCAGGTCCTGGTCGTGGAACATCGAACCGTTTCGACCGTCCTTGGCCACGAGTTGGTCGTACACGCCGTCGCCCATGTACGACGCGACCATGTTGCCCACGCTGTCGCGCATGATCGCCGGGAACTTGCCCTGTCTCCCGTCCTCGCCGCCGAGCACGGAGACGGTGTCGCGCATGATCTGCCTCATCGTCTCGTCGTGCACGGGATGGGCCCCGCCGGGCAGACCGTAGCCGCCGGTGGGCACCCGGCCGGTGGCCGCGGCCTCCAACGCGCGCCCCAACGGGTCGTAGCCGGGCGGGTTGTGGCCCTCGGGAATCGGCCCGGCGCCGGCCCAATCCATCAGCCAGTGCCGGTCCTTGAGCATGTAGGCGACCTCGCCCGGGTGCTCGGCCGGATCGAAGAACTCCTTCGCGGCCTCCGGGTTGTTGCCGAACGCGGCCATCAGCCCGGTCATCGGATCGAGCCCCGCGCCGTGCCCGTCGGTGATGTCGAGCCGGAATCCGTTGTATATCGCGCCCGACGGGGTGTTCTCGAGCCACACCGCGGGATCGTCCCGCTCCATGGCACGCATGTCCTGGCCGATCAGGCGCAGGAAATCGGTGTCCTGATGTCCGGTGTCCAGGAGCGTGCCCAGGAGTTGGTAGCCATAGGGCCGAAACGAATACAGCCCGATGTCGGTCTTCTCCCGGCCGGCCCGCTCGAGCTCGTCGATCCAATTCCGATCGACGTGCGGCCCGGGCCCCTTGCCGGTCCCGGCGGCCAACACCCGGCCCAGATCGGCCTGGATGGCCTCGAGATCCTCCTGCTGGTCCTTGGGCACGCCGCTGCCCGCGCCCAGCTTGGCGATCATGCCCGCAAGCCACAGGGTGCCGCGCGGACCCTGCCGGTTCAGGAACGGGGTACCGAACGCGGGGTCGTCGGCATTGGCGGCCAGCAGATTGCGCAGTTCGCCGCGCTCGGCCGGACCGAGCATCATCAGTCGGTTGGCCAGGTCGGTCGCCCGGCGGGCGTCCTGGGCCGGACCGGCGCCGACCGCGTTGCCGTTGAACCTCTTCGGATCCGCGCCGCGGGTGTCCGCGTTCAGGGCGAACGCGGCACGCCGGTCGGCGGCGGTGGCCTCGGTCAGCGCCTTGCCGATCCGGTCCGCGATGTCCTGCGCCGCCTCCTCGAGCGGTCTGGTCACCGCCTCGTAGTCGTCCGGCGGCAGGTTGCGGGCGTACGGCGGCGCCGTCCAGTGCACGCCGCCGCTGTCGTCCACGGTCAGCTTCCGGTCGACCGCGTCGGCGATCGCCTCGGTCAGGTGCTCCTTGGCGGTCCGGAGGTCGCTCGCGGCGTCGAGCAGCACGGTGCGCAGCGCCGCCGCCTCGGTGTGCGCGTCCTCGATCTGTCCCGACATGGTGCGCAGTTCGTCGATCCCGTGGTTCGCCTCGGCGCCCTTCCAGGCGCCGTTCGCGAGCGGGGAGACCACGTCCCGGTCCACGTCGCCGTGTTGGGTGTGCATGCGGTCGGGCAGCGTCGCCCACACCTCGGCGGCGGTGGTCAGCGTGCCCAGGTCGACATCGCGCAGGTGGATGAAGTCGACCACGGGTCAGCCGCCGAACGTCGTGCAGACGGTCTTCTCGGTGCTGCGCCAGCTGCTCGCCGTGCTGTTCAAATCGCCCGCCCGGCCGGCGAGCGTGTCGGCCACCGCGATGGTGCGGTCGTGCCAGGCGGTGTGCGCGCCGTCCAGCGCCTTGGCCAGGTCGAAGCCGGCCAGCGCCTTGGACACCGGTTCGAGCGCGGTGACGCCCTTGAGGCCGGTACTGCGGAAGTCGCCCGCGATCTCCCGCAGTCGGCCGGCGGCGGAGTCGAGCGTGCCGGGCTCGACGTGCACGTCCGGTGCCTGCGGCGCGCAACCCGGGCGCGGATCGGGCGTGTTCGCCGCGGCATATGTGCTCGACCGGGGCAGCCCCGGATTGATTATCGAGTCGAAGTCGGTCGTCATGGTGTAACCCCCGAGTCACCAGCGATACGCGTCATACACCTGTGGTACCCGGACATCCAAGACCACCGGGCCCGACCTGATCAACCAACCCGCGGACATCCGGACAACGACGACCTGCGAGCCTTGTTCGTCGACTGCACGCTCAAGCGCTCACCCGCGGTCGGCAATACGCAGGGACTCGTGGACCTCAGCCGCGGCATCATGACCCGACACGGGGCCGCCGGTGCTACGGCGGTGGCAGCGCGGCGATCGCCTCGGGGGTCCAGGTGCCGGCCGCGCCCGGGCAGCCGGCCAGGTAGCGGGCCGCGCGGAGCGCCGACCAGCCGTGGGCCTCGGCGAGGCCGGCCCTCAGGTGCCGCAGGTAGGCGGCGGCCGGCGCGTTCCACGGCGCGTCGGCGCTGCGCCACGGGGCGGTCAGGGTGAGGATCGCGTGCCCGTCGGCGGTGCCCACCTGCACGACCGTCTCGTAGCGGCCCGGGCCCAGCGTGGCCCGTCCGATGGTCGCCAGCGTGCTCAGGTCCGGGTCGGTGCCGGGCGGGCGGTACATCTCCTGCGCGGCCAGGTCGACGAACTGCGACCTGGTCAGCAGATAGGCCCGGGCGGGGGTGCGGCCCGGATCCAGCGGGTCGTACAGGGCGAGGCCGCCGGTCCAGTTCTTGGATTCGAAGGCGAAGTACATCCGGCCCGGCAGCACCACCGGGCGCGTGGCGCGCGGCGCGGAGGGGTCCCGGCAGCCGGGATACGTGCGCACACCGCCGGGCGGTCGGCCGCCGCGCAGGTAACAGTCCAGGCGGGCGGCGTGCATGTTGGACCCGTACGCGGCATACCAGACCAGGTCGCGACCCACCCGACGCAGCCTAATGCCGCGCCGGGCGGGTCGGCTCACCCCGCGGGTGCCGTCGTGTCGTGCGCCGAACGGGCGGCGCGGGCGGGTCCGGGCGGGGCCGAGGGCGTGAACGCGCGGATGGGCCCCGCGATTCCGGGCAACCATGAGGACGCGCCGAGTACGGCCGGTCGCCGGGTCGACCCGAGGTCGGCCGGGACCGGAACCGAAGTCCCGTGTGCGCCGGGCCACGGCCGATCGCGCCGTCGCCGGCGTGCAGGCACCGCGAAGGAGCCCAGGATGCCCGATCCGCTGCCGCCGCCCGCCGTCGACCACGCCGTCGCGGACGTTCTCGATGCCCACGACGTCCCGCTGGAGGCGACCGTTCGGGTGGACCCGTACCCCGACATGGCGGTGGGCGACCTGCTGACCCTGTCCTGGCGCGGCCCGGACACCGCGGCCTTCACCGTCTGCGTGCCGATCACGGGACACGCGGTCGGCCGACCGGTCCTGTTCAAGGTGCCCGCCGCCGAGATCCTCCCGCACGCGGGCGGCGAGGTGACGTTGAGCTACCGCCTGGAGCGTCCCGGTGGCGAGGTCGCCGGCGACTCGGCCGCACGGGTGCTCAGGATCGAACTGGACGAGGTGGCGGCCACGACCGAGGCCGGCTGACGACCCGGCGCGAGTCGCCCATGAGTGCAATCGGTCTCACGCGACGGACCGACGGAGCAACCGAGAAGCCGGGCCGACGCAGAGGCGGGCAACCGAGCGACGGCACGGCCGGCACCGGGCAACCGCCCTACCCCACCCCCGCACCGTCCGGGTGCCGCACGTCCCACACCTGCACGTCGTCCACCTGCCGACCGGGCCCCAGCAGGGCCGTCAGCGTCGTCGCGAGTTCGGCCCGGTGGCGGTGTTCGGGCAGGACCACCACGTCGGCATGCCAGCGGGCCAGGTCCGCACGGGCCTCGCGGCGCTGGGTCTCGGTGATCTCCGGGACCACGCCGTCGGCGGCGACCCGGCCCAGCAGCGACGAGGTCGGGCTGTACTCCGCTCCGTAGACGCCCACCCGATCGGGACCCCACGGCCCGACGAAGTAGCCCTCCGCCAGCGGGAAGCCCAGATCGGTCGCGCTCTGCCAGTGCAGGGCGGTGGCGTCGCCGACGTTGGGCAGCGGCACCACCACGACGGATCCGTCGTCCACGTACGACCGCCACCCTCCGTCCGCGAAGAACGTCGGCACCGGCCGCCGGTCCCGGACGTCCAGCGGCGTGGGCGCGATCGGCAGCAGCGCCATGGTCAGCACCGCGGCCCAGATCAGCCGGACCGGGAGTTCGCGGCCCTCGGGGGCGGTCCGGGCCGCGTCGAGGACCCGGTCGGTGGCCAGCGCCAGCAGCACCGCGACGGCCGGGACGCAGACCAGCGTGAAGCGCGATTCCAGGATCGACTCGAACAGGGGCAGGTCGTTCAGCAACCGCCACGGACCGGGCAGGCCGGTGTCGTCGTGGTCGACCACGATGTCCAGACCCAGCGACAGCAGCGCCCCCACCGCCGCGGTGATCGCCGCGGCGCGGGCGACGGCCAGTCGGCGCAGCCAGACCACCAGGAAGACGGTGAGGATCACCAGCGGCCAGCCGAAGAACGCGTTCTCCTCGGTGCTCCCCTCGGACAGGGCCGCCGCGCCGGCCCGGTCGCCGCCGAGCGAGTCGCTCGCGTACGCGGTGAACGCGGCCAGATCGTTGCCCGACTCGTGTTCGAGCGTGGAGTAGTGCTGCGGTCCGAAGAACTGCACCCACAGCGGGTACGCGACCAGCGTCAGTGACACTGCGGCGCCGATCAGCAGCCCGGTACCCAACGGCCGCGCCGCCGCCCGTGCCGCGTCCGGCGAGCCGATCGCGAACACGACCCCGAACACCACCAGGCCGACCGCGGCGAACAGCAGCGGCTCCTCGCCGACGAAGATCTGGAAGGTGATCAGCAGCCCGAGCACGACCCCGTTGCGGACCGGCCGCTCGCCCTGCCACAGCCGGATCAACATCTCGATGATCGGCGGGATCACGAACAGCACCACGAAGTTCGGATGCGCGTTGGCGTGCGAGACGATCGGCGGTGCGAAGCCGCACAGCGCGCCGCCCAGGACCGCGGCCGGCGTGCCGCGCACCACCCGACGGGCCAGCAGCCGGTACCACGCGAAGGCGCTGCCGGCCAGGCCGCCGGTGAGCACCAGGGCCCACGTGGTGGTGGGGCCGAAGAGCAGGGTGACCGGGGTCAGCGGGATGCCGAGGCCGAGCATGGCCGTGTTGGCCATCATGTTCACGCCCAGCGGATGGTTCTGCAGGTCCGACACGAGCGGGTCGCGGAAGTTGCGGACCGCGTCGGCGGTGGCGTCGAAGAACCACTCCCACATGTTCTGGTCCTGGCCGCCGTTGACCAGATAGGCACGGTCGAGGTCGGCCCACAGGCCCTTGTACAGCCAACACGCCAGGCCCAGGAACAGGGCGGCCACCCACCAGTCCACCGCGCGCCCCTCGCGCAGCCCGCGGATGGAGAGCCCGCGCACGAGAAGACGGGGATCGGTGCGTTGCCGGGCCTCGGCGACGGGCATGGGTGTCTGGTCCTTCCGGGGGCTGCTGCCCGCCACGGGCGTGCGCGCGACCCCGGTCCGGTGCCCGTACGGGCGAACGCACTGCGGCACCCGGTCGGCGAGGCGCATCCCGACCGAGGGGGCGATCCCCGCGGCGCGTACCGGGACCGAAGCACCCGGCGGGGCGCGCTACGGCGGTTGATCGCCGGCCATGCTACGAGGACCGGCCGGCCGGCCGCACGGCGGGGTTGCCCGGTGCGGACCGCGCCGGGCACCGGGTCGGGGCGCGGAGAAATTCGCCGGCCCGAGCGGGCGCGGTCCGTGAGGATGGCCGGATGTCGATATTCCTGGAGACCGCGCGGCTGGAACTGCGCCCGTTCACCGCGGACGATCTGCCGCACCTGGTCGAGCTGTATCGCGATCCGGAGGTGATGCGCTACATCACCGGCGGCCTGCCGGCTTCGCCCGAGTTCGTGCGTGACCGGGTCCTGCCGATGCTCATGCGTGGGTATCCGGCCTGGGGCAACCGCGGCTTCTGGGCCGCCCGGGAGCGGGCCGGCGGCCGATTCGTCGGCTGGTTCGAATTGCGGCCGGTCGCCGAGGACAGCGCGGACGTGGTCGAGCTCGGCTACCGGTTGCGTCGCGCCGCGTGGGGCCTCGGTTACGCCACCGAGGGCTCGCGGGCGCTGCTGGACAAGGGCTTCGCCGAACTCGGCCTGCGGGAGGTGACCGCCAACACGATGACGGTGAACACCCGCTCGCGGCGGGTGCTGGAGAAGGCGGGCCTGACCCTGCTGCGCACCTACTTCGGTGACTGGCCCGAGCCGATCGAGGGCTCCGAGCTGGGCGAGGTCGAGTACTCCCTCACCCGAGCCGACTGGACCCCGTCCACGATCGCGCCCGCGGCCGAATGAGCCCGCGCATCCCGGCCCGCGGGCCGGCCCACCCACCCGCTCTGCCGGTCGCCTCGGGCCGCATGGGAGGCTGCGCCGCGTGACTGTTCTCGGCGGTGTGCCACTCTTTGTCGGACGCGAGCCCGAGATGGGGCGACTTGTCGAGGCGCTTCGCGAGGCCGATCGAGGCGAGCCCCGGATCGTGCTGACCACCGGGGAGGCCGGAGTCGGCAAGACCCGGTTGCTCGAAGAGTTCCTGACCCAGGCGGTCGGGCGCCCCGAGCACACCTCGGTCGCGGTCGGCGCGTGTCTCGAACTGGGCGCCGAGGGGCTGCCCTTCGCGCCGTTCTCGGCGATCCTGCGCACCCTCGCGGACGCGCTCGGCGACGACTTCGAGGCCGCGGTCGGCGACCGGCGCCGCGAACTCGCCTGGATCTCGCCGACCCTGGCCGCCGAACCCGGGCACGGCCCGGCGCCCGAGCGGGCCCGGCTGTACGAGTCGGCGCTGCGCCTGCTGGAGCGGATCGGCGAGGACCGTACGCTGATCGTCGCCTTCGAAGACCTGCACTGGGCCGACTCGGCCACCCGCGAACTGCTCGCGTTCCTGGTCCGCTCGCTGCGCCGGGGCCGGATCCTGCTGGTCGGCACGCTGCGCGCGGACGCGATGGACCGCAGTCACCCGATGCGCCGACTGGTCGCCGAACTGGAGCGGATCCGCACGGTGACCCGGCTCGAACTCGGCCGCCTCACCATGCCCCAGGTCGAGGAACACCTGACCGCCCTGCTCGGCGGCACCCCCTCGCGCGCCCTCGCCCAGCAGGTGTACGAGCGTTCCGAGGGCAACGCGTTCTTCGTCGAGGAACTCGCCGCCGGGGTCCGGGACGGCCGGCTCGCCGGTCTCTCCGACACGCTGCGCGACCTGCTGCTGATCCGGATCGAGCAACTGCCCGAGCAGGCCCGTCGGGTGGTGCGGTTGGCCGCCGTGGGTGGCATCGGGGTCGAGCATCGGCTGCTTGCCGAGGTGGCGGGCCTCGATCCGGACACCCTGGAGACGGCCCTGCGTGCGGCGGTCTCCGGGCACGTCCTGGTGGCCGAGGCGGAGGGCGAGGGCTACTCGTTCCGGCACGCGCTGGTGCGTGAGGCCGCCCTGGGCGACCTGCTTCCGGGTGAACGCACCCGGATGTACGCGGCGTTCGCCCAGGCCCTGGATGCGCTGATCGAGCGCGGCGAGCTGCCGGCGCGCCGCGACCACGTGGACCGCCGGGCCCGCTACTGGATCGCCGCCGGCCGCCCGGCCCTGGCGCTGCCCGCGAGTGTGACCGCCGCGGCCGCCGCCGCCGACCGCTACGCGTTCGGCGAGGCCTGGGCGCTGTACGAGAGCGCGATCACCATGTGGGACCAGGTTCCCGATCCGGAGCGGCTGACCGGCACGACCCTGGCACAGGTGCTGGACGGCGCCATCGTCGCGGCCCGCTACGACAATTCCGGTGATCGCGAACTGGCTTTGCTGCGCCAGGCGTTGGGTCTGGTCGAGGAGGACCGGGAGCCGGTTCGGGCGGCCGCGCTGTGGACCCAGCGGGCGAAGACGCTCAGCCGGTTGGGCCGCGGCCCCGGCATGGTCGAACTGGAGCACGCGCAGCGGCTGTTGCAGGACCGACCGGAATCGATCGAGTACGCCGGTGTGGTGATCCGGATCGCCCGCGCGCACTTCCTGGAGGGCGGCGCCGACGAGGCGATCCGGATCGCCCGGCAGGTTCTGGAGATCGCCCGGCGCCTCGGCGACCAGGACATGATCGCCACTACCCTCCAGACGTTGTCCTGGTTCCTCACCGGGAGCGGTGAACTCGACGAGTCGCAGGCGCTTTCGCACGGCCTGGAGGCGGTCCGCGTCGCCGAGGCGGCGCAGGGCGGCAAGCCGGACACGCTCGTATACGTGCTCGGCAACTGGGCCTCGGTGCTGGAAGGGGTCGGCCGACACGAGGAGTCGGTCGAGGCGGCCCGCCGGGCGCTGGACCTGTCCCGGGATCGCGGCGTGATCCGCAACACGGGCGCGTTCGTCCTGGGCAACCTCGCGGAGAGCCTGTTCTCGCTCGGCCGCTGGGACGACGTGGCCAAGACGGTGGACGAGATCCGCGAGTACGACGCCGACGGATGCGCCACCGGACACGCCGAACGGGTGCTGGCCATGGCCCACCTGGTCCGCGGCAACGTGTCCGAGGCGGCCGGCCACCTGACCCACGCGCACGAGAGTGCCCGCGGGATGTACCAGGAGGCGCAACACCGGATCCCGCAGTCCGGTGCCGAGATCGCGCTGGCCCGGGCGCTGGGCCGGCGCGCCGAACTGGGCGAGATTCTGGAGGCGGAGCTGCGGGCCGGCTTCGGGGTCGGCAATCAGCGGTTCGCCTTCCCGCTGCTGATCGAGGCGGCGCGCGCGTACGCCGAGGACGAGCCGACCGCCTCCACTCGGGCCGAGCTCGGCCGGATCCGGGCGGCCGGTGCCGCGCTGGCCGTGCACTGCGAGCTGGACCGCACGCAGGCACTGACGCTGGTCGCGCACCTGGACCGGGTCGAGGGCAACGACACCGTCGCGCAGTGGCGGGAGGTGGTCGCGGCCTGGGAGGCGACCACCCAGCCGTATCCCACCGCCCAGGCCCACGCCGACCTGGGCGCCGCGCTGGTGGCCGCCGGCGACCGGGACGCGGCCGGCGCGGCCCTGGCCCGGGCGCACGCCGGCGCCGAACAGCTGGGCACGACCCCGCTGCGCGAACAGGTCGAACTGCTGGCCCGCCGGGCCCGGATCGACCTGCCGGGCCGACCCGGGACCGGTGCCGGACGCGCGGCGCATCAGGCCGGCGACCTGACGCCCCGCGAGCGGGAGGTGCTGCGCCTGCTGATCGAGGGACGCAGCAACCGGCAGATCGCCGAGACCCTGTTCATCAGCGTCAAGACGGCCAGCGTGCACGTGTCCAACATCCTGGCCAAGCTCGAAGTGGCCACCCGCGGCGAGGCCGCCGCCCTGGCCCACCGCATGCACCTGGTGGACGACGAACCCCCCGTCGGATAGGCCCGAGCGGGGTGCCCCCGCCGGTTCGGACGGGCTATACATGGTCCGTTCGGTAATTCGGGGGCATGCCGTCGGGGGTGGTCGTGGAGGAGCACGGAGTACGTGTCGCGGCGAGCGGGGTGAGCCGAACGGTCGGGGGACGCACCGTACTTCGGCACGTCTCGCTGGTCGCCGAGGCCGGTGAGGTCTCGGCTGTCGCGGGGAGCAGCGGATCCGGCAAGACCACGCTCCTGGACACCCTGGCGGGGATTCGACTGCCCGCCACGGGCGAGGTGCGGCACGACGGCGGCCCACCGGACGCACGCGGTCTGGGCTATGTCCCGCAGGACGACATCCTGCACCGGGCGCTGCCGCTGGCACACAGCCTGCGCTACGCCGCGGCGCTGCGCGAACCGGCCGACGAGGGCGTGGACGCCGCGGTCGCACGCGCCCTGGCCGCCCTGGGCCTGACCGCGTGCGCGGACCGGCGGGTGGGTACGCTCAGCGGCGGCGAGCGCAAACGGGCGAGCATCGCGGTGGAGTTGCTGACCCGGCCCCGGGTGTTGTTCCTGGACGAGCCGACGTCCGGCCTGGATCCGGCCGCCGCGGCGGAACTGATGGCCGTACTTCGCGAGTTGGCCCGAGCCGGCACCACCGTCGTGCTGACCACCCACGCGCCGGCCGATCTGGTGCGCTGCGACCGGGTGGTGTTCCTGGCCCCGGACGGGCGGCTCGCGTACGTGGGCGATCCGCGGGCGATGCGCGCGCACTTCGGCGTGGAGACCGAGGCCGACGTGTACGCCGCGGTGGCCGCGCGCGGTGCGAGCGCGGACGCCGAGCGCGAACCGGAACTCGAACTGGAACCCGAAGTCGGAGCGCTGGAGCCGGAGTTGGGCCCGATCCCGGAGCCCGTCGAGGCGAGCGATCAGGCCGCGCCGCAGGCCGGGCGGGCGCTGCGGCAGTGGTCCATCCTGGCCCGCCGCGACCTGGAGTTGATCACCCGAGACCGGCCGGCCGCCGCGATGCTGGTCGGCTCGCCGCTGGTGATCGTGGCGATGTTCGCGATGCTCTTTCGGCCCGGTGCGTTCGACCCGGCCGACCCGAGTCCCTCCGGCTCGGCGATGATCCTGTTCTGGATCGCCTTCGGCGGATTCTTCTTCGGGCTGACCTACGGCCTGTTGCAGATCTGCGTGGAGTTGCCGATCGTGCGCCGCGAACGGCTGACCGTGCTGCGGATCGGGCCCTACGTCGCGGCCAAGTTCACCGTGCTGCTGCCGATCCTGGCCTTCGCCGACGTGCTGCTGCTCGCGGTGTTGCGCGGGCTGGACCGGCTGCCCGCCGCGTCCTGGGGGGTGTACGGGTCCCTGCTGACGACGCTGCTGCTGGCGTCCGCCGCGGCGCTCGCGCTCGGCCTGCTCACCTCCGCGGCGGTCACCGAGGTGAGCCAGGCCACGCTGATGTTGCCGCTTCTGTGCTTTCCCCAGGTGCTCTTCTCCGGCGCGTTCGTGCCGGTGCCCCGGATGCCGGTGATCGGACACACGCTCAGCTACGCGATGACCAACCGATGGGCGTTCGAGGCACTGGGCAGCGACCTGGACCTGCCGGGGCGCTGGGCGCACGGCCGCTCCGCGCTCGGCCCGCCGCTGCTCGCCTCCTACGGCGACAGCTTCGACCACCCGCCCGCGCTCGGCTGGGCCGTACTCGCGGGCTGCGCCGTGCTGTTCGTCGCCGCGACCTGCGCGGTGCTGGCCCGCCGATGTCCGCGCGCCGGGTCCTGAGCACATCCGCGAGCGCCCGTCCCGCGGATCGGGCGGGTCAACAGCGCAGCCGAGGGGCCAGCCCCCGGGCATCGGCGGGCCGGTCGCGGTAGGTGCGCGCGACGAAGTCGAGGAAGGCGTCCACGTCGGCGATCGTGGACGGCAGGCCGAGCGAGACCCGCACCGCGCCGCCCGAGGGCAGCCCGAGGCGGGCCAGGTAGTCGTCGAGCGTCCCGCCGGAGGCGGCCGTACGCAACACCGCGCCGCGCAGTGTGCGGCGCCCGATCGCGAACGCCGCCTCGCCCGCGCCGGGATTGCAGAAGCAGCCGGTGCGCACGCAGATCCGGGCGGCGGCGGTGTCCCGGGCGACGATCCGCTCGTCGACCACGGTGCCGGCGGCGTCCAGGATGTTCAGCGCGACGGTGCCGCCTCGGGCGTGCACCGTGTCCGGCCCGTACACCCGAATCAGTGGCGCGCCGCTGTGGTGGCGCAACTCGGCCAACCCGGCCAGCAGATGGGCGGTGAGCTCGGCGACCCGCTCGTGGATGGCCCGCATGCCCAGCGAATCCACCCAGGCCAGGCCGTGCGCGACATCGGGAATGGCGAGGAAGTTGAGCGTGCCGTCCTCGTAGGCGGATTCGTCGCCGGCCATGCGATGCCAGCCGCCCTGCGCGCTGACCGCCTCGATCGTGCCACCCGCGAACCACGGCCGGCGCAGTCGCGCGAGCGCGTCCCGGCGGGCGAGCAGGCAGCCCACGCCGGTCGGGTAGCCGAACACCTTGTACCAGCTCACCGCGACGAACTCCGGCTGGACCAGCCGTAGATCGAGCACGTTGGTGGGTGTGTACGCGGCCGCGTCCAGGAGCACGTCGTAGCCGTGTGCCTGGGCGACGCCGATCCAGTCCAGGGGGTGCCGGACCCCGGTGAAGTTGCTTTGCGCCGGATAGGCGAACAGCCCGCGGCGGCGGGCCAGCGCGGTGCGCAGCGCGTCTTCGTCCAGCCGCAGATCGGCGCCCGTCAGGCCGATGTAGTGGGTGCGGGCGCCTCGGGCACGGGCGTATTCGCGGATCCCGTTCACCGAATTGTGGTTGTCGATCGGCAACACCAGGCGGGTGCCGCGGCGGAACGGGTAGGCCTCGCCGACCAGTCGGCAGGCGCCGGTGGCGTTCGCGGTGAACACGGCCGCGTACCGGTCGGGATCGGCGTTGAAGTGGTCCAGGATCGCCCGACGGGTGTTCTCCACCAATGTCGTGGAGGCGGTCGAGGCCGGGTGCTCGGAGTGCGGATTGCCGTAGGTGGCCCCGGACAGCCGCTGTGCGTGCGCTTGTCGTTGGCGGCGTGCGGCCAGTCCCGCTCCGGTGTGGTCGAGGTAGACCAGGCCCTCGTCGTCCAGGTATCCGTACTCCTTCCGACGGATCGCGTCGAAGTCCGGACCGAGCACGTCGGCGACCACCACCGGCACCACCTCCCCGGGTCTGCCGAGTCTTGCGCCGCACCGGTGGCGACGTCAACGGATGGGCCGGCCGCGGTGCGGGCGGCCGGGTCCGGGGCCGCCGATGCCCGTTCTCACCCCTGATGGTTGATCCGTGGCAAGGATCCCCTAGGGTAAGGAAAGGTAAGGCTTGCCTCAGCGGATCGCCCTGCCTCAGCAGTGCGGGCCGGCACCGCCTCGTCGCGGCGCCCGGCTCGTGTCATCACACGCGCCAAGGAACCAGGACCCATGCCGATACCTCGCCGCCGGATCGCCGCCGTTGCCGTGACCCTGTCCGCCGCCCTGCTCACCGGGGCCTGCGGCTCGGACTCGTCCGACGGGAACAAGGGCGGCGGCAAGCCCGCCGTCGCAGCCGGCGGCAAGGAGTTCGGCAGCGCCGGCCAGGTGAGCACCGGCCTGGGCACCGACGCCGCGCCCGGTCAGTACCCGCGCACCATCCGTACCGCGATGGGCGACGTGACGCTCAAGGCGCAGCCCAAGCGGGTCGTCGTGCTGGACACCGGCGAACTGGACAACGTCGCGGCGCTGGGCGTGCAGCCGGTCGGCGTCGCCTTCACCGAGGGGTCCCAGGAACTCCCGGCGTACCTCGACGGCAAGGCGGGCAAGCCGGCCAAGGTCGGCACGACCAACAGCCTCAACCTGGAGGCGATCGAGAACCTCAAGCCGGACCTGATCCTGGGCAGCAAGCTGCGCGCGGAACAGCAGTACGCGGTGCTGAGCAAGATCGCGCCGACCGTGTTCTCGGTGCGCCCCGGCTACACCTGGAAGGAGAACTTCCTGCTCAACGCCGCGGCCCTGGACAAGACCGCCGAGGCCAAGCAGCAGCTGGACGCCTACCAGGCCCGGGCCAAGGCGCTGGGCGACAAGCTGGGCGCGAACAAGCCCACCATCTCCATGGTCCGCTTCATGCCGGGCAAGATCCGCCTGTACGCGAACAAGTCGCTGATCGGCACCGTGCTCCAGGACGTGGGCCTGCCGCGCCCGGCCAACCAGAACATCGACGACCTGGCCGTGGAGTTGTCCGAGGAGCGGATCACCGAGGCCGACGCGGATAGGATCTTCGTCGGCACCTACGGCCCGGCGGACAAGACCGCGCAGGCCCGGGTGACCGACAACCCGCTGTGGAAGAAGCTCGGCGCGGTGGAGAAGGGCAAGGCCGTCACGGTCCCCGACGAGACCTGGTACCTCGGCCTGGGCGTGGTCGCGGCCAACTCGATCCTGGGCGACCTGGAGAAGAACCTGATCGGCTGAGCCGAACCGGGCGGGTCGAGCAGCCGACGCGGCGCCGGAATCAGCCGGGTCGGCGACCCGATCCGGCGACGCGCTTCGGCGGTTCGACCCGCCCTACTCGGTGCGATCCGGTGCCCGGCGCGGTCAGGCCCCCGCCGCGGCGGCGCTCGGCGCGACCTGTGCGACCCGCGTGGGGGCGCCGGGCTCGGCCGGTCCCAGCGGCTCCCGGGCCGCGTAGGCGAGCAGCGCGGCAACCCCCGCCGCCGGGCCCTCGGCGCGGCGCCAATGCTCGTCGCGCTCGGTCAGCGCGGCGAACAGGCGCTGCCAGCACCGGTCCTCGGTGCCGAGCAGATCCACGGTCAGCGCGGCCACCTCGGCGTACGCGGCGGCCACCGCCACCCGCACCGGCTCGGACGGGTCGATGCGTGCCCGGGCGTCGGCCAGGTAGCGCAGCACGCGGTCGGCATGACCCACCTCGTGCACCAGGTCGTGGCCGGTGAGCAGGCCCGCCTCGATCAACCGCTCGATCTCGACGTGCCATTCGGCGGTGCCACCGTCCGGCAGCACCCACGCGGCGACGGTCCGGGCCGCCCGCGGGCTGCGCCGGGCCGCCGCGAACGCCTCGGCGGGACGCAGGTCGGTGGGCAGCGCCACGATGATCTCGTCGGGTGCGTCCGGTCGACCCACCAGCGCCTGCCGTACGCCGACGGGCCACGGCGCACGGGCGTGCTCGTCCGCCAGCAGCGCCCAATCGCGCCGGTACGGACGGTCCAGGACGCGTTCGGCATCCGCGAGCCGGTGGCAGGCACGCAGCCTGGCCACCAGCCGGGTCGGCGACAGTTCGCGGTCTATCCGCGAGGTCAGCATCGCGACGCCGGAGCCGATCGGGTCGCCGCCGTCGGCGCCGGCCAGTGCCTTCGCGGCGACCCCGGCGGCCCCGCTGCCGAGCAGTCCGCGGTCGATCAGCACGCGCAGCCGGTGCGGGCCGCCGAAGCGCAACACGTTGCGTGCCGCGATCAGTTGGTCGAGCAGCGACAACTTCCCGGCCAGGCCGGCCAGCGCGGCCTCGACCACGTCGGGGCAGGCCGCCTCCACGGTCACCCGCAACACGTCGGCCCGGTACTTCGAGAACACCCCGGGAGCGAGCAGGCGCCGGCGCAGCACGGGCGACAACGGCCGGGTGTCCCCGGTCGCGCGGGCCAGGATCCGGCGCCGCTCGGCCACGTCCCCACGCCGCTTGACGTCGCCGTACAGCCGGTCCTCCAGCACCGGGTCACCGCGATCGAGCAATCCTTCCCGGATCCGCCGGGTGTGCGGCGAGCGCGGGTCACCCTCGGCCAGGACCAGTGCGGGGCCAGGGTCGGCCTGCTCCAGCACGTACTCGACGAGGTCGTCGCCGACGTGCCGGGTGCGCTCGGCCTCGCGGGCCAGGGTGTCCGCCGCGCCCGGGCCCAGCAGCGGGAGCACGGCGCGGAGCACGTGCACGTCGGCGTACCCGAGCAGGGCCGAACCGGCACCGGTCGGCGACGCGGGCGCGGAATCGGGCCGGGGACCGGGCCCGGCGGTCAGCCGGTCGAGCAGTGCGGGCAGCGGCAGTTCGCCCGCGTCCGTGTCCATCGCGGCCACCGCGGCGAGCCACCGGCGGCGATCGTGGCCGAGTCGATCGGCGAGCAGTGCGCGTACCGCCCGGGTGAGCGGTTCTCGGGCCAGCTGGGAGAACTCGCCGGGGCGGGCCGCGCCGAGCGCGCGCGCCGGCGTCGTGGCGATCATCTCGGCCGGCCCGATCAGGCCCGCGCGATAGCGCACGGAGGCGGAGGCGGTGTCCCGGAAGCCGGCCGGATCCCGCCGGGCCAGTCGCTCGCGCGCCGGCTCGCCCGGGTCGGCCGCACACGCCGCGACCAGCCATTCCGGGTGGCACAGGCCGGGCAGGTCCGCTTCGGGGGTTTCCGCGAAGGCCGCGAGCACCGCCGGGTCGGTGGGTATCGGCGCGTCCGGCACGATCTCCCGCAACATCTGCGCCGCCGCGAGCGCGCAGCCCCGATCCGGGGTGTTGCGCCGACCGCGCCTGGTCGGCAGGGTCGGCCCGGCCGGCTCGCGGGTGCGTCCGGGCGGGGCGTGGCGGGCGAGGGCACGGGCGTACTCGGCGATCTCCGAGTCGTCCAGGGCCCGTTGCGCGGCCCCGGGCGGTGGGCCGGCCGCCTGTGCGGCGACGGTGATCAGCTCGGCGACGGTGCCGGCGAACGAGTCGAGCAGGCCGAGCCCGATCACCGTGGCCTCGACGTGCCCGGCCAGGTGGGTCCGGACCAGTTCCGCCAGCCGTGCGTGGATCGGCGCGGCCACCGTCTCCGGGGTCAGCTTGGGCAGCGCGCGCAGCACCTCGCCGGCCGGCCGGGCGGTGTCCACCAACCTGACCGGATCCAGCAGGTCGTGATCGACGCAGTCGTTCACCCACCCGGCTTCGGCGCGGGCGAAAGCGACGGCGCGCAGCCGGTCGACGGGTTCGCGGTTGAGATCCTCGGGGCCGGCCCCGCATGTTCGGTTGACCAGGGCGAGCCTGAGCAGTCGGCCGAGCTCGCCGTCGGCGTGCTCGTGGCGCAGGAGTTCGTCGATCGCCTCGGGCGGGTACGGCGTTTCACGATGCCGGGCGACCAGACGCGGCAGGTCGTAGACGTACGGCTCGTGGACGAGGCCGGCCATCAGCCGACGGGTGGCGTTGCGTCCCCTGGTGCCGGCGAAGACGCGCGGCAGCGCCTCGGGATCCTCGTACGGGATGCGCAACGTGCCCAATCGGCCCGGCCCGTACGGGCCTTCGAGCGCATCCGGGACGGCGTCGGTGGGATGTGAGCCGCCCGGGCCGCCGAGCAAATGCACCAGGCGTCGGACCGCGTCGGGGCCGCCGCGCTGCCACACCCGCAGGAACGCGAAGCAGCGGGCGTCCGCGGACGGGAACGTATGGAGCGCGGCGTGCACGAGTTCCGGGTCGCCGCTGACCACCAGTGGCGTGAGCCGGCGCTGGTCCCGGCAGTCGAGCAGGTCGGCGCGCAACCGCGGGTCCAGCGGCACGGGTTCGGTGCGGCCCGGGGTGCGCGGCACGCCGGAGGCGATGGTGCGACGCAGGGTCGGCGGGGTGTGATGGTTGCGGTACACGGCCGCGTCCACGCCGGGTTCGTCCAGCGCGACCAATCGGCCCAGCTCGCGCGGATCCAGGCCGGCGTTGTGGGCGACGGCCGCACAGACCCGCGGGTCGCGGGTGGCCAGCGTGACGTCGAGCACGTGCGCCGGGAGCGGCCCTCTGCCCAGCAGGTCACGCAGCAACTCGTCGGGCAACCGCGGCAACAGGGTGCCCAGGTCCTCGGGTTCGGCGGCGTAGAGAAGAAACCTATAGGGCCGGGACAGCGCCGGCGGGACGGCCGCGCCGGCGTCCGGAACGGATCCGTCGGCGATCCGGGCCAACAGCTCGGCCAGAGTGCCCCGGTGGCGCGAGAGCGCGATCCGCATGGTGGCCCAACGGTTTGCCGAGCCGCCCAGGTGACGGTGGATCAGGTCGGCGAGCGGCCGACGGGCCGGGAGTTCGGCCAGCGTCGCGACCGCGACCCGGGCGGGCGCGATCGTCTCCAGGACGAGGACGGTGTGTCGCTCGTCGGTGAGCCCGGCCGCAGCGGCTGCGGCGGCGATCCGGGCCGATTCGGGGTGGCCGGGGTGGTGCGCGGCGGCGACGAGGAGCGCGGCCGAGGGGCGGGCGGCCCGGGCCACGGATTCCGGGTGCGTGCGGTAGAGCTCCACGAGCAGGGCATCGGGACAGTCCTCGTGCCCGGCCAGGGTGGCGGCGGCTGCCTCGGGCAGCGGCTCGGCCCGCTGGGCGGTGACCAGTTCGGCCCAGTCCGGGTCGCGGCGCCAGGACGGTTCCGGCTCGCCGGCGCGGAGACCGGCGATCAGTCCGGCGGTGCCCTCGGCGGTGAACACCGCGGCCCGCAGGTCGGCGATCCGTCCCGAGACGAGGGCGCGGGTGGCGAGAGCGGCGACGTGCGGCGCGATCGGCGGGGCGGCGCCGGAGCGGTCGGTTGCCATCGGCGATCCGGGCCGGCGGCGGCCCGGATCCGTTGGTGCGTCCGCCTGCGGTTGTGCTTCGGCCGGGGCTTGGGCCTCCGCTTCCGCTTCCGCTCGGGCTTCAGCGCCTGCTTCCGCGAGTAGTCCGGTCAATCGTGCGGGGTCCGCGAACAGACCGAGGACGCCGCGGAGTTGCTCGGCTGTGGTCAGTCGCCGGCCGCTCGTGCGCAGCGCGTGCTCGACCAGCGCCGGCACGTCCGACACCACGGCGGCCCCGACGAAGTGCGGGTGGTCCGGCGGGTCTTCGGCACAGGCGCGGATCTCTTCCAACAACGCCGTGAGCGCGCCCGGATCCGGATGTCGGCCCGGGGCGAGCACTTCACGGCGCATCCACGGCAGCGCGGTGGCATGCCGGTACACCAGCCGATCCACCACCGGGTCGGGCCGATCCAACAGTGCGGCCAGATCCGCGACGGTGGCCCGCGGGTTGCGCGCCACCGCACGCCGCACCAGCACGTCGGGATCGCGAACGGCCATGGTACGGGCGGCGATCGGCAACAACGCGTCGGCCAGGTAGCCGGGGTCGGTCTCGCCCAGTCGATGGCGTAACCGTCCCGCGTCCCCGGGTTCGCCGCTCGCCACCGCGAGCCCGAGCAGCACCTCGGCGGCCGGATCGTACCGGCGCGCGGCTCCATGCGTCACTGTGCGATGTCCCCTCGTCGGGCCCGCCCCGCCCACCGCCGTTCCGCCGGTGCGGCCGGTGCGGCCGGGCTCACGAGGACCACCCCACCACAACTGACCGACGGTTGGGCTCCGGGGGCCATCGCCAGGGGGCCGGATAGGGGGCGGACGTGCGAAGGGGTGGGGGGGGGGGGCCCCCCCCGGGGGGCCGGCCCCCCCCCCCCGGCCGGCCCCCCCCCGCCGCCCCCCCGCGGGGCGCACCCCGGGGCGGGGGTCGCCGCCCCCCCCCCCCCCCGGGCGGCGGGCCGGGGGGGGGGGGGGGCCCCCCCGCCCCCCCCCCCCCCCCCCCCCCACCCCTTCGAACAACCCGCCCGTCCCGACGCCCCGTTCCGCCACCCCGTGTCGGCGGTCCCGCCCCACCCACGCCCGCTGTCTGCACACACATCCTGACGGCGTGCGACGACGCCGACCATCCGCTCGACTACTCGGCTGTGAACCTGAGTACCGAACGTCTGTCCTGAGTACCGACGGCGGGCGGTTGGGGCGGGGCGGTGCCGGCAGGGCGGGACAGGGGAGAGGGCCGCCGCGCCTGCGCGAGAGGGAGTCGACGCGGCGGCCGGTTACGGATCGGAGCGGGACCTCACGCCCCGGCGAGGGCCTGACGCCACACCGGGCTGTCCACGTAGTGGTTGTCGAACCGCTCGGACGTCTCGCGCAGTTCGGCGAAGTCGGCCTCACCGCGGTGCACACGCTCCAGGAGCCGGTAGTAGTCGAAGCGGTCCATGCCGGGGGTGAACACGACCAGCATCTTGGCCTCGGTGTCCGGCGCAGGGGCGAAGGCGTGCGGCATGTGCGGCGGCACCAGCAGGAAGTCACCGGTTTCGAGGGTGACGATCTCCTCGCCGAGCAGGATGCGCATCGTGCCCTCGGTGACGTGGAACATCTCGCTCGCCCGAGTGTGGAAGTGGGCGGGCGCGCCAGGGGAGCCCTTCTGGAAGGTGGCCAGGTTCGCGGTCATCCCGGGGGTGTCGGCGAGCAACGTGATCAGGCTGGTGGGGCCGTCCTGGACGATCTCCGCCTCCCGGGTGCGGACCAGGATCGGGGTGGCGGTGGTGGTGTCGGCGGTGTTCGAGGCGTGCGTGGACACGGTGGCTCCCTGGTGCGTGGCGAGGTGGTCGACCGAGTCGACCGGGTGGATCGGTGGGCCGGTGGTGTGCGCCGCTGGTCTCTCGGCGTCCGGCCCCGCTGTTCGTTGGTACCAATCTACGGCGGCTTTCGACCCACGGAGTGGTGCATTTCCCTGGCGAAATGTTGGGTCAATTCAGTCCGCGCCGGGAGGCCGCGCCGTCGTGCCGGACGGGAGGGGTTTCGCCGCCCCGTGACGGCGAAACCCCTCCCTCGCGCGCACCGCGGCCGCAACTCGGCCCGACGGCGCTCCCCGCGGTCGGATCCCGGCGGTCCCGGTGGGTGAGAGGGACCTCAGCGCCCGGCGTTCGCCACCGAAGCCGGGTCGCGTGAGCCGTTGGTCGTGCCCGTTCCGGGGTACAGAAGAAACGTACGACCCGGGTGGGGGCGACACGGATGGCCCGACATGCCAGACAGGGGACCGATCGCGACACGCGTCCGACGGGACGGCCGTCCTCGGTCGGCGCGGGCCCGGCGCGGAGCGGCAGGGCCCGGCTCAGGGCGTCGCGGCCGCTGCCAGTTCTTCGAATTCGGTGCCGAGTGCCCGGGCGAGCCGGTCGGCCAGTGCCCGGTGGGCGCCGTCCGTGGTGACACCGACCGTGAATGTGTCGCCGTGGCTCGTGAAGCCGAAGACCACGTTCTGCGACCCCATCAGCGGCGGCGCCGCGACCAGTTCGACGGCCGGCCGGCCGAGCAGGCGCAACGGCGCGTCCGGGCCGGGGATGTTGGTGCAACTGGTGTTCGCATAGCGCGCGGACATGGTGATCAGGCCGGCGAGCCGGATCACCGGCAGCGGCAATCGGGCGGCGACCTCGATGGCGGTTCGGGCGATGGCGGCCTGGCCGAGCGCCTTGGCGCGTGCCGTCTCGGCGCGGACTCGGGCCAATCGGGCACCGGGATCCGATGCGGTGAGCGGTAGCGGGATCCGGAAGAAGGACACCACGTTGCCGATGCGGGAAGCCTCCTCCGTCGTCCGCATGTTCACCGGGACCAGCGCGGCGACGCGGCACGGTAGCGCCCCGTCGGCCAGGACGGTGCGCAGCGCCCCGGCGACCGCCGCCAGGTATACGTCGTTCACGGTCGGGCGCGGCTCACCCGGAGCCGCGTGCCGGGCGGCTCGTACCGTCTGCCCGGACACCGTCACCCAGGCCGGGTGTCGACCGTCGCCGGGTCGGCCGTTGAACGGCAGCCGGGCGTTTCCCCGGAGCACCCCGGCGGCCGTGGCCAGGACTCCGCGTACCGAGGCCGGGCCCGGTGGCACCCGGCGCACCGCTGCGCCGGGCCATGCGGCTCGCGGTTCGGCGCCGTCGCCCAGCAGTCGCTCCAGCAGCCGGATCACCGAGACGCCGTCGGCCACCGCGTGGTGCACCCGGAACAGCACGGCGAACCCGTCGGCTTCGGGGCCGGACAGCAGGTACAGCCGCCACGTCGCCACGGTCGACGGCAGCGGTTCGCCGAGAAACGCGCCGACTCGCTCGCGCAGTGCATCCGGGCCGGGGCCGAGCGGCGCGGCGACCACGTGCCGTTCCGGGTCCAGGTGCTCGGCCACGAACCAGCGCGGACGCCCGCGCCGGCGGCCGGTCCGTGTCGGGCCCGCCCGCAGCCGCATTCGGGGCACCGGCCCCCAGCGTGATCGGACCAGCTCGCGCAGGTCGGCCAACTCGGGCGCGCCGCCTCGAAAGCGCACCAGTACGAAGAACCAGGGGTCGCCGGGGTTGCCGAACCACTCGTGCGCGGCGAACGGCAGGTCGCCGGGGGCCGGATGGTTCGGCTTCGGCGAGGTGGGTGGCACGTTCCGAACCTCCGGGATGGGTCCGGGGCGAGCCGCGCCCCTCCGGCCGGCGGCGCGGCGCACGACCGGCCGTTGTCCGCTGTGATGCAGAGCACATGCATCCTATCGGCCCCCGGATGCGTATGGATCAAGGACGGAAGCGGCAGGAGGGGAGGACCGGATGGGCCCACAGGGCCGCGAGGGGTTCACCGAGTTCGCCCGGACCTCGGCGCACCGCCTCTGTCAGACGGCGTATCTGTTGTGCGGGGACTGGCATCTCGCCGAGGACCTCACCCAGATCGCGCTGGAGAAGCTCTACGTGGCCTGGCGCCGAATAGAACACACCGACCAACCGCACGCATATGCCAAGCGGGTGCTTTTGAACGCTTACCTGGACCGCAGACGTCGCCGGAGTTCCACCGAGCTTCCCGGCATCGACGCATCGGCCTTGGAGGGCAGACCCGATGCGTCGGCCGACGCGGATCTGCCGGACGTGCGGATGACGTTGATCGACGCACTCATGCGACTGCCACCGCGCGATCGGGCGGTGGTGGTCCTGCGCTACTGGGAGGACCACAGCGTGGAGGCGGTCGCCGAGATGCTCGGTATGTCGGCCTCCGCGGTCAAGAGCGCCGGGCCGCGCGCACTGGCCCGACTGCGCGGCACGCTGGAGGTCAACCCGCTGGTCGGCTGAACCGCGGCCGACGGCGGGTCTGGGGGAGGCCGTTGCGTACCGCTGGTGGGCGTGGCGCTCGGATAGGTGCCCTGGGTACGGGACTTGGGTTCGGGCCTTGGGTTCGGGGCCTGGGGTCGGGCCTCGGGTGCGTTCGTTCGTCGTGCACGACCGTCGAAGGCGCGCACAGGAGGCGCGCATAGGAAGCGTGTACGGGAGGCGTGTACGGGAGGCGTGTACGGGAGGCGCGCACCCGCGTGCCGGAGGTGCGGCGTTTCCGACGCGCACCGGCAACAGGCAGGAGGCAGCAGACGACACACGACAGACGACAGGCAGTGGCGACATGCATCGACGGCGCCAGGTGGGGCCGGCGATCGATGATCGAACGAGAGAGGGGGTGACCATGGCACGCGACAAGGCAATTCCCGGCTCCGGCCCCGATTTCGGAGCCGGCCCCGATTCGGGTCCGGCTTCGGGTCCCGGATCGGGTCCCGATTCGGGTCCCGATTTCGGCTTCGGTTCCGGCTCCGCCTCCGGTTTCGGTGTCGACGGCGGGCGCGAGAGCGAACTCGATCTGGAACGTGCCTTTCGGCGTCGGCTCGACGACGAACTGGCCCACCAGGGCAGCCGTCCGATGGCCGAGGTGGTGGCCCGCGCGGCATCCCGAGGGCGCCGGCGCGTACTGGTCCGTACCGGTGGCATCATGGCCGCCGTTGCCGCGGTGGTGGCGGTGGTCGGAGGGGCGGCCACGATCGCCGTTCAGGACGGCGAGTCGGCGCCCGAGCGGGCGGCGATACCGCCCCCGACGGTGGACCGGCCGACCGCGCCGAGCGCGGACGGTCGGCTCGAAGCCGCCCGCACGGCGATTGCCCGGGACCTCGGCGAGGTGCTCACCGGCCTGCTCCCGCAGGGCAGTTGGTCGCCGGTGCGGACCGGATACGCGCCGGACACCGGCATCTCGGCCGAGGTGACCCGGGAGGACGGCGACGGACCGGGCGGGGTGGTGTCCGTGTCGTTGCGGCCCGGCGCGCTGACGGACTGCCTGGCCACCGTGGCGACTCCGGCGGAGCGCAGGGACGCATTCGGACTCACGCACAGCATCAAGTGCGTGGGACTCGACCGGAACGGGATCGCGGTCGCGGCGGAGACCGTGCTCGCCGGGGACGGCCCCTTCCGGGCCCAGGGGGTGCACCTGTCGGTCGGCTCGACCGTGCTCCGCCTGATCTGGTCCAACGGACCCTTGGACGGGAAGATCCCCCTGGGCATCAAGGGAAGGCCTGCGTTGACCGACGACGTGGGCAAGGAGATCGCCCGGAGCACCCATTGGGAACGGGTCGCCCGGCGACTCCTGGAATCCGGCCTGGGGACGGGGTGAGCGGGCGCCGCTCGGGCCGTCGGGCCAAACCGCGTGCCGCCGGCACCCGAAACGCCGTGCATGCTCGTGCCGCCGGTCGGCCGCGCGTCGTGCGTCGCGCGATGCTCGCGGTGGGCGCGGTGGCCGTCGCGTTATGCGTGTCGGCGGTGGTGCCCGGGATCTCCGGCGGCGGTGCATCGACCGTCGACGTCGGCGCCACGCCCGACACCGGCGCACCGCCGGTGCCGAGTGCTCGACCGGACGAGTCGATACCCACGCCGGAACAGCCGTCGGGGCGGCGGGACCTGCCGGTTCGGGGATCCGCGTCGCAGGACCCGGACACGCAGGCGGGGCTGCGTTTTCCGTTGGAGCCCACTCTCCGGCTCGGTGGGCGGTTCGTCACCGTGCCGGGCAGCGACGCCGGGCCCGCGGTCGGCAGGCGCGTCACCTATCGCGTGGAGATCGAGGAGGGCCTCGCGCTGGACGGCCCCCTGTTCGCCGCGATGGTGCAGAACACCCTCAACGATCCGCGCAGTTGGGCCCGGGACGGCCGGGCCTTCGATCGCACCGACGGTGCGACCGCGTCCTTCGTGGTGCGGCTGTCCAGTCCCGGTACCCTGCATCGGATCTGCTCGCCCATCGTGGGCGACACCGGCAGGTCCAACGTGTCCTGCAACGCCACCGGAACACCGTGGGTGATGATCAACGGCTGGCGGTGGGCTCAGGGTTCGACCGCGTACGGGGACGACATCCGCGGCTACCGGCAGATGCTGATCAACCACGAGGTCGGCCATCGGCTGGGCAACCAGCACAGCACCCGATGCGGCCCCGGCGGCCTGGCGCCGGTGATGATGCAGCAGACCAAGAGCCGCGAGGCGGCCAACGGCAAGGTGTGCGGCGCCAATCCGTGGCCCTACCCCTCCGCCGGCTGACCGGTCGGCGTGCCGGACGTCGGTTCTCTCCAAGACGTCCGGTGCGCCGGCCCGAAACGGTGGTCGATGGGCGGACCAGGTGTTCGGCACCATCGACACGTGGGATGCGCAGAACCCGGTGAAGATCGCCGCGGCGGGCGGATACGCCTCGTACGGCGGCAGGTTCGCCTTCTTCGCCGGCAACACCGCAGGCGGCCTCGACGCACAGATCCAGAGCGACACGGTCGACTTCCACGCCGAACCGAACACGGCCGGCACCACCCACCGCTTCTGCACCGGCCCGGGCACGCACGACTGGGCCTACCGGCAAAAAGACCTCGCCGACTTCCTGAAGGTGATCGCCGGCACCGCCTCGGACACCCAGTGCACCACCAACCCGGGCTGGTCGAAACTCTCGTAGCGCGGAAACCACTCCTGTCGCGGCGTTCCGTCTCTGTTCGCCGACGGTGGTGAAGAAGGGAAGGGGGGTGGAGTATGGATGCCAGTAGGGCGTCCCCCTGTGAGGGCCTCTTCCGCTATCCAGTTGTGCCCAACCGGCCCCACCCCCCATGACCGCGGACCCCGAAGGTGCTCTGACCGGCCTCAGTTGGCGTAGAGAACATATCTGCCGCCTCTGACAGGGGCATTGCCGCTCAGGGCCGACCGGCGTGATGACGCGACACGGGTCGGGTCGTCGGTTGTGGTGGTAGGTGGACGAGTCCGGGTGCGGAGGGTGTTGGGGCCGTGCCGCCGCCCGGGTTCACCCCTTCGGAGGACCCATGGCCGGCGTGTGGACGGGCAGGCTTCGAGCGCGGCGGTCGGGGAGTGCTGGAGGAGGGCTTCCCGGCCGCCCAATCGGCGGCGGGACGGGGCGTGGTGGGCGTCCCCCGGTTCCGGGGACCGGGGGACGCCGCTTGTTCACGCGCGCTCGTCGGCCCGACGTGGCCGCGTGCACCCACGTGTCTGCCCCGCCCAGCGCCTTCACACCACGCCGAACGGGTGATCATGCCCGGATATGCGCCGGGCTGCGCCGACAGCACGCCGAACGGGTGATGACGCCCGGACGGACGCCGGTCTTCGCCGGTCGGGGTGACGCGGCACAGAGTCACCTCGTGGACACACCATCGACCACGCATGCCGGCGACCTCGCCCTGCGGACGGTGCGCCCGCGTCGCATACCGCACCCCGTACCCCGTACCCCGCGCCCCGCACGCAGCACGTGCCGGGGCAGGTCGACGAGTTCGTGGCGGCGGGTCGACCCGGGTCGCGGTGGAGCAGCCAACATTCGGCAAACTTGTGGCGTGAAACCTCCGACTTTGAGCCAAGGCGCCAACTTGTCCATCGATTCCTCGGCCGTCCGTGCCGAGCTTTCGTGGTCCTCAGGTCCCGGCGTGCCCGACATCGACGCGTCGGCGCTGCTCCTCACGGACGCCGGACGCGTGCGTGGAGACGGTGACTTCGTCTTCTACAACCAGCCGTGCCATCCGTCCGAAGCAGTGACGCATCTGGGGAAGGAGACGACCGCCGACCGCGTGACGGACACGCTCGCGGTGCATCCGGCCGTCGTGGAAGACGCGATACAGCGGGTGCTGCTGTGTGCGTCGTCCGAGGGTGGCACGTTCGGCCAGGTGCCGGACCTGAGCCTCAGGTTGTTGGACGCGCGGACGTCGGCCGAGATCGCACGCTTCGACATGGAGGGCGGGAGCGAGACCGCCTTCGTCAGCGGCGAGTTGTACCGGCACCAGGGGCGGTGGAAGTTCCGCGCGGTCGGACAGGGCTACGCCTCGGGGCTCGCCGGGCTGGCCACGGACTACGGCATCACGGTGCACGACGAGCCGACGGCCGACCCTGCCGCGGCCCCGACGGTTCCGGATCGCTCGGTCGCTCCTCGGCCTCCGTCCGGGCCTCCGTCCGAGCCCGTCGCCGAGCCGGTCGGGCACGGCGTGGAGGCGTTGCCCGTGGACATGCGCAAACGCCTTTCGCTCCGCAAGGAGCAGGTGGCGGTGAGTCTCCGGAAGCACGGGGCGCCGGGTATCGCCGCCCGGGTGATCCTGGTCATGGACGCGTCCGGCTCCATGGACTCGCTCTACTCTCGCGGTGTCGTCGCCGACGTGGTGGAGCGCATGACGGCCGTGGCCGCGCAGTTGGAGGACGACGGTGTGATGCAGGCCTGGACGTTCGCCTCGGACCCGGCGCGCCTTCCGGACCTGCGTGTGGGTGAACTCCCCGAATGGCTGCGGCTGCACGTCCGCCCGGGAGGGGACAAGCCCGAGCAGGGGCTGCAACCGGGTCAGGTCGACATGGTGGCGGTCGGTTACGGCAACGAAGAGCACAAGGTGATCGCCGAGGTTCGCTCGTACGTCCGGGCACATCCGTCCGCCGCCCCCACCCTGGTGCTGTTCTTCTCGGACGGCGGCATCTACTGCAACGCCCAGATCAAGGGTGAACTCAAGGACGCGTCCAAGGAACCGGTGTTCTGGCAGTTCGTGGGCCTGGGCAACGCGGATTACGGCGTACTGCGCAGACTCGACACCATGCGCGGTCGCCGCGTCGACAACGTCGGCTTCTTCGCCGTGGACGACATCAGCGAAGTCCCCGATCAAGAGCTTTACGATCGGCTGCTCTCCGAGTTCCCGACCTGGATCACCGCGGCTCGTCGCAAGAACGTCCTTTGAGAATGCGGCCCCGCACGCCGTGCGCGCGCGGGGCCCGCCCGGACATGGCCGAATCGGCTCCTATGCTCATCGCCCGCCCGGACTTCCGGTCGGGCTCGTGGGCCTCGTGAGCGTCGCGAGCGTTCGGTTCACCAAGCGGAAGGCATGTCCTGCAGTCCGTACTCGTTCTTTCCGCGGGGGCAGAGCGCCAGGCGGACGTCGTTGCCGCCGCGGTCCCTCCCGACCATCGACGCGACGGGCGACTCGGAGCAGTCGCTGCCGTGCAGGCTGCATCGGCCTTGGTGGGCAACCGTGTTCTCGCCGTGTTTGTCCGGACTGTAGTCCGCCCATTTGATCGGTGTGTATCGCGTCATCCGGTATGTTCCCCTCCTTGGTGCGTGCGTGCGTGCGACGCTACGCCCCGCGGCCGGTGCCCATCATGAAGTCGCCTGTTTTGTGGATGCGTTCGCGCCCGGGATGGGCGCGTTCGCATTCCCTGATCGGGGGCTTCAGATGTGTTCGCTGATCAGGATCGCGGAGGTGTCCGGGGCCAGCGCCTCGAAGATGTGCGGAGCATCGCCCGGGTAGGTGATGTAGTCGCCGGGTGCGAGTTCGACGGGGGCCTCGATCGGGCCGACCAGGGCGCGGCCGGTGGCGAGCACCACGTGCTCGGTGGTGCCGGCCGGGTGCGGCTCGGAGGTGCGTGGTTCGCCGGGTTGGGCGACGACGCGGTACAGGTCGCGGCGGGCGTTGGGCGGGCAGGTGGCGAGCAGCGTGGCGGCGTAGTCGGCCTGCTCCGAGTGGGTGACGGGTCCGTCGCCGGCGCGGATCACCCGGACGTTGGAATGCGGCGGGTCCACGAGCCGGCTCAACGGCACGTCGAGCGCGACGGCCAGGGCCCACAGCGTCTCCACGCTGGGATTGCCGAGGCCCGCTTCGAGCTGGGACAGCGTGGACTTGGCGATCCGGGCCCGCTTGGCCAGTTCGGTCAGCGACAACCTCGCGCGCTCGCGTTCGCGCCGTACCGACACCGCGATCAGCATGATCGGGCCGGCGGCCGGCGCCGGGGAGGGGTCGGGTGCGGGCGGGATGTGGCCGGCCAAGTGTTCGCTCCAGACGTTGTTTCGTTCGGCTTGACGAACGGCTCCTGTTTCGTTCACTGTACCGGACATGCGTTCGTCATACCGAACACTCGATCGCGGCACCCTTCGCGACATCCTCCTGGTCTGTGTCGCCGACGCGGTGGTCGGTGCCTCCTTCGGCGCGATCGCCGTCAGCGGCGGCCTCGACCCCTGGGTGCCGATCGTCATGTCCGTGTTCGTCTTCGCCGGTGGCGCCCAGTTCGCCGCCGTCGGCGTGGTCCTTGCCGGCGGCAGTCCGGTGGCCGCCGTCCTGGCGGCGCTCGTCCTCAACGCCCGACTGCTGCCGTTCGGCTTCGCCGTCGCGGACGTGCTCGACGATCGGCGACACCGGTGGACCCGACTGGCGGGCGTACACCTGATCACCGACGAGACGGTGGCGTTCGCGCTGCGCCACACCGACCCGGCGCGCCGTCGCGCGGTCTTCCGGCTGTGCGGAGTCGCCCTGTTCGTCACCTGGAACCTGGCCGTCGCGGGCGGCGCGGCGGCCGGCACCGGCCTCGGCGACCCCACCGCGCTGGGCCTGGACGCGGCCTTCCCCGCCGTACTCCTGGCCCTCGTCCTACCCGCGCTCCGCGACCGCGCCACCCGTAACGCGGCACTCCTCGGCGCCGCCGTCGCCCTCGCCGCGACCCCGTTCCTGCCGGCCGGCGTACCGGTACTACTCGCCCTGCTCGGCCTGACCCCCTACCTACGCCCAACCCGCGCCGTCAACGCTCGCCCGACGCCGCCCGCTCCACCCCGGGAGCCGTCCTGATGCGGCTACGACTACGACTACGACTGCGAGTGCCCTGGCCTGCCGACGCACCGGCACTGCTCGCGCTGCCGGGCCCGTCCGCCCCAATCTGCGCCCGCCCCGCGCGGTCGGCACTCGCCGGCCCCCGCCCTGCACGCCTCGGGAGTCGCCTTGGCGCGACCGCGGGGCGCAGACCAGGCCCTGGCCCGCCGGCACCGCTCACGCTGCTCGGCCGCCCCCATTTGTGCCCTTTCGGTGCCGTTGGTTTTCGCCCGATCCGGCCTGAGCCGTTTCGGGAGCCGCCGTCATGCGATCGCGGCGGGGGTCGTCCGCACTCCGGTCCGCCGGCGCGCCGGTACCGTTCGCGCTGCTCCGCAGCCCGCCATCTGTGCCCGCCCGGCGCCTTCGGTGTTCGCCCGATCCGGTCTGGCCCGCCTCGGGAGCCGCCCTCATGCGATCGCGGGGGCGGCCCGCATTCCGGTTCGCCGGCGCGCCGGTAGCGCTCGGGCGGCCGGGCCCGCCCCCAATCAGCGCCCGCCCGCACCGCCTACCCGCACCGCCTACCTGCCTCCCGCTCGTCCGACCTCGCCCGTCTGGGCTCGGGAGTCGTCCCGACGCTGCGATTGCCGGGCGCCGGGCGTACGTGGTTCCGGCAGCGTGGCGCTTGTCGAGCCGCGTCGGCCGATCGTCCGCATGCCACCGCTCGGCGCGGCCGTTGCGCTCGCCGGCACATCGTCCCGCCGACCGTCTCGGCGCACCGTTCCGATCCGGGAGCCCTCCTGATGCCACTGCTCGCCATCGCCTTCCTCGCCGCCGGGACCTACGCCTTCCGCCTGGTCGGCCCACTCTCCCGAGACCGGATACACCTGCCCGAGCGGGCACACCGACTGCTCGGGATCGCCGCCGCCGTCCTCCTGATCGCCCTGGTCGGCGTCGGCACCCTCACCGAGGGGCACGACTTCGCCGGCTGGTCCAGGCCGGCGGGCGTGCTCGTCGCCGGGATCCTGGCGATCCGCCGCGCGCCGTTCCCGGCGGTGGTGGTCGCGGCGATCGGTACAACCGCGCTCCTACGCCTGGCCGGAGCATCCTGAACCGAGGGCGACGAGCCCGGCCGTTCGCGGCGCCGGCGGAAAGGCGCCCTGGCGATCGTCGTCAAACTCGGCAGCCCCGGGCGCGTGTTCGGCGCGTGCACTCTTGCCGCCCGTGAGCCGTTGGTTGGCGCGGGGCCGGCGGGCCCGGTCCCGGTCGGTCGCCACCGGTGGGAACACGGCTTCGCGACTCCTGTCGGCCTCTGCGATGCCGGACCAACCCCGGCCGGTCGCCGCGCCGGTGGGAACGCGGCTTCGCGACCCCCATCGGACTCGGCGGCCTCGGTCGCGCAGTGGCCGCGAACTCTCTTGCGTCTCCGAGTCGTCGGGTTGAACCGAGGATGGCGGGGCCGGCCGATGGTGGCGTCGGCGTGACGACGGTCTCGTGACCCATTGGACTCGGCCCATCCGGGCGCGCGTTCGGCCGCTGCACAATTGTCGTCCGCGGGGCCGTCAGGTCGAGTTGAGCCTGGGCGGCGAGCCCGGCCGGTGGCGGCACCGGCGGGAGCACGCTTCGCGACACCCGGCGGGGTCTGCGGAGTCGGTGGCGTGCTTCGCGACGTGCACTCCTGTCGGGCTCCAAGTCATCGGTGCGGTGGCCGGCTCGGGTGCGGGTCGGTTGTGGCGGTGGGGCGTTTCCTGCCGGGGTGGGGTTCGCGGGGCGCGTTAGCATCGAGCTCATGCGCATTGTCATTGCGGGTGGGCACGGGCAGATCGGGCTCCGGTTGGGGAAGTTGCTGGCCGGACGCGGCGACGAGGCGGTGGGACTGATCCGCCGCGCCGCACAGGCCGACGATCTGGTCGCGGTGGGAGTCGAACCGGTCGTGTGCGACCTCGAAGCGGCCCCCGCAGAGGAATTGGCCGAGCATCTGGTGGGTGCCGACGCCGTGGTGTTCGCGGCCGGCGCGGGTCCGGGCAGTGGCATCGTCCGCAAGGACACCGTGGATCGAGCCGCGGCCACACTGTGCGCGGACGCGGCCGAGTCGGCCGGCGTGCGGCGCTTCCTGGTGGTCTCGGCGATGGGCGTCGACCACGAACCGCCCGCCGGTACCGAAGAGGTGTTCGCGGCCTACCTCCGGGCCAAGGGCGCGGCGGACGCGGATGTACGGGCCCGGGCCGAACTGGACTGGACGATCCTGCGCCCCGGCCGACTCACCGACGACCCCGGCACGGGTCTGGTCACCCTCGCCGAACACACCGACCGAGGCGCCGTTTCCCGCGACGACGTCGCCGCGGTACTGGTGGCACTCCTGGACGAACCCGCCACGGCCGGCCGCAGCCTGGACCTGATCGCCGGCGATACGCCCATCCCACAGGCCATCACCACCCTCACCCGGCCCTGACCAACCCACCCAGCGGCCCCACCCGACCCCTCCGACGTGCTCCGGGCGCGCCCTCCCGGGGGTGTACGCCCTACCCCGACCGCCACCGTGTCCGGGTGAGCCCCCTTGCGTCGGCTCGTACGAGGCCCGTTCTCGCGCCCGCGTCCACCCGGCCGGCTCCGGCCCGGCAGAGCTGCTCCCCGTGAGGCCCACCCGACCCACTTCCGCACGGCGCGCCGCCCGGCTCGACCCGGTACCCACCGGACCCCGCCACCCGTAGGACTCCCGCCCGATCCGCTACCGAGGTTCCGGGCATGATGTCGCGAACCGGTTTCCGCGTCCGGTGAGGTCGGCCGGAACGTTGGCGCGGGAACCCCGTCCGGGGGTGAAGGTCGACCCGCAGGCGAGCAGGAGCAGGGCCGCTGACAGCAGATAGGTGTAGCCAACACCCAGCATGAGCGTGAGCAACGCGAAGACGACGAGCGGCGGAACGATCGCCAGGGACAGGATCCGGAACCATGTGCGGTCGCGGATGGCGACGAGCACGCCGATCCCCGGCAGGGGGATCGCGAGGACCGCGAGGATCGGCAGCCCGATGATCGTGGCCAGGTCCGGCTCCCGGCCGACGAAGAGGCCGCCGATGACGAGGACGGCGAGGGCGAGGACGCCGAGTGCGGCGACGGCGAGCGCGAGCCACGCGAGCACCCGTGTGAGGCGCTGCACATCCGGCCTGGTCGGGAGAGCGGACGCCATGGATTCTCCTTGGGCGATTGCCTGGACAGACAGGCCGAGGCTGATTTGAACGCGTTCAATTACGCTGCATGGACCGTACCGAAGGAATTGAACGTGTTCAACACGTGGCGAACTCCCGGGCCTTCCACGGGTGGAAGCCGGCGTCGGTCGGCCACGTTGCGCAGAGCGGAAGCCGCGTGGCGCGGAGCGATACAGCAGCTGCGGGGGTCGGCCGCAGCTGACGCGGGCGAGCCCCGGGCGAACAGACCCCGCCCCCTTCACGTCCGAACCCGCCCCGGCCCAGGCGGCGTCGGAACAGGCTGTGAACCACTACGGCCCCGGCTCGCTCCCCGCCTGCCCCTCGTCACCCGTACGCCCTCGGCCCGTCCGTGCGTCCGTCCGGCCCGCCGCCCGCTCGACTCGCTACCGGTACGGACGTTGCCTGCTCGGTTCGTTGCCAGGGCGATGTTGCTGCCGCGCTCGACCCGGTAGCCGCCGGACCCCGTCACCCGTAGGGCTCCCGCCGGCCCGCTACCGGCGGAGCCGCTGCCCTCCCCGGTCCGCCATCGGCACGATCCCGGCTCGCCCCGTCCGATGTCGTCACCCGTACGCCCCCGGCCCGTCGGGCCCGGCCCTCGCGGGCGGCCCGGCCGCACTCGCTCGGAGCCGCAGGAGGGCACCGACAAGCGGGGTCTGCCCGCCGGCCCGCCCGCACCCGTTCGGAGCGCTGCCGGCACGGTCGCCGCCCTATCCGCCCGCCACCCTCCCGGCCCGCTCCCGCCGCAGGCCCACCCCGCCCGGCCCTCGCCCCGACCCCCCACCCCGACCGTCGCCACCAGGCTGCTTGCCCATTGGCCGTGGGTGGTTGTCGACCTCGCGTGCCCTCGAGCCGCAGGTGTTCTGCTCCGAGGCGGGGGCGGGGCGGGGGCGGGAATGGGAGTGGGGCGTCGTCTGGAAGGGGTGGGGTGGGAAACGTGATGGTTTGGCTGACTGTGGGCGGGTTTTTGGCTCATCATGGAGTGCGGGAGGCGGGATCGGGGAGAGGTTCCGCTCTGTTGGCTCGGGGGGTCCGATGGAGGTTTGGCCGACGCCTGTGCGGAGGAGGGCCGTTCGGCGGCGGCGTCCGTGGTACGCGGCGCTCGTTGCGGTGTGTACCGCGTGTGCGTTGCTGCTCGGGGCCGCGTCCGGTTGTGAGGATTCGAAGGTGCCGAAGGTGCTCGGGATCGTGGCGGGCGACCTGGGCGCGGACCCGTTCTTCTCGGTCAACTTCGGACTGGACGCGCTCGGTTTGCGTCCCAAGGTGTCCGCCACCAACCTGTCCGGCGATACCCCCGGGCTCTTCGGCGGCTCCAACAAGGCGCGGATCTGCGACAAGGAGCGGCTGATCGAATTCCTCGGCCTGGCCGCCAACGTGGTGCCCGCCACCCGGTGGATGAAGGCACTCAAGATCGTCGGCACACCGGCCATCCGCACGTTCGTGGCACGACTGACGCCGGTCGTACTACGGACCGACACCCTCGTGCGCAACCACACGCTCAAGAACGGCACGCTGGTGGCCTTCGATGCGATTCTTCAGGCCGGTACCGCCGTGCTGATCGACGAACGCGGCAAACCGGTGGTCAAGTGCAACTGTGGAAACCCGCTGGCCGAGCCGGAGAAGGACGCCGGGCACGTACGCCTCGACACCGGCGACGCCGACTGGAAGCGGACCGGATCCAAGCCCACGGCGATCAAGAAGGCCAAGCAGCCGGTGAAGACGTTCGTGATCACCGACCCGATCCGCCCCGACCTCGCCGTCGCCCGGCCACCGGGGAGTACGGGCGACCGGGACGCGCCCACCGCGACCCCGCCGCCGCTGCCCGAGCGAGGCAAGAAGGCGACACCCAACGGATCCACCGGCACCGCCGCGGTCACCGGACCGTCCGGAAGCCCCTCGTCGACCTCGACCTCGAAGTCCACCTCGACCTCGACCGGCACCCGGCGGCCGACCACGCCGGGAGGCGGCAAGTCCGCAAGACCCGGCAGCCCGGCCCCCGCATCGATCGCCCCCGCGTCGATCGCCCCTGTGCTCCGCTGACCGGACCGACGGAGCGGGGGCGACCGCCGACCGCCGACCGCCGGTCCCCGCTCCGTTCCGCCCCCGCCCCGCCCCTGCTCAGCCCGCTGCGATGCCCAAGTGACGTCGCAGGAAGTCGAGTTGATGCAGCAGTAGCTTCTCGAACAGGTTCTCGTCCGAAGGCGCGTGTCCGGTGTCCGGCAGCAACAGCACCTCGTGCGGCCGTCCGGCGGCGAGCAGTTCGGCGGACAGTCGTAGGGTGTTCGCCGGGAACACGTTGTCGTCGGCCAGGCCGTGCACCAGCAGCAGCGGTCGGCTCAGTTGCGCCGCCTCGGCCAACGGCGAGCAGGCGGCGTAGCGTTCGGGATATTCGTCGGGTCGGCCGAGGAATCGTTCCCGCCAGTGCGTGTCGTACAGCCGCTGATCGCTGACACCGGCCCCGGCGATCGCCGCGTGGAACACGTCGGGACGACGCAGCACCGCGGCCATCGCGAACATCGCGCCGAACGACCAACCCCGGACGGCGACCCTGGTCGCATCCAACTCCGTTCGATTGCGCAGGACTTCGGCCAGCGCGGCCACCTGGTCGGCGAGTACCGGTCCGAGGATGTCGCCGGCCACCTCGCGCTCCCATGCGGGACCGCGCCCGGGGGTGCCGCGGCCGTCGGTGATCAGCACCGCGAAACCCTGCTCGGCGAACCACTGCGACACGAAGGTCATCGGGCCCTGTTGGGCGGTGACCCGCTGGAGGGCCGGGCCCGCGTACGGGTCGACCAGCACGGGCAGCGGCGGCGCACCCCGGCGGTACCACGAGGGCAGCAGCAACTGGGTGTGCAGGTTGCGCTCGGTCGTGGTGAATCGGGTGGCGTACAACCGCAGGACCGGGTCGTGTGCCGACGAGCGCACGGGGACGGCGAGTCGGCCCGGGCGCAGGGCCGCGGTACGCGCCCCGGGCCGGTCGGGGGTGCGCGCGGTGTGGATCAGGGTCCCGGCGCGGCGGACGGCGCTGTGTACGCCGGGTTCGGTGTCCAGGCGGCGTGCCTCGGTGCCCGGTCGCCAGGTCCAGAGTTGTGCCTCGGTCGGTTCGGCGGAGGCGCCGAACAGCACGTCGTCGCCGTCCACCCCGAACACCTCGCGGACGTGCAGCCCCGGCGGGGTGATCGGGACGCCGTCCAGGGTCAGCCGTCGGGTGCCGTCCGCGTCGTTGTGTGCGACGAGTGCGCCGGACCAGGTACGCACCGGCGTACCGGGCAACAGGTGTACCCAGTGCGGGTCGTGCTGCTCGGCGAGCGGCCGGGTGCGGCCGGTCGTCGGATCCACGGCCAGGGTGCGGACGGTGCGCTGGTCGCGGCTCTGCACCGCCGCGAACGGGCCGTGGGAATCCCAGTCGGCAGCGGTGAGGTACTCGAACTCCCGGGGATCCCAAGACACTTGCGTGTGCTTTCCGGCGAGCGTGACGACCCGCAGGGTGACCCGGGCGTTGGCGCCGCCGGCCACGGGATAGCGCACCGTACGCGGCGGCGAGGCCGGGCGGGTCGGGTCCGACACGTGCCAGACCGGCACTTCGCTCTCGTCCACCCTGGCCACCAGCAGTCGGGCGCCGTCCGGGGCCCACCAGTAGCCGCGCGATCGGCCGATCGACGCGGTCGCCGCGTACTCGGCGACACCGAACCGCACATGGGCGCCGTCGGGCTCGGCGAGCGCCCGGTCGTTCGTCCCGGCAACGTCGATTACGCGCAACGCGCCGTCGGCGAGGTAGCCGACCCGTCGGCCGGTCGGGTCCGGCCGGGGGTCGAGCACCGGGCCCTCCACGGGCAGCCGCCGGGTCCGGCCGGAAGCGACCTCGACCACCCACAGGCCGCCGGGCAGCACGAACGCGGCGAGGCCGGCCGCGTCGTCGACGGCGTAGCCGGTGATCCCGGACGCTCCGGCCGGCCCGGGCAGCGCGGTCGGATCCACGACCAGCCGCTCCGTCGCCGAGTCCAGGTCCAGGTGCCACAGACAACCGACCGGGTCGTCACCGGATCGACTGCGCAGGAACAACACCGAGGTGCCGTCCGGGGACACGGTGAAGGCCGTGGGGACACCGGCGGAGAAACGCCGGGTCCGTACGAACTGGCGGGGCAACTCGATCGTCGACATGCGGCTCAGGCTGAACCCGGCCGCCCGGTCCCTCCACTGTTTCGCGGAGCAGCGAAACCTCGGCGTCGGAGCGGGGCATCGGGGCAGCGCGGCAGCGCGGCGCATGGGCAGACGCGACCGACCGACCCACCGCCGCCCGGCCACCCGACCGACCGCCGCTCGTCGGCCGCCACGTCTTCGACATGACGGACGGTTGGGACGGGAAGCCTCCGGGCGGGATCGACCACGTGGTCGTCGTGACGCACCGGCCGGAGCCCGAGGGCTGGGACCCCGAGGCGCCGTTTCACTTCGTCGACGGCATCGAGGCAGGAGTGACCAAGGCGCAGGAGCTTGCGGGTGACCGTTTGGTCGAGGTCGCCGCCGGCGACGTCGGTGGCCAGGCGCTTGCCGCGGGCCTGATCGACGAGGTGCGCATGGACGTCGTACCCGTCGTGTTCGGGTCCGGCCAGCACTACTTCGGGGCGGTCCGGGCGCAGCACCTGTTGGAGGATCCCGACGTGGTGATTCAGGGCGACCGGGTGCTTCACCTGCGCCATCGGGTGCGCCGTTGACCGATCCGGGCGGGGGCGACGGGCGTTCCACGGGAGAGCGCCCGCCGCCCGGAGCGAAGCCCGGTGAACTCGGGGCCGGGGCCCGGGCGGAGGCCCGTGCCGTCGCCGGCCCGGAGCCCCCGCGCGGCTTCAGCTCGTGAGGCCGCCCATCAGCGAGGTCACCGCGGTGCCGAGAGCGTCGGCGGCCTCGGCGCCTGTGTCGGTGCCGGTGCCGGTGCCCGTGCCGGCGCCGCCGGCGACCGGAGCCGTCCCGTCCGGCGTGGTGAGTGTGATGTCCTGTCCGGGGCCGGCGTTGGCGACCGGCACGGCCAGCGCCGCGGCGCCCGCGGTCAGCAGGACGGTGGCGAGAATGCGTCGAGTGTGCGTCATGCCATCCTCAACGGCGAGACCGCCTCTTGGGCACGCCCTGTCACCCGCCCGGTCCCGCCCACGCCCGGCCCGGCCGGTCCGCCCATCCGCTCAGTCGGCCCGCCGCGCCTCGATCAAGAATCGGGTCGAGTGTGCGACGAACGGGCCGTCCCGTTGGATGAGTTCGTGCAGCTCGCGGAGCCGGTCCCGGTAGGCGGCCACGGTGAAGCCGGGCACCATCCAGATCACCTTGCGCAGGAAATAGACGACCGCACCGATGTCGAAGAATTCCATCCGCAACCGTTCCAGGCGCAGATCCACGATCTCCAGTCCCGCCGCCCGCGCGTCGGCGCTCTCGGTCTCGGGCCGGCGGCCCTCGCGCGCCTCGGGTTGTGGCCCGAGGAAGTACTCGACCAGCTCGAACACCGAGGCGGGACCCACGTGTTGTGCGAAGTACGTGCCGCCGGGGCGGAGCACGCGGGCGATCTCGGCCCACCACACCGTCGCCGGATGCCGGCTGGTGACCAGGTCGAACGCGGCGTCGGCGAACGGCAGCGGCGGCTCGTCCGGATCCGCGACCACGACCGCGCCGAGCGGGTGCAGCAGTCGGGTCGCCTTGGCCACGTTCGGCGGCCACGACTCGGTGGCGACCATGGTGGCCGGCAACTTCGGCGCGCCCGCCAGCACCTCGCCGCCGCCGGTCTGGATGTCCAGCGCGGCCGACACACCGGCCAGCCGCTCACCCATCAGCCGCTGATAGCCCCATGAGGGGCGTGCTTCGGTGGCCCGCCCGGCCAGCCAGGAGAAGTCCCAGCCGTCCACGGAGACCGACTCGGCCTCGGCCAACAGATCTTCGAACGTGCGTGACATAACCGAATCATTACCGCGAACCGGCGGCTTCGCCAAACGGGTTTCACCCGCCTTTCGAACCACCGGACCGGCCATGACCTGGGTAAATGCGCGGTGTGGGCGGGTCGCGCCGCCGGCCGGGAAGCGCACCCGCCCCGCGTCCGTGCGCCGTCGACCCGGCGGTGCCGATCGGGTGGAACACCCTGCCGGGCCGACCGCACACCGTGCTCTAGCCGACGAACTCCCGGTCCCCGTAGTGGACCGTGGCCTTGGACCAATCGCCGCCCAGGGTGCCGACGAAGCGCTCGACCAGGGCCGCGTCCGCACGGTCGGCGACCAGTATCAGCTTGCCGCCGCGCACGGTGACCGAGCCGCCGAACAGATGCTCGCGCGCCTCGGCATCGGCGACCAGACCGTCGTGCAGGCGCTGTACGTCCACGCCCGGCACCTCGACCTCGATCGCATCCGCCCGCGGCGAGTCGATGCGCAGGTATTCGAAGGTCAGTACCGACTCCTGGGCGAAGCGCTTGCGCAGCACCTCCGCGACATGGTTGAGCCCGGCGGCGTCTATGTCGTCGACGTCGAATTCGCGCGAGCGTTCATAGGTGGTGTTCTGTAGCTCGCCGGACCAGAACACGCCGTCGAGCAGCGAGGACTTCTCCGGATCGGCGCCGTGTGCGCGGATGATCGCGCGCACCTCGCAGGCGAAGCCGTTCAGCCGGGTGTTCAGTCGCGGGTCGTCGGGATCGCTGATCACCGCGGTGTTGTTCGTGACGAAGATCTCCGCCTCCGGCAGGTGCCGGCGGGTGTGTCCGGGCGACGCGTCGGCCGCGCACGACGGGCTGTGCGGACCGGCGGCGACCGCGGTCTGGGCGCCGCCGGCGCCGATGGTGATGCCGAAGGCGAGGACGAGGGCGGCAGGCCAACGCTTCATCGAGTTCCCCCTGGGAGTGGTGGTGGTACCGAACGACTATGGTGCCGAACCACCTCGGCGCCGAACGACACCGGTGCCGAAACGGCGGTAGTACTTCGGCGCCGCGCCGCCTCATGTCCGGGCGTCGGCGCGTTCCGCTCGGCTTCGTGTCCGGGCGTCGGCGTGTTCCGCCCCGCCTCATGTCCGGGCGTCGGCGCGTTCCGCTCGGAAGATGGTGAACAACACCCGCAGGACCAGGACGCAACTGACCACCAGCAGGTTGTAGCCGATCACCTGGTACAGCCCCACGCTGTCGCTCACCTGCGGGCCGCCCTCGGTGCCGAGCAGCAGCACGGCCATGATCCCGGCGGTCGCGCCGAGCACCGTCAGCAGCGTGCGGTTCAGCATGGACGTGAGCACCCGGCGGTCGCGTTCGTCGGCCAGGAGTCGCACGTTGACCCCGAGTCGGCCCTCCTCCAGCGCCCCGGTCACTCGTTCGAAGCGACGTGGCAGCCGACGCAACACCGGTAGCAGGTGCAGGAGTTCGCTCGTGGCCGCGTCCCGCAGACCGGTCGGCTCCAACGTTTCCGTGACGTGCTTGGTCGCATAACCGCGCGCCTCGGCGAAGATGTCGAAGCCCGGTTCGATGTCGGTCAGCGTGCCCTCGACCGTGGCGAGCGCCCGGAAGACGGCCGCGATCTCCGGCGCGACCGTCAGTTCGAACGCGGACACCAGCCGGAACAGGTCGGTGAACATGGCCAGATCCGGCGCCAGTCCCGCACTGAGATGGCGGGCCATGAACTGGCCGAGCGCCCGCTGAAGCCGCTGTTCGTCCAGTTCCGCCGGCCGGGTCACCACCTGGAGCAGCGCATCCGACATCGCGGCCGGATCGGCCTGCCCGAGCGCGAGCAGCAACTCCTGGAGTCCGGACCGCAACTGCGCGTCGATCCGGCCCACCGAGCCGAAGTCGAGCAGGGCCAGCCGACCGTCGCCGAGCAGCATGATGTTGCCCGGGTGCGGGTCGGCGTGGAAGATCCCGTCGAACATGATCTGTCGAAGCAGCTCGCCCAGCAGGATGCGCGCCAACTCGTTCCGGTCGACCCCACGTTCGTCCAGGGTCGCCGCGGCGGTGCCCAGCGGTATGCCGTCCAGCCAGCCGAGCACCAGCACCCGTGCGGTGCTCAGTTCGGGATGCAGGCGCGGCAGGACCAGGCTCGCATGCCGCCGCCCGACCCCGGCGGCGGTCACCGCGCTCGTATTGCGTGCCTCGATCCGGAAGTCCAACTCCTCGCGCAGCGCCACCGCGAAGCCGTCGGCGAGCTCGACCAGACCCAGCGCGTGCCCCCACGTGGTGCGCCGGTCCAGGCTCGCCGCGAGCCGCGCCAGGATGTCCAGGTCCCGCTCGACGATCGGGCCGATCCCCGGGCGCTGCACCTTGACCACCACCTCGCCGCCGGAGCGCAGCCGGGCCCGATGGACCTGCGCGATCGACGCGGCCGCGAGCGGCTCCGGGTCGAATTCGGCGAACACCTCGGTCACCGGTGCGCCCAACTCGGCGGTGAGGACCCGTTCCACCTCCGCCCACGGCGCGGGCGCGACCCGATGTTGGAGCAGTGCCAGCGCGTCCACGAACTCGACCGGCAGCAGGTCGCGGCGGGTGGACAGGACCTGCCCGAGCTTGACGAAGGTCACCCCACCGTCCTGGAGCGCCTCCTGCAACGACCGGGCCAGACCGGCCCGCCGACTCGTGCGATCGGCCCGACGGCCGCGCAGATACGGCCCGAGTCCGTGTCGGGCGGCGATCCGGCTGATCTGCGAATAGCGGCGCCCGCGGGCCAGGCGCCGGCGCAGTCCGCGGGCGAACTCGACCGTGCCCGGCCACGATCCGCTCGGCACGAGTGCCTCGATGACCACGATGAAGGTCATCGCGGCGAGCAGTGCCACACCGAGCGTGACGGTCATGAAGACGCCGGGATTGTGCCGCTGAATGCTCCCGCCGAGCGCCCAGGACACCACGAGTCCGAGCAACCCCGCGGCCAGCGTGCGCCGCGTGCCCACCGGCAGCCCGAGCAATCGCCGTGCACCCCAGGCCAGTCCGAGGGTGAGCAACAGCGCGGTGAGCGCGGTGGCCACCCACAACACACCCGCGCTCACCGGGGGCTCGGCCGTACTCAGCACGGATTCCACCCCCGGCACGAACCGAGCGCGACGTGCGCGCCGTCGGACCGCGACATTGCTTGCGACATGCCGATGAGACCTTCCCCGAGTGATCGCACACACGTGCGCAGGAGAACCTATCGTCCGGGCCGGAAGCGGCGGCGCATCCGATGCCGCCGCGAGCAGGCCCGACGGGCCGGCCTGCCGGGCTGATCGGGCAACGCACGCCCGGCCCGCGGCCCGCCCGCCGCCCGGGACATGCACCAGGGCACCGCCGGGACGTCGGTCTCGGCGGTGCCCCGGTCGTCGCGCGGCGGTCGGGTCGCTACGCGTCAGTCCTTGCGGACGGAGACGTTCTCCGCCTGCGGGCCCTTGGGGCCCTGGACGACATCGAACTCGACCAGGTCGTTCTCCTCCAGCTGCCGGAAGCCCACGCCCTGGATGGCCGAGAAGTGCACGAACACGTCCGGGCCGCGGTCGTCCTGCTCGATGAAGCCGAAGCCCTTGTCCGCGTTGAACCACTTCACCTTGCCTGTAGCCATCGATACATTCCTTCACCTGATGCCACGACGTGTCGTGAAGGACGCGCCGACCGGAGCCTTGTCGCGACTGCGGCCCCCGAGATTTCCCGTCCCGCCACCGGCGAAACACCCCGTGCCGGCGGCGGCGGACCGGGCACGCCCCGCCCGGTCCGCCGGATTTCACTCGTTCGCCCGGTGGCCGGGCCTGTTCAGGGGCGCCGGCCCGCCGAGCGCCGGCCGGCGGCCTCGTCGAGCAGGTAGGCCGGGCTCTCCGTACTTTCGTCGTGCTCGTCGTAGTAGCGGTGGTAGACCGGCGTCAGGCCGCCGGAGACCGGGGGCACGATCCAGCTCCAGTCCGCCGGACACGTGCGGCCCGCCTCCGCCTCGCGTTCGACGTGCCGGAGGAAGCGGTCGGATTCGGTGTGGTGGTCGGTGATGGTCGCACCGGCCGCGTCGAACGAGTGCAGTACGGCGCGGTTGAGTTCGATCAAGGCCCGGTCCCGCCACAGGGTGCGTTCGCTGGAGGTGTCCAGGCCGAACAGGGCGGCGATCGCCGGGAGCATGTCGTAGCGGTCCGCGTCGACCAGGTTGCGGGCGCCGATCTCGGTGCCCATGTACCAGCCGTTGAACGGCGCCGCGCTGTAGGAGACGCCGCCGATCTCCAGTCGCATGTTGGAGATCGCCGGGATCGCGTGCCAGCGCAGGCCCAGGGTGGCGAAGCCGGGGTGTTCGGGGTGGGTGAGCGCGATTTCGCGGATCGCGTCCGGCGGCAGCGCGTACGCGCGGAGTCGGCCGTCCGCGCTCTCGATGATCAGCGGCAACGGGTCGAAGTCGGTGCCCGCGCCGCGCCAGCCGAGTTCGCCGGCAAGTTCGGTGATGCCCAGGTTGCGGCCATCGCCCACGAGCGCGCCATCGGCCCGGCGGTAGCCGGCGTAGCGGATCAACTGCTCGTTCCAGATCCGTACCCTCGGCCCGGTGGGGGCGTCGGGCGCGAATACCGTGATCGTCGGCCGGATTCGGCCGCCGCGCCAGGTCTCGCGCAGGTGTCCGGCGCACTGGGCGGCCACTTCCTCGGGGCGGCTCACATGCCGGCGGTCCCGGACGACCAGGCTGTTCCAGTACAACCGGCCGATGCAGCGGGCCGAGTTGCGCCAGGCGGCCCGGGCGCCCCAGACGAGTTCGGCCGAGGTGTGGATGTAGGTGCCGGTTTCGCGGATCTGCTCGACGATCTCACGCCGGCGAGTGTCCCGATCCTCCGGCGACCTGGTCTCCTGATGGAATCGATCGAGGAACGCGAGGGCCCGGGCGGGGTCCACGGCGCCTTCGGGAGTGACCTCGGGAGGGGCGGACGGGGGCTGCTGGGCGGGGATTTGCGGGTGGTGTGGCACGGGACACGACGGCTGGTCGCCGCGGATCCGGGTGATGCTGTGCTCGGTCAACGCTCTCCTGGGAACCGGCTCGGCGCTGCGACCGGGGTCGCGGGAGCCTGTTTCGGGTCTGGTGGGGGTACGAGCCGGCGACGGCTCGCGGGTCAGCCCGGCGCATCCGCGGGCACCGGGGCGGACGGTTGGGCCGCGTCGTCGGCGGAATACGCGCCGACGACCGGGTCGTGGTGGATCTGTCGCTTGCTCAGGCCGAGTCGGCGCAGCACCCGGGCGCTGTCCAGCACCATCGCGGGTGGTCCGCTCAGGTACGCGTCGCAGTCGTAACGCGGCCCGTACTCCCGGACCACGTCGGAGACCCCTCCGCTGATCCCGGCCAGGGTCAGGTCGTCCAGCGCCGGTCGCACGCGCAGCCAGGACACCCGCTGGGACAGCCGCAGCAGATCCTCCAGGCCGTACAGCCCGCTGTGCGCGCTCGCCCCGTAGAACAGGTCGACGAATCGATCGGTGCCGTAGTAGGCCAGTTCCTCGACCATCGCCTTCAGCGGCGCCAGTCCGGTACCGCCCGCCACGCACAACACCGGATTGGGCGCCAGGTGATCCACGACCATCTCGCCCATTGCGGCGCCCAGTTTGACGCGGTCGCCCGGTTTGGCCTTGTGGACCAGGGCGTTGCTGACCCAGCCCGCGGGCACCGAGCGCACGTGGAAGGTGAGCAGGCCGTTCGGGTCGGGCGCGTTGGCGATCGAGTACGCCCGCCATACGCGCGGCCACCACGGGGTTTCCAGGAAGGTGTATTGGCCCGCCCGGTAGGGGAACGGGATGTCGGGGCGCACCGTGACCACGGCGATGTCGTCGGCGGGCTTCTCGTGCGAGACGATTTCCGCGGCCCAGTGTGGGGGGTTGGTCAGGGCGTCCTCGTCGGCCGCGCCGATCATGATGCCCGCGGCGGCGCCGTACGCGCGTGTCCAGGCGTCCTGTACCGCATCGTTCCAGGTTTCGCCGCTGAATCGGGCGAGGGCGGCGACCAGGCATTCGCCGACCAGGTCGTAGTGCTCGGCGATGACATCGAACTTGCGATGGTCTCGGCCGAGTTGACCGAGGAATCCGGTCAGCGCCGGTGCGTTGTCCAGGTCGCCGACGATGCGGATCAGCGCGTTCAGCAGACGGTCGCGCTGGACGTCCATCGCCGGGGGGAACAGGTCGCGCAGGTCGGGACGGCGCAGGAACAGCAGTGCGTAGAAGTGGGACGTGACATCCGCGGCCTGGGGGGCGATGACCGCGAGATTCTGTCGGATGATTTCTGCGTCTTGAGATTCCAAAATCGGCCCATCGGTAGCCCTTCCGCATGAGGGTTGTCCGGCCGGCTCCGTCGAGAGTCCTTCGCGGAACACCGGCGGCCGGAACACGATCATGGGGTTGTCGTACCGACGTCAAGTCGAAGGCCCGGTTCCGGTTATGGATCGACAGAAGTCCCCTTTGCGACTGTTGGCGGCATTCGACCGGACACTCTCCGCAGCCATACGCTTACGTATGGCTCTCGAATTGCCTGATGGGAGCGCGAATTCAAGCCGATGCGTTCCACGCTCGACGGCCGTGCCGGATGACCCGACGGGCCCGGCGCGCGGCAGGGGAGGCTGCTCGGCCGCGGCCCGGACGCATCGGGCGCCGGCGAGCACAGTGCTCGGCCCGAGACGACGACGAGGACGGCTCCCCGGGACCGCGATTTCCGTCGACGGGCCGACTGCCGTCGGTCGGAGCACCCCTTGCGCACCGGCCGGCGCTGGGGTTGGATGCGGTGGTTCTCGGCCCGCGGTCCTGGGTCCTCGGTCCTCGGTTTTCGATACGGGCCTGCCGGCTCGATGCCGGTAGGTCGGATCGAGCCGCCCCGAGATCAGCCGAAGGTGATCTCGTCGTGCGCCCGAGCCAGGAATCGGTAGCCGGCGCCGTTGGCCTTGATGCCGGCGCGCTCGTCCTCGGTGAGCTCGCGCTTGATCCGGCCCGGTACGCCGGCGACCAGGACGCCGGGCGGTACACGCATGCCCTGGGGCACCACGGCACCGGCGGCGATCAGGGCGCCCGCACCGATGTGGGCGCCGTTGAGGACCGTGGAGTTCATGCCGACCAGGACATCGTCCTCGATCGTGCAGCCGTGCAGCACCGCGTTGTGGCCGACGGACACACGCGCGCCGATCACGGTCGGGAAGTCCGGGTCGCTGTGCACGGTGCAGTTGTCCTGGATGTTGGTGTCCGGGCCCACCGCGATCGATTCGGCGTCGCCGCGCAACACCGCGCCGTACCAGATGCTCGCGCCGGCGGCGAGGGTGACGGCGCCGACGACGGTCGCGTTCGCGGCGACGAATGCGGCGGGATCGATCTGCGGCTCGTGCCCGCCCACGGCGGCGATCAGCGGGTTCGTCATGGTCCTCCTCGTCGGTGGGTGGACCCTGGCAGGTCCGTCGCGACCGCACTCTAGGGCCTGCGACTCGGGCGTCGGGCAGCCGAGAAGGGGGACGGGAGCTGCCGGGGCCGGGCGAGGGTGGCGGGGACGGACTGCCGGGTGGGCGGGCGGGGATGCGGGCTGCGGGCCGCGGGGGCAGGGCAGGGGCCGGGTGGGGTGTTTCGAGGCCGGGGCCCGGGGCGGGTCGGGCGCCTGGTTGCCGTGTGCCGGGCGTGCCGCCCGGTTCGGGTGGGCCGTTGTGGTGTGGGCATACTGGCGGGATGGTCGATGCGCAGGGGTTGGCGGGGATGGGGGCCGAGCGGCTTCGGGCCATGTGTCTGGACTTCAACGGAGCCGTGGAAGAGTTTCCGTTCGGCCGGAATCCGGACCTGTCGACGTTCAAGGTGGGCGGGAAGATCTTCGCGTTCTCGACGCTGACCGAACCGCGGCCGTTGCGGGTGAGCCTGAAGTGCGACCCGGAACTCGCGATCCGGCTGCGCGCCGAACACCCGGCGATCGCTCCCGGCTACCACCTGAGCAAGCGGCACTGGAACACCGTGACACTGGACGGCTCGCTGCCGGAGACGATGGTGCGGGACCTGATCGAGGACTCCTACGACCTCGTCGTCGCCCAACTGCCCAAGCTGCAACGGTTGAAGCTGGACTGGCCGGGACAACAGCCGGAACAGGCCTAGCCGCCCCGGCCGGCCGGGGTCGATCGGGCCGACGCGGCCGACCGCCGGGTGGATTCGGCCGGTCCGGGTGGCGAGACACCCGGAACCGACGGCCATGGCGCCGGACGGCCGGCTCCGTTACGCTCCGCCGCCATTGCCACCGCCACCGCCGGCGTGCTTGGGCATGGTCGTCGCCCACCTGGGCTCGGGCCACTTCGCGCAGATCACCGCGGCAGTCGAACACGTGGGCTTCGACGCGATGTTGACCCCGGTCGACGCAGGTCGGCCCCGACCCCTGGATTGTCTGCTCGGTGCCGATCGAGCGAATCGGCACGCCACGCCGACGAGTTCGTCCGGTCCGATCGGTTGCACTCGGAGGAGGCGTACCGGGTCGGCGTACGCGTCGTCTCGCCGACTCGGTCCGGCACGATCCCGGCCGCGCGTTCCGTCCGACGAGCCGGGCGGACACGCCGGTCGAACTCGCGCCGGGCACGGCGCAGGGCCGCCCGCCCGCGCCCTCTCGGCCGCGCGGCCGACCGACCGACGCCGCCCGTGAGCCGGCCCGTCTCGGCACCGGATTCGCCTGCCCGATCGGCCTCCGCGCGTCCGTGACCACCGGTGCGGCCCCGGGCGGGCCGATCGGCCCGGGCACGACCATTCGGGTGATTCCGAACCGCCCGTCGACCCGGTCCGCACGTGGTCGCCGCCGCCGATTCGGTCCGAGCCTGCCGGTGGCCCCGTTCGGCATCGACGAGGGATCACGCTGCGCTACCGGACCGGCGCAACAGTCCGAGGAGACGGTCGGCGGGTCGGCTCCCGAGCCCCGATCCGCCCGGCACGCCGCGGAATCGGGCCCCGGCCTGCTCGACGCGTCCCATCCGGCCACGGAATCCGTTCCGGCAGGCCCGTACGCGCCCTGTCCCGGTGCGGGATTCCGTCCTCGACCGCCCCGGCGCACCGGACGGGGAGCCGGATTGCGCCGGTGAGCCCGTCCCCCTACGAACCACCGCGAACCACCGCCGACCACTGCGGATCCCGGATCCGCCGGGTGCCGGCGTCACACGCCAGCGCCCGCCGCCGAGTCCGCCGTCGGGTGGCGCGGATGTGCTTCGGGGCGTTGCGGATTCCGCATTCGGCGGGCTGTGCGTGGCCGAAATCGGCCCGGAACGCCTCGACGCGCTCGACGTGCGCCGACCCGGCCCGTGCCCGGACCGGACGGCTCGCGCCTCGACCCGTCGCGAAATCGAGGATTCGTCCGGATCGGCCGCGATTTCCCCGACGCCCGCGGAGGATCCGGTGCGGCGAAGGGCGGATCCACAGCGACGAAGGGCGGATTCAGGGCGGACCCCGGGCGGATCGACCCGATTCGGCCCCTCCACCGGCCCGCCGACGCCCCTGTGGGCCCTCCCGATCGGCCGCCGGCGGTCGCGGAATCCGCTTTCGGCGGCCCTGATCCGCCCCGGGCGCCCGCCCGGATCCGGCTTCGCCGGTCCGCTTTCCCGTGTTCCGGCCTCGGATCGGCCCTTCCGGCGGGCGGATTTCGCGGGCGCGAGCCCCCGGGCGGCCCGATTTCGCGTCTTCGGGCCCGGGTCGGCCCGCTGACGGCCGGAATTGCCACGGCCGGGGCTGTGATCGGGCCCGGTTCGGGAGCCCGGAGTCGTCGTTGTACGGGTCGGTGTGCGGCCCCGACATACCGCCCGCCCGGTCGCCGCCGACGCCCATTACTGGGCATTCGTGCACGTCAACGGCCCTGTGCCGGCTCCGCGGTGTCGGAGATCGAGGGTCGATTCCGCCTTCGGACGGGGGCCGGTCGCCATGCGCCGGCCGGGGCCGCACGGAGTGTCGGGCGGTCGATCGATTGCGGGTCGGATTCGATGAGTTGCCGGCGGCTCGGGGCGCGGATCACGTCCACGGACGGACGTTGCCACGCCGAATGTGCGAAATCCGTTCGGCGGAAGCTCGCGTCGGCGAGTATTTCCCGATTACCGCACCTGCGGAGACCGTCGCCGGGCCACGGGGGAAGCTCGTCCGGAGTGCCTCGGGCCTTGCGCCACAAGGGGAAACCGCCCCTCGGTGGGTCAACATCGGGACCGGACAGGAGGATTTGTCGAGCGTTTCGCGGATCCCCGCGTGGGCTCTCGTCGTTGATCCAAGGGGGTGTTTCGGGCGCGTCTTTGCCGCGGTTCGAAATGCCCCCCGTGTGACGGAGAGTTACAGTCATGGAAATGGGTACTGGCGCAACGGCGTTCGACCCGATCGGTCGGATGGTCCGGCCGGTCGAAACGATCGGTACCCCCGCACCACGAAAGGCATCTCATGAACAAGGCACAACTCGTCGAAGCCATCGCCGACAAGCTCGGCGGCCGGGCTGCGGCCGAGGAAGCGGTCGACGCGGTCCTGGACACCATCATCCGTTCGGTCGTCGCCGGGGACCGCGTCTCGGTCACCGGCTTCGGCTCGTTCGAGAAGGTCGAGCGCGCCGCCCGGTACGCCCGTAACCCCCAGACGGGCGAACGGGTTCGGGTGAAGAAGACCTCGGTGCCGCGCTTCCGCCCGGGCCAGGGCTTCAAGGACCTCACCGGCGGCACCAAGAAGCTGACCCGTGGCGAGACCGCGATCAAGAAGGCTTCGCCGGGCACGGTGACCGGCGGCACCACCGTCGCCGGCAAGAAGGCCGCGGCCAAGAAGACGACCGCGAAGAAGGCCACGGCCAAGAAGGCCCCCGCCAAGAAGGCGACCACCCGGGGCACCACTGCGGCGAAGACCGCCGCGCCGGCCCGCAAGACCACGGCGAAGAAGGCCGTCGCCAAGACGACCGCCGCCAAGAAGACCACCGCCGCGAAGTCGACGGCGGCCAAGAAGACCACCGCGAAGAAGACGACCGCGAAGTCCACGGCGGCCAAGAAGACCACTGCCAAGAAGACGCCCACCACGCGCAGCGCGCCCGGTCGCAAGACGGCCGGCGCCAAGCGCGCGACGGGCGCTCGCACCGCCAATCGCGCCTGAGGACCACCCGGTCGGATGCGATGGTCGGACCGCCCGTGCGGGGCGGTCCGACCGGGGTGCCGGGTCGGAACGCCCCGAGGGTCCCGCCGGAGCGTTCCGACGGCGGACCGACCGGCACACGCGTCGTGCCGCCGATCGCCCCGCCGTGCGTCGGAGATCCGCCGGATCACGCCGGCGACAACGGGGCCGCCACGGCCCGGGCCCGCCCCGCGTGCCTTCCTGCCCCCACGCCGACCCGCCCCGTGCCACCCGGGTGCTTCGCGCCTTGCCTGCCCCGCGCCCACCATGGGCCCCGGGCCCGCTCCACGCGACCTCGCCCGGACCCTCGGCTTCCGCCGCTGGCCGCCGCTCAGCCCCCGTTCAACTCGCCGACGATCGATGCCGGGCTGTGCCCGCTCCCGTCGGATTGCCGATGGAAGTCCACCGCGACGAAGTTCGGATTCCGCCCCGCCGCCGTCGCGCACTGTTGTGCGATGCGATTGCGCAGCTTGGTCCCGTTGTCCAGGGCGGCGGTCCCGATCGTCGGCACATTACGGAAGTGGCTCATCGCGAACAACCGGCGAAAGCCCGGTTCGGTCCGGTTCAGCGGGATGTCGGACCATCGGCTGGTGCAGGCCAGATCGTTGCCCAGGTCACCCAGGCTCCAGTAGTTCTGCACCGTCCAGTCCCGGTCGTACATCACACCCAGACCCTCCTTGCCGGGCTTGTCGGAGAACAGCAGCAGGCGCTTGTCCGCGGTGACCATGTCCGCCACCCTGGGCCAGCCGTTGTTCCGCACGCCGGCGGTGTCCGGCCGAAACAGCAGATCGGGCAGGCCGGGCACCTGCTCCAGGGACCGGCGGAGCCGGTCGGTGTCGACGTAGTCCTCCAGGAACACGGTGACCACCTCCAGCGGATTCGCCTTCAGGAAGTCGACCACCGTCCGCATCGTCCCGGCGAGGCTCTGCCGAGGCAGCGCATAGGTCACCCCCGCGAACGCCTTGCAGTCCCCGTGACACAGGTACACGTCGCTCGGGTAGCAGTCGCTGCCGAAACTGATGATGCACAGGCCGGTGCTGTGCTCGTACCAGTGCGTGTCGAGCATCAGCCCGCGTACGCCCCGGTCCAACTGCCCGCGCACCGACTCGGACTGGTTGACCGAGGACCAGCGCGAGTCCTCGTAGTTGGTGAACGAGTTGTGCGTGGTCAACGAAGTGACCTGGTCGAGCCGGTCGTTGCCCCAGCGTTGCTCCGCGGCGGTGAGGGGTGCCGCGGTGGCCGTGCCGGGGAGGGTCGAGGGGACGAGGGCGGCCAGGAGCGCGAGCACCACGATCAGGAGGCCACGTCCGGGCCGGCCGAAGGAGCGCAACCTGCTGCGGGATCGGGGTCGTTCCCGGGATCCGGGGAAGGCGGCCGGTGTGCCGCTGGAAGAGTCCATGGCAGGGGAACGTACTCGCAACCGGCCGCGTTTTGACCCCCGTCGACCGCCCGGCCGGAATCACGCCACCAGGAGCGCCTGATCCCAGCCGGCCACCACGCGACCCTCCGCGTACGCGTCCAGGGCGAGCGCGACACCCGCCGCGCCCTCCAGGAACGCCGGTACGTCCACGCCCTGCGGGACGCGGGTCATCGTCGAGCGGAAGCCGAAACGGTACTCGTCGCGATACTGCGCCAACACCAGCGCGGCCAACTCGTCCCGAACGGCGGGCAGTCGGGCATCGTCCAGGTGTTCGCCCAGCAGGCCGAGCAGGTGCAGCAGCCCGCCCCAGCCGTGACACAGCGCCGGATCGTCGATGCCCCAGTCCGCGACCGGCGTGTCGAGCAGGCCGGTGAGCGAACGGCGGGTGAGCTCGTGCCAGTCGGGCCGGTCGAGGGCGAGCGCCGCCAACTGCACCGCACGGGAGACCCCGGGGGCGCCGTAGCACCAGGACGGGCGCTGCGCCGGGGCACCCGGGTCGGGTGCGGTCGCCCACTGCTCCAGGGTTCGAAAAGCCGGCCACCACAGGGCATCGCCGGTCGGGACGGCGCACTCGGCGAGCAGCGCCACCAGTTGTTCGATCGCGGCGCGCTGCCCCGGTACCCGTACCTCCGCACGCCAGGCCAGCGCGAGCAGCGCCAGCGGTCCGGCGATCCCATGCGACAGGCCCAGGTTGAGATGGCCGGCGGGCATCTCCACCTCCTGGCCCAGTTTGGGCGCGGCCAGGGTCCACCAGCGCGGCACCCGCCGGCCCCGATGCAGGATCTCGCCCTCGGCCAGCCCGACCAGATAGGACAGCACCATCCGCAACTCGTCGCCGTCGGCGTCGCGGGCCAGCAGGTAGCGGCCGACTCCGCTCAGCCCGCGGACGGCCTCGAACTCGCCGTTGGTGGTGAGCGGCGTGTTGGTGCGCGGGCGCGGCAGCGTCGCCCGGACCACCCGGCGCTGGTGCTCGTCCATGCGGGCCAGGGCGTTCACATACCCGCCGGTCGCGCGGTGGGCGACAAGCGTGGCGAACGCGACCGAGCCCGGCCCGGTGAAGATGCCGGCCGCCGGAAAACGCTCCGCGGCCAGTACCTCCATCGCCCTGGCCAGGTGCGCGTGCGCGCGGGCGGCGTGCTCGGGCCCGCTCGGGGTGCTGCCGCTGAAGGCCAGGGAGACGCCCGGGAATCCGCTGGACAGCGACAGGTCCACCCACAGCGGTTGGTCGTCGCCGTCCCAGGACATCTCCGCCAGGACGGCGGTGTCCGCGGCGACCGCGGCCGGGTCGGCGAGCCGCTCCAAAACCCGCGCCACCATCGCCCGCGCCCGGTCGGCGAAACGGGGCTCGGTGGGTGCGCCGACCGTGGTCGTCGTCGTGCCGTCCTGCGCCTGCTCAGCCATCCCGCTCGTTCCTCTCCCGGTCGTCCGCGCCCTCGCCGGTCCCGGAACCGGCGCCGGCGGTCCCGGGGCCGGTGGTGCCGGACTCCGCCGCCCCGGGCCGTCCCGGGGCGTGCGCGAGCCGGCCCAGGTGGTCGCTCGCGATCCCGCGCAGGAGGGCGTAACCGCGCTGTTCGCCCGCCCGGTCGATGCCGAGCAGTCGGTTGTGCTGCATGTGCAACAGGCCGAGCACGGCGTTCTCGTGCGCGGCACCGGCCGGTCGGCGGCCCGCGTCGGACAACACGATCGCGCCGTACGCGCGGCCGTACTCCGGCCGCGTCCACAACCGGGCCAGCGCCGGGACGCCCAGCCGTTCGCCGACCGCCGCGGCGGTGTGTCCGGGCCGGATCAGCTCCCGGATCAGCGCCCGATGTCGGCGGAACGCGCTCTGGTCCGGGTCCTTGACGAACGCGTACCGCACCCACGAGGGCCAGTCCCAGTCGCCCAGACTCTCCAGGAGCAGTGCGTGGTTGACCGCGATCAGCACCTCGTCCGGCACCGCGAGCGCACCGCTTGCGCGCAGACGCAGTTGGGCGATCGCCGACCTGCTGTCCAGGGTGAACAGGCGCTCCGCCGCGGCCAGTGCGTTCGGCCGCCCGCCGTAGCGCCGGGTCTCCGGCTCGTACACGTCGAGTGCCATCGTGCGGATCGCACCCACGTCGCGCATGGCCCGTACATGCCGGGCCAGTTCGGGCAGCACCCGGTCGCGCAGCGAGGCCGGGGCGCCGTGCAGGCGGATCCTGATGTGCGGGTCCGGGTCCAGGTATCGGATGAAGAACCAGCGGTCGACGTGCTCGCCGACGTCGGCGAGCAGCGCGGGCAGGTGCACCCGGAGCAGTTCGTCGTGGGTGTCCGGCGTCGCGTACAGCTTCGCGAACAACCAGTCCTCGCCCGGCAGATGGTAGGCGGCGGCGGACTCGACGACGGGTTCGGGCACGGCCGGGGCGGTCGAGGGCAGCGCCCGAGCCGTGGCGCGGCGGGTCAGCGGGACCACCACCTCGGTGCTGTGCCCGTGCGCCCAGCCGAAGCCGCGGCCGTCCTCGCTCAGGTCCTCCAGCAGCGCGATCCGGCCCCGGCGCACCTCGTGGCGCAGCAGCGTGCGGTGCCAGGGCAGGGCCAGATCCACGCCGTACACCCGGTCCCAGTGCACCACCTGGACCCGGTCCGGCACGCCGTAGCGGTCGCTCCATTCGCGCAGCGCGCGGTCGAACTCGGGTGGGTCCTCGGCCGCCGCGCACATCGCGCGGTCCGGGGTCCAGCGTTTGGGTGCGGCGACGACCCGGCCGAAGGTCACCCTCGGCAGCAGCGGCAGCGCCTCCAGGCCGGTCCAGTCCCATCCGGTCCAGGTCCGGGACCGGCCGAAGACGATGTCCACCATCAGCCGGACCACCTTGGGCGCCTCGCGATCGAGCGCCAGCATGTGCGGCACCACGGGCATCACCCGCTGCCCGGTCCGGGGCAGGATCAGGTGCAGACCGGCCGGGCCCACTCCCACGAGCAACTCGCGCCAGTCCAGGCAGTGCGGGTCGCGCCGATCGGCGTACACCCCGACCGGGATCTCGTGCGGCAGCAGGCGCGGTACCTGGATCATGTTCAGCGCGCGAGCGGTGTGCGGCCGGAACGAGATCTGGGCGGGTACCGCGTCGGCATCCGCCGCGGCCGCCACCAATTCGGCCAACTCGACGCTGCCGTCCGTGAGTTCGGCGAAGCGCCCGGCCATCGAGCCGGCCACCCAGGAGCCCGCGTGCGCAGTGCCGACCAGCGTGAAGCGGCCCTGGTCCAGTGCGGCGGCGTCGGGCGCCAGGAGTTGGAAGCACAGGTCGAGCGAGTTCGGCGGCGCGGCGGGTTCGCCGCCCTCGGACTGCGCGGTCCCGGCAAGCAGTTCGATCAGGTCCGGGGTGAGCCGCAGTTCACGGTCCTCGCGCAGCAGCGCCTGCTGGACCAGTTCGGCGACCAGCACCCGCCGGTCGCGGCCGGGTCGGTAGCCGCTCGTGGGTTGTTCGCCCGGCGCCAGGCGGTCGCCGTAGCCGGTCGGGAAGCCCAGGCCGCGGTGCGGGTCCACGAGTTCGGCCAGCGGGACGGTTCGGGTGGTGCCGTACCGCTCGATGAACCGATTTCGGTAGTCGCGCATGTGTTCGTGGGTGACCCACGCGTCCGACAGCGTCCACATCGCGTCGGCGTAGGCGCTCGCCTCCTCGCCCACGGCTCGGGGCAGGGTGACTTCGGCGTCCATCCGCAGGTCCACCTGCACGGGCGGACGGGCGGCGTCCGCGTGCGGATCGACCAGTGCCATCAACCGGTGCCACGGCTCGGTGCCCTCGCCCGGCCGGGCCTTCTCGTATTCGCGCACCGCACTGCGGGTGGCCCGGAACTCGGCTGCGACGGCGGGCAGTTCCTCGACGGCGGCATCGATGCGATCGAGCAGTGCGTCGTCGAGCCGGTGCGGGGTGATCGAGCTGAGCAGGAAGCCGTGTCGCAGCAGTTGCGCCACCGAGGCGTCGAGCCGGTCGCGGGGTGCGCCGGGGAACGCCTCGGCGGCTCGGTCGAGCAGCGTCCGGTACGGGACGGGGTGCGGTGCGGCCGCGCGGATGTGCGCGACCAGTGGGCTGTGCCGCACCGAGATCTCCCGTTCGGGACCGGACAACACGAGCCGGTCGCCGCGTACCCGACACAGATCGTTGAGCACCACGTCGACGCGCCGGCGGACCTCGGGCGCGGCGAGCCAGGCCCGGATCTGCTCGTCCAGCCGGCCGGCGTCCGGGCGGACCGCCTTGGTGCCGGGGCCGTGCACCCGCACTCGTGCGGATGTTCCCAGGTGGGCGGTGGTCACGCCGGCGAACAGGCCGAACGGGGTCGGCCGGCCGCTCATCCGCAGCGCGTACCGGGTCACCGACAGCGCGGTGCCGGTCAGCCGCTTCGCGCCGAGGTCCACGCCCGCGTCGAGCCGATCCAGGGCGGCGGACAGGCTGCCGCTGGCGACCCGTACCGCCTCGCGCAGCAGCGGGTCGGCGATGATCCGGCGCAGCCCCTCGGCGGTGTGCGCGTGGGCCGTGTCCGGAGCCGATTCGGCGCGTCGGGGGTCGGTGTCGGAGCCGGTGCCGGCGCGCGGCACGCTCGCCATCCGCACGAAGACCGGGCCGGCCGGTTCGTATTGCTTGTCTCGCGCGTCGTCGCGTCCCGCGCCGGGACCGTCGACGTGCCCAGGATTCCGCTCGGAGTGTCGCACCGTGTTCCGCACCGACCCCATGCCCGTGTGACCGGCTCTCGCCGAAGGATGACACCCGGGGGCGGGCGCGACCGCCCGCCCCCGGACTTGCAGGTCAGGCGCAGCAGAGCGGACAGCGCGACTGCACGCCGTACGTGCTCGGCGAGGTCCAGCCGCCGGCCGCCCCGAAGTCGGCCGCCTCGAGCTCGCCGTCCGCGATGCGGACGTCGAGGTCGAAGTCGGCGAAGTCGCGCGTCTCGGTGGTTTCTTCGAGCAGAATCTTGTCGTTCATGACAACTCCCGCGATATCGGTCGCAGCGCTTTGGTGGGTGCCGCGAATCCAGGAGATCTGTTTGATCTCGGGGAGGACGCTAAGCGCTGAATAGGCGGCCGACAAGAACGATTACCAGCCATGCGCGCCGGCTGGAAATCTCCCTGTGGAAAGCGCGATCAGGCTCCTACCCTGCAAGGATGCCGAGCGGGTGCGGGCCCGTCCGGCGTCTTCACGAGGGGGTCGCCTGCGTCGTGACGGGCCGGGAGGTGAATCCCGGTTAACCGATTTCGTTGGCATCTTCTGCGTCGAGAACATTCCGCGCGGCAATTTTTCGGTGCGGGCCGCAGGGTCTCGTGGAATTCATTCGAATGAGCCGCCCGGCCCTATTCGGAAATGATCTTCGAGGGTGATCTTCGCTTCGGTCCGAGGCCGTGGTGCGGGGTTCGGGTCCGGGCCCGCCCGCATCACCCGCCGGCACGCGGCGGGTGGTTCAGCGGGGCGCCGTCCCCGACCGGCGGCAGATCGCCACGCTCGACCGGGGTGTTCGCGGTGGTCGGCGCCGAGCGCGGCGCGGGGGTGCCGGAGGCCGGGGGCGCCGGGAGGGCGGCGGAGGGTTCGGCCGGGCGGGCGGCGAGCAGCGCCGCGTACAGGGTGGCCCGGTCGATCTCCTTCGGGTCGGCCCACACCCGCACGACCATGCCGTTGCCGGCGCGGGTGTAGGTGTGCTCGGCCGAGGTGCCGCGGTACCACGCGGTGCCGTCCGCCACGCACGTCTCGCCCGCCGGCGGATTCGGCCGGCAGTCCGCGGAGTTCGGGTCGCCCGCGTCCACGCCGAGGTGAATCCGCCTGCCCTGCGCCGATACGTAGACCGCCTGGAAGCCGCTGTCGCCGTACACCGCGACCGATTGCGGCGCGAGCACGTAGCCGGGCACCTCCGTGACGTGGACGAACCGGGGCTCGACGCCGGCGGGCGGTGTACCGGCGGACCCGGGGTCCCCGGTCGGCGGGTTCGCGCCCGGGGGGTGCGGGCCGCCCGAGCCGGCCACCGGGCCGTGGCCGGCCTCGGTGCTCCCGCACCCGACCAGTAACAGTGCCGCCGACAGTACGACCCCTGCGGTGAGTCCACGCGTGTCCATGCGGCGCACCCTAATCGACGGCCCGGACGCCGCCGAGGTCGCCGTCGGCCGGACGGCGGGTTCAGGCCGGGGTCACCGTGACCGGGAGTTCCTTGATGCCGTTGACGAAGTTGGACCGGACCCGGCGTACCTCGCCCGCGAGCCGGATGTCGGCGATCCGGGGCAGGAGTTCCTCGAACATGATCCGCATCTCCAGGCGGGCGAGGGCGTTGCCCAGGCAGAAGTGCGGGCCGCCCTTGCCGAAGGTGACGTGGTCCACGCCGCGGCGGGTGACGTCGAAGTCGTACGGGTTCTCGAATACGGCCTCGTCCCGGTTGCCCGAGGCGAACCACAGCACCACCTTGTCGCCCTCGCGGATCGACCGGCCGCCCAGTTCGGTGTCCCGGGTCGCGGTGCGGCGGAAGTGGTAGACGGGGGAGGCCCAGCGCAGGAACTCCTCGACCGCGTCCGGCATCAGGGCGAGGTTGTCGCGCAGCAGCGCCAGCTGCTCCGGGTTGCGCAGCAGCGCGAGCATCGCGTGCGAGATGGCGTGCCGGGTGGTCTCGTTGCCGGCCACGACCAGCAGCAGGAAGTAGTTGTCGAAGTCGTGCCGCGACAGCGGAACGCCGTCCGAGGGGGTCTGGTTGACCAGCCGGCTGACCAGGTCGGTGCCGGTGCCGCCGCGCCGTCGGGCGGCCAACTCCCGTCCGTACTCGAAGACCTCCAGCGAGGCGGGACTGCGGAAGGGCAACTCGCGGTAGCGCTCGCTCTCCGCACTCTCCAGAAGCACGTCCGCGTAGTCCGGGTCGGTGTTGCCGATGATCCGGTTGCCCCAGTCGATCAGCCTGCCGGTGTCCTCGCCGGGCACGTCCAGCATCTTGGCCAACACGTTGATCGGGAAGTCGGCGGAGACCTCGTGCACGAAGTCGAAGGTGCCCTTGGCCAGCGCGTTGTCCAGGGTGCGTGCGGTCAGCCCGCGCAGGAACGTGCCGTAGTCGGCGATCGCGCGCGGGGTGAACTGCTTCTGGAGCAGCCGGCGCAGCGCGGTGTGCCGCAGCCCGTCCGTTTCCAGGAGCGAGCGGCGGATGGCGATCTGCGAGTCGTCGACCTCCTCCAGGTTGGTGAACCGCGAGGAGGTGAAGGTCTGCGGATCGCGGTCGACCGCGACGATGTCCGCGTGCCGGGTCAGCGCCCAGAAGCCGCTGTTGGGGGCCGCTTCGGGCTGCCAGTGCACGGGGTCCTCGCGGCGCAGCGTGTGGAACATCCGCCAGGGCGTGTCGCCGTCCAGGAAGCGGTCGTTGTCGGCGAGGTCGATCTCGTCGAGCGGCATCGGCTCGGGGACCGCGGAGGCGGTGGTGGTGGTGCTCACGAAGGCTCCTCGCGGGGGATCGGCCGGGTGCGCGGGGGCGCCGGCGCGGGTGGACTCACAGGTGGTAGGCGTACTCGGCGAACTCCCAGTCGGTGACGTGCCGGCGAAAGCGGGCGACCTCGTCGCGTTTGTAGGTCGTGAACGCGTCGGTGAACCGCGCGCCGAGCAGCGCGGTGAGTTCCGTGTCGGCCTCGAACGCGTCCAGTGCGTCGGCCAGGGTCGCGGGCAGGATCGGCGCCTTGGCGGCGTCGTACCCGTAGCCCTCCAGCGGCGGCGGCGGACTCGCCTTGTCGCGCAGTCCCAGGTGGACCGCGGCGAGCACGCCGGCGACGGCCAGGTACGGGTTGGCGCTCGCGTCGCCGAGCCGGATCTCCAGGCGGGCGCCGGCGCCGCGCTCGGGTGGGATGCGGACCATCGCGCTGCGGTTGTCCAGGCCCCAGTCGATCAGCCAGGGCGCGAGCGTGTCCGGGCCGAACCGCTTGTACGAGTTGATCGTCGGGTTCAACAGCGCGGTGAGCGCGGGGGCGTGGGCCAGGACGCCGGCGATCGCGTGGTGTGCGGCGGGGGACAGACCGTGCGGGCCGGCCGGGTCGTCGAAGGCGTTGGCGCCGTCCGCGTCCAGGCAGCTCAGGTGCAGGTGGAAGCCGGAACCGCCCTCGTCGTTGAAGGGTTTGGCCATGAACGTGGCCAACCTGCCCTCCAGGCGCGCGAGTTCCTTGATCGCGGCTTTGAAGCGGAAGGCCCGGTCGGCGGCGTCCAACGCGTCGGAGTGGTCGAGGTTGATCTCGAACTGGCCCGAGCAGTACTCGTGGTTGCCGGTGGTGACGCCGATGCCCAGCGGACCGAGGCTGCGCAGGGTGCGCAGCAGGTGGCCGTCCGGGTCGCCGCGGCGCCCGGCCACGTAGACGTTGCCCGGCGCGTCGCCGTACCGCCGCCAACCGCCCGTGCGCCGCGGGTCCGGTTCGCACAGGAAGTACTCCAACTCCGGTCCGACCACCGGTCGCAGGCCCACCTCGTCGGTCATCCGGGCCAGCACGTCGCGCAGCAGCGAACGGGGCGCCTCGGCGGCGGGGCCATTGCCGGCCGGGTCCGTGGTCTCGCCCAGGCACCACGCGACGCCGGGCTCCCACGGGATGTCGACGAGGGTGTCCAGGTCGGGGTGGACGCAGATGTCCGGCAGTCCGACGTCCATGCCGCCGGCCACCGGCACGGTCTCGCCGCGCGGGGTGGTGTGGAAGACCGCCCGGCAGAACGCCAGACCGTGTGCGCACACCGAGGGCAGGTGGTCCACCAGCACGTCGCGTCCGCGATCGGTGCCGATCAGGTCCGGGTAGGCGATCCGGACCACGTCGATGCCGCGTGCCTTGAGGTCGGCGACGACGGCGTGGGCCCGGTCCGCTTCGGATGGATTCACCGGATTCTCCTCGCACAGGACGGGCGACGGCGGGACGGCCGATTCGTTTGAGCCCAAACCATATGGACGTGGCAGACGTCGCACAAGGGGTTGAGGGCAAGGCTTTGCGTGCGTGACAACGCGCTGCGGGAGGCATATCGTACGGACCCAAACGATTGGCCAGGGTTCGCAGAGGGAGGCGCCATGACCGGCGTACACGGTTTCTTCCACCCCAAGACCGGCACGGGCCGGTCCTCGCTGATCCCGGCACCGCCGTGGTCGTACTCGGGCGACCTGCTCACCGTCGAGTACCGCACCGATCCCGCGCGGGTCGCCGAGCTGCTGCCCCCGCAGTTGGCGCTCGCCGAGGAGGACCCGGGGGCGGTGGCGCTGATCTGGGCCGACTGGCAGTCCTGCTCGACCGGCCGCGCGGAACTGCTCGATCCGGTGCGCGCGCAGTACAAGGAGTGCTTCGCGGTGGTGCGCTGCCGGTATGCGGGGGTGACCTACTCGCGCTGTGTGTACATCTGGGTCGACAAGGACTTCGCCATCGCACGCGGTCTGCACCAGGGGTATCCGAAGAAGCTCGGCTCGATCCACCAGACCCGGCCGCACCCGTACGGCCCGGCGCCGCGGATCGAGGCGGGCGCGAGGTTCGGCGCGACCCTGGCCGCCGCCGACCGCCGGTTGGCCGAGGCCGTGGTGACGCTGCGCGAGCCGTCGCCGACCAACGGCTTCGTCAACGGGCACCCGATGGCCCACCACCGCTGGTTGCCGTCCATCGAACCGGGTCGGGGTCCGGCGCTGGACGAACTCGTGGCCACCGGCGCCGAGTCCGCCGAGGGCGGGCAGGCCTGGACCGGCGACGCGGAGTTGACCCTGTTCGAGGCGCCCACCGAGGAACTGGCCCGACTGGAGCCGGTCGAGATGATCGGCGCCTACTACCGGCAGGTGGGCGTGGTCTGGAACGGCGGCACGCTCTTGGAGAGCGGCGGTTCGGGCGCGGCATAGCGGGTGGCGACGAACGCGCCGGGGCCCGGCACCCGACGGCCGGCCCCGGCGCGCGGGCCGCCGGTCAGCTCCGGCCGCGCCCGATGCCCGCGTACACGCCCGGCCGGGCCGCGCGCAGGTACAGCGCGAACAGCGCGCCCACCACCCCCGCGCCGAGCACCAGCGCGGGCAACACCCAGCGCAGCACGGAGCCGGAGTCCACGCCGAGCAGGACACCGAAGTTGTCCAGCGCGGCGACGAACACCGCCGCGAGCAGCACCGCCGACCCGGCGGGCGCGATCGACCGGCTCCAGGCACTCTCCCCGTCCGCGCCCCGCCGGAGGAAGAACACGATCACCGCGAGCGAGGTCAGCACGAGCAACAGCAGTACGCCCAGCGCGCCCAGGTTGGTGAACCAGTTGAACAGCGTCGCCATCGGGTCGCGATCGAGCGCGGCGAAGACGATCACCACCGCGGCGGCGAGCACGGTCTGGGTGGCCGAACCGATGTGCGGCGAGTCGTTGCGCGGGTGGGTGCGGCCCAACGCGGTGGGCAGCACGCCCTCGCGGCCGAGCGCGAAGAAGTAGCGGGCGACCGCGTTGTGGAAGGACAGCAGGGCCGCGAACAGGCTGGTGATCAGGAACACCTGGGCCAGGTCGGCGAAGCCGGAGCCGATCCGGTCGCCGCCCAGCACGAAGATCAGGTTCGGCCCGTTCTCGGTCGCCGCCTCGACCGCCCTGTCGGTGCCGGCGCCGCTCATCAGGGCCCACGCGGTGACCGCGTACAGCACACCGATCACGCCGACCGACACATACGTCGCGCGGGCCACGGTGCGCCGGGGATCCGCGCACTCCTCGCCGTAGATCGCGGCCGACTCGAAGCCGGTGAAGGAGGCCATCACGAAACAGAACGCCGCGCCCATCGAGCCCGAGGTCAGCGCGTCCCAGGAGAACGGGTGCAGCGACAGGCCGTCCGGCGCCCGGCTGAACGCGCCGATGTCGAAGATCAGTACGGTCACCGTCTCGGCGATCAGCAGCGCGGCCAACACCCGTGCGTTGAGGTCGATCCGCAGGTAGCCCAGCACGCCCACGAGCACGATGCCGACCAGGACCACCACCCACCACTCCAGGTGCCAACCGAGCTTGGCGTCCAGGAAGTCGGCGGTGGTGAAGCCGAACAGGCCGTAGATGCCGATCTGCATCGCGTTGTAGGAGATCAGCGCCACGAACGCGGCGCCCAGGCCGGCCACCCGGCCCAGGCCCTGCGCGACGTAGGCGTAGAACGCGCCCGCGCCGGTGATGCGCCGGCTCATCGCGGCGTAGCCGACGCTGAACATCGCGAGCAGCGCGGCCAGTACGAGGTAGACCGCGGGGATGCCGGAGGTGCCGGTGACCGCGAGGCTCTGCGGGATGCCGCCTGCGGCGACGGTGAGTGGAGCGGAGGCCGCCACCACGAAGAAGACGATGTGTGCGACGCCGAGCGAACCGCGCGCGGGGGCGGAAGTGGGGTCGGTGGTGCCGTTCGTCGACGCTTGTCTGGTTGCCATGCCCGGCGCCTCCGAGGGGCGGGAGCCCATTCGTTTGGGCCCGTACGATCTGCGGGTGCCGCTGATCGTACGGATGCAAACAGGTCGCCACAAGGACTAGATTTCGGGGTGCGGAAGGCGTATCGGGGCACCACCCGGACGCGGACGACGAGGAAGGCGGAGCACGTGGTCGGCAAGCGGTCCATCACCGAAACGGAGAAGGCCGTCCAGGCACGACTGGGCGACATCCCGCTGCGGCGCGAGCAGATGGCCGCGGTGTCGAACATCTACCGCGCCGCCGCCGCGGTACGCCAGCACCTGGAGAACTCGGTGCTGCGCGACGCCGAACTCACCTGGACCGCGTTCACCGTGCTGTGGGAGGTGTGGATCTGGGGCGAGAGCGAGACCCGGCACGTCGCCGAGGAGGCGGGCATCTCCAAGGGCACGCTCACCGGCGTGGCCCGCACGCTGGAGTCGCGTGGCCTGCTCACCCGCGCCGCACACGCCACCGACGGCCGGCTCGTGCTGCTCTCGCTGACCCCCGCCGGCGAGGCACTGATGGCCAAGGTCTTCCCGGCGTTCAACGCCGAGGAGGCGTTCGTCACCGACGACCTCACCGCCGACGAGTGCCTCACCCTCGCCGACTCCCTGCGCCGCATCGTCGCCCGCCTCGAAGCCAAGGGCGAGGAACGCCGCCAGGACCTGCTCGGCGGTGACGCACCGAAGCCGAGGCGCGGAGGGCGACGGGCGAAGGGCTGACCACGCAACCCTCGGCCGACGCGGGCCGCTCGACGGATAGGGTCACCGGCGGGCGTGGCGGTGGGCTGCCTCGGTGAGGGTGGTGAAGAGGGAATGTTGGGTGGGGTCGGTGCGGGCAGTGTCCTCGGGGTGCCACTGGACGGCCGTGAACCAGCCGGTGGGGGAAGTGGGTTCGAGGGACTCGACGGTGCCGTCGGGGGTGGTGCCGGTGCTGCGGAGGCCGGGGGCCAGGCGGTCGACGGACTGGTGGTGGTAGCAGGATGCGTCGAGTTCGGTGGTGCCGGTGGCGCGGGCGATGGTGGAGTCGGGGGTCAGGGTCACCCGGTGGAGCACATGGCGGTGGTGCACGGGCATGTCCTGGGTGAGGGTGCCGCCCAGGGCCACGTTGACCACCTGGAGGCCGCGGCAGACGGCCAGCGTCGGCAGGCCGACCGCGAGCGCGTGGCGGGCGCAGGCGAGGTCGAAGGCGTCCTGCGTGGCGTCGACGTCGTACACCCGGTCGTGCACGGTGTCCGCGCCGTAGGTGCTCGGCGCCAGGTCGCCGCCGCCGGGCAGCAACAGGCCGTCCGCGCGGGCGAGTCGGGACGCGGCGCCGGCCGGCTCGGCCGGGTGCATCATGAACGGCTCGCCGCCCGCCGCGTACACCGCCTCGGCCAGCGCTCGGGCGGTCACCTCGGCGGCGTAGCGCAGGGCGGACGTGGTGGCCGCGAACCGGCACGGCACGGCGATCAACGGACGGGTCACTGCGGTCTCCGCGGGTCTCGAAAGGCTCGAAAGGCTTGAAGTATTCGAAGGGTCCGAAGGGTTCGAAAGGAGGCAGGGCGGGAGGGGGTGGCGGGGGGATCTGGGCGCGGTCGGGTCAGAGTCGGATCCAGGTGGTCTTCGGGTCGGTGTACTTCTCCAGTGCGTGCAGCGACTTGTCCCGTCCGTGGCCGGACTGCTTCATCCCGCCGAACGGCACGTTCAGGCCGCCCTCCTCGTAGCAGTTGACCCAGACCGTGCCCGCCCGCACCGCCCGGGAGATCCGGTGCGCGGCCGACAGGTTCGTGGTCCACACACCCGCCGCCAGGCCGTACTCGGTCGCGTTGGCGAGCCGGATCGCCTCGTCCTCGGTGTCGAAGGTCAGTACCGCGAGCACCGGACCGAACACCTCCTCGCGAGCCAAAGCCATCTCCGGGGCGACCCGGTCGAACACCGTCGGCTCCAGGAAGTGGCCCGGCCGGTCCACCCGTTCCCCGCCGGTGCGCAGCCGGGCGCCGGCCGCGTGCGCCCCGGCGATGTGCGCGCGCACCCGGGCCAGGTGCGCCGCGCTCACCAGCGCGCCCATCGTGGTGGCCGGGTCGAGCGGGTCGCCGATGCGCAGCGCGCGGGCCCGTTCGACCACCGCGTCCGTCACGTGCTCCGCGATCGAGGAGTGCACGAGCAGCCGGGACGGCGCGGTGCACATCTCGCCCTGGTTGAAGAAGACGCCCCACGCCGCGCTCGCCGCCGCGGCGATCGGGTCGGCGTCGGGCAGCACGATGTTCGGGGATTTGCCGCCCAGTTCGAGCCAGACCCGCTTGAGGTTGGAGTCGGCCGCATAGCGCAGGAAGTGTCGGCCGACCGCGGTCGAGCCGGTGAACGCGAGCACGTCGACGTCCGGATGCAGGCCCAGCGCCCGCCCGGCGGTGGGACCCTCGCCGGCGACCACGTTGAACACGCCCGCCGGCAGGCCGGCCTCGGCGCCGAGCCGGCCCAGCCGCAGGGCGGAGAGCGGTGACTGCTCGGCCGGTTTGAGGACGACGGTGCAGCCGGCCGCGAGCGCCGGGGCGACCTTCCAGGCGGCCATGGTGAGCGGGAAGTTCCACGGGACGACCGCCGCGACCACGCCCACCGGCTCGCGGGTGACCAGTGCGAGTGCGTCCGGGCCGGACTGTGGGGCCTCGTCGATCAGCTTGTCGGCGACCTCGCCGTACCAGCGGAAGCACGCCGCGACCGCGCGCAGTTCGATGTCGTATGCCTCGGTGACCGGCTTGCCCATCTCCAGCGCGACGGTCAGCGCGAGTTCCTCGCGGTGCGCCTCGATCGTGTCCGCGAACCTGATCAGCGCGCGACCGCGTTCGGCGGGCGCGAGTCGGGGCCAGGCCCCGGTGTCGAAGGCGCGGCGCGCGGCGGCCACGGCCAGGTCCACCTCGCGCTGCCCGGCCCGGGCCGGTTCGGCCAGCGGTGTCCCGTCGCGCGGCGCGATCACAGTGAACGTGTCGCCGTCGCCCACGTGGTCGGCGCCGTCGATGTGGTGGACGGTCACCGGGCGCAGCCGCGCCGCCCGGTCGAGCCAGTCCTGGTGGGAGAGCTGCGCCATGGTGCCCGCTTTCGCCGACAAGATTGTTTGGGGGCAAACGATACAACGCGGGCCCGGTCGGCGGGAATGCCGCCGGGGTGCCCCGGGGGCGCCGCCGGAGCGCCGGGTGAAGCCCGAGCCCCCCTTGACCGCCCCGATCGCAGCCGGCTAAATTGTTTGGGGTCAAACGACTTGGAGGCTTTTCCATGACCGAGGTCACCGTTGCGGGCGTCACCGTCGACACCCGGCACTGGATCGGTGGCGAGCGCGTCGGGTCCGCGGACACCTTCACCGACGTCTCGCCCATCGACGGCACCACCCTCGGCGAGATCGCCCGGGCCGGCCGTGTCGAGGCGGACGCGGCCGTCGCCGCCGCGCGCGCCGCGTTCCCCGCCTGGGCCGCCACGCCGCCCGCCGAACGGGCCCGCCTCCTGCATGCCATCGCCGACGGAGTCGAGGCCAGGCTCGCCGACCTGGCGATCGTCGAGACCACCGACAACGGCGCGCTGCTGCGCTCGCACCTGCGCGGGGTGATGCCGCGCGTCGCCCACAACTTCCGCTTCTTCGCGGACTGGCTCACCGAACACCTGGGCCACGACGACTTCGACACCCGCGGCCACGGCAACCACGTCTCCTGGGACGCGGCCGGGCCGTGCGTACTGATCACCCCGTGGAACGCGCCGCTGATGCTGGCCACCTGGAAGGTCGCCCCGGCGCTGGCGGCCGGCAACACTGTCGTGCTCAAGGCCGCCGAGTGGACGCCGCTGACCGCGTCGCTGCTCGCGGACATCACCGCCGAGGCGGGCCTGCCCGCCGGCGTGTTCAACGTGGTGCAGGGCTACGGCGAGGAGGTCGGCGCCGCGCTGACCGCACACCCGGACGTACGCCGGATCAGCTTCACCGGATCGGTGCCCACCGCCCGCCGGATCGGTGCCTCGGCCGCCGCCAACCTGACCCCGGTGAGCCTTGAACTCGGCGGAAAATCACCGCTGTTGGTCTTCGCCGATGCCGACCTGGAGCTGGCCGTCGAACTCGCCGTCGAGCAGTACGACAACGCGGGCCAGGTCTGCCTGGCCGGGACCCGACTGCTCGTGGACGCCTCGATCGCCGACGAGTTCACCGCCCGCTTCCTGGCCAAGGCACGCACCCTGGTCCAGGGCGACCCACGCGCCGCGGCCACCGACGTGGGGCCCAACATCCACGCCGACCACGTGGAGCGGGTGGACGGCTTCGTCCGCCGTGCCCTCGACGCCGGCGCCAAGGCACTGCTCGGCGGCGGGCGCAACACCGACCTCGGCGGCCTGTACTACCGACCCACACTGCTCGCCGACGTCGCGCAGGACAGCGAGATCGTCCAGGAGGAGGTCTTCGGCCCGGTCCTGACCCTGCAGACCTTCGGCACCGAGGCCGAGGCGATCGGGCTCGCCAACGACACCCGATTCGGGCTCGCCGCCACACTGGTGACGGGGGATCGGGATCGTGCCCGGCGGGTCGGCGAGCAACTCGTGGCCGGGACGTTGTGGGTCAACTGCTTCTTCGTCCGCGACCTGAGGGCACCGTTCGGCGGCGCCCGGCACTCCGGCATCGGCCGCGAAGGCGGCACCTGGAGCTTCGACTTCTACTGCGACGTCAAGAACACCGTGACCGCGCCGAACGGATGGCACTGACCATGGGCGAGATCGTCGGCGCGGGCATCCTGGCCCATTCGCCCACCATCATGTTGCCCCGCGAGGTCCGGTACGAACTCAACGAGGGCCGGGAGATCAGCCTGGTTCCGGCCCTGGCCCGGCTGCGCGCCGAGGTGTTCGAGCGGCTCGACTACGACACCGTCGTGGTCTTCGACTCGCACTGGGCGACCACCGTCGAATACGTGATCGCCGCACAGCCGCACCGCAGCGGGCTGTACACCTCGGAGGAACTGCCGCGCGGCATGCGGCAGATCCCCTACGACTTCGCCGGTGATCCGGAACTGGCCCACGCCACCGCCGCCTTCGCCGACCGACACGGCACCTGGATCACCGCGATCGAGGATCCGTACCTGCCGATCCACTACGCCACCGTCAACCTGTGGCACCACCTCGGCGTGCCCGGCAAACGCTGGATGGGCATCGGCTGCTGCCAGACCGCGGACGTGGAGGACAACCTGCGGCTGGGCCGCGCGCTCGCCGACGGCATCGCGGCCACCGATCGCAAGGTGTTGCTCGTGGCCTCCGGCGCCTTCTCGCACACTTTCTGGAACCTGCGCGAACTGCGTGCCCACGAGGCATCCGATCCGGTGCACGTGCGCACCCCGCAGGCCCGGGCCGCCGACGAACAGCGGATCGCCTGGATGCAACGCGGCGACCACGCGAGCGTGCTCGCCGGCATGCCGGACTTCCTGCGGTACAAGCCCGAGGCGCGCTTCGGGCACTACCTGATGATGCTCGGCGCGCTCGGCGAGGAACGCTGCACCGCACCCGGCCGGCTGGTGGGCGACTACGAGAACGCCACCGGCACCGGCCAGGCCCACGTCTGGTTCGACCGACCCGACGGTGGCTGGACCACCCCCGACGTCCGCACCCCCACCAGCCAAGGACACGTCGCATGAGCAGCACCACCGAGTACCGCCGCATCCTGCTCGACGGCACGATCGTCGAAGTCGTGCGCGAGGGCGCCGAGTTGGTCGCCGCCGACGGTAGGCGTACCAGGGTCTCCGAGGCCCGGCACCTGCCGCCGGTCGAGCCCGGCAAGATCATCGCCGTGCATCTCAACCACCGCAGCAGGGTGGACGAGTTCGGCACCACACTGCCGCCCGCGCCGACCTACTTCCACAAGCCGACCTCGTCGCTGAATGCGCACGGCGGAGCGATCGTGCGTCCGGCCGGCTGCAAGTACCTCAACTACGAGGGCGAGATCGCCATCGTGATCGGCCGCACCTGCCGCAACATCGCCCCCGCCGACGCGGGCGCCTTCATTCGCGGCTACACCGTGGCCAACGACTACGGCCTGCACGACTTCCGGGACACCGACGCGGGTTCGATGCTCCGGGTCAAGGGCTCGGACACGCTGTGCCCGCTGGGCCCCGGACTGGTCGAGGGCTGGGACTTCCGCGGCAAGACCCTGCGCACCTACGTCAACGGCATGGTGGCGCAGGAGGGTTCGACCGACGAGATGGAGTGGGACATGCACTACCTCGTCGCCGACATCGCCCGCACGATCACCCTCGATCCGGGCGACGTGCTGCTCTCGGGCACACCGGCCGGATCGCGTCCGGTGCAGCCGGGCGACGTGGTCGAGGTCGAGGTGGAGGGCTTGGGCCGACTCGCCAACCACATCGTCGAGGGCCCGACCCCGATCCGCACCGACTGCGGCGCGCAGCCCACCGAGTCCGAAGAGGTGCGCTCCACCGCGCTGGGCGGCGACTGGGAGTTGCGCGGCATCCGCGCCCCGCGACGCTGACCGCCGGCGCGCCCGCCCCGCGTTTCGCCCACTCGACCAGCCCATCGATCGGAAAGGACCACCACCGTGAAGGTCGTCGTCGACATGGACCGGTGCCGGGACCACGGACAGTGCGTGTTCTCCGCACCCGAGGTCTTCCACATCAACGCCTCCGGCCGGCTGGAGTTCGTCGCCGACCCGGACGAGGCGCTGCGCGACGCGGTCGAGGAGGCCGCCGACGTGTGCCCGCTCCAGGCCATCACGATCGAGGACTGAACCATGACCGCTCCCCGGGTCGTCGTGGTGGGTGCCTCCATGGGCGGCCTGCGGGCCGCGGAACAGCTGCGCGCAGCCGGTTGGGACGGCGGCATCACCGTGATCGGCGACGAGCCGCACATGCCGTACAACCGACCGCCGCTGTCCAAGGAGGTGCTCGCGGGCGGGGTGACGCACGCCGCGGTCGCCTTTCGGCTGCGGGCCGGTTGCGCCGACGTGGACTGGCGGTTGGGCCGACCGGCCGTCGGCGTCGACCTGACCGCCCGTACGGTACGGCTCGCGGGCGGCGAGTCGTTGTCCTACGCGGGTCTCGTGGTGGCCACCGGCCTGCGCCCGCGCCGGCTGACCTGCCCGGGACCGAGCGCGGGACGGCACGTCGTGCGCACCCTCGACGACGCACACCGGCTGCACGCCGCACTCGGGCCGGGCCGCCGGGTGGTGGTCGTGGGGGCCGGCTTCATCGGCTGCGAAGTGGCCGCGACGGCGCGCTCGCTCGGGGCCGAGGTGACGGTGGTGGCGCCCGAGCCGGAGCCGATGCACCGCCCGCTCGGCACCGACCTGGGCGCGGCGCTGCGCCGACGCCATCTGGCCCGCGGCGTGCGCTTCGAACTCGGCCACACCGTAAGGCACGTGACCGGTGATCGGCAGGTCACCGGGGTGGTCCTGGACGACGGCCGGGAACTGCCGGCGCACGTCGTGGTCGAGGCGATCGGCGCGATCCCGAACACCGAATGGCTCGCGGGCAACGGCCTCGACCTCGCCGACGGGGTACGCTGCGACGCCCTCCTGCGGGTCGAGTCGCGCCCGGACGTGGTCGCCGTCGGCGACGTGGCCAGGTTCGCCAATCCGCGCTACGACGACGTACCGCGCCGGGTCGAGTACTGGAGCATCCCCACCGACAGCGCCAAACACGCGGCCCGCACGCTCGCCGCGTATCTGGCCGGGAGCGCGGACCGCGCGTCGACCCCGTTCGCACCGCTGCCCACGTTCTGGTCGGACCAGTACGACGAACGCCTCCAGTCGTACGGCGCTCCCGGGTTGGGCGGCGCGGACATCCGTCTCCTGGAGGGCGATTGGGACGCGGATTGTGCGGTCGGCTACCACCGCGCCGGCGCACTGGTCGGCGTGGTGGCGCTGGGCGGACGGGCGATCACCCTGGCCGCGAAGTACCGCCGGGAGCTGATCGCGTGACCGCGGTCCGGCGCCGGTAGCCGACCGTGTGCGAAGTATCGGCGGTTGCGGGTCGACTGATCGCGAAGCACCGCCGGGAGCCGGTCGCCCCACCCCTCCCGGCGGCGGAGCTCAGGCGCCGGTGAGCGGCTCGACCTCCGGTCCCGGCTCGGGTCGCCCGTGCGGTTCGACCGCGGTGACCGACTCGGCCTCGTCCGGACCGGTCCAGCGGATCTGCGTGGCGCATACCGACACCAGCACCGCCGAGGCGGCCACCGCGCCCATGCCCCACACCAGGCTGCTGCCGCTCGCGATGAAGCCGATCAGCGCCGGCCCGGCGAGCAGGCCGGTGGTGCCCATGGCGGCCACCAGGGCCAGCGCGTCCGAGCCCGCGCGGGCCGCCGCCACGTACACGCACGGCGTCACCGCGGCGACGCCCAACCCGACGCACGCGAAGCCGATCAGCGCCGGCACCACACCACCCACCAGCAGCGCGACCGCCAGCCCGGTGCCGGCCAGCGCGCTGCCGACCCGGACGATCCGCCCGTCGCCCCAACGGCTGCGCCACCCGTCGGCGAACACCCGGGCCAGCACCATCATCACCGAGACCACCGCGATGCCCAGCGGCGCCACCTCCGACGCCGCGTGCGCGACGTCCTTCATGTACAGCGCCGACCAGTCGTTCATCGCGCCCTCGGTCACCGTGCCGAACGCCATCGCACAGCCCATCCAGATGGTGATCCGGGACGGCAGCGTCCACCCCCGCCGCTCCGACCGCGACGACTCCTCGGCCTCGGCGGATTCGGCCGCCGCTCGATCCTCGGTCAGCAGCCCGGGTCGGGCGTAGGCCAGGAGCAGCAACAGCAGCACGGCGGCGACCGCGAAGTGCGCGGCCAGGTTCGAGGTCAGCGCGTTCATCCCGGACGCGAGCAGTGCGGCGCACAACGAACCGGCGCTGAACGTCGCGTGCAGTTGCGACATCGCGGTGCGCCGGTATTCGACTTCGAGCGCGGCGCCCTGCGCGTTCATCGCCACGTTGAGACAGCCGACGGCGACCCCGTCGCAGCAGATGATCACCAGCGCGACCGGATAGTTCGGCGCGGCGGCCAGCGCGAGCAGGAGCAGGCCCAGCGCCAGGGCGGAGGACAGCGCCAACAGGCGCGAGCCCAGCCGCTTGGTCAACGCCGCGACGAGCGGAAAGGAGGCCGCCGCGCCCGCGCCGCAGGCCATCAGCAACAGGCCGACCTCGGCTTCGCTCAGGTCGAGTTCCGCCTTGATCGCGGGCAACCGCGATGCCCAGGTGGCGTATTGCAGCCCGAGAAAACAGAACAGTGCTGCGATCGCCACCTGTGCTCGGCGGAAGTCATCGCGAACGCGAAACATGTGAATCGGCCTACTTCGTCTTCCGGGGATGATCCGCGGACCGGACCATCGGCTGGCTTCGCCTTCTCGCATCGCGGTCCTCGTGCACCGCTTCGGACATGTACGTCGGATCGGACGTGTAGGTCGGATCGGACGTGTACGCCGCCCTGGACGTGGACAGCGTTTTGCACATGTACACCGCGCCCGCGCCGTAACCGGGCGCGAGCGCCACCTCGGGGACGGCGTCGAAGGCGTTCGCCGACCAGAAGCCCTCGCTGCCGCCGACCGCGATCAGCGAGATGCGTTCGTACTTCTTCGCCCGGGCCGTCGCGGTCAGCCGGTGCAGGAGCTCGCGGGCCAGGCCGTTGCCCCGCACGTGCTCGGCGACGACGAGGTCGTGCAGGTGCAGATTGCGCGAGTGGTGGACCACGTCCTCCGCGCGGGACAGGTCCGGATAGCGGAACATCGGGTAGGGCAGGGCCAGTACGTAACCCGCGGGTCGTTGCTCGAAGTCCAGCACGAAGCACGTGCCGGGCGAGGAACGGGCCCGGGACTCCAGCGCGTGCCGCTCCTCGGACAGCGCGCCGGCGGAGTAGGTGGCCGCCTCCAGCGCGACGATGGCGTCCCAGTCGCCTTCGGCGATGTGCCGGATGCGCACGTCGTGTCCCATCTACACCAGCCCTTCCGGAAGTACGTCGACGGCGGAGGAGGGATTCGGGTACCGCGCCTGGTTGCCGGCGTCGTGGTCGCCGCCGACGCAGGTGTACGGAAGCGGAGCGAAACCGTTGAACCCCCGGGTCGTGTAGCTGGTGACGTAGGCGCCGCAGGAGACGATCCAGACCGGATCCCCCGAGGCGACCGCCCTCGGCACCGGCACGAGGTCCTCCTCGTGCGGGTAGGCGTCGTCGCTGTCGCAGGTCGGGCCGGCGACGACGGCAGGTACGCACTCCGCGCCCTCGTGGGTGGGGAAGACCAGCCGATACTGCAATTCGTCCATCTCGTACAGCCCGTTGAACTTGCCGCAGCTCAGGTACAGCCAGAACTGGCGTTCGCCGTCCAGCTGCTCCCGGGCGGACAAGCGGGAGACCCGGGCCCGGATCGCGCCGTTGTCGGCGACGAACCAGCGACCCGGTTCCATCAGGAAGCGCAATGGCGATGCGGACACTTCGCGGAGCCGTTGCATGCCCTCGCGGATCACCACGAAGATCTTGTCCAGCGGCGGATCCAGCGGCCGCCCGCGCCGGTCCAGGTAGCCCAGGGCGGGCAGCCCGCCGCCGAGGTTGATGTGGTCCGGGGCGATGCCGCGTCGATTCAGGTCCGCGAGGACGTCCGCCAGTCCGTCGAAGGCGTCCTGCCAGGCTTCGGCGGTCATCTGTTGCGAGCCGACGTGGACCGACAGGCCCGACGGGGTCAGACCCAGGGCCCGGGCCTGCTCCAGGACGAGGACCGCATCCGGGCCCGAGCAGCCGAATTTGCGGCTCAGGCCCCACAGGGCCCCGTCGCCGCTGGTGGCCAGCCGGCAGAAGACCCGGGCACCGGGCGCGTGCACGGCGACGGCCCGCACGTCCTCGACGCTGTCGGTGGCGAAGTCCCGGATCCCGAGCCGGTATGCGTCCCGGATGTTCCGGTCCGACTTGATGGTGTTGCCGTAGTGGATGCGGTCGGTCGGTACGCCGGTGGCGATCGCCTGCTCGATCTCGTGCGGACTGGCCGCGTCGAAGCCGGCGCCCTTGCGGGCCAGGCAGGAGAGCACCTCGTCGACGGGGCAGGCCTTCATCGCGAATCTGACCGAGATGTCGGGCAACTCCGCAAGCAGCGAGTCGTATCGCTCCTCGATGCCGGCGAGATCGAAGACGATGCGGTCCTCGGTGGAGGCCGCCAGGGCAGCGCGCATGTGTGCGTTTACGTGCATGATTGGGTCCGGGTCCCACTATCGGTGCGGTTCGTGGACGCTCGTGGCCTTGCTCGCGTGGATCAGTGCCGCCCACGCCTCGATCAGCAGCGCGAAGTCTTCGATGTCCGCCTGGGCCTCGTCGAGCAGGCGTGGGCCGCGGGCGGCCAGCGTGTCGGCGAACGCGGCGTATCGGCCGCCCAGGCTGCGGTAGGAGCGGTCGAGGCTGCGTAGACGGTGTACGTTCTCGGCGCGATCCGACCGGGCGGCGGCCCGGGCGAGTTCGGCGACCGCCGCGGGCCGAAGGCGCTGTTCGGCATCGAGCAGCGCGGCGCCGGCCGTCGCCATCTCGGCATAGACGGCATTGAAGTAGAGCATCGACAGGAAGAACTTGGTCAGCCGCAACTGATAGGCGACGAAGCCCGAGTCGGTGCGTCGTTCCTCGGTGTAGAAGTTCACGATGTTGCGGTTGTGCAGCACGCCCGGCAACCGGGCATCGTGCACCAGGTGCATGAGGAAGTAGTCGCTGCCGATGGTGTCGGTCGCCGGCGGCAGCGGCACCCGCTCGTACACCTCGTGCCGGAAGGAGATGTTGCACATGTCCAGCCGCATCGGGTCGACGATGGTCAGCGTCGAGTGATCCCGCACGAAGGGGTCGGTGCCCGCGCCGGTGAAGGACTCCTCGACCAGCCGACGCTTCTTCTCGGGCGACCACTCGGGCGGTGCCCACAGGCTGACGATGTCGAAATAGGCTTCCGGGTCCAGACGTTGGATCTCGCCGATGTCCACCGACAACTCCCCGACGAACGAACTGCCCGCCAGTACCACGGGTTTGTCCGCGTGGGCCGGATCCAGCACGGTTTCGCTCACGCCGGACGCCGCGTCGCGGGCGCGCTTGCCGAGCGATGTCAGCTCGTGGTGGATGGGGAAGACCGGTTGCCCGTCCAGCGTCTGATAGTTGCTGTCCGAGTCCCGACGGTGGACCGAGGCGCACCCGAGTGCGGCGGCGATCAGGAAGGCACGATTGGTGCAGGCGCCGTAGGAGACCGCGGCGGGCAACATCAGGTCGAGGAACAGGTCCGGCCTGTCGACGCCGGATCGGTCGACCACCCGGCGCAGGAAGTTCCGCTGTGCGGCCTCGTCGAGATGGTGCACGATCACATTCGGCGTCGCGGGCGTCGCCTCGACGGCCTTGGCGTGGATCGCGAACGCGGACTCCTCGCACGAGTCGAGGATCAGCAGATGCACCTCGACGTCGAAGTGCGTCGCCGCGTAGGCGGCCTCCTCGCCGATGGCGGATATCGTGGCGGCGCAGGCTCGGTTCGTGGGCAGGGTCAGGCAGATTTTGTGCATGCCGGCTCTCCGGTGAACTGGTCGGTGTCTTGCCCGCTCCAGGAGTCGAGCCCCAGGAGTTTCCTGCCGAGGTCGTTCAGCGTGGCGGTGCCGTACCTGAGCGATTCGTGCTTCGTGGCGTCGCCGACGAGCGTCTTGTTCCAGTCCGGTGTGCGCAGGTGACGCCAGGACTCGATCCGGGATCGACGTTGCTCGTGGTGGGATTCCAGGGCGGGCATCATGGACAGGTACTGGACCGCGCGCACACCGTTCGCGGAGGTGTTGCGGGCCACCCCGTGGGCGAGCATCCCGTTCCAGATCAGCAGGTCGCCGGCTTCGAGTTCCGGTCTGATCACCGGGAACTCGTCGCGGTCGGCGGCGGGTCGGATCGGATCACGATCGGCGGGTTGACCGGCCTTCCACTCGCCGAACCGGCGGAACAACTCGGGCGAGCACTGGAATCCGCCGTGGTCCGGCCGGGTCGCGTCGAGCGCGATGATGCCCTGCACCCGTTGCGGCGGGACATCCAGGGTGGTGTCGACGTCCCAGTGCAGTTCGATGTCGAAGCCCTTGTCCGTGGGCGCGATGTGCGCACGATCACGGTCCCGGATATTGGGCGGGTTCAGGTTGAGGCGGTCCAGGGTCACCCACAACTCTTCGCAGTCCCACACGTCGACGAACGCGTCGTAGACGCGCCGGGTCTGGCGGCTGTCCCAGATGAGCTGATGGTGGTAGGCCTCGACGAACCCGTAGATGTGCAGTTCCCGGTCCAGATCGGAGCGGAACTGCCGATCGTCGCGGTACCAACTCTCCGGCCGGGACGGGTCGAGCCCTTGGAAGTCCCATGCGAACTCCAGCAGGCGGGCCGCCGCAGCCGCCGGGATGGCCTCCTTGACCACGACATAACCGTAGGTCTGCCAGAAGTCGAAGTCCTGCTCGGACAACACCCGCAGCGGCCGGGACTTCTTGAGGTCACGCAGCGGGGTCGGAGCCAGATACGTCTCGCCGTCCGCGCTGAAGTAGGGGATGTCGGAGGCTGCTCGATACGGATAGGGGCCGGACGTCGGCATGTGATCACTCCAAGGCGCGAGATTTTTCCGTGGCTGGGCGCACATCGACCGCACTCTCGGCGGTTGATCGATCGAATGTCGGATGTCGGACGTCGGATAGCGGGTGTCAGGGCGCCGCGGCCGGCACCGGGAACGGCTTCGACCGGGTCGCCGTCGCCGTCCGGGATCGCCGGCTCGACGGGCGGCCGCGCCGGATCCGCGTCATGGCATGGTGAAGCAGCCCTTCGGCAAGGGCAGTTCGCGCACATCGGAAGGATGTGACCGAGGACCGCTGCCCCGGCCGGCGGAAGTCGCGTCGCGGACCCACCGGGATCCGCCGGGCAGGGTCGGGGCAGCCGCGGTGCGGCCCCCGCCGGTGACCGTCCACCGGCCCGCCGGCGGGCGCCGGTCGGCAGATGGGTGAGCGGTGCGTGGTCCCTCGCCGCGCCGGGTCCCCCGGACCCACGGTGCGGTGTCGTGAAGAGCTGAACGGGCTTTATGCCAAGCGGACTTGGTAAGAGAGCGCACTACCGCCCCCGGCCGGTCGCGCTGCGGAGGTCGTGGTTCTCCGCGATGACAGAGCCGGGATTCCTACCTCCTTGTACTCGGTGCCCGTACGGGTCGTGGAACGCCCGTGGCGGACGCGCGGTGCCGGCCGGCCGGTCCGCTCGGTCGGCGGACAGCCATGCCGGGCACACCTCTCCGATCCCCGTTCCACTAGGTTGGTCTAGACCAACTTTCAGTGTCAACCCCCGCGTTGATCCTTTTTGCAGCCGTCCGTTGACGCGTGGTGACGGATGCGCTTCGTGCGCCGGGGCGGGCGGGCAGTCGATGCGAAGGGCGGGATGATAGACCAACGTCGGTTATGGATAAGGGAGTTCGTTCTCAAGATTGGATGAACGCGGCAGGCGGCCGGCGTGCTGCGGCCGACCGGCCGGTGGCGGTGATCGCGGCTGCGGCCGAGTGGTCGGGCCGCCTGCTCGACGTGCCCGATCGCGTCCGGCCGGCACCCCCCGGGCGGTTCTGCGCCGGTGCCCGACGATGCCGCGACACGCCGCGATCTACTCACAGGATCGAAAAGAACTCGAAAGAGCCGCCGCCACACACGGTCGTCACCCGGGTGCCGGGAGTTCTCGCGCCTGATGGGACAGCGCAGGCGCACACCGCCGACGGACGCCGAGGACGTCGCCGACCCGGCCGGATCCGCCCACCCGACGGACGGGGCGCGACCGCGCGACGTGTTTCGGCCGCCGGTGTCGGGGGTGGCTCAGAGCTTGGCCACATCCGCCAGGAATGCGTCCACCAGCGCGTCGGCCCGCTCTCGGGCAGCCGGCTCCATCCGCCGCAATGCCGCGATGTCGAGGCCGAGTTCCCGGGCCTGGCCGGCGCCGCCGCCGGCCAGCCAGGCGGCCACGATCCCCGGGGTGACCTCGGGATGGAACTGCACGCCGAGCGAACGCCCCACGACGTACGCCTGCGGACCGGCCGCGGACCGGGCGATCTCCCGCCCGCCCGGCGGGACGGTGAAGCGGTCGAAGTGCCACTGGTACCAGGGGCCGGGCGAGATCAGGGTCGGCTCGTCCGACTCGATCGGGTGCCACCCCAGCTCGAACCGCGGTGCCCGTTCGACGCGTCCGCCCAGCGCGGCGGCCAACGTCTGCGCGCCGAAGCAGATCCCCAGGACGGGTACGTCCGCCCGGACCGCCTCGGCCAACAGCGCGAGTTCCTCGCCGATCCAGGTACCGATCGTCGCGGTGTCGTAGACCGACCACGGCGCACCCAGCGACACGACGAGGTCGAAGTCGGTGGGGCGCGGGAAGTCGACCCGCACGTCGGGGGAGTGGAAACGCCGCTCGGGCACGACCGTCACCTCGTGCGGCACGAAGCCGCGTTCGGCCAACCGCGCACCCACGTATCCGGCGTGCGAGTGGTGGTCGTGGCGAATGATCAGGGCGCGCACCGAGGGCCTCCGAGACTGATTTGATCCCAAACGATAGGCCGCGTCGGCGCGGATCGCAAGGTGCGGGCCGCCGGTTGCGAGGTCTCGGGGGCGCCGGGGCGGCCCCGGGGTCCAGGGGTCGGTCCAGGGGCTCGGGGATCGGGGCCGGCTTGCGAGATCGTGCGGCTCGCGCTCGCCGGTCTCCCCGTCCGAGGTCGAAGAATCGTCCCGAGGTCTTGTGGCGGTCGGGGTCGATCCATATCGTTTGGCCTCAAATAATATTGGGTGTCGACTCCCCGATGTGTCGTCGCTACGCAAGGAGACCCGGATGCCGGTCTGCGCCGATCTGGTCCTGATCAACGGCCGCGTACTCACCGTGGACGCCGCGTTCACCGTCGTCGAGGCGCTCGCGGTGCGCGCCGGCCGGATCGTCGCGGTCGGCTCGGATGCCGAGATCCGGCCGCTGATCGGCCCCGGGACCGAGGTGGTCGACCTGGCCGGCCGCACCGCGCTGCCCGGCATCAACGACTCGCACCTGCACGCGTGCGCCTTCGGCGCGACCCGCCCGCCGCTCGCCGTCGACGTGTCGCACCCCGCCGTCGGCTCGATCGCCGACATCGCCGGCGCCGTGGCCCGGCACGCCGAGACGCTGCCGCCGGACGCCTGGGTGATCGGCAACGGCTGGGACATCGGCTACCTGGCGGAGTGCCGGTCGCCGGCTCCGACCGAGGCCGGCGCCCGTCTGCCGCACCGCCGGGACCTGGACGCGGTGGTCGAGGATCGACCGGTCCTGCTCTACGAGTTCAGCGGGCACACCGCATGGTTGAACAGCCACGCCCTCCGGGTCGCCGGGATCGACCGGAACACGGTCGCCCCGCCCGGCGGCATCATCGAGGTCGACGCCGCCGGCGAGCCCACCGGCCTGCTCCGCGAGGGCGCGCAGAACCTGGTCAACGCGGCCGTACCGCCGATGACCCGGGCCGACCGGGAGCGGGCCGTGCGCGCGGCCGTGGCCATCTGCCACGCCGAGGGCATCACCAGCTTCACCGAACCGGGGCTGGGTCCCGGCGGCGGCTCGCTGTTCCTCGGCGCGGCCGGCGCGGACACCCTGGCGGTCTACGCGGACCTGGCCCGCTCGGGGGAACTCGCGGCCCGGGTAAGCGTGTTGCTGCTCCCGCTGGCCATGGGCGAGGCCGCCGACGTGTTGCCCGAGCGGCTGGCGGCGCCGCTCCCGGACGGGATCGCCGACCTGGACCCCCGACTGCTGCGGATCCTGGGCGTCAAGGTCTTCGCGGACGGGATACCGCCGAGTCGCACCGCGTGGATGCGCGAGGAGTACGTCGGCGGCGGCAACGGTTGCCTGTGCATGCACGGCGACTCGGATGTCCTGCGCGTGGACGAACTGCGCACCATCGTCCGGCACGCACACGCCGCCGGGCACCAGATCGGCGTGCACGTCACCGGTGACCGGGCGATCGACGCGTTGGTCGAGGCGTTCGAGGAGGCCGCCGCGGCGTGCCCGCGTCGGGACGAGCGGCACTACGTCATCCACGGCGACTTCTGCACGCCGCGCAGCCTGCGCACGCTCGCCGCACACGGCTGGGGGGTGAACATGAACCCGGCGATCAAGTGGACCATCGCGGACCTGATGGACGGCGTGGTCGGTCCGGAACGCTCCGCCTACCAGTGGCCGGTGCGCAGCGCCGTGGAAGCGGGCATCGCGGTCACCGCGAGTTCGGACGCGCCGATCACGCACCCCGATTGGCGGCGCGGGGTGTCCGCGATGATGTTGCGCGAATCCAAGGCCACCGGCCGACCCAGCGGGCCCGAGCAGTGCGTGGACCTGGCCACGGCGGTGCGCGCGTACACGATCAACGCCGCGCGCCAGGACTTCGCCGAGGACTGGAAGGGCTCGCTGGAGGTGGGCAAGGTGGCCGACGTCTGCGTCCTGGACGGCGACCTGACCGCCGCCGACCCGCACGAGATCGCCGACCTTGCGGTCGCGCTGACCATCTTCGACGGCCGGATCGTGTACGCGGCCCGATAGCGCCGCCCTCCGCGCCGCAAGGTCCGTCGCCGGGCCCCACCACCTCGCCGCGGCGGCCTGGTCGGGGCCGGTGAGGACGGCGGACCTTCGCGCGACCGGGAGCGGTTTCGGAGTATGCCGGTGCGTCGGCGCCCCCGCTGCCTGACACACCATCAGTTATTCGGGGCGGAATTCGTGCACCCCGCATCGATTTTCGAGTCGTCGATCCGTCGGGGAGACCGTTCCAAGATCTTCGAAAATTTCTTTTCCCGGCCGGCTCGGAGCCTCGACGACCGGAATCCATCGAAACCCGGTCGAGCGCGCCCCGAGGTGAACTGTTCTGTTCGTATTCTTTCCCTCGGGCCGGCCGAAGCGGTGAAATCCGGACGGCCATCAAAATCAAAAACGAATGATCCGGAGCCGTGAATCGGGAGACGTTTGTTCTCCGCCCGAAACCGTCGTACGCTCCCTTCAAGAGGTCATCCTAAAGCTCCGAACGGCTAATTGATCATTCTCCTGTTCGGTCCCTCGTCACCGTCGCCTGTCTTTCGGCGCTTGGCCGCATTCGTTGCGGTGTACCGCCCACCGAGAAAAGCGCGATGGCGAGGAGGAATGTCCCTATGAGTACGGCCGGGACCGGGCCCCAGGACCCGAATGAGGAGCGGTGGCGGGCGATGCATGCCTTCACGGCTGTCGAGTGCGCCGCCGGTATGTGCGAGCGGGCCGCATCGACGGACCACGTCGGCGCACCCGCCGACATCGGGTGGGCGACCGGCCTCGCGGTCGTGATCGTCGCGATCGTGTACGCCCTGCGCTCGATGCCGCACGACTGACCGACGCCGCACGACCGACCGAGGACGCCACCCGACCGACGACAGGTGATCGGCTCGTGGGTCCGGACGACACGCGTCGCCCGGACCCACGGGATCCGATCGACCCCGCCCCCATGAGGGCGCGAACTCCGGATTGACGCAGGAATAGGGGACCCCGATGCGCAAGGGGAAGAACGAACGCGACCGCGAACGCACGGCGGCCAGGGCCTGCGAGGCCGTCGAGAAGTATCGCGGGATCGCCGCCGAGTACAACTCGGAACTGCTGCTCGGATCCGATTTCCGCGAGGACATCGAACTCCTCGCCGGATTCAACGATCTTCACTACACCGCTCTCTACGCCGTCGTCGGGCGAAAGCCCGAAGCGCTCTGGATCGCGGCGGCCAACGCGAGCGGAAGCAACGTCTTCGTTCCGATGCCCAGGCCCTCCACCCTGGTGCTCGGCCTCGGTTCCTGCACATTCCACGTCGTGCTCTATCTCAACGGACACCAGGAGCAGTACGCGCAACACCTCCACCATCGCCTGGAGCCTTGGGACCTGCTGCCGCGCAGGTACACCGGGCGGGTCAATCTGCTTCCGCACAAGGAGAAGCGGGGTGAGGTCTGGTACTCCGGCGGAGGACGGCAGCACCACAACGGACTGCTGCCCCGCGACCGTGAGGGGCTCCGGGTGGGCGACCACGTCGAGTTCAGCCTGGCGTGGGACGCCAAGCGAAGGTCTCCGGTCGCGGTCCTGCTCACCCCACCCGGAGGGCGCGACCGCCGGCTCGGCGTCACCCCCATGGAACGCGCGTTTCACGTGTCGGCGGAAACCGCCGCCTGAGAGAGAACGGATGTGTCGACCGTGCCCGTCGGCGATCAAGGAATCCCCGTCGAAGTCATGCTGCGCCAGGCGGGTCTGCGCAGGCGACGCGGGGAACTGGTGGCCCTGCAACTCCAGGCCCAACAACGCAACTGGGAACGCATCTTCGACACCATCGTCCGCGTCGACGGGCCACTGGCGAAGGACATCGCCGAGATCACCGGCCTGGGCGGGAGCACGGTGACCGGGGTGCTGCAGCGGATGGAGGAGAAGAACCTCATCACCCGCGAGCCCGTCGCCTCCGACGGGTCGAAGCGCGTCGGCCGGTCCGCCCGGGTCCGCGTCGTTGCCGGCAGGCACTACCTCGCCGGGGTGGAGATCCGCCGGGACGGCCTCACCGGACTGATCGTCGACCTGCGCGGCGAGCCCGTCGGCGAGCCGCGCGAACTCGCCTTGGCCCCCGTTCGCGGACCCATGGACGTCGACCTCCTGGTCGACGGCGTACGCGACCTCGTCGACGAACTGACCCTGAGTCTGCGCGCACTTCGCGACGACGCGCAGGCGCCGCTCCTGGGGCTGGGCGTCGAACTCGGTGGCCACATCGACGGCCGCAGCGGGGAGGTCGTCTGTTCCCCCGACCTCCAGTGGGGGGAACACTGGGCCATCCCGCGGGTGCCGTTGCGCCGGCTGCTGCGCGCGGCCACCCGGCTGCACACGGTGGTCGACAACGACGCCAACGCGCTCGGCACGGCCCAGAGATGGTTCGGGGCCGCCCGCAACGAAGACTCGTTCCTGATGGTGCTCGTCACCCGCGACGGGGTCGGCGCATGCGAGTTCCGCGACGGCCAACCCCACCGAGGGGCGACCGGCAAGGCCGGGGAACTCGGCCACGTGGTCGCCGTCCCCGGCGGCGAGCCGTGTCGTTGCGGCAATCGTGGATGCGTGGAAGCCGTGGCCACCATGTCGGCGATCGTCAAGGCCGCCGACGCCAAGGACCTGGCCGAGGCCCGCACACGTGCCGCCGACCGGGATGCCGGCGCCCGGAAGGCCTTCGTGGACGCGGGCACCGCGCTCGGGCGTGGTCTGGCGTCCATGATCACCTGCATCGATCCGGCGAAGATCATCTTCACCGGTGACGCCGTCACCGCGTCGGAGTCCGACGCGCAGCGGCTCGTCCTGTACAGCGACGACTATCACGAGGCGATGCTTCGTGCCGTCGACGAGTACACCGTCTTCTCCGGTCCACCGCCGGGTTCGTTCCTGCTCATCCAGGACAGGGAGCACTGGAACGGTCCTCGCGGCGCGGCGACCATGGTCATCCGCGACGTCATCGCAGGGGCCGTGGACGTCGGCGCGACCGCCGAGCGCTGAGCGCGGGGCCGAACACGCCCCGACCGCGCCGCCGGGCCCACATGTCCCGCACCACCCCACCGCCACCACCCCACCACCCCACCGCCACAAGACGGAGCCTGTGCCCATGTCTGAACACGTCCCCTCGGCCCCCGCGCGGAGCGCGGCACCGCCCATCCCCCGTCTCGCCATCGGCCTCGACATCGGCGGCACCAAGATCGCCGGCGGCGTCGTGGCCGCGTCCGGTGAGATCCTGCGGTACCTGCGCATCCCCACGCCCCCCGGACGCGACGGGACCCCCATCGCCCTCCTGGACCTGATCGCCCGCCTCCGCGCCGAGTACCCGGCCGTCGAAGCCGTCGGGGTCGGCGCCGCGGGAATGGTCGAGTGGCCCGCCGGGCTCCTGCGCTGGGCGCCGAACAACGACTACCAGGAACTGCCGCTGCGGGACCTGCTGATCGAACGCACCGGCCTACCCGTCGTCGTGGAGAACGACGCCAACGCCGCCGCCTGGGCCGAAGTGCGCCTCGGCGGCGGGGCGGGGCACGCCGACGTCGTCGTTCTCACCGTGGGAACGGGCATCGGCGGCGGCCTGATTCTCGACGGGGCCCTCTACCGCGGGCACACCGGCATCGGCTCCGAGGTCGGGCACATCATCGTCGACCCGGAAGGCGGCAACATCTGCGGTTGTGGGGCCACCGGCTGCCTGGAGGCCCAGGCGTCGGGAACGGCGCTCGGACGCATGGCCCGCGAGGCCGTCGCCGCCGACCCCGACGGTGCGCTGGCGGGCTTCGCCCCGAGTTCCGGCGAGGTGACCGGCGAGACCGTCTTCGCGGCCGCCGAACAGGGGGACCCCACGGCGCGCGCCCTCTTCGATCGGCTCGGCTTCTGGCTCGGCACCGGCGTCGCCTCACTCGTCAACATCTTCGACCCCGAGATCGTCGTCATCGGCGGCAGCCTCGGAGCCACCGGCGACCACCTGTTCCGTCCCACCCGGGCCACCTTCGAGCGCCTCGTCGTCGCCCGGGACCACCGAAAAGTGCCCCCCGTCGTCCCCGCCGCCCTCGGCACCGAGGCGGGCATCATCGGCGCCGCCATCCTCGCCCTGGAGGAGCCACCCGCCACCCGCGCCGACGCCCCGACCCCGGTCGCGGCCGCCGTGTGACGCCTCCTCCGCGGTTCGGTACGGCCGTGATCGCGGCCGTACCACGCGGGATCCGCTCCGTGGATCCGGGCGGGCCGTCCGCCGGGTCGGTCCGGGGAGCCGTCGCGATGATCCCGGGGCGGCGGGCCGCGCGAGCGTCGGAGTGGGCCCGCGAGCTCGCCCGCCCCGGGGCGAGGGGCGGGCGGGCGTCGATCACATGTCGAACAGTGCGCTGACGCTTTCGCCGTTGTGGATGCGGCGGACGGCCTCGGCGAGGGCGGGGGCGATGGACAACACGCGCAGCTTGTCGGTGTGTTCACCGGAGGGGACCGGGACCGTGTTGGTGCAGACGATCTCCAGCACGTCGGGCTGGTCGGAGAGGCGTTTGAGGGCCCCGGCGGCGAACAGGCCGTGCGTGCACGCGACCCGGATCGAGCGCGCGCCCAACTCGCGGAGCCGGTCGAGCAGTTCCAGGACCGTGCTGCCCTTGGCGATCTCGTCGTCCAGCACGATCACGTCCCGGCCGGCGACCTCGCCGATCACCGCGCTGATCGCCACCCGGTCGTCCGCGAAGCGCTGCTTGGCACCGGCGGCCACCTGCGCGCCGAGCATCCGGGCGAACGCGGCGGCCTCCTTGGCGTTGCCCAGGTCGGGCGAGACCACGGTGGTGTTGGACAGGTCGTAGCGCCGGAAGTGCTCGGCCAACTCGCGCAGCGCATGCAGATGGTCGACCGGGACCGAGAAGAATCCGTGCACCTGCGGCGAGTGCAGCGTCATCGCCAGCACCCGACTCGCGCCGGAGGCGACCATGAGGTCGGCGACCAGCCGGCCGCCGATCGAGATGCGCGGCGCATCCTTCTTGTCCGAGCGAGCGTAGGCGTAGTGCGGCATCACCACCGTGATCCGGCCCGCCGAGGCGCCGCGGGCGGCGTCGCACATCAGCAACAACTCGACCAGGTTCTCCTGGACGGGCGCGACCAGCGGCTGGATCAGAAACACGTCGTGTTCACGGCAGTTGGCCTGAAGTTGCACTTCGAGGCAGTCGTTCGCGAATCTGTTCACCCGGGTCGGACTGAGGGGGACACCCAGGTGTGCGCAGACCTGGGCGGCCAGTTCGGGATGTGCGCTACCGCTGAACACGGCGATCTCTCGCACGAACGCTCCTTGTTCTTTCGAGTCGCAGTCGTGGGCCCGTCGCCACATGCTATGGGCCGACCCCCGAGACACCGAAACGACGACGCCCGCCCGGGACGCGGCCGCGTCGGCCGCTGTGCGTGCCGCTGTTCGCGGGTGTGATCACGCGGACGGTGGCCGTCGATCGACTCGGGCCGCCATGGCGGCCTGAAGCCGCTCGGCGACCCGGGTGACCCGCGCGATGTGCGGTGGTCGGAGCGGATCCGGGCTGCGCGACGCGAGCGACGCGAGTGCTACGGGAGCCGGGCGCCGATCCGCAGCAGCACGTCGCCCGAGCCGTCGGGGGAGGAGTGCACCGACCACACCCGCTCGGAGATGGTGGTGCCGCGCTCGGTCGTGTACTCCCCGACCCACAGCGTCGAGTGCTCGTCCGGGTCGACCAGCACCTGCGCCGTCGTCCGCGAACCGTCCGCGAACAGCAGATCGCCCGGCACCGTCCCGGCCCGGTGCGGATCGGTCGTCCCCGGGGCGTGCACGCGCACCAGGGCGCCGGGATACAGGTGTGAATTCGCGGCTCGCAGGACGGGCCGTTCGATCGCGTCGCTCACGCGCGCCGCTCCTTCCGTCGGGTGCGGCCCATCCAACGCCATCGTGCACCCGGGCGCTTCCGCTGCTGCGCCCATCGGGTGACCCGCGGTTCGGCCCACCGCGTACCCGGGCGGCCGAACTCCCGGGCGGTCAGGTCCAGTCCCAGCCGATGCCCAGGATGCCCGGCCCGACGTCCCGTTCGGCCAGGTGGACCACGCAGTGCCGGCCGTTCAGGGTCAGATCGCGCCGGTCGGTGCGCGGCCCGCCCGCCGTGCTCCGGGTGAACCGACGGCAGTGCACGGGCAGCGCGGCGGGGTCGAAACGCACCTGGAGTACGTACTGCCCGCACGGGAAGGTGAAGCCGCGCACGTACTCGTCGCTGGGGCCGCCGGTGCCGTCCTCGAACCCGTAGCCGAAGACGTAGGTGTCGCCGGCGCGCAACCGCGCGTCGAACAACAACTCCGCCACGAGCACGGCGGCCTCCCGGCTCCAGCGCACCCGTCCCACCCGGCAGTTCTCCGTCGCCCGGACCCGGACCTGCTCGGGCGCGCAGCCGCGGTCGCCGATGTGGATGGCGAGATAGCGGTCGACCCCGTCGCGATGCGCGCGGACCACGTGTTGCGAGGCGCGGCCCAGGAGTTCGCGCCGGGCTCCGACCCGGACCTGTTCGAGCTGGCACACCGTGTGCAGGCCGCCGTCCGCGGGCGACTCCAGGTCGGTCAACAACCGGCCGAGCGTGCCGGACTCCTCCACCACCGCACGATAGGAGCGCGACGCGGTGCGCTCGGCGGCCCCCGGCTCCAACAACCGGGTCAGCGCGTGCGGCGGCAGGTCCAACACCTCTTCGAGCGCTCGCACCGCGCGCAGCGACTCGGCTCGCTGCGGCCGACGCGCGCCCTGCTGCCAATAGCTGAGGCTGGTCACCCCGACCTGCACACCGCGCTGGGCCAACCGGTGCTGCACCCGGTGCAGGGCCAGGCCGCGGGCGGCCAGCGCCGCGCGCAGCGCCAGATGGAACGGCCCCGCACGCAGGACCCGGGCCAACTCCGCCTCGACCGGCTCGCCCCGGGTGTCGGTCCGCGGCATCGCTCGCCTCCCTTGTGAACGTTCACGGCGGACCGGTCGGGATCGGCGCTCGCGACCGAGGTGTTCCGGTCGACCGGTCACGCGTCGTTCACAGGCCGGTCGAGGCGTTCACACCACCGCTTCACCCCGCATTGAAGCGTCTTGAAACACACCACGACAACACCCGATGCTCCACCTTGCAGCGTCCGGACGCGCACCACGCCCCACCTCGTCCCTCCGTTACGGAAGGAACGTCATGACTCGAACGTCCCCACGAACGGGCCGCATATCCGGCCGCCGCACGTCGGCGCTGACCCTCACGGTGGTCGCGCTGCTCTCCGCGCTGCTCGCGGTGCCCTCGGCCGCATCCGCCTCGACCGCCGGCACCATCGCACCGGCCGCACGGACGCAGAACTCCGCGGAGCAGGCGCAGCCGTTCGCGCTCGCGGCCAAGAAGCTGAACATCACCATGCAGGCCCAGCAGAAGAGCAACTGGTGCTGGGCGGGCGCGGGCAACACCATCGCGACCTGGTACGGCCGCAACTACAGCCAGAACCAGTTCTGCAACGCGGCCTTCGGCCGTTCGCAGAGCACCGAGTGCCCCAACTCGCAGGCCACGCTGGGCAACGTGCAGACCGCGCTGCGCTGGGCCGGCATCAACTCGGGTTCCTACGTGAGCGGTTGGCTCCAGTACGGCACGGTACAGACCGAGATCAACGCGAACCGGCCGATCGAGACCCGGATCCAATGGTCCTCGGGCGGCGGCCACATGCACGTGATCCACGGCTACGACACCGCGCAGAACTGGGTCTACTGGGGCGACCCGTGGCCGGACAACTACCGCTACAACTGGGCCGCGCACAACTGGTACGTGGACAACAACGAGTTCTCCTGGACCCACTCGCTCTACCGGATCGGAGCGTGACGCCATGACCGGAGGCGGCATCAAGCGCCTGTTCGCGGCGGGCACCCTCGCGGCGGCGCTCACCCTGACGCTCACCCCGCAGTCCGCGCACGCCGCGTCCGTACCCGCGCCGTCGGCGCCGGACGCGATCAGCGTGGGCGCCGCGCGCGACGTGGTCGCGGCGCCCGGCACGCTCGACACGCTGTCCAGGTTCTTCGCCCGCGACGGCGCGCTCGCCGCGGCGGACGCGGCACCCAGGATCGAGGGCGACGTGGTCGCCGTGTACACACTGGCCCCGGAGTTCGTCGCGGCCCGACCGGGGGCTCGGCCGGTGCCGATCGCCCGGCAGGAGTTCCTGGCCGCCACGGTCGTGGCCGCGGACGGCCGCAAGGCGTCGGTGTGGACGGCCGACACGCCGCGCGGTCGGCAGGTGGTCAACATCGCGGACGGCGACGACGAGGCCCGTTACGCCGCGGCCGGCGCGCGTCTGCTCGCCGGCGGCATCGTCTTCCGCGAGCCGCAGATCAACGCCTGGTACGTGCAGGGCGGCGACCGGGTGTTGCCGCTGAACGCCGACGCGAAACGCGCGATCGGCGCCGCCGGGACCAGCGTTTCGGCCTACCGGGACCGGGTGCACCGGGCCTACGCGGACAAGTTGCCCGGCTCCGGCTACGACGCCAAGGGCCTCGCGGGCGGCTTCGGGCCGACGGACACCGGTACGGGCACGGCACGCACCGCCGACGACCCGTTCGGCGTCGGACCGACCGCGATCGCCGCGGCCGGCCTGCTCGGCGTCGCCGGCGCGGGCGGCGTGCTGGTCAAGGTGCGGCGCCGCCGCGGCTGACCCCGATGCGTCCCGGCCCGACCGGGCCGGGACCTTCCGGCCGAGCGGGGTCGACGCCCCTCTCCACGTCGACCCCGCTCGGGAACGGCTCTGCCACGACTGCCCGCGCACCCACGCCCGCACCCGCCGAGCACGCGGGGGCGGGTGCGGGCGCAAGCGCGGTACGGGCGACTACATCCGCTCGGGCGTCTCGATGCCCAGCAGGTCCAGACCGCGGGCCAGGGTGCGCGCGGTCAGGTCGCACAGGACCAGCCGCGAGTGTCGGATCTCGCCCTCCGAGCGCAGCACCGGGCAGTTCTCGTAGAAGCCGGTGAATGCGGTGGCCAGTTCGAACAGATGGTGGGCGAGGCGGTGGAACTGCAGCGATTCGCCGACCTCCTCGATCACGTCCGGGAAGGCCAGGAGCCGCAGGGCCAGCGCTCGTTCGGCGGGCTCCCGGATCACCAGGGGCCCGGCGGCCACCCGGGGCGCCCGGATGGCGGCCCGGGCGAAGATCGAGCGGATTCGGGCGTGCGCGTACTGGAGGTAGGGCGCGGTGTTGCCGTCGAGGGACAACATCCGGTCGTAGTCGAAGCGATAGTCCTTGCGCCGATCCCCGGACAGGTCCGCGTACTTCACCGCACCGATGCCCACCGCCCGGGCGAGCGCCGCCCGGGCGTCCGCATCCAGGTCCGGGTCCTTTTCGGCGATCGTCGCGGCGGCCCGGGCCACCGCCTCGTCGAGCAGGTCCACCAACTTGACCGAGGCCCCGGCCCGGGTGCGCAGGATCTTCCCGTCGGAGCCCAGGACATACCCGAAGTCGACGTGCTCGACCCGCGTGGGCGCCCGCGGCGGGCCCGCGTCGCCCGCGGTCGGGTCGGCCCCGTCCGCGCCTTCCGCGGCCGCACCGTACCAGCCCGCGTCCCGCGCGGTCGCGAAGACCATCGCCAGATGTTCGCTCTGCGGCGTGCCGACCACGTACAACAACCGGTCCGCGGCCAGGTCCCGCAGCCGGTGCCGCAGGGTGGCCAGATCGGTGGCGGCGTAACCGAATCCGCCGTCGCCCTTGCGCACGATCAGCGGCAGCGGATCGCCGTCGCGGTTGACGAATCCGGCGGGGAAGACGCACTGTGCGCCGGCGCTCTCCCGAAGCAGACCCAGCTCGGCCAACTCCTCCACCAGTGGCGGTAGTTCATCGTTGTACCGGCTCTCCCCGAAGAAGTCGTCCGCGGTGAGCCGGACACCGAGCCGGGCGTAGACGGCCATGAAGTACTTCTTGGATTCGGTCACCAGGACCCGCCACAGCCGCAACGTGGTCGGATCACCGGCCTGCAACGCGACCACACGTTCGCGGGAGCGGATCCGGAACGCCTCGTCGGCGTCGAACGCCCGCCGTGCGGCCTGGTAGAAGCCGGTCAGGTCGCCGACCGAGAGTTCGTGCGCGGCCTCGGTCTCGCCGACGTCCAGGAGGTGCTCGATCAGCATGCCGAACGGCGTGCCCCAGTCGCCGAGGTGGTTGCGGCGCAGCACGGTGTGCCCCTGCCATTCCAGCACCCGCACGGCGGCGTCGCCGATGATCGTCGAGCGCAGGTGGCCGACGTGCATTTCCTTGGCGGTGTTCGGGCCCGAGTAGTCGACGACGATCGTCTCGGGCCGGGCCGTCCGCGGCACGCCGAGCCGTTCGTCGGCGGCGATCCCGGCGAGCAGCCGGCCGAGTCCGGTCGGCGCGAGGGTGAGGTTCACGAAGCCGGGCCCGCTGACCTCCACCGCCGAGCACACGTCGTCCAGCACGGCGTACCGGAGCACCTCGGCCGCGATCTCACGCGCGTCGCGGCCCAGGCGTCGGCCCAGGGCCAGGGCCCCGTCGCACTGGAAGTCCGCGTGCCGGCCGCGGCGCATCGACGGGTCCGCGGGCATGCCCGCGACCTGTGCGAACGCCGGTGCCAGCCGCTCGATGAGCAGCTTCTCCGGAGTGACCATGTGCGGACGGTAGTGCACCGGGCGCACCGGGTTCATGCCATTTTCCCGGCCGCGCGGGCTGATCGGGCGGGCGCGGGGTGGGTCACCGAGTAGCGGAGGGTCAGCCGTCGGAGCGGGTGATCCGGTCGAGTTCGGCGTCGAGCGTGCGGGCAGCGGCGGCGGGGCTCAGCCGGTCGGGGTAGAGCAGGACGTGCACGCTCAGGCCGTCGATCAGGGCCAGCAGGTCGGTCGCGGCCCGGTCCACGTCCACGCCGTCGACCAGTTCGCCGTTGTCCCGGGCGTCGAGCAGCACGCCGCGGACGATCACCCTCAGGTCCTCGCGTTCGCGGCGGTTGCTCTCGGCGACCTTCGGGGCGGCCAGGCTGCGATGCCACACGGCCACCTCCAGCATGCTCTCCCGGAGGCGGTCCTCGTCCAGCGGCAGCAGGTCCGCCAGACCGGTGCGCAGCGCGGCCAGCCCGAAGCGGCCCGCGGTCAGGTCGAAGAAGCGCCGGGCGATCCGCAGGTGCGACCAGTGCACGGCGGCGAGCAGCACGTCGTCGGAATCGGCCAGGTCGAGTTCCGCCGGCGGGGGGTCCAGGGCCGCGGCCACCTCCTCGGGCGCGACCGCGGCGCCACCCTTCGCCGTCACGAGCCGGAACGCGGCGGCCCGCACTCGGTCCTGGTCATGGGCAGCATCCTGGGGACCCGACATGCCGGCAGCTTAGAGCCTGTCCGCCCGATCCCGGTGGACCCCGCACCGTGCCCCGCGCTGCGCCGGATCGGGCGGGCGACCTTCCTCCCGCCCGACGCACCCCGCGCCGCCCGGTCGCATCGGTCGCGCCCGTCGCCGGTGCGGGTCGTACCCGTCGCGCCCGTCGCCGGGGCGGGTCGCGCTACAACACCAGCGACAGCAACAGCACGAAGCCGCCCGCGACCACCGAGATGATCGTCTCCATCAGCGACCAGGTCTTCACCGTCTGGCCCACGCTCATCCCGAAGTACTCCTTGACCAGCCAGAATCCGGCGTCGTTGAGGTGGCTGAAGAACAACGACCCCGCGCCCACGGCCAGTACGAGCAGGGCGGTGTGCGTGCTGCTCATGTCCGCCGCCAGCGGCGCCACCAGACCCGCCGCCGAGATGGTCGCCACCGTCGCCGACCCGGTGGCCAGGCGGATCGCCACCGCGATCAACCACGCGAGCAGCAGGGGTGAGATGGACCAGTCCTCGGAGATGTCCAGGATCATCCGGCCGACGCCCACGTCGACCAGGGTCTGCTTGAAGCCGCCGCCCGCACCGACGATCAGCAGGATGCCGGCGATCGGCAGCAGTGCCTTCTCCACCGTGGTCGACAACCGGTCCCGGGTGAATCCGGCGGCCCGACCGAGCGTGAACATCGCCACGATCACCGCCGACAGCAGCGCGATCAACGGCGAGCCGACCACGTCCGCGACCCGCTGGACGCGGTCCGCCGGGTCGTCGACGACGATGTCGACCAGCGCCTTGCCGAGCATCAGCACCACCGGGAGCAGCACGGTGCCCACGGTGACGGCGAAGCCGGGCCGCCGCTCCAGGTCCGCCGAGGAGCGTTCCGGGACCAGGTCCTGCGGGGGCGCGATGTCCACCCAGCGCGCCGCGTAACGGCCGAACAGCGGGCCCGCGATGGCCAGCGTCGGTATCGCCACCAGCACGCCCAGGGCGAGCACCACGCCCAGGTCGGCGTGGATCGCGTCGATGGCCGCGAGCGGTCCGGGGTGCGGCGGAACCAGGCCGTGCATCACGGACAGGCCGGCCAGTGCGGGGATGCCCACCCGCATCAGCGAGTGGTTGCCGCGCTTGGCCACCAGGAGCACCACCGGGATCAGCAGCACCACGCCGACCTCGAAGAACAGCGGCAGCCCGATGACGCCCGCGATCAGCGCCATCGCCCACGGCATGGTGCGATCGCTCGCCCTGGCCAGGATGGTGTCCACGATCTGGTCGGCGCCGCCGGAGTCGGCCAGCAGCTTGCCCAGGATCGCGCCGAGCGCGATCAGCACGCCCACGCCCGCGACGGTGGAGCCCAGACCCGAGGTGAAACTGGCGATCGCCTTGTCCAGCGGAGCGGCGGCCACCGCGCCGAGCACGAGCGACCCGATGGTCAGCGCGAGGAAGGCGTGCAGCTTGAACCGGCCGATGAGCAGCACGATCACGCCGATGCCGACGAGCACCGCCAGGCCCAGTTGGGCGTGTCCGGCCGAGGTGATCGGCGCGACGGGTGTCCCCGCCGCCAGCGCCGGCAGGTCGATGGTGCTCACGTGGTTCCCTGATCCGCGTCCAGGCGGCGCAGCGCGGCGACGGCCTGCTCGGTTATGGTCTCGGGCCCGGGCGAGACGTCGACCGCGAGGCCCGCCTCGTCCGGCTCCAGGGGTTGCAGATCGGCGAACTGCGAGTCGAGCAGCGCCTCCGGCATGAAGTGGCCGGTCCGCTCGTGCAGGCGCGCGGCGATCAGCGCGCGGTCGCCGACGAGATGGACGGTGATCATCCCGGGGACCGCTCGGCGCAGTCGGTCGCGGTAGGCGCGCTTGAGCGCGGAGCAGGCGACCACGCCGCCGGAGTGTTCGTGCGCGGCGAGCCAGTCGCCGATGGCGTCCAGCCACGGCGCGCGGTCCACGTCGTCCAACGGGATCCCGGCCGACATCTTGGCGACGTTGGCGGGTGGGTGGAAGTCGTCCGCGTCCGCGAAGGGCACCCGCAGTTCCGCGGCCAGCATGCGGCCGACCGTGGACTTCCCGGTGCCGGACACACCCATGACCACCACGACGTGGGGGGCGTTCATCGATACCTCGCTGTCTTTGCCCGGCTGGTGCCCGGGCGCCGTCCCATACCCAAACGCATAGGTAGTACTTAATCAAGACTTCGGAGCAATTAAGTCATACGTAATCCGAGCGGCTCGGAGCACCCCTCCCAGTAGGCTGACGCCATGGAGAACGAGGGCCGGGGCTTGCATATGAAGGTGCTGGAGTCCCTCGGGCCGGCCATCACGGCCGGCGCCTACCCCGCCGGCACGGTTTTGCGCACCGACGAGCTGGAGCACCGCTTCGAGGTCTCGCGCACCGTGGTCCGCGAGGCCGTTCGGGTGCTGGAATCGATGCGGCTCGTCGAGTCGCGGCGCCGGGTCGGGGTCACCGTGCGCCCGCCCGAGCAGTGGAACGTCTTCGACCCGTACGTGATCCGCTGGCGCCTGGCCGGCGCCGATCGCCCGCGCCAGCTCCGGTCGCTGACCGCGCTGCGCTCGGCGATCGAACCCGCGGCGGCGGCGCTGGCCGCGGTGTCCGCGACGCCGGCCCAGTGCGCCGCGCTGACCGAGCATGCGCTGGGCATGGTCTCCACCTCGCGCGGTCGGCAGTTGGCGGCGTACCTCGTGCACGACATCGCCTTCCACCGGGTGATCCTGGCCGCGTCGGGCAACGAGATGTTCGCCCGGCTGGGCGACGTGGTCGCCGAGGTGCTGACCGGTCGCACCCACCACGACGTGATGTTTCCGGACCCGGACCCGACCGCGGTCACGCTGCACGTACGCGTCGCCGAGGCGGTCCGCGAGGGCGACGCGGTCGGCGCCGAGCGGCTGACCCGCGAGATCACCGTCGGTGCGATGGCCGAACTGGACGTACTGGCGCCGCAGTTCGAGACGGGCGTCGATCGGGTCCAGTGATCGGCCCCCGGCCTGCGGGCGGCCCCGGGCTGCGCCGTCGGCGCCGGCATGATCGCCAACCGCATTGTCCGGAAAGGGACTTCGCTTTCGTTGACGTGGTCCAGACCATTGACCGAGTGGTCTGGACCTCTTAACTTGAGGAGCGCACTACGGATGTGAACAACCGGTGAAATAAGGCGTACGACGCGGACCCGGACCGTTCGAACGTCCTTCGCATTCACTCGTCCCCTAGGAGAGTTCCATGCGTAAAAGGACCATCCTGACGGCGCTGACCATCCCCGCCGTCTCGTTTCCCCTGATGATGGCCGGCACGGCGGGCGCGCACGGCTGGGTCACCAGCCCGCCGAGCCGTGCCGCCTACTGTGCCCAGGGCACCGTCAGCAACTGCGGTGAGATCCAGTGGGAGCCGCAGAGCGTCGAGGGCCCCAAGGGCTTCCCGGCGCGCGGACCGGCCGACGGCAGGCTCTGCGCGGGCGGCAACAGCCGATTCGCCGAACTCGACGACCCGCGTGGCGGCGCGTGGCCGAGCACCCCGGTGAGCTCGGGGTCGAGCAAGACGTTCACCTGGAAGCTCACCGCGCGGCACGCCACCACGTCGTTCCGCTACTTCATCACCAAGTCGAGCTGGAGCCCCGGCCAGTCGATCACCCGGGCGCAGTTGGAGAGCACCCCGTTCCTGACCGTTCCCTACGGCGGGGTCCAACCCGCCGCGACCGTCTCGCACACCGGCACGCTCCCGGCCGGCCGCAGCGGCAAGGCGGTGATCTTCGCGGTCTGGGACATCGCGGACACCGGCAACGCCTTCTATCAGTGCACCGACGTCACCTTCTGATCGACCCCGTCCGCCGACCCACGCCGGCGGGACCGGGGCGGGCCGGTGGGTCGCCGTACCGTGGCGACCCACCGGCCCGGCCACCCGCGCGGACCGGGCTCACCCGCCGCCGGGCCGGGCCCGTACGTGCATGCGCTCGCCCTGCTTGCCATACAGGCTGAGGAACTCCACCGGCTCCGGCCCGGCGCAGATGAAGGCGTGCGGGGTACGGGTGTCGAACTCGGCGGCCTCGCCCGCGGCCAGCACGAGATCGTGCTCGCCCAGGAACAGCCGCAGCCGACCGGACAGGACGTACATCCACTCGTAGCCCTCGTGCGTCTGCAACTCCGGTCGGGCCCCGCCGAGTCCGGGCGGCAGGATCTGCTTGAACGCGTGCAGCCCGCCGCTGTACCGGGTCAACGGGATGATGGTCATGCCGTAGCGCTGGATCGGGCGCGCGTGCACCCGCGGATCACCCGTCTCCGGAGCGTCCACCAACTCGTCCAACTGCACGCCGTACGCCTTCGCCAGCGGGAGCAGCAGTTCCAGGGTGGGTTTGCGCTGCCCGGACTCCAGCCTGGACAACGTGCTGGGGGAGATCCCGGTCGTCGTGCTCAGCTCGGTCAAGGTGGTGCCCCGTTCCTGCCGCAGGGCTCGCAGACGCGGGCCGACGGCGGTCAGAACGGAGACGAGTTCGCCATCTTTCATGGCTCCATTTGCCGACTCGGCAACAACGTTTGTCAACCGCGGTGCAGCGGGCGGACCATGTCGATCGGGCGCCGAACCACACGCCGCCCGGCCCGATCGGCTGCGGTCGGGCCGCATTCCCCACCGCACGGAGGACCCCACGATGACCGACGACCGAATCGCCGAGCACGCCGGACAGCCGTCGGCGGCGGAAGTCTGGGACGCACGCTATGCGGAGAGCACCCGCATCTGGAGCGGCAAGCCGAACGCCGCCCTGGTCCGGGAGACCTCGGACCTGCCGCCCGGCCGGGCCCTGGACCTGGGTTGCGGCGAGGGCGGCGACGCGATCTGGCTTGCCGAGCGGGGCTGGCGGGTGACCGCCACCGACGTGTCCCGGATCGCCCTGGAGCGGGCGGCCGAGCACGCGAAGGCGAAGCAGGTGGCCGATCTGATCGACTGGCAGTGGCACGATCTGAACGCGACCTTCCCGGCCGGCACCTTCGACCTGGTCTCGGCGCACTTCCTGCACTCGCACGGGGAGTTGGACCGCGAGGCGATCCTGCGCACCGCCGCCACGACGGTCGCACCCGGCGGCGTGTTGTTGATCGTCGGCCACTCGGGGATGCCGCCGTGGGAGCAGAACCCGCACCCCGACGTGGTCCTGCCGACCCCCGACGAGGTGCTCGCCGCGCTCGAACTCCCGGAGGGAGAGTGGGAGGTGCTCCGCAAGGACGAGCACGAGCGGATTCAGAACGACCCCGAGGGCCGGCCGATCACCCGCACGGACAACACCGTGATGGTGCGGCGTCGCCCGGCCGGCTGAGCGGGGTTCCGGCACGACCGGAGCCGATCGGCCCGGGAGGGCGATCCGGCGCCCGGAGGTGGTCCGGTGCCCGGGATCGCACGTTGCCGGGAATGCGCTCCGGTGCCGGGGCGGTCCCGCGCCGGGAGTCGGACGGCTCCGGGAAATCCGATCCGGCGCCGGCGTCGGACGATTCCGGGAGCCGGCGCCGGCCCGCCCCGGGAATGCGATCCGGTGCCGGGAGGGCGATCCGGTCAGGCCGGTTCGTGGGTGACCGACCAGTGATCCGCCGGCGCGTGCCGGATCCGGCTCACGCCGCCGTCCGCCCACGTCACGTCCACGTCCGCCGCCGTCGCCGACACCCGCGGCGCCGGGGTGGGGGCGGCGTCCGCCCAGGTCAGGGACAGCACGGTGACCAGCGGGCCGGCCGCCACCGTGCCCTCCAGCACGGCGAGTTCGGCCTGCTCGCCGAACGCGGTCCCGTGCGGCGCCACGCGGACGGCCGCCCGGTCCCAGCCGTGCGCGCCGGTCAGCGTGCTGTGCACCGACGCGGTGGCCACCCGGGCACCGAGGCCGTCGACCGAGGACCGCACCTCCTCGCCGGGCCCGGCCGCCGGCGCCCACCCGCCCTCGCGCACCGTGGTGCCCGCCGCCGCCCGCACGTGGTGCACGCGCACCTCGTACGGGCCGCGCACCACGCTGACCGTGACGATTCGGGTGTCCGGGACCGGCTGCCCGTCGAGGGTGGGCGACTGCGCCGAGGCGGCCCATCCGGGACCCGCGCCCAGCGGCCGGATCCGGCCGCGTTCGGTCACCCGATCGGCCAGGACCAGACCGATGTGGTTGTCCGCCGGATCGCCGCCGCGGGTGGGGCCGGTCAGCGTCGAGTAGGCCAGCCGGGCATACAGCGGATCGTCCGCGTCGAGCGCGCCGGCCGGCGCGGCCGGCTGGTGGTCGGCGCCGTGGTTGACCAACCGGGCCACGCCGTGCCCGGCGTGCACGAGCAGTCCGGGACCGGGCAGGCCGAGCGCGGGGTCGGGCTCCCCCTCCTCGGCCGGCCCCGCGCACTCGCGCGCGGTCCACACCTCGTGCCGCTCGGGCAGCAACAGGCCGACGAAGCCCTTGGCCGCCCAGTACGGCGACGCCGAGCCCGAGTAGGGCTGCACCGTCGCGGCGTCCGGGCCGTACCAGCCCAGCGAGAGCAGGCCGTCGCGGGCGGCGCCGCGGTCCAGGAAGTGCCGCAGCACGCCGCTCGCCAGGCGTCGGGTGGTGCCCGGTGCGTAGGGCGTGGCGTCCACGAGCGCGCCCAGCCACAGCGGGGCCGCCGCGGCGAACCGGTAGGTCAGCGAACGCCCCTGGTGCAGCGGCGCGCCGGTGCGGTCGAAGAGCCGGCCGTACCCGGTCAGGAACTCGCGCAGCCGCTCGCGCCGGACCGGGTCGGCCGGCGCACCCGCGACCGCCGCGCACAACAGCGGATACAGGTGCATGGCCCAGCCGTTGTAGTGGTCGAAGTAGCGCCCGGCGCCGTCGGTGTACCACCCGTCGCCGACGTACCAACGCTCGATGCGGGCCAGGCCCCGGTCGATTGCCGCCCGGGCCTGCTCGGTGTGCCGGTCGGCCGCCTCCAGGAAGGTGCCCACCGCGACCGGGAAGAGCCACCAGTTGTTGTCCACCGGTTCGTGCCGCAGCGCACCGGCGAGCCAGTCGGCGGCCCGTTCGCGGGTGGACTCGTCGAGCCGGTCCCACAGTTGAGCCTTCGTCAGGTGCAGGGCCAGGGCCACCGACGCAGCCTCCACCATCGCCTGGCCGCGATCGACCACGGCCGGCCAGGATTCCGCATCCGCCGTGCCGGGCGCGGCCGTTCCCGTGCGCAGCCCGTCCGCGTACGGCTCCAGCAGCCCGGCCGGGACGGGCCGGCCGCAGGCGACGGTGCCGGCCGCGCGCAGCGCCGCGAGCAGGAACGTACGGGCGTAGCCCTCCAGGCCGTCCGAGCGCTCGCCGGACCAACTCGTGCGCCCGGGAAGGGTGATCAGTGCGCCGCCCGGCGAGCGATACGGGCGCACCGCGGCGAGCAGGCCGTCGGCCACCGCCTCCCAGTGCGCGCGGGTCCAGCCGGTGTACGGGCTCAGCGTGCGGTCCTCCGGGGGCAGCACGAAGGGGTGCGGTGTGGTCACGGATCTCCTCGACGTGTGCACGGACCTCCTCGGCTGGACGCGCCCGGGCGTCGACACGCTAGGCGGGGTCGATCGATCAGGTCAAGAGTCGGTTTGATCGAACGATCCTTTTCAATCAAAATCGAATGGCGATGCCCTAGGCTGAGCCGGTGGCCGGACAGCAGCCGGGCGCAGGGGGGCACGGCCCGTTCCGGGCGTGCGCTGATCGGAAGGACGACGTCCACGGTGTTGGCGGAACAGCGGCAGGAACTCATTCTCAGGACGGCCCGCGAACAGGGCAGCGTCAAGGTGGTCGAGATCGCCGAGGAACTGGGCGTGTCCCTGGTCACCGTGCGGCGCGACGTGACCGCCCTGGTGGCGAGCGGTCTGCTGGCCCGGGTGCACGGCGGTGCCACCCTGCCGCACGCCCGCCCCTCCGCGCCGGAGCCGGGCCGGCCGCCGGCGAACGGCCACGACGGGCCGACGGTGGGCATGCTCGTGCCGTCCGCCACCTACTACTTCCCGGAGGTCGTGCGCGGCGCCCGGGACGCGGTCGAGGCGATCGGTGGGCGGTTGGTGCTGGGCATCTCGCGCTATCTGCCCAGCGAGGACCGCGACCAGGTGGACCAGCTGTTGCGCGGCGGCGTGGACGGCCTGCTGCTGACCCCCTCGCGGGCGCCGGGACCGGGCGGCGAGGATGCGTGGATGGGGCGGCTCCCGGTGCCCGTCGTGCTGGTGGAGCGCCGGGCCGAGATCGGCTCCGGGCTCGAACACCTGGACCGGGTCGCCTCCGACCACGCGCTGGGCGCGGCCCAGGCGGTGCGCCGGTTGGGCACGCTCGGCCACGAGCGCATCCTGCTCGTGGCCCGGCTGGGCAGTCCGACCACGCCGGCCGTGCACGCCGGGTACACCGCGGCGATGGCCGCCCTGGGGCTGACCCCGCCGGACCCGGCCGGGGTGGAGACGCCGCATCCGGGCGAGGACGCGGACGGCTTCGACCGGGCGGTGTCGCGGGTGATCGAGGCGGCCCGCTCGGGTGCGGCCACCGCCGCGCTCGTGCACAACGACCAGGACGCGCTGCTGCTGGTGTCCCGGCTGCGCGCGGCGGGTCTGGACGTGCCCGGCGACCTGGCGCTGATCGCCTACGACGACGAGGTGGCGGCGCTGGCCGATCCGCCGCTGAGCGCGATCGCGCCGGCCAAGCACGAGGTCGGCCGGATCGCGGTCGAGCTGCTCGCCGCGCGCCTGGCGGACGGGGACGACGGGCGTGCGCCGCGGCACATCTCGCTGGTGCCCAGGCTGCGGCTGCGGGCCACCACCGAGCCGGCCGACGCGGGGGAGCCGGTCGAGCGGGGGGAGGGCGAGCGGACCACGCGGACCGAACCCGTCCGGACAAGCGAAAGTAACCCAGCCACTCTGTGATCGAACGATCATAGCGAGTTTCGTTTTTCATCGATTGTTCATTTGCTCTTGACGCTGTTCGCTCCTGACCGAATGATGCTCGCTATCGCCTTCGATGCAGGTTCGACCCAGGAGCGTCCATGCAGCGCACATCCATCAGACTCGGCACGGCTCTCGTCGGCATAGTCACCGCCCTGAGCCTCGTCACCGGTTGTGGCGGCGGCGACGACAAGAAGAAGGACGCCGGAGCCGCCCCCGCCGCCCCCGGTGGCGCCCCGGGCCAGAAGCAGGAACTCACCTTCTGGTCCTGGACCAAGGGCACCCAGGAGGTCGTGGACGCGTTCAACAAGTCGCACCCCGACATCCAGGTCAAGTACGAGCAGATCCCCTCCGGCAACGCGGGCGGCTACGCGAAGATGGCCAACGCGGTCAAGGCGGGCAACGCCCCCGACGTGCTGACCATCGAGTACCCGCAACTGCCGGACTTCGTCAGCCAGGGGGCCGTGCAGGACCTCACGTCGAAGGTGTCCGGCCTCAAGTCGAAGTTCCCCGCGTCGGTCAACAAGCTGACCGAACTCGGCGGCAAGACCTGGGCGGTGCCGCTGGACGCCGCACCGATGGCGCTGTACTACCGCAAGGACTTCTTCACCGACCACAACATCGCCGTGCCCAAGACCTGGGACGAGTACCGGGCCGCGGCCGAGCAGGTCAAGAAGGCCGACCCGAACGCCCGGATCGGCACCTTCTACCCGGACGACCCCAGCACCGTGGCCGGGCTGACCTGGCAGGCCGGCGGCGCGTGGTTCGGCACCGAGGGCGACGCCTGGAAGGTCTCGCTGACCGACCCGAACGCGCGCAAGGTCGGCGAGTACTGGAACAAGCTCGTCTCCGACGACCTGGTGCGCGTGCAGCCCTCGTTCAGCCAGCAGTGGAACGCCGACCTCAAGAGCGGCGGCACGGTCGGCATCGTCGGCGCCTCGTGGAGCGCGGGTGTCCTCAAGAGCAGCCAGCCCGACCTGGCCGGCAAGTGGGCGGTCGCGCCGCTGCCGGACTGGGGCACCCCCTCCAACGGCATGCTCGGCGGCTCGACCTTCGCGGTGAGCAAGGACAGCAAGAAGGGCAAGGCCGCGCTCACCTTCATCGAGTGGATGACCACCACCAAGGAGGGCATCTCCGCGCGGATCGCCTCCGGCACCTCCAGCGCCTACCCCGCCGCCACCGAGCTGGTGCCCGTCGCAGCGCAGTTCTTCGACACCGGCTACTTCGGCAAGCAGGACATCTACCCGCTGTTCACCGAGGCGACCGGCAAGATCGGCGGCGGCTGGACCTGGGGCCCGTCGATGACCCAGACCAACACCATCCTCAAGGACCAGTTCGGCAAGCTCTCCAGCGGCGGCAGCATCGTGGGCGCCCTGGAGGAGGCCCAGCGCAGCACCGTCGAGGACCTGAAGAAGCGCGGCATCTCGGTCAAGAGCTGACCACTGGTGCCGTGACCGGGAACCGGCGACGTTCCCGGCCACGGCACCAGCCCTGCGAGGCCGCCCGTCGGCCCGTGATCCGCAGGCCCCCGGCACCCCGCGCCGCCCGCACCGGGGGACCGCCACGAGGAAGCAGTTCCATGAACACATCCCTGCGCGCCGGACGCCGGCGCCGGAAGACCACCGCCGCGCTGTTCCTGACCCCGTTCTACGTGTTGTTCATCGCCACCATGGTCGTGCCGATCGGCTACGCGATCTGGCTCAGCCTGTTCACCGAGAAGACCTCGGGCCTGGGCTTCGGCGGCACCAGACGCGTATTCAGCGGCTTCGGCAACTATGCCGACGCGCTCGGTGACGAGAAGTTCCGCGACGGGTTCGTCGCGATCGGGCTGTACTGCCTCCTGTACATCCCGGTGATGGTCGGCACCGCCCTCGCGCTGGCGCTCCTGCTGGACTCCGCGCTCGCCCGGGCCCGCCGGTTCTTCCAACTCGCCCTGTTCCTGCCGCACGCGGTCCCGGGCATCATCGCCGCGCTGATCTGGGTCTACCTCTACACCCCGGGCCTGAGCCCGGTCGTGGAACTGCTCGAATCCGGCGGCCTGCACTGGGACTTCCTGGCCTCGGACACCGCGCTGTTCTCGATCGTCAACATCGCCACGTGGGAGTGGATCGGCTACAACATGATCATCTTCTACGCCGCGCTCCAGGCGATCCCGCGCGAGGTGGTCGAGGCCGCCACCGTGGACGGCGCCGGACCGGTGCGCATCGCGGTCTCGGTGAAGATCCCGATGATCCGCGCCGCCGTCGCGATGACGATGTTGTTCACCATCATCGGCTCGCTGCAACTGTTCACCGAACCGTCCATCCTCAGCGACGCCAACCCCGCCGTGGGCAGCTCCTGGACACCCAACATGTACGCCTACTCGGCCGCCTTCCGCGCCAACGACTTCGGCCTCGCGGCGGCCGCCTCGGTGCTGCTCGCCGTGTTCGCCGCGGCGCTGTCGTTCGGCGTCACCCGCCTGTCGTCCGGACGGAGGACCGCATGAGCACCACCGTGCAGCAGCCGGACGGGGTCGCGGCCGACGCGCCCGCGCCGACCCGCACACCCGCAACCAAGCCCGCCCGCCGCCCGCGCGCCAAGGGTCGCGCCACCGAGGCGCTGATGGGCAAGGTCGCCGTCAACGGTGCCCTGGTCCTGGTCACCCTCTACATGATGTTGCCGCTGGCCTGGCTGCTGATCGCCGCGACCAAGGACATGGGCGGCCTGTTCGGCGGCGACGGCTTCGCCTTCGAGGGCTTCCACTTCACCGAGAACGTCAAGGCCGTCGGCACCGAGGGCGACGGCATCTACTGGCACTGGTACCTCAACAGCCTGCTCTACGCCGGCGTCGGCGCGGCGCTGGGCTCGTTCATCAGCGTGCTGGCCGGCTACGCGTTCGACAAGTTCGACTTCCCCGGCAAGGAGAAGCTGTTCGGCGGGGTGCTGCTGGGCGTGCTCGTGCCCACCACCGCCGTCGCGCTGCCGCTGTACCTGCTCGCGTCCAAGGTGGGTCTGGTCAACACCTTCTGGGCGGTGTTCATCCCGGTCATCGTCAACCCGTTCGGGGTCTACCTGGCCCGGGTGTTCAGCGCCGGATACATCCCCGGCGAGGTGCTCGAAGCCGCCCGGATGGACGGCGCCGGCGAGATCCGGACCTTCTTCTCGGTCGCCATGCCGATGATGATGCCGGGCTTCGTGACCATCTTCCTGTTCCAGTTCACCGCGATCTGGAACAACTTCTTCCTGCCCCTGGTGATGCTCTCCGACCAGAAGCTGTACCCGGTCAGCCTGGGCCTGTACTCGTGGAACACCAACGCGCACGCGTACCCGGAGTTCTATCCGCTGGTCATCACCGGATCGCTGATGGCCGTGGTCCCGCTGGTCGTCGCCTTCGTCTCGCTCCAGCGCCACTGGCGTGCGGGCCTGTCCGCGGGGAGCGTCAAGTGACCAACGGCACCACCCGATTCGAGTCCCCCGCCGGTACGTCCGCGCCGGCGCGGCACCGGCCTCGACTCCTGCTCGCGATGGACCCGTCCGTGGCCGCACGCATCCTGGACACCGAAGCCCGCGAGCGGCTCGACGCGCTGGCCGACGTCGATCTCGACCTGATCGCCGACGACTTCGACCGTCCCGAGGCCGCCGCGGCGCTGGCCGAGGCGGAAGTCCTGTTCACCTGCTGGGGCAGCGCCCGCCTGGACGCCGCGGTGCTGGCCCGGGCGCCGCGACTGCGCGCGGTGGTCCACGCGGCGGGTTCGGTCAAACACCACCTCACCGACGCCGCCTGGGAACGCGGCCTGATCGTCTCCTCGGGCGCCGCCGCCAACGCCCTGCCGGTGGCCGAATACACCGTCGCCGCCGTGCTGTTCGCCAACAAGCGGGTGCTGCGGATCCGGGACGCCTACCGCGCGGAACGGCGCCTGGTGGACTGGGACGCGCGATTCCCGGGGTTCGGCAACTACCGACGCACCATAGGCATCGTCGGCGCTTCCCGGATCGGCCGCCGGGTGCTCGAACTGCTCCGCCCGTTCGATTTCGAACTGCTGCTGCACGACCCGTACGTGACTGCCGATCAGGCGGAGGCACTGGGCGCGCGCAGCGTGGATCTGGACGAACTGGTGCGAAGCTCGGACGTGGTCAGCGTGCACGCCCCCGAACTGGAGTCCACCCGGCACCTCCTGGACCGCCGCCGGCTCGCGCTGATGCGGGACGGCGCGACGCTGATCAACACCGCCCGCGGCTCCCTCGTGGACCAGGACGCCCTCACCGAGGAACTGGTCGCGGGCCGCCTCGACGCGGTCATCGACGTCACCGAACCGGACGTCCTCCCGGCCGCCTCGCCGCTCTACGACCTGCCCAACGTGCTCCTGACCCCGCACATCGCCGGCTCCCTCGGCGGCGAACTGCGCCGCATGGTCGCCCTGGCCCTGGACGAACTCGACCGCTACACCCAGGGCATCCCCTTCGCCCACGCCGTGGAACCGGCAACCCTGACCCACTCGGCCTGAACAACCCCCGACCGCCGGCCGGGCCCGACGAGGACCCCGGCCGGCACGCGAACAACCGGGCGGGTACCGGCCCCGATTCGTTTCGATCGAGCCCCAGCTCCGCACTCTCAGGCCGGTCGGGCTCGAGGCCAACCTCGGCCCGGCCGGCATTCGAGGCCAACCTCGGCCCGGTCGGGCTTGAGGCCACCCGGAGCAACCGAAGCGCCAGGCCCCCAGAGATCCTCGGCCGGTCGGCGCGTGAGGAGCCCACCCATCTTCCGGCCCCAGCCGGAGGCTCTTGCAAGACCCCCCAGACCGGAGGTCACATGCACGGCTTCAGACCCCTGACCCGCATCCTCTCGGCGACGCTGCTGGCCACGGCGGGCCTGGTCTCCGCCCAAGCCGCCGCAGGCGCGCCCGCATCCGCGGCCAGGTCCACGGCCGCATCGCCGACCACGACATACGTCGATTGCGGCGTAGGCCGCCCAGGTGCCACCGGGACCACTCCCGAGGACCCGCTGGGCGACCTCGCCCCGATCAACACCCGCATCCACCAACCCGGCGACCGCATCCTGCTCCGCGCCGGCACCCTGTGCACCGGCACGCTCACCCCGCAGGGCTCCGGCACCGCGGGCAACCCGATCACGATCGGCGCCTACGGCGAAGGCCCACGTCCGGTGATCCAGGGCACCGGCGGACCCGCCACGCTGCGCCTGGTCGACCGGAGCTGGTGGACCGTGCAGGGCCTCCACGTGACCAACCCGGCGCCGACACAGGCCCTGCGTACCGGAGTTCAGGTCGACACCACCACCCCCGACCGCAAGTACGGGATCGTGCTGCGCGACCTGGAGGTCTCCGATGTCGCCGGCTGGAGCGACAAGACCGGTACCAACGCGGGCTGGTTCTCCGCCTCGGCCGGCATCGTGGTGCTCGGTCGGGCGACCGCCGGCCCGATCGAGGGCCTGACCATCACCGACAACCAGGTGCACGACACCGGTGGCGGCGGCATCAAGATCTCGGTCAAGCCCGCCGACTTCCACCGCAACGTACTGATCCGGGCGAACACCATCCGCAGCGTCGGCGGCGACGGGATCGTGGTGCACGGCTCGGACGCGCCGCTGATCGAGCACAACCTCTTCGACGATGGCGGAGGCGGCAAGTACCCCTACGTCAACGGCAACTTCGCGGGCATGTGGCCGATCAACTCGCGTGACCCCGTCTTCCAGTACAACGAAGTCACCCGGCAACGGCCGTCGATCTTCGACTCCACCGCGTGGGACTGCGACGGCGCGATCACCGGCTCGTGCACCTACCAGTACAACTACTCGCACGACAACGGCGGCGGCTTCTACCTCGGCTGCCAGAACTGCACCGCCCTCGGCAACTTCCACGCCACCCAGATCCTGCGTTTCAACATCGCCCAGGACGACTGCCGGATCCGGGCCAACGCATCGGGCGACAACACCAGCCCGCTGCGGATGTACAACAACACGTTCTTCTGCCCGAGCAAGAAGCTGGACGTCGAACTCCCGGGCGGCCCCTCGGCGAACACCCTGGTCGCCAACAACGTCTTCGTCGCCGGCCAGGGCGCGCTGCCCACGGGAGCGGGCATCAGCTACCAGGCGAACGTCTACGACGGCGGCTTCACCGCGCCGACCGGCGACACCTCGGCCGTGACCACCGACCCGGGCCTGGCCGCACCCGGCACCGCGACCGGCGCTACCGACGCGGGCGGTTACGCGCTGCTCACCGGATCTCCCGCGCTGGGGAGCGGGGTTGCGGTACCGGGCATGGGCACACACGACTACTTCGGCAACCCCGTCACGGCCGGGGGTACGGGAGTCAACCGGGGTGCCTACAACGGCCCTGCGGTGCAGGCGCCGCGGTATGCGTCGATCGCCGCCGCGTACAACAACGTCGGGGTCGGCGACGACGCCAACCCGAACACCGGCGGCCTCGGGTTGTCCGGACGCAGCTACTCCGGCCCCGCACTGGCGGCGGCCGGATACGTCCCGGGCGGCACGGTCACCGCGGGCGGCGCCGCATTCACGTGGCACCCGCGTGCATACGGCCTGCCGGACAACGTCAAGCCGGCCGGGCAACGCATCGCCCTCACCGGCAGCGGCAGTCGCCTCGTGGTACTGGGTGCGAGTGCCTACGGCGCGCAGAGCGGCACCGTCACCGTCACCTACACCGACGGCACTTCCTCGACGGCGACGCTCGCCCTGGGCGACTGGTGGAGCACCGCCGCCGGTCCGTCCGACCAGGTCGCAGTCCGCGCCGCCTACCATCACAAGCCGCAGACCGACTACCGCAATCCGGCCACGGCGCGGTCCGAGGAGGACGTCACGGTACGGGTCGCATCGTTGTCCATCGACCCCTCCCGGACGGTGGATTCGGTGACCCTGCCGGCGGGCAGCCCGATCGCCGGACCCGGGCTGCACGTGTTCGACCTGAAGGTCGTCGCCTGATGGCCCGCCGGGGACGCGCCCAGAGGCCGGTGCGTGGCGTCGAGCCGCAGACGGGCCCCGCTCGTCGTCGCCGGCGGCGGGCGCTCGGCTGGGCCGCCGCACTGACCGTGGCGATCACGGTCGTGGGCGTCTCGCCGGCCCTGCTGGGCCCGTCCTCGGCATCCGGGCGGGCGACGCCCGCATCCGACGGCGCCCCGCCCTCGCGCGCGGCTGCCGTGGCTCCGACCGCCGTGGTCGCGACCGTCGACGAAGTACCGATCACGGCGGGTCAGTTGCGCCGTGCGGCGGTGCGGCTGCGCGCCGAGGTGGTCGCGGAGTACCCGATGACCGGGGCACGCGCCGACTATTGGCGGACGGCGATCGCGGGTCGGACCCCGCACGAGGTGCTGACGGAACGGGCGTTGCGGGCGGCGGCCACGGAATCGGTGCTGCGGCGCCGGGCGCAGCAGGCCGGGGTGTTGGCCGACCCGACCGAGACCGGATTCCAGGCCCGACTCGACGCCGAGAACGAGCGTCGCGCGGCGGCCCGCGCGGCGGGGCATCCGGTGCCGGGCGTGCCGCGCTACGACGAGGACGGCTTCGCGCGCAACGAGAGCGCCGAACTCTCACGCGCACTGAGCCGGTTGCCGGCGGCAACCCCGGAGGACGTGTCCGAGTCGCGACTGCGCGACCGCTACGCCGAACTGGCGGGTGCCGCCGGTCCGTCGGCCACGGTGCCGCCATTCGAGCAGGCCAGGGACCGGATTCGACTCGACCTCCTGTCGGCCGCATTCGACCGGGAGCTGGCGCGAAGGGTGGCCGCGGCACGCACGATCCCCCTCCAAGAGGCCGAAGCCGTGGTCTGCGGAGCCGAATAGCCAACGGTGCCGGGCCGTGTCGTCGTGCTGTGCGGGTCGCATTGCGCCGTGCGCGTCGTCGTGCCGTGCCGTGCCGTGCCGTCGTGCCGCGTCGCGTCGCGTCGCGTCGACGAGCGTCGGTCGAGAGCTTGGGGTGCCGCGAGAGCCCGGGTGTGAACTACACCGGGTCCCGGGTTTCTTCGGCGGGCCCAGCGGCGGCTTCCGCGGCTCCCGCGGCGGTGAAGGACACGTCCTCGGCGTGTGCGACGATCTCGACCTCGTCGCCCAGCGCCCATTCGGCCACGCGCGAGACCATCGGCGCCGGTACCGCCGCGCTGATGCCGGGCGCGGCCGGGATGTCGTACGTGGCATGGGCGTCGTGCGGCAGCACCACCCGGTAGCCCCGTTCCAGCGCGGCCCGCGCGGTCGCGCCCACGCACATCTCGGACATCACCCCGCACACGGACACACCCGCCACGCCAGCCCGGGTCAGCAGGTCGGCCAGCGGCGTACCGTCGAAGCCGTCGTCCTCGGTCTTGCGGATCACCACCTCGCGGGGGCCGGCCTCCACCGGCAGCCGCAATTCCCACCCGGGCGTGCCGGTCTCGTCGTCCGCGCCGACCGGCCCGTCGTTCTGGAGATGCACCACCAGCGCACCACTCGCCCGGGCCCGGGCGATCAACGTGGCGGCCCGTTCCACCACACGCTCCGCATCCGGTACCGCGCCGGCGCCGGTGACGAAGGCCATCTGCACGTCGACGACGAGCAGGGCGGATACGGGGGCGATGTTCTCTGTCATGCCACCCCATCCTGCCTGCCGAGCAGCTCCGCCGATTCGTGGGGTCCGCGGACTCGCCCGGTCCGAGTGCCGGTCGGCGGAACCCGTCGGCGGATGGCGGCGAGTGGTTCACGGTCACGGTCACGGTCACGAGTGCCGGTGCCGAAACCGCTGTGGGATGCGCTATTCCGCAGCGTGGTCCGCGTCGACGAGAGCGGTGATCACTCGGTCCAGTGCGGCCAGGTCCGCCGGTGGGAGGTTGCGCAGGAAATCCGGGGGGTTGTCCAGGATTTCGCGGGCGGTCCGCGCCACCCGCAGACCCTGTGCGGTCGCCGCCAACATCCGCTGTCTGCGGTCGGTGGGATGGACTGTGCGTTCGATCAGCCCGCGGCGTTCGAGGTCGTCGACGACCAGCGTCGTGTACGGCTTGTCGGTGGACAGCCCGGCGGCCAGTTCGCGCATCGACAGCGGACCGCCGGCGATCCGTCGCAGCGCCTTGACGCGGATGAAGCTCAGTCCGGTGGCCTCGACGACCTCGCGGCGGCGGTCGTGGCGCTCCAGGACGAGGAGGCGCATCCCGGTCCAGACGCGTCCCGCCGCGTCCGAGGGGGCATCGCTCGCCGCGTCGTGTGCCGGGGAACCGGTCATTGCCTCACGTCCGTCGTCCTCGGCGTCCCGGCGGGCGGCGCCGCGGGCATCAGTTCCGCGCCCGTGCGTTCGGCCGTGCGCAGGGCCCAGCGGCCCGTGGTGAGCATACCGAGGCCCGCGACCGAGACGCCGCAGCCCAGCACGATCCACCATCCGGTGTGCGTCGCGGCGGCCAGACCGGCTCCGCCGGGGTCGGACAGGACGGACCCCATGGTGGTGCCGACCACCGCGACCCCGAAGGACTGGCCGACTTGGCGACTCGTCGACGCGATCGCCGAGGCCACTCCCGCCTGGGCACGCGGCATGCCGGACACGGCGGTGTTCGTGATCGGCGCGTTGACCAGCCCGAAGCCGATGCCGAACAGGCTGTACGCGGCCACCATCCGCACGGTGGACGTGTCGTCGGCCAGCCCGACCAGCAACGCCGCGCTCGCCGCGATGGCGAGGCCGGCCGCGATCAGCGGTACGCGCGGGCCGACCCGCCCGACCAGCCGCCCGGAGATCGGCGAGAACACGACCGTCATCAGCGCCATCGGCAGCGTACGCAGGCCCGCCTCGGTCGGCGAGTAGCCGCGCGCGTCCTGGAGGTAGAGCGTGTTCAGGAAGAGGAATCCGGACATCGACGCGAACGTGCACACCGCGATCACGGTCGAGCCCGCGAACGGCACGCTGCGGAAGAAGCGCAGGTCGATCAGCGGTTCCGCGCGCCGCGGCGACCAGTACAGCAGTCCGGTCAGGCAGCCCGCGGCGAGGGCGAACAGCGCCAGGATCAGCGGCGAGGACCACCCCGCCGCGCGGCCCTCGATGATCGCGTAGGCGAGCGACAACAGGAACGCGAACACGAGCGACTGGCCGACCGGATCCGCCCGCCTGGGATGAGCCGCCTTGGACTCGGGCACGTACAGCGCACTGAGTACGAGGGCGGCGAGCGCGACCGGCAGGTTGATCCAGAACACCGACCGCCAGCCCGCCGAGTCGACCAGCGCGCCGCCCACGACCGGCCCGAGCGCCATGGCGATTCCGACCACCGCACCCCACACGCCGATGGCGCGAGCGCGTTCGCGGGGCTCGGTGAAGGTGTTGGTGATGATCGACATCGCGACCGGGTTGAGCATCGACCCACCGACGGCCTGGACCACCCGGAACGCGATCAACCACCCGAGTCCCGGCGCCAGACCGCACAATGCCGAGCCTGCCGCGAACAACACGAGTCCGGTCTGGAAGACCCGACGCCGACCGATGCGATCGGCCGTCGAGCCGGCCACCATGAGCAGGGAGGCCAGCACCAACGTGTAGGCGTCGATGGTCCATTGCAGTTGGGAGACCGAGGCGTTCAGGTCGCCCCGAATGGATGGGAGAGCCACGTTCAGGATCGTGTTGTCGAGCCCGACGATGAACAGACTCAGGCAACAGGTGAACAGAACGAGGAGTTTTCCGTGCCGACCGGTCCCGGAGAACGCCATGCAATCACTCCAGTCATTACTTCTGTACAATCATTATAGGTTGTACAACTAAACTGAAGCGGTAGTCAACCGGTCGCGTGGTCGCGTGATGGCTGCGCGGCGCGCTGCGCCTGTCGCTGCCGGAGGGCCGGAGGCCGGCGGGTGACGACGACGCGACGGCCCGACCGATCGATCGACGGCGCGACCGACCGACCCATGGAGGTGCCGGTGGCCCGGAGCGGGCGCGACTTTCGTGTACCGGGCTTCGAGGAATCCCGGATCGAGGTTCCCCACCCCCGGCTGTCACATCTTCGGGCCGGGGTCCGTCAGGGCTGTGTCGACGCAATCCGGTGCCGCCGGGTTGGGGATCGCACACCGTCGTAGAGGGAGAGAACCATGGAGACTCGTTCGAGGATCGCCGTCGTCGGAGCCACCGGGCGGGCCGGGCGGCATGTCGTGCGCCGGAACAGCACGAGGCCACCGAGTTCTTCACCACCTCGGCGCGCAACCTGCACGAGGCGGGCGTCAAGGCCGGCGTGAATCGTATGGTGGTGGCCTCGATCATCGGCATCGATGCCTCGATCGCGGGTTACAACGCGGCCAAGCTTGCCCACGAACAGGCCGTACTGGCCGGTCCGTTGCCGGTTCGGATCCTGCGCGCGGCGCAGTTCCACGAGTTCGTGGCGGAGCTCGCGAGCTGGGGGATCCAGGGCGACGTCTGCTACGTGCCCAGGATGCGCACCCAGCTGATCGCCGCCCGCGCCGTCGCCGAAGGACTGGTCGACCTGGCCACCGGCGACGGGCCGGTGACCGAGTCGCCCGGCACCCCGTTCGCGGAGGTAGCCGGCCCCCGCGAGGAGAACCTCGCCGCGATGGCCGAGTCGGCACTGGCCCGACGCGGCCTCGACGTCCGCATCGAAGAGGTGAGCGACCCGGCCAACCCCGACCGCGACATCTTCGAGAACGGCGCCCTGCTTCCTTCCCCGCACGCCACCCTCGCCGGCCCCACCTACCGCGACTGGCTCGACGCCCAGGCGTAGGCCCCCGCGGTCAGCCGTGGCGCACACGCATCGACCGGTAGGCACCGAGCGCCCGGAACGGGACCGCTCGTACGGGGCGGGCGTGTGTATCGATCCGAGTCGGTTGGCGACCTCCGACTCCCGACCCCCGACCCCCGCCGCCGGGCCGCCCCCGCGGCCCGGCACTGCGCGCTCGGGCTCGGGCCCGGCGGGGGCCCGTTCCGCTCAGACCGTCGGGGTGCGGCGGGTGGTCCAGATTCGGCGTTCGGGGCCGAGGGGGTCGGGGGCGACCCGGGGGGTGGTGTCCCAGACCATCGTGTCGCGGTGGGCCCGGGTGTAGCGCGGCCACTGGGGGCCCGGGTCGAGGTCGCGGATGAAGGCGACCCACGCGCCGTGCATCGCGTCGGCCAGCTTCTGGGGTGCGTCGGGGCCGGTTGCGTTCTCGGCTCCCTCGGCGGCCAGCAGGTCGAAGGCGAACGGCAGGTCGAGGCAATGGAACGCCTTGCCGCCGAACATGGGCGCGGAGGAGAGCCATTCGAAGGTGTACAGCCAGGTCGGCAGTTCCCGGTCGGCGCGGGCCTCGGCGATGGAGACCGCGGTGGCGCGGAACAGGCTGTCGGTGAGCGCCTGGCCGATCACCTGGGCGGGGGTCGCGCCGTCGTGCAGGGCGAGGTACGCCTCGATGCCCTCCGGCGGCAGGCCGACCGAGCCGAGGATGCCGACGGCGGCCTCGATCGGGGCGTCCGGCATGCCGAATTCGGCGGCGGCGTTGAACTCGTGATGCGTGGCGCCGAGCATCAGCGGCGCGGGTGCGGCCGAGCCGTCCCGGAACGCGGCGTGTACGTCCTCGGGGATCGACTCGCCGTCGGTGAACGGCGCCAGCAGCAGGCCGGGCAGTGCGGCGGCGCCCTCCTCGGGTGCGGTGACCAGGTCCTGCAGGCGCTGCATCTCGTCGTGCGAGAGGTCGCGCAGCGCGGCGACGGTCGCGGGCAGGCCGGTGCGGGAGGTGAAGAGTTCGGAGACGGCGAGGCCGGCCGCGCGGCTCTGGGGTTCCATCACCGCGCCGGAGACCGAGATCGCGGCCCGGAAGAGGTCGTGCGCGGACGGCGTGACCATCAGCGTCTGCACCGCGCCGCCGCCGGCCGACTGGCCGGCGATGGTGACCTTGGCCGGATCCCCGCCGAAGGCCGCGATGTTGTCCCGGACCCAGCGCAGCGCGGCGATCCAGTCCAGGACGCCCCGGTTGTCGGGAGCGCCCTCCAGGTGCAGGAAGCCCTCGATGCCCAGGCGGTAGCCGAGCGAGACCAGCACCACGCCGTCCCGGTTGAACGCGGCGCCGTCGTACCACGGGCTGGCCGCGGAGCCGGCCACGAAGCCGCCGCCGTGGATCCAGACCAGTACCGGCAGCGCGGCGTCCGGGCTCGGGTTCGGGGTGAACACGTTGACGCCGAGTACGTCGTCGCCGGGGATCGACGGCTCCGGGATGATCGTCGGCCCGTCACCGAACGTGCGGCGCTGGGCGGTGGGACCGTACGCGGTGGCCGCCAGCGGCTCGGTCCACGCCTCGGGGGGCTCGGGCGCGGCGAAGCGCAGGTCGCCGACGGGGGGCTTGGCGTACGGAATGCCCAGGAAGCGGGCGGACCGGCCCTGCCAGAACCCTTGGACGGGGCCCAGGGTGGTGGTGACGAGCGGCTGCTGGGACACGGGTCATCCTTTGCGCGGAGGAGTCTGGCGGTCGGCGCGGGGGTGGGGCCCGAGCGTTCCCTGCGGTTGCATGGCTGAGTATCGACTCGCCCGACATATATTACAAGAGTTGAAAAAATTGCTGTTGAGCATCCGGGGCGACCACGTCGACCGCGTCAACCGAGGTCGCGGATCCCGAGGCCCTAGGCCCGCAGCGACCGCGAGGGCGCTCGCCCCGCCGCCCCGCCGCCCCGCGGCGGCGCGGCGGCGCGGAGCCGTCACGCCGGCGACCTTCCGGCGGCTGCGGGGTCGCCGGCCCGCTCCGGCGAACCGGTCCTGTTACCTTCTCGCGTCGGCATCCGTCATAGGTGCGAAGACCGAATCCGAACGGTCGTCACACCAACGAGTGAATCGAGAACCGGATGCTGACCAACATCATGTACACGACGATCTACGTCACCGATCAGGACCGCGCGCTGGCGTTCTATACGGACGGGCTCGGCCTGGAGAAGCGGATCGACTTCCCGGGGCCCGACGGACGTTTCCTCACCGTCGGCGTTCCCGACAGCCCGGTCCAGATCATCCTGTGGTCGCATCCGGCGGCCGCGGGACAGCCGGCCGACGTGGGCCGGGAGGCCGCGCCCGGGCCGCTGATTCTCGAATCCGACGATTTGCGAAAGGACTTCGAGATCATGCGCCGGCGTGGCGTCGACTTCGAGGAGTCCGAGCCCGTGGACTATCCGTTCGGGATCCGCGTCGAGGCGGTGGATCCGGACGGCAACCGGGTCTCGCTCCGTCAGCAGCGACAGCCGTGACCGCCGACCCGTCCGGCTTCGTGACCGAGGCGTTCGAAGCCCAGCGCGATCGGCTGCGCGCCGTCGCGCACCGCATACTGGGCTCGCACGCCGACGCAGAGGACGTGGTCCAGGAAGCCTGGATGCGCCTGGTCCGTCAGGACGAGGCGACCATCGGCAACCTGGCGGGTTGGCTGACCACGGTGGTCGGCCGAATCAGCCTGGACCTCCTCAGGTCCCGGCAGGCCCGCCCCGAAGTCGGCTACGGGCAGGAGTTCGCGAACCTCGTGGTGCTGCCCGACGACGACCCCGCGCCGGACGAGCAGGCGGCGTTGGCCGATTCGGTCGGCCTCGCCCTGCTCGTCGTGCTCGACTCGCTCACCCCGAGCGAGCGTGTGGCGTTCGTCCTGCACGACATGTTCGCGGTCCCGTTCCAGGAAATCGGCCGGATCCTGGGCAAATCCGCCGATGCCACCAAGATGGTCGCCAGCCGCGCCCGCCGGAAGGTTCGAGCCACGGACCGGCCGGCCAGCCCCGGTCGCGAGCACCGGGAGGCCGTCCGGGCATTCCAGGCCGCCGCCCTCGGCGGCGACTTCGAAGCGCTCCTGCGTGTCCTCGATCCGAACGTGAAGCTGACCGTCGATACCGCCGACGGCGTGGTGGTCACCCTCGGCGCCACCAGGGTCGCCGCCGGCGCCCGGATGTTCTCCGGCGAGGTCGCCCGCCACCGACGCGTGTTGCTCGACGGCATCCCCGGCCAGATGTCCTGGCGCCCCGACGGAACCCCGCTGTCCGTCATCGCCTTCACGGTCACCGAAGGCCGGATCACCGGGATCCGTATCGTCGTCGACCCGGTCGAACTCGCCTCGATCCGGCTGCCCGCCCCGGCCTGAGCCGGCGTCGCCGAAGCCGGAATCGGCTACCGAGGGCTGCTCGGGCCCGGTGGCGATCCGAGCCCCGGACCGTGGCCCGGCGGCCCGGCTCTCGGCGTCACCCGGCGGTGGCCGGATCGGGCTGGGGCAGAATCGGTGGGTGAACACCCCCACCGACACCGCCGCGGTCCGACGCCACAACGTGGCCCTCGTGCTGCGCGAGATCGCCGCGCACGGTCCCTGCGCGCGTACCGAGGTCGCGGCGGCCACCGGCCTGGTACATGCGTCGGTCACCGCCCTGGCCGCCGACCTGATCGGGCGCGGCCTGGTGGCCGAGGTCGGCTCCACGTCCTCCGGGGGTCGGGGCCGACCGCGTCGGCTGCTGCGCCTGGTGCCAGGGCGTGTGGTGGCGATCGCGCTGCAGGTGACGCTGGAGCGGGTCGAGGTGATGGCCGCGGACCTGGCCGGCGCGGTGGCGCATCGTGCGTCGGTACCGCACCGTGCGCCGTTCGGCGACCCCGAGCCGCTGGCCGAGGTGCTCGCGCGCGAGATCGAACGGGCCGAGGCCGTGGTTCGAGCCCGGCCCGACGCGCATCTGGCCCGGGTGGTGATCGCGATGGCGGGACCGGTGACCGGGGCCGGGCACACCGTCGCCGCCGCGATCGACTTCGGCTGGTCGCGGACCGACCTGCGCGCGCTGGTGCTGGCGCACCTGCCGGACCTCGCCTGCCCACTGGACGTGGTCAACGACGCGAACGTCGCGGCCCTGGCCGAGTACCACGCCCGCGCCGACCGGGGTGGCGAACTCCCTTGCGCAGCCGCGTACATCAAGGCCGACACCGGTGTCGGCGGCGGTCTGGTGGTCGACGGCCGGATGCATACCGGTACACATGGCATGGCCGGCGAAGTGGGCCACATCCCGCTCGCGTTCGACGGCCCCGACTGTCCGTGCGGCGCGCGCGGATGCCTGGCCATGTACGTTGGGCCCGAGCCGCTGACCGCCGCCGCCGGACTCGCCGACGTGGCCGCGCGGGACGGGGTGGACGCGGCCCTGGCCGAACTCGACCGCCGATTGCGCGCCGGCGACCCGCGCGCGACCGAGGCGCTGGCGGTCGCGGGCCGCTCGGTGGGCGCGGCGGTGCTGGCGATCTCGGGATTGGTGGACCCGGGCGAGGTGATCCTCGGCGGCTACCTGGCGACCTGGGCCGCGTGGCTGACCCCCGGTATCGACGCCGTCCTGGCGGGCCGCCGCGCGGTCGCCCCGCACCTCGAACCGACCATCGCACAAGGCATATTGGGCCCGGACGCCACCTTGTACGGAGCGCTGCGAACCAGCCGGGAAGCCACCCTCGACGACGCCGCCACCGTCCCCCCACTCGACCGGACGACCCCGCCGGCCTGACCGGGTAGCCGCAGCGACGGTGGTAGCCGTAGCGGTAGTGGCAGCCGCCACGGCCTCGGCCGGAGTCGGCGTCCCGGGTACGAACGGTCGGACGAGACGCCCTGCCCGGCGGCGGTACCGGATCCGCTTCGGGCAGGGCGTCTCAGCGCAGCATCGCCGCCATCAGGTCCGTGCCCAGCGCCGCCGTCGCCGACGTGTCCAGGTCGTAGTGCACGTACCGGCCGCGCCGCCGCATCTTCAGCAGCCCGGCCCTGCGCAGTACGGCCAGGTGTCGGGAGACCTCGGGTGCGGACAGTTCCCAGGCCGAGGCCAGTTCGCCGGTGGTGTGCGAGCCGCGCGCGAGCGTGCGCGCCAGGCGTAGCCGGACCGGATGCGACAGCGCCTCCAGGCGCTGTCGGACCAGGTCCATCGGGACCGGCTCCGGGACGTCCCGGCCGGTGACCGCGACCGGATACTGGAGTACCGGACGCCACCCGCGCGCGTGCACCACGATCAGATGCGGGGCGCCGAACACGGTGGGCAGGAAGGTCACCCCGTCGCCCACCGCGCTGGTCGCGTTGTCCTGGAGCTTGTCCACCACGATCCGCTGCCGGGAACGGTCCAGGTCGACGGCCCGGGAGACCGAGGCCAGGGCGTCGGCGACGCCGCGCCGGGCCATCAGGTCGGCCTTCAACCGCAGATCGGCGATCAGGCGCGGGGCCACCTGCCGCCAGGTCGCGGTGAAGAACGCCGCCTGGCACTCCTCCAACATCCGCCGTACCCGGGCCCGCACCATCGGCGGGTCCGCGATCAGGCGATCCGCGAAGGACGCCTGGCGCGGGCCGCGGGCCTGCGCCAGGTCCAGGATGCGTTCGCGGGTGCCCGAGTTGCGCAACGGCGACGGGTCGCCGAGCAACATCCGGTCGCTGCCGCACGTGGCGACCAGTGCGGTCGACACGTAGGCGTCGTCGTCGAGGCGGTCCACCTCGTCCAACTCGTCCGCCAACGTCGCCCCGGGGTTGCCCGGCAGCAGGAAGTCCGCCCGCGACGAGCGCCAGAGGAATTCCGCTTCGAGCAGTTGCTCCGCCAACTCCGGGCGCAGCGCCGCCCGGGTCTCGGCGGCCCAGTCGCGGTGCGCCGGGTGATGGGCGGGCTCGGCGAGCACGTGCAGCATCGCGGTCAGCTCGGCGAGCGGGGATACGGCGAACAGCAGCTGCTCGGGCGATACCCCCGTGATGTCGATGGTCAGGCTCACCACGGGATCATCGCAGCCGGCGGACGGTGGACCGGAGTCGATTGACGACAACGGTCAATCGAGGTGACCGGGCGCGATGCGGCCGACGACGGTTTCGCCCATGACGACGACTCCGGCGCAACCGCCATCCACACCTCTCGCGGGCCTACCGTCATCGCCGGCGGACGACGAATCGGGCGGACGGACCCGGGCCGACCGGCCGGGGCGCCCGCCTCTGGGTGAACTGGTCCGGGCCTCGGGCGGTCCGCGCTACGCGGTCGCGCTCGGGGTGGATGCGCTCGGGTCCGGGATGTTGCGGCCGTTCCTGCTGCTCTACGGAGTGCGGGTGCTGGGGCTCGGCGTGGCTCGAGCCGGTACGGCGATGTCGATCGGCATGCTGCTCGGGCTCGCCACGATGCCGTTCCTCGGCCGGTGGATCGACCGGGGCGCCCGGAGCGCGGCGGTCGCCGGCGCGATGTCGATTCGGGTGCTGGGTGTGGCGGTGCTGCTCGCCGGTACGGGACTCGGCGGCTCCGGCGTATGGGGGTTCACCGTCGCGGCGCTGTTCCTCGGGATCGGCGACCAGTGCTGGCCGCCCGCACACGCCGCGTTGGTCGGCACGGTGGCCGACGAGCGGTATCGGGATGCCGCGCTGGCCGCCGGGCGATCGCTGCGCAACGCGGGCATGGGCGCGGGCGCGTTGATCGCGACACTGGCGATGACCGGCGGTACGGGGGCCCTGCGGGCGCTCGCGGCCGTGACCGGGCTCGGCTACGCCGTCGCCGCGCTGCTGGTGCGATCGTTGCGCATAGCCGGCAGCGGAACCGGCAGGGGTACGGGAACCGCCACCGGCACGGGCACGGGCACGGGCACGGGCACGGGCACGGGTACGGGCAGCGGAACCGGCACGGGCACCGGAACCGCAACCGACACGGGTACGGGCAGCGGAACCGGCACGGGCACCGGAACCGCAACCGGCACCGGCCGGGGCGGGGTGCGGGCTTCGGCCGCAACGGCGAGCGGCACGCGTGCGGCCGGCAAGCGCGCGGCCGGCATGCGGGTGGCCGGCGCTTGGCCGACCGGCCGGCGTGAGGCCGAAAAGCGGCCGGTCGGCCGGATCGGTGTGCTCGTTGTGGCCAACCTGCCCTACGCGTTCTGCTTCAACGTGCTGGAGGTGGCGCTGCCCGCCGTACTCGTCACCCGATTGCACGCGGCACCGGCCTGGTCCGCCGGTATCTTCGTGGCCAACACCCTCATCGTCGTCACCACCCAGGTCGCCGTCGTGGTGTGGTTGTCCCGCCGCCCCCGGCGCTCGGCGCTGGCCGGCGCGGGTCTCGTACTCGCCTTGTCCTATTTGGGCTTCTGGGCGGCCGGCGGCCTGGGCGGTCAACTCGGCGCGGCGGCCATCGCGCTGGTGTCCGTGCTCTACACGGCCGGCGAGATCATGTACACCGGCAGCGCCACCGCGCTCGTCGTGGCGACCACGCCGCCCCACCGCCTGGGCCGGGCCCTGGCCCGATTCCAGCTCGGCCACGGCCTCGGCGTGGCCGCGTCGCCGGCGGTGCTGATGGCACTGCTCGCCTGGGGCCCGGGCATCCTGTGGGCCTCCCTGACCGTAGCCACCCTGACCGCGGCAGCTGCCATCCACCGCTGGGCCCCCGACGACCGAACCCCGGCGGGCCCCTGACCCCTTCACGCGGCAGGCATGGTTCGGGCGGGAGTCGAACACGTTCGGCCCCGCCTGCGTCCCGGGCGCCGTGAGGTCGCCCGGTTCGTACCGGAGTTCGCTCTCGAATCGCTTCGGGCGGGCGGGAACTTCGCCAAGGCTGCGGATGGTTGACCGGATGGCAGGCGGCCGGTGACGGCCCGTGATCGGGACGAGAGGGCAACGCATGGATGCATCCGCGATCGTCGACCGGCTCACCGCCCCGCAGACTCGGGCGAACCCCTACCCACTGTACGAACAGGCCCGCGAACTCGGCCCCGTAGTGCCGGTGACCGACACCCTCGTGCTGGTCAACGGCTACGCGGCGGCCGATCGGGTGCTGCGTGATCGCGGGTTCGGCATGATGGACCACGAGGCGAGTACGGCGGTGTTCGGCGACGGGCCGGAACCCCCGTCGTGGGAGCTGTTCGGCCGGTCGATCCTGCACAGCAACCCACCGGTACACACCCGGCTGCGCGGGCCGATCGCGGCCGTGTTCACCCCGCGCCGGGTCGCCGCGCTGGAACCGGCCATCGCGCGCGCCGTGGACCGCCTCCTGGCCGGGATGGCCGAGTCGGGCCGGGAGGGCGCACCCGTCGACTTCATGGATCGGTTCGCCTTTCCGCTCCCGGTCGGGGTGATCTGCGAACTGCTCGGGGTCCCGGAGGAGGACCGGTATCGGTTCCGACACCCCGTCCACGAGCTGACCAGGGTCCTGGAGTTCATGTCGGCCGACACCGATACGCACGCGGCGGATCGGGCCGCGCACGAACTCGGCGGCTACTTTGCCGATTTGGTCGCCGAACGTCGGGCTCGGCCGCGCGAGGATCTGATCGGCGCGCTGGTACGGCTGCGCGACGAGGACCCGGAGCAGGCGATCGGTGACGCCGAACTGGTCGCCAATCTGGTGCTTTTGCTGGTGGCCGGATTCGAGACCACCACGAATCTGCTCGGCAACGGCCTCGCCCTGCTGGGCGAGTACCCCGACGTGCGCGGCGCGCTGGCCGACCGGAGCCTGCCGGCGGCCGACTTCGTCGAGGAGGTGTTGCGGTACGACCCGCCGATCCAGTTGACCTCGCGGATCGCGCTTCGGGACGGCCTGTCGATCGACGGAGTGCCGGTGCCGCGCTTCGGCGAGGTGCTGGTGATGATCGCCGCCGCCAACCGGGATCCCGCGCGCTATCGCGACCCGCAGCGCTTCGATCCGTGGCGCGCCGAGAGTGGCTCGTTGAGCTTCGGGGCCGGGATCCACTTCTGCGTGGGCGCGATGCTCGCCCGACTGGAGGCGGCGGTGGCCTTTCCCCGCCTGCTCGACCGTTTCCCGGCGGCGACCCTCGCGCCCGGCGCGATCCGGCACGACCGCTTGTTGTTCCGCGGCTACGGTGAACTCCCGGTCGTGGTGGGTGATCAGGGTGCTCAGGACCGTCCGGGTGATCAGGGTGCTCCGCGCAGCCCGGGTGGCCCGTCACCGCTGTGACCGCGGGTGCCGTCGGCGGCTCGCCGCACGGTCCGCCGCCGGCCGCGCCGCCGCGGGGTCAGGCCGAACTCTCGGGCGCGGTGGGCGACTCGGCCGGGTTTCGGCGCTGATTCGCGGCGGCGGTCGGGGTGGGCAGCCAACGCCCGCGCATCCGACATCGGCCACCGACGGACAACACCTCGACCGGGTTGATCATCAGCCGGTGTCTCCGCCGGTGGTGCGCTCGTAGACCCGCTTGTCGGGGAGCGGCGGCAACTGTGCGTCCGGGATCGGAAGAACCTCGGCCATGAGCCGTTCGAAGTCGTCGTGGTCGAGCCACTCGGGCTCGACTTCGGGCTGCGGATGCTCGTCCATGCCACGATGCTGCCACGCGACGGCTCGGTTGGCAGCCAACGTTCCCGAATCAGTCCGTAATCAACCGGTTACCCGGCCGATTCGGATCCCCGCCGGATCGGCATGGACACCGCACCGCATACCGGCCGACACCGACTCCAACGGGTTGTCCGTACGCCGCCGTGGCCGACCGTACCGGCGGCTCGGCTCTGGTCGTCGCCGGAAGGCGTGGATGTGGTCGGACTCACGTCGCCGGTCGGCCGGTTGGCGCGACGGTGGGCCGAAATGCGAACGGCTGCGCGTTGCACCGCGCGTCGCACCCCCGGCCGGGCCTCCGTCCGGGACCGCGCGGGCCGGATCGTGGTGTCGGAAGGTTCGATGGTGCGCGCCGTCTTCCGAACCTGACCGGTCCTCAGGTCACTTTGTGACCAACCCGGATGACGGCACACGAGTTTGCAGGAGATGTTCTCGGTCCTCTTGGCGGCGGAACCCGGCAGTGCTTCAATGTGTCTCGTCCTAGTTAGGAAACTTTCCTAACAATGGATGGACACGGAGCCCCCCGAACGTGGCCGTAGAGCCGGAACGGAGACGCACGTGCAATCTCACCTCGGACGATCCCGCAAGCGGCTGACCCTGCTTGTGGCAACCGGACTGTTGATCGCCGCACCCGGGCCGCTGGCCCACGCTGCGACGAGCGCCACGCAGTCGGGTTCGACCAGCGTGACCCAGCAGGCCGCCGCGCGGATCGGGTTGGACGACCCGCACAAGAAGGACATCGCCATGCAACTGGTGTCCAGTGCGGAGAACTCCTCCCTGGACTGGAAGGCGCAGTACAAGTACATCGAGGACATCGACGACGGGCGCGGATACACGGCCGGCATCATCGGCTTCTGTTCCGGCACCGGCGACATGCTCGACCTGGTCGAGCTGTACACCGCCCGCAAGCCGGGCAACGTGCTGGCCAAGTACCTGCCCGCACTGCGCAAGGTCAACGGCACGGACTCGCATTCGGGTCTGGGCAGTTCGTTCGAGAAGGCCTGGGCGACCGCCGCCGGCGACGCGGACTTCCGCAAGGCCCAGGACGACGAGCGGGACCGGGTGTACTTCAACCCGGCGGTCAACCGCGGCAAGTCCGACGGCCTGGGCGCACTGGGCCAGTTCATCTACTACGACGCGATCGTCATGCACGGCGACGGTGGCGACCGGGACAGCTTCAGCTCGATCCGGGCGAACGCACTCAAGAAGGCCAAGCCGCCGGCCCAGGGCGGCAACGAGACCACCTACCTCAACGCCTTCCTCGACGCCCGCAAGGTCGCGATGAAGCACGAGGACGCGCACAGCGACACCAGCCGCGTCGACACCGAGCAGCGCGTCTTCCTCAAGGCCGGCAACCTCGACCTCAACCCCCCACTGAAGTGGAAGGTCTACGGCGACAGCTACACGATCAACAGCTGATCGAAGCGGCGCCGCACGGACCGGTCCGAGCCGGACCGGCCATTCCCCCCTCCACACGGATCGACTCGAAGCCGAGCCGATCACAACTCCCTGCTCGTCCCGCACGATGGAAGGCCACCGCCCCCGCGGTGGCCTTCCGCGCGTCCGGGGTCGCACCCGCTGTGACCGGGAGGCGGCCATCCGCATCGGGGAGCACACGATCCCGCCGGCACCGTGGCGTTCCCGGCTCGGGGCGGCGGAGGGGCGGGGCGGGGCGGGCGGGAATGGTGAGGGCGGCTTCGGGGGTTTGTGCGGGAACACGTGGCTGAGGTCGGATGTCCTGTGTCGGCGGGGCGTGTGAGGATTGCGCGGTGACTGACGTGGGCTGGGATGTGGCGCTGGTGGGGCGGGGCGAGGAGGTCGCCCGGCTCGACGAGGCGTTGGCGCGGGGGCGGGCGGGGGATCCGTACGCCGTTTTGCTGACCGGGGACGCCGGGGTGGGCAAGACCCGGTTGCTGGCGGAGGCCGCTGCTCGGGCGGCCGCAGCGGGGACGACCGTGTTGACCGGGCACTGTGTCGACCTCGGGGATGTCGGCCTGCCCTACCTGCCGTTCGTCGAGGTGTTGCGCCGGCTGGACGCCGATACCCGGTATGCCGACGTCGTGGCCGCGCATCCGGCCGTCGAGCGGCTGCTGCGGGCCGGCGGGGGAGCGGCGGAGTATGCCGGCGCGCTGCCCGATGCCGGGGTGCGGCTGCGGTTGTTGGAGGACGTCGCCGCGCTGCTCGGGGACCTCGCCGAGCGGGCTCCCGTACTGCTCGTGGTCGAGGACCTGCACTGGGCCGACCAGTCGACCCGCGACCTGCTGCGTTTCCTGCTCAGCCGGCTGTTGCCCCAGCGTCCGGGCGGCGCCGCGTACCAGCGGCTCACCGTGCTCGTCTCCTACCGCTCGGACGATCTGCATCGGCGGCACCCGCTGCGCCCGCTGTTGGCCGAGTTGGTTCGGCTGCCCTCCGTCGGGCGGTTGGATCTGCGGCCGATGGAGGACGAGGACGTGGCCAGGCTGGTCCGCGGCCTGGCCACCGATCCGCTGCCCGAGGACACCGTGCGGGCCATCGTCGAGCGGGCCGAGGGCAACGCGTTCTACGCGCAGGAGTTGCGCGCCGCGACCGATGCCACGGCCGGCGGCGTGCCCAGCGGCCTGGCCGAGGTGCTGCTCACCCGCATCGAGCAGATGTCGGGCACCGCCCAGCGGGTGATCCGCACCGCCGCCGTGGCCGGTCGCCGCGTCGAACACGGGCTGCTCCGGGACGCCGTCGACCTGCCCGACGACGAGTTGGACACCGCGCTGCGCGAGGCGGTCGGACGGCACCTGCTGGTGGCCGCCGAAGGGGACACCTATGCGTTCCGGCACGCGCTGATTCGCGAGGCGGCGTACGCGGACCTGTTGCCGGGCGAGCGAGCGCGGATCCACGGGGTGTTCGCGCGGCTGCTCGGCGACCCGGAGCGGCGGGCGGGCAGTGCCGCCGAGCGCGCCCACCATCACCGGGCCGCGCACGACCTGCCCGGTGCGCTCTCCGCGTCGATCGAGGCGGCCGACCACGCCGCGCGCGTCGGTGCACCGGCCGAGGAGATGCGCCGGTTGGAGGCGGCCCTGGAGGTGTGGGACGCGGTGCCCGACGCGCGGGAGTTGGCCGACAGCGACGACGTGTCGCTGATGCTGCGCGCGTCCGCGGCCGCGGTCCGGGCCGGCGAGGCGCACCGTGCCGTCGCGTTCGCGCGTACCGCCCTGGACCGACTCGGCGCGAACGCGGACATCGACCTCGCGGTGACCGTCCGCTACACGCTCGCCTCCAGTCTGCTGAGCGTGGACGACCTGCAGGCCGCGTTCGAGTACAGCCGCCAGGCACTGGCGATGATCCCGGCCGAGCCGGTGTCGCGCACCTGGTTGTGGGCGGCGACCACGTTCGTGCAGGCCGCGTACTACTCCAGGGACGACGAAACCGCCCGGCGGGTCGGTCGCCAGGTGTTGGCCGCCGCCGAGAAACTGGGTACCGACGACGCCCTCGCCGACGCGATCATCTCGCTGACCGGCCTGGAGTGGGACACTCGGCAATCCGCCGGGGGGCGGGAACGGCTGAGCCAGGCACGCGAGTTGGCTCGCCGGGCGGGCAACACGACGATCGAGCTGCGGGCGCTGTTCAACCTGGCCATGGGCAGCTTCGAGTCCGGCCGACTCGAGGAGAGCCTGCGCTGGCTGGACGACGGCCTGGAACTGGCCCGTCGCACCACCAGGTCCTCGTCGCCCCATTCACTCGACATGCGTTACCTGCGCACCCAAGTCCTGTACACGCTGGGCCGCTGGGACGACGCGCTGGCGGCGGTGCCCTCGGCAGTGCCGTCGGCCTTCGGACACGTCGCCGCCGCGGCACTGTACGTCTCGCTGGGTCGCGGCGAACCCGGTGTCGTGGAGCAGGCGCGGACCCTGTTCGAGACGAAGCCGTTCAACTGGATGGGTAGGCTCGTGGGCGGCCTGGTGCTGACCGACGAGGCGGCCTGGCGCGGCGATTCCCGCGCCGCGGCCGACTGGGCACATCGGCTGCTGGGCGAACTGGCCGAGGAGCGCAACCCCTATCCGGACGTGGGTATCCGGCTGTCCGCCCTGGTGCTGTCCGCGATCGGCGACACGGTGGCCGACCTGCGGGCGGCGGGCGACGCCGAGGGCGTGCGGCAAGAGGTGGCGGCGGCAGAGGAGTTCATCGAGCTGGCCCGTATCACGCCCGGTTGGCCCGGCCGGCGCTTTCCGCGCAGCGGATCGGAGGGCCGCGCCTGGTTGCTGCGCGCCGAAGCCGAGTGGTCGCGGGTATCCGGTGACGCGGACGTCGCGCTGTGGGAGAAGACGGTCGAGGCATTCGGCTACGGCAACGTCTTCGAGGAGGCGCGCAGCGAACTGCGGCTGGTCCAGGCACTGGTGGCGGTGGGGCGCCGGGACGAGGCGGCCGACCTGGCGCGGCGGGTGCGGGAGACGGCGGATCGACTGGGCTCGGTGCCGCTGCGGGATGCGGTGGACGCGACGGCGCGGCGCGCGCGGCTGGGCGATCCGGACTCCGCGCCGACAGGCGAGGCGATGTTGACCGCTCGCGAGCAGGAGGTGTTGCAGTTGCTCGCCGAGGGTCGGACCAACCGGCAGATCGGCGAGGAGCTGTTCATCAGTGCCAAGACCGCGAGTGTGCACGTCTCCAACATCATGGCCAAGGTCGGCGCGTCCCGCCGCACCGAGGCGGTTGCGCTGGCTCGACGCAGCGGGTTGATCCCGGACTAGGGTCCGTCTTCGATCCCGCGTCCGGCTGCGCGGTGTGGCGGGTCGTCGCGGGGGGCTTTCGAACCCGTCGGCACCCGTAGCGTGCCCCTGTCCCGGGCATACCGTACTCGTCGGCCGGGAGGGGTTCGCGGATGACCGGGCAAGTGCCTGAGGAGATGTGCGAGTTCGACGAGCTGGGGCAGGGGTACGACACTCCGTTCGACGGGGACGCGGCGAACGCGGGTCTGGGCCGCATGGTCACCCGGCTGCCGGTCGCGCTCGCGCAGGTGTGGCGGCTGTCCCGGGCGGCGAGTCGGCGAGCGACGTGGCTGTTGGTGCTCGCGCAGTCGGCCGCGGGGGTGGCCACCGCGCTGGCGTTGCTGGCCACCGCAAGGGCGTTGGGGGCGTTGTTCGCCTCGGGGCCGGCGCCGGATCGGGTCGGCGCGGCGTTGCCCGCGGTGGTCGCGGTGGTGCTGGCCACGGCCGTGCGGGCGGGGCTGGAGACGGTGGTGGCGGCGACCCAGGCGCGGTTGTCACCGGGGATCCGCCGGGTGGCGGAGAACCGGCTGCACGCCGCGGCGGTCGGCGCGGACCTGGGCGCGTTCGACGACGCGGACTGGCACGACGCGCTGGCCCGGGCCCGGGATCGCGGCATCGACCACGCGCAACTGGCCCTGGGGCACGCGGTCGAACTGCTGGGGGCGCTGGTGGGACTGCTGGTCGGGATCGGCGTGGTGACCGGGCTGCATCCGGTACTGCTGCCGCTGCTGGCCCTGTCGATCGCACCGCAGGGGTGGGCGGCGCTGCGTTCGGCCCGGATCGGCTTCGAGGGCATGGTGCAGCGGATGACGCTGTATCGGCGGTTGTGGCTGTTCGCGGATCTGCTCAGCGCCCGGGAGGCGGCGGCGGAGGTGCGCGCCTGTACCGCCGAGCGACCGTTGCTCGCCGAATTCCGGCGGCTGGCCGGGTCGGTGGAGAGGGCCGAGGTCCGGGTCGGTTATGCGCAGGTCCGGGTGGGGGTGATCGGACGGACCCTGTCCGGACTGGCACTGGGCGCCACGTACGTCGCGCTCGGCCTGCTCGTGCGCGCCGAGATCGTGCCGCTCGCGGTGGCGGGTACGGCGGTGTTGGCGGTGCGGACCGCGAGCGGTTCGCTGGCCACGTTGATGGTGGCCGTCGACCGACTCTACGAGAAGTCCCTGTACATCACCGACTATCACGCGTTCCTGGATGAGGCGACCGCGCGTTCGCGGCCGGCGGCGACCCGGGCGGTGCCGGTCGGCTTCGCCGAGATCCGGTTGCGGGACGTGTACTTCGCCTATCCCGGTAGTGCGGAGTCGGCGCTGCGTGGGGTGGATCTGGTCATCCGGCGTGGGGAGACGGTGGCGCTGGTCGGCGAGAACGGGTCGGGAAAGACCACGCTCGCCCTGCTGTTGGCCGCGCTCTACCACCCGGACAAGGGCACGGTGCACTGGGACGACACGGATCTGGCCGATGTCGATCCGGTCGGGATCCGCGAGCAGGTGGCGCTGGTGATGCAGCAGCCGACCCGCTGGCCGGTGACGGCGCGCGGCAACATCGTGCTGGGGCGCGCCGATCGGGTCGACCCGGACGGCGCGGCCATGATGCGGGCGGCGCGGGACGCGGGGGCGGACGGGCTTATCTCGCGACTGCCGCACGGGTACGAGACGTTGTTGTCGAAGAAGTTCCGTGCCGGGGTGGACCTGTCCGGCGGGCAGTGGCAGCGGATCGGGATCGCGCGCGGGTTCTATCGCGATGCGGGGTTGCTGATCGCGGACGAGCCGACGGCGGCGTTGGACGCGCGGGCGGAGCATGCGGTGTACGCGAACATCCGGCGGCTGGCGGCGGGGCGGACGGTGGTGCTGATCAGTCATCGGCTGGCTTCGGTGCGGGAATGCGATCGGATCGTGGTGCTGGGGGGTGGGGCGGTGGTGGAGCATGGTACGCACGAGCAGTTGATGCGTTCGGGGGGTTTGTACGCGGAGCTGTATCGGCTGCAAGCGGCGGCATACGTGGGGCCTGACGAGGCGCACTCGCCTTCGGCCTCGGGGGCCTGATGGCCTCAAGCGCCGGCGGGGCTGGGTGGCCTCAAGCGCCGGCCGGGCTGATTTGGCCTCATGCGCCGGCCGGGCTGGTTCGCCTCAAGCGCCGGCGGGGTTGAGTGGCCTCAAGCGCCGGCCGGGCTGATTTGGCCTCATGCGCCGGCCGGGCTGGTTCGCCTCATGCGCCGGCGGGGCTGAGTGGCCTCAAGCGCCGGCCGGGCTGATTTGGCCTCATGCGCCGGCCGGGCTGGTTCGCCTCAAGCGCCGGCGAGGCTGCTTGGCCTCAAACGCCGGCCGGGCTGCTTGGCCTCATGCGCCGGCGGGGCTGAGTGGCCTCATGCGCCGGCGGGGCTGAGTGGCCTCAAGCGCCGGCGGGGCTGAGTGGCCTCATGCGCCGGCCGGGCTGCTTGGCTTCAAGTGCGGCGAGGCTGTTGGTCATGTGCCGGCCGGGATGGTTGTCCGGCTACAGCTCGTCCAGTAGCAGGAGTGATGGAGGGCGGTGTGGCTGGGTGTGGTTCAGGCGGAGGAGTTGGTGGAGGGCGCCGGCCGTGCCGGGGAGGAGGCCGGTTGTGGTGTCGGTGGTGGACTTGGTGAGGGGGCCGTAGGTTTCCAGGGTGGTGAGGAGGAGGGCGTTCAGGTGGTGGGGGGTGGGGGCGTCGGGGACGTGGGTGCGTAGGTGGTCGGGGGCGCCGTGGAGGAGGGTGTCCAGGAGTTCCCAGGAGCCCAGGTCGCCGTGGCACAGGGTGTAGTCCCAGCCGAAGCCGGTGCGCCAGGTGGCCGCGGCGGCGCGGAGGGCGCGGTCCAGGTGGGTGCGGGCGTCGGTGCGCACGTACAGGTCCCAGGCGGCCAGGCCGATGCCCGTGCTGCCGTGGCACCAGGAGTCCAGGTACAGGACCTGGTCCGCCTCCCGGCCGTCGAGCCAGGCGCCGGCCTCGGGTCGGTACAGGTTCTCCTGGAACGTGCAGGCCAGCTCGCCGAGTTCGAGGTGTTCGGGGTCGCCGGTCACCAGACCCAGGCGGGTCAGTGCCCAGCCGAAGCCCGCCGCGCCGTGGGCGAACCCGCCGATGCCGTGCGGGAAGAGCGCGGTCGGCCAGCGGGCGGCCCGTCCGCGCTCGGTGTCCTCGACGACCGCGCGCTCGACCAGCAGTTTCCCGGCGGACTCCGCGACGCCGCGCCAACGGGGGTCGCCGGTTCGCTCGGTCAGTGCCAGCAGCGGGACCACGAGCCCGGCGGCGCCCCCCGCGACGTCGAGGATCGGGTCCTGGGCCAACAGCTCCGACGCGCGCTCCGCGTGTGCGATCGCCCGATCCAGGTACGCCTGCCGGCCCGAGGTCGCGCCCAGCGCCAGCCAGGTGCGTACCGCCGCGCCGATCCCGTCGAATGCGCCGACCCGGGTGATGGGTACCGCGTCCTCCATCGCCGCGAGTGCCCGGATCGCGCCGTCGGCGACGGCTTCCAACTCGGGCACCGTCGGTACGTGTCCGCTGCGCGATTGGGCCAGATAGGCGTCCAGTGCCAGTGCCACCCCGGCCTGTCCGCTGTAGAAGTCGGTGGCGAACGGCCTCACGCTGAACCCGCCTTCGGTGTACACCGGGCCGATCCAGGTGGCCGTGCCGTCCGCGCCCACCACCGCGCGTGCGCACAGGTCCCGGGCCATCCGGGCGGCCAGGTCGAGGCGGCGGTCGTGCAATCGGCCGGTGCGGACCGGCAGGTCCCGGCGTCGATTCGCCTCGGGCATCGCGCTGCGGTCGCGATAGACGCCCAGCAGCGAGGAGCGGATCATCACCTCCTCGAACTCCGGGTCGCCCGCGCGCCAGCGCTCGACGCTCGCGTCGATCAGGTGGACCGGGTCCCCCCAGGTGGTGCCACGTGGCCCGTCCATCCGGCCGTCCTCGGGGCGGACACCGAAGAACGGCACGTCGCCGTCGAGGAGATCGGCCACCTCGGCGCCCACCACCTCGGGGCTGGTCGGCGCGCCGTGCAGGGCCTTCGCCTGGCGGGTCAGCACGTCCCGGGCGCGTTCGACGGCCGCCGGCTCGTCGTGCAGGGAGGCGGGGTGCCACAACATCCGGGCGATCTCGACGTAGACCTGGGTGGGTCGCAACACCACGCGCAGGTCACAGCCGAGGAAGGCATCCAGGATCGGGCGCAGTCGGCCGGCCCGGTCCAGGCCGTCGAGTCGGCCGCGCAGGTCTCGGTAGCCGCGCACGATGTCGTCCTGATGGGCCATCGGATCGGCGTCGGGGGCGGGCAGGTTGGCCGAACCGGCCACCTCGGCGGGCTCCATCGCCAGGCGGGCCTGGTCGGTGCCGGCGCCGGAGATCACCGGTACCGGGATTCGGGGTTGTTGCGAGGGCAGCGCGCCGACGGCGGACATGTCCACGCCCTGGAGCACGAGTTGGGCCAGTCGCATGGGCAACAGCCCGGTGCGCAGCACCGTTCGGCGGACCGAGGCGGCGGCGGTGTCGAATGCGTCGCCGAGTCCGCTCGCGCCCACGTTCGGCTCGGGGCTGAACAACGTTTCGCAGTCGACCACCCACGGGACGGGGCCCTGGGCGATGACGTTGTCCGAGTGCAGGTCGGTGGCGCCGAGCAGTTGCATCACGCACATCCACTCGCCCAGCCCCTGGTAGAAGCGGGCCTGTTCGCGCGCGTCGGCGCAGTGGCGGTGCTCGACGTGCTCGGCCCAGCCGTAGTCGTCGCCGAGCAGGACGCGCGGGACCCGGATCCGGTCCGTATGCGGGGTGCCGGCCAGGAGGGCATCCAGGGTCGCGGCCAGCGCGACGTCCACGGCCAGCGGGCGGGGCTTGTACACCGCGCGGCCGGCTTCGAAGCGCAGCAGGGCGACGGTGTGGCCGCCACGATGCGAGTCACCGGCGTCCAGGCCGAGTTCGACCAGTTCGCCGGGCGGCGTGCCGAGCAGGGCGGCCAGGCGGTGGCGGTCGGCGGCCAGGCGGCGGGCCAGGGCGAGCAGCGCCGCGCAGCGATTGCGGATCACCCGGTCCAAGCGGGGTGCGAACGCCGGGTAGTCCGCGTCCAGTTCGCCCCAGAAGCGGGCCTCGGCGGCGAGTTCGAGGAATTCGTCCCAGCGTTGCTCACTGGTGTCCCGGGTGAGTCGGCCGGACATCCGTGCGGCGTGCAGTTCGAGCAGGAGCAGTCGGTTGGCCTTGGGGCGGATCGCGCCCAGCAGGGTGCGATGGGCGGCGTGCCGCAGGATGTTCCGCTCGGCTGCCGACAGGGGATCCGGCACCGCGTCCAGGCTGCGGCGGAAGCGATCCAGGGCGGGCACGATCAAGGGCTCCAACGCGGCGTCGAATTCGCCGGCGTCGTCGTACGTCACCACCGGGTGGGGCCGGACCGGGATTGCCATGCGCGGATCGCCACCCATCGATGACGGACCCGCCGCCCGCGTTCGTCGAGGTGCGACGTGCCCCGGGCGGCGGGTCGTTGAGGTACGGATCAACAACAGGCGCGAGTGCGCGACCAGGAGCACGCGGTGCCGCAGCTGATCGCGGCGACGTCGATCTCGGTGAGACCCTGTTCGGTTGCGGTTCCGCCGATGTAGAGCGAACCGGCGGGGTTCTCCACGCCGTCGGCCGATTCGGCGCCGGAGCGCCAGGCGTTGACGACGGTGTTCCGAGCGGCATTCGATGCGGTGCGCATGACGATACCTTTCCGCCGATGTCCGACGTTCCCGGCGGGTACGCCGGGTTCACCGGCCATCGACCCTGGGTTAGGGAAGTGCGGCAGGCTCACGGTAGCGCCGGAAACCCGGCCGCGACAGACCCTGATCGACGCGGGTGAATTCGCTCTGCCGGCACGGGAATCGAGCGATTCGTCCGGCGCCGCCCGACCAACCGGTGTGGGTGTGCCGGGTGTTCGAAGCAGCTCGGCGAGCGATTTCTCGCCCGGATCCGGACCGGGATGTCGTCCGGCTCTTGTCATTGGTCTAGTCCATTGACAGTCTTGGAGTTGTCGCCGACGGTCATCGCTCCATGACCTGATCGGCGGTTCCCGTATGGCATTTGCGCTGCCCAGCGTGGGCCGATGTTGCCCATCGCGTTTTGCACGTTGCACTCCTACCCCGGAGATACATCCATGCGCCGAGCCACAACTCTTCCATGCCCGCGTCCGGTCCCACCGATTCGGACCGCGAGGTGACCGCCGCCGAGGCCCGCCGGAGGTCGGCCGACCCGGCGCACCCCGTGACGAGAGCGACCGCGCCGGGATCGACCGTGCCGGGCCTGCTGGCCGCCCGCGCGCTCGTCGACCCCGATCGGATCGCCGTCCTCCAGCCCGGAACACCGGAAATCCGGCTCACGTTCGCCGCCTGGGATCGCCGATCCACTTCCCTGGCTCGCGAGTTGCGCGCGCGCGGAGTGCGCGGGGGAGACCGGATCGGGTTGATCTTCGCCGGTCGCGAATGGGCCGACTACGCCGTCGCCTACTGCGCGGTGCACCGGGCCGGCGCGGTCGCGGTACCGCTCCCGGAGCGACTGCCGCCCGCCGCCCTGGACACGATGCTCACCCACTGCGCCGCCACCGGCGTGCTGCACGGCGCCGAGATCCGGCCGGCCCCCACCGATGCGTGGAGCTCGCCCGCAGCCGAACTCGAAGCCGCCGCCGCCCGGGCCGAGGGCCGTACGCCCGAACCGGGTCCACCGGAGCGGCACCGACCCGATTCGCTCCGACCCGATCCGCACGGGCCCGCCCCGCACCGGCCCCCCGCGCCGACCCCGCCCGATCTGCCCGTCCCGCACCCCGACGATCTCGCCCAGATCCTGTACACCTCCGGCACCACCGGCACCCCCAAGGGCGTCGCCGCCACCCACGCCAACCTCACCTTCGGCTTCGAACCGGCACCCAAACGGCGCCAGTTGGCCCACTCGCGGCACTTCCTGCACGCGTTCCCGATCGGCACCAACGCGGGCCAGACGATGTTGCTGAACGCGTTGACCGCCGAGCCGACCGCACTGTGCGCACCCGCGTTCGACGCCGAGGACTTCTGCGCGCTGATCGCCGCCTACCGGGTCGGGACCGTGTTCACCGTCCCGGCGATGGCCGCCGAGCTGGTGAACTCGCGAGCCTGGACCCGGCACGACGTGAGCACGGTACAACTGTTCGGCTCGACCGCCGCGGCCCTGCCGCCGACCACCGCGCTCGCGCTGGCCGAGGCGTTCCCGGATGCCACCATCGTCAACTCCTACACCTCCACCGAGGCGGCGCCCGCGCAGACCACCATGGTCTTCGACCCCGACCGACCCACCTCGGTGGGCCGCGGCACCGGACGGGACGACCTGCGCATCGTCGGCGACGACGGCGAGCTTGTACCCACCGGCGAGGCCGGCGAGATCTGGCTGCGCTCGCCCACCGCGTCGCGCAGCTACTACCGCGACGCCCGGGCCGACGCCGAGGTGTTCACCGACGGCTGGGTACGGATGGGCGACATCGGCCGCCTGGACGCCGACGGCTACCTGTACCTGATCGACCGGGAGAGCGACCTGATCAAGTCCGGCGCGATGCGGATCTCCACCCTCGCGGTGGAGGCCGCGCTGTACGAACACCCCGCCGTCGCCGACGCATCCGTGTTCGGCGTGCCGCACCCGGTGATGGGCACCATGGTTGCCGCCGCGCTGGTGCTGCGGGCCGAGGTGTCGGCCGAGGACCTGCGCGCGTTCCTGCGCGAGCGGTTGACCCGGCACGAGATCCCGACCCGCCTCCTGCGGATGGACTCGCTGCCCCGGAACCCGGCGGGCAAGGTGCTCAAACAGCAACTGCGCGCCCGGTTGGACGCGAGCGACCCGCCGACGGCGCGCGTGCCCCGGACCGCGACCGAGGTGGCGGTGAGCGCACTGTGGGACGAGGTGCTCGGCTCCTCCGGCGCGGGTCCCGACGACAACTTCTTCGCGCTCGGCGGCGACTCGTTCAAGGCCACCCGGCTCGCCGCCGCCGCCGAGCGACTGTTCGCCCTGGACGTGCCCTCCTCGCTCGTCTTCGACCGACCCGAACTGGCCGCGCAGGCCGCCTGGATCGACGCCGCGCGGGCCGAACCCGTGCCCGCCCGGGCAGGCGACCCGCAGACATCGGCCGAACTCGCCCCGATGCCGCTCAGCTCGCAGCAGGAGAACTTCTTCGTCTGGATGCACGCCACCGAGGAGACCCGCGACGTCGGCCCGGTCAGTGTGGGCATCCGGATCACCGACACCTTCGACCCGGACACGCTGACCGCCGCTCTGGCCGAAATCGTGCGCCGACACGAGGCGCTGCGCACCGTGTTCCGCTACGTCGACGGCGTCCCGGAGGCGGTCGTGCGGACCGAACTGCCGCCCGAAGTGCGACGGGTGCGCGCCGAGGGGGGAACACCGGCCGAACGCGAGCGCTTCGCCCACGAGCACGCCCGGATCGAACGCGAACAGGGCTGGGATCTGGCGCGCGGCCCGCTCGTGCGCGCCCTGCTGATCGAACTCGACGCCACGGACCACGTGTTGATCCTCGCCGTACACCACATGGTCTTCGACGGCTGGTCGATGGGCGTGCTGTTGCGCGAACTCGCGCTGATCTACTCGGCGTTTCGCACCGGACGCCCCAGTCCGCTGCCGCCACCCACGCCGACCTGCTCGGAACACCTGGGCTGGGCCCGGGCCCAATGGCCGCGCACCCGGCCGTTCTGGGAGGCGTCCCTGGCGGGCGCACCCGCGGCGATCGACCCCTTTCCCGGCCGGAACGTCACCGACCGGCTGCACAGCGCATCGGTGCGGTTCACCCTGGACGCGGACCTGGTCACCCGGCTGCGTACGAGCGCGCGCGAACGGGGCGCGACCCCGTTCATGCTGGCCGCCGCGTGCTGGACGAGCGTGCTGGCCAGGGCCGCCGGCACCCGCGACATCGTGGTGATGTCACCGGTACCGGGGCGTTCGCGACCCGGCAGCGAGAACCTGATCGGCTGCCTGGTGCAATCCCTGCTGATCCGGGTCGACCTGCACGGCGAACCCTCGTTCGACGAACTCCTGACCCGGGTCCGCAGCGCCGCGCTGGCCGCCAACGAGCACCAGTCCTACCCGTTCGCCGAGTTCTACCCGCGCTTTCCGGACGCCGCATGGATCCGCTACGAGAGCTGGTCCAACCGGGCGCACTTCCTCGGGCTGGTCTCCGAACCCTTCGAGCTGCCCCGCGAGTTGGACGCCGAATGGTCCACTCCCGGCGGCCGTCCCGATCTGGGCGTGCCGGAACTGGCCCTCACCGAACAACCGGACGGCACCATCGCCGGCTGGCTGCTGTACAACGAGCGCGCATTCGCCCCCTCCGTCGTCGAGGACCTGGCGCAGGCCTTCGTCGACGCCTGGGCACCGGCGCTCGACCACCCCCAAGCGCCGGTGTTCGGGGACACCGACGCGCTTGTGCACCCATCCACCGCCACCGAGAAGGGCTGACGATGCGCAAGTCCCAGCCGGTACCCCTGCCGCCGGAACCCCTCGACCGCGCCGCGGCGACCCCGGCGCAACACGGGATCCGGTTCACCGAACTCGCCGGGCACACCGGCACCGCCCACCACATGCCGCTCGCCATCCGGTTCACCGGCGACCTCGACCCGGCGGCCCTGGCCGACGCCTGCGACGCCCTGGTCGCCCGCCACCCGGTCCTGGGCAGCGTGCTGCGCGAAGACGACGGCGAACTGTGGCTGGTCCCCGCCGACACCATGCCCCGACTGGTGACCCGTACCCTGCCCGCGTCGGCCGCCGAGCGGCGCGCGGAAGCCGTCGCGGAGCTGATCCGGCGCGAGTCGACGCGCCCGTTCGAACTCGGCTCCGCCCCGCCGGCGCGCTTCACCCTGCTGGACGCGGGCCCGGACCACCGGCTGCTGCTGGTCGTGGTCCACCATCTGGCCTTCGACGGCGGCTCCAAGGACATCCTGGTCCGCGAACTCGGCGCGCTTTATGCCGCGTTCGCCACCGGCATCAAGCCGGACCCGGCGGAGCGCGCGGAATGCGCCGACGCCGAGCGCATCGCCCGCGAGGCGGCGGAGTTCACCCGTCGCGTCGCGCTCGCCAAGGAGCGCTTCGCCGCCGAGGCCCAGGACCCGCCACCGATGCGGCTGCCCGGCGCGGCCCGCGCCGGAACCGACGGCGGACCCGGCGAGTCGGTGCCGATCCCCGTCGACGACACACTGCGGCGCGACCTCGCCGGCACCGCCGAACTGCTGGGTCTCAGCTCGTTCGCGCTGCTCCTCGGCGCGCTGCACGTGCTGCTGTGGCGCTACGGCAACGAACACCCCACGGTCGCCATCGGTCTGGGCACCCGCACGCCGGACACCCGCGACCGGATCGGCCCGTACGTCAACGAACTCCCGGTACACAGCCACCCGTCGCCGAACACCGCGTTCGCCGACTTCGGTCGGGCGCTGCGCGCGGACCTGCGAGAGCTGTACCGGGTGCGCGACGTGCCACTGGGCCGGGCGGTGGCCGGGCTCACGCCGCGCCCGGCTCTGGCGCCGGTGTCGATGAGCTACCGCCGGCGTACCGAGGTGCCCGAGTTCGCGGGTGTGCCCGCGTCGATCGACTGGACCATGTTCAACCACGCCGTGCGCGGCGATCTGCATCTGCAATGCCTGGACGACCCCGACCGGCTCGCGCTGCACCTGCACTTCGCCACCGACGCCCTCGACCGGGGCGCGGCCGAACGGATCGCGGGCCACTACCTCACCCTGCTGCGCGCGATCGTCGCGGACCCGGACACCCCGCTGTCCCGACTCGCGGTGCCGACCGATCGGGAACGCAGCACGGTCCTGGTCGACTGGAACGACACCGCCCGGGCCGCCGACCGCGCGACCCTGCCCGAACTCTTCGCCGCGCAGGCCGCCCGCACCCCGAACGCACCGGCGGTGCACTGCGGTGCCGAACGACTGACCTACGCCCGGCTGGACGCGGCCGTGGAGGCGATCGCCCGGCGGCTGCGCACCGCCGGCATCGGAGCGGGCGATCTGGTGGCGGTCTGCGTACGGCGCACCGCCGCGCTGCCGACGGCCCTGCTGGGCGTCCTGCGAACCGGCGCCGGCTATCTGCCCCTGGACCCCGAATATCCGTCGGCGCGGCTGGCGAGCGTGCTCGGCGACTGCGCCGCGACCGTGCTGCTGACCGAACGCGACCTGCTCATTCGATTCCCCGAACACGCCGCCGACGCGCTGCTGATCGACGAGATCGACGAGATCGACACCGCGACGGCCGGGACGGCCCGATCCCACGTGCCGCCGGCACCCGGCGACCTGGCCTACGTGCTGGCCACCTCCGGCTCCACCGGCCGGCCCAAGGGCGTGGAGATCGAGCACGGCGCGCTGACCAACCTGCTCGCCTCGATGCGGGACACGTTGGCCGGCGAACACGACCCGGTGTGGCTCGGGCTGACCTCGGCCTCGTTCGACATCTCCGCCGTGGAACTGTACGTACCGCTGATCACCGGCGGCCTGCTGGTCCTCGCCCGAGACGGCGAAGTACGCGACGGTCGGGCGTTGCTCCGACTGATCCGGGACGAACACGTCTCCCATGTGCAGGCCACACCGTCCGGATGGCGGATGTTGCTCGACGCCGGCTTCGCGGAGCCCGCCGTGGTCGCGGTCGCCGGCGGCGAGGCACTCCCGCTTCCGCTCGCCCGCGAACTGCGGTCCCGAGCCGCGCGGTTGGTGAACGCGTACGGACCGACCGAGACGACGGTGTGGTCCAGTACCGCGGAGATCGGTCCGGACGCCGACGAGGTGACCATCGGCCGCCCGATCGCCAACACCCGGATGTACATCCTGGATGCCGAGGCGGCACCGGTCCCGATCGGCGTCGAGGGCGACCTGTACATCGGCGGCAGCGGACTCGCCCGCGGCTACCGACACCTGCCCGGCGCCACCGCCGACCGGTTCGGCCCGGACCCGTTCGGCCCGCCCGGCAGCCGGATGTATCGCACCGGCGACCGGGCCCGCCACCGCGCGGACGGCCGGATCGAGTTCCTGGGCCGGGTCGACCACCAGGTCAAGATCCTCGGACACCGGATCGAACTCGGCGAGATCGAGGCGGCGTTGCTCGCGCACCCGGACATCGCGACGGCCGCCGCGGTGGCCCGGCAGGACGGGACCGACGAGCCGCATCTGGTGGCCTACCTGGTACCGCGCGCGGGCATCGCCCCGAGTCCGGCCGAACTACGAGTACACCTGGCCGCGACGCTGCCCCGCGCACTGGTGCCGAGCGCCTTCGTCGTGTTGGAGCGTCTGCCGCTGACCCCCAACGGCAAGCTGGACCGGGCCGAGCTCCCGGCGCCGGCGCGAGTGCGGGCGGCGGACCCGGAGCCCGACCCGGATCCGGCGGCCCCACCGGGCATCGACCCCGGCCCGGCCGCCGAGATCACCGCCATCTGGCGCGAAGTGCTCGGGCTGGACGACATCCGCCCCGACGAGGACCTGTTCGACCTCGGCGGTCACTCGCTCACCGTCACCCGGATCGGCGCACGGATCCGCAAGCGCCTGGGTGTGGACGTACCGCTGCACGTCTTCTTCGAATCCCCGACCATCAACGGACTCACCAGCGCGGTCTCCGCGATGCAAAGCGAACGGCGGCCATGAACACCCCATCCCGAAGCCAAGACCCGCACCCGCACCGGCCCGCGCGGCAGACCGTGCACCGACCCGAACGCTCCGCCCGCGCACCGCTGTCGGCGGGGCAGGAACGGCTCTGGCTGCTGGACCGGCTCAATCCCGGTGACGCCGCCTTCAACATGTTCCAGATCCACCGACTGCGCGGACCGCTGGACGTCGACGCCTTCGAGCGCTCGCTGGCCGAACTGCTCGCGCGGCACGACAGTCTGCGGGCCACGTTTCCGGACGAGGACGGCGTGCCCGCCCAGGTGATCGGCCCGCCCGGCGACTTCGTGCTGGAACGGGTGGCCGTCGACGGCATGCCGACCGAACGCGAGCGGCACGCCCGCGAACTGGTCGCCGAACGCACCAATCGTGCCTTCGACGTGGCCCGGGGCCCACTGCTGCGGGCGAGCCTGCTGCGCCTGGACGAGGACGGGTACGACCACGTGTTCTGCCTGGTCCTGCACCACATCGTCGCCGACGGTTGGTCGATGAACGTCCTGGAGGCCGAATTGGGCGTCCTCTACGCGGCCTTCACGGCCGGTCGACCGTCGCCGCTGGAACCGCTGCCGCTGAGCTACGTCGACTACGTGCGGCGCCAACGCGAACTCGTCGACGCGCCGGGATTCGACGAACGGCTGACCTACTGGACCCGCGAACTCGCCGGAGCACCGACCCTGGACCTGCCCGCCGACCGCCCCCGCGTCGGCGGCGGCCACGCCGGGCGCGGCGGCACGGTCACCCACCACCTGCCCGCCGAACTGCGCACCGGTGTCGAGCAACTCGCCCGCCGGGAACGGGTCACCCTGTACATGACCCTGCTCGCCGCCTATCAGACCCTGCTCGCGCGCTACTGCGATCAGGAGGACGTGTGTGTGGGCTCGCCGCTGGCGGGCCGGGACGAGGAGGAGTACGAACCGCTGGTCGGCTATTTCCTCAATACCCTGGTCCTGCGCGGCAGCACCGCCGGTGATCCCACGTTCCGGGCTTTCCTGGCCGGCACCCGGACGGTGGCACTCCAGGCGTTCCAGTACCAGGACGTGCCGTTCGAACGGCTCCTCGCCGCCTTGGACGTGGAGCGCGATCCGGACAGCCCACCGGTGTTCCAGACCATGCTGGTGCTTCGCCCGCCCGCGGGCCCCGGGTTGCGGCTCGGCGAGGTGACCGCGGAGGTCTTCGAATCCGGGTTCCGGCAGGCCAAGTTCGATCTGACCCTGGAGGTGTGGCCGCAAGACGACGAATTGGTCGTCGAGTTCGTCTACGACACCGAACGCTTCGTGCCCGAGACCGTGGCCCGGCTCGCGCGCTGCTTCGAGACGCTGCTCCGGGGCGCGGTTGCGGACCCGGACACGCCGCTGTCCCGACTGCCGCTGCTGCCGCCCGCCGAGCGGGCCCGGGTTTTGGGCGCCTCGTCCGGACCGCAGCCGGGCGAATGCCCGGACCCGATCGCGGCCTTCGAGGCACAGGCGCTGCGCACCCCGCAGGCCGATGCGGTCGAGTGCGGCGACACCCGGATCGGCTACGCCGACCTGGACGCCCGGGCGAACCGGCTGGCCCGGGAACTGCGGCGCGGCGGCACCGGCCCGGACTCGGTGGTCGCGGTGTGCGCCGAGCGCTCGATCGAGACGATCGTCGCGCTGCTCGCGGTGCTCAAGGCGGGCGGTGCCTACCTCGCGGTGGATCCCGCGCTGCCGACCGAGCGCATCGCCTACATGCTGGCCGACAGCGCGGCCCAACGTGTGTTGTGCCGCCCAGAGTTCGCGGACCGCTTTGCCGACGTGGCGCCTGCGATGCTGCTCTTGGACGCAGACGTCGTCGGTGGTCGCGACGGAGAGCGGGACGCAGATCGCGAGGGAGACCGCGACGGGGGCCGGGACGCAGGTGGGGACCGGTCCGCAGACGTGGACCGCGACGAGGCGCAGGATTCACCGCGCCCCCCGCTCGCCGGTCCCGACCATCTCGCCTACCTCGTCTACACCTCAGGCTCCACCGGCCGACCCAAGGGCACCCTGATCACCCGGGAGGCGCTGGCCGCCCGGGTGGCCTGGATGCGCGAGCGCTACCGGACCGGCCCCACCGACCGGGTGTTGCAGTTCGCCTCGTTCGGCTTCGACACGCACGTCGAGGAGGTGTATCCGACGCTGCTGAGCGGTGCGACCCTGGTGCTCGCCCCCGCCGACGGGCTGCTGCCGGACTTCTTCGGCACCGATGCCGGTCGCTCGCTGACCGTGCTCGACCTGCCCACGTCCTACTGGCACGAACTGGTCGCACAGACCCCGGGCCTGCCCTGGCCGAAGGCACTGCGGCTGCTGATCATCGGCGGCGATCAGGCGGACGTGGCCTCGACGCGGCGCTGGCGCGAGGTGTTCGGCGACCGGGTCGACCTGGTCAACACGTACGGTCCCACCGAGACCGCGGTGATCGCCACGTCGGCCACCCTGGCCGGCCCGCGCGCCGAACCCTGGGACGGCACCCGACCACCGATCGGGCGCCCGTTGGCCGGCACCCGCGTGCACGTGCTGGACCGGCATCTCGAACCCGTGCCGCCGGGCGTACCGGGCGAGTTGTGCATCGGCGGCATCGGACCCGCCCGGGGATACCTGGGCCGCCCGGGCCAGACCGGGCTGCACTTCGTGCCCGACCCGTACGGCCCACCCGGCTCCCGGCTCTATCGCACCGGCGATCGTGCGCGGCAACGCCCGGACGGGCAACTGGAGTTCCTCGGCCGCACCGACCAACAGGTCAAGCTGCGCGGCTACCGGATCGAACTCGGCGAGATCGAGGCGGCCCTGGTCGCGCAACCGGACATCGCCCAGGCGGCGGTACTGCTGTGGGACGAGCCGGGCGATCCACGACTGGTCGCCTATCTGGTGCCCGGCACCCCGGCGGCCGATCCGCCGGACCCGGCGGCGGTACGGGCAGCGCTGGCCCGGACGTTGCCCGCGTACCTGCTGCCCGCCGCGTTCGTGGTGCTGGAGCGGCTGCCGTTGACCGCGAACGGCAAGCTCGACCGGGCCGCATTGCCCGCACCCGAACAACGCGCCCCGTCGGCAGCCTCGTTCGTGGCGCCGCGGGGCAGCGCCGAGGAGCTGGTCGCGGAGACCTTCGCCGACGTGCTCGGCCTGGAGCGGGTCGGCGCGCTCGACGACTTCTTCGCACTCGGCGGCCACTCGCTGCTGGCCACTCGCGCGGTGGCCCGGCTCGGCGCGGCGATCGAACTGACCGTGCCGATCCGCGCCCTGTTCGCCGATCCCACGGTGGCCGGACTGGCCGCGTCGGTCGAGGAACTGCTGCTGGCCGAACTCGACACCCTCTCCGAAGCGGACGCCGAGCGACTGGTGCTGGACCAGGCCGAGACAGGAGACCCGCGATGACGCTTACCCCGGCGCCGGCGACTCGTCCCGGCGAACTCTCGGTCGCCAAGCGCACCCTGCTCGAACAGCGGCTGCGCAGATCCGGCACGGCCGCCCCCGCATCGATCCCCCGACTGCCGGACAGGGCCGAAGTACCGCTGTCCTCGGCACAGATCCCGCTGTGGTTCATGGAGAACCTGACGCCGGGAACCGCCGCGTACACCATCCCGTTCGCACTGCGGCTGCGTGGGCGGCTCGACGAGCAGGCACTGGACCGGGCCTTGAACGCGCTGCTGACCCGGCACGACAGCCTGCGCACCACGTTCGCCACCAGTGCGGACGGCCGACCGGTGGCCACCGTGCATCCGCCGCTGCCGCTCACCGTGGCCCGGCATACGCCCGACGAGCATCTCGACGCCGAGGGCCGGGAGCGCTGGGCGTCGGCCCTCGTGGGCGCGGAGTTCGCCCGTCCGTTCCACCTGGAGGTGCCTCCGCTGGTGCGCGCCGCACTGGTGCGGTTGGACTCGGAGGACACCGTACTGGTGGTGGTCCTGCACCACCTGGTCGGCGACGGCTGGTCGGTGCACCTGCTCGTCAACGAACTGATGGACGACTACAACGCGTTCACGACCGGTCTGGAATCGCCCCTGACCGAACCGGCGGTTCGATACGGCGACTACGCGGCCTGGCAGCAGCAGCGCCTGGCCGGTCCCGAAGGCGAGCGGGCCGCCCGCTATTGGCGGGATCGACTGACCGGGCTGGGTACGCTGGCGCTGCCCACCGACCGTCCCCGACCGGCGCAGCAGACCTTCACCGGCGACGCGCACGCCTTCACTCTGGACGCGGAACTTGCTGCCGCCATCGTTGAGTTGGGCCGTGCACACGGCGCCACGACGTACATGACGCTGCTCGCGGCGTGGCAGGCGGTGTTGTCCCGGCACGGCGGCCAGAGCGACTTCGCGGTCGGCTCGCCGATCGCCGGACGTCCGCACCCGGACCTGGAACCGATGATCGGCATGTTCGTCAACATGCTGGCCATGCGAGCGCCGCTGGCGGGGGATCCCACCTTCGCCGAACTCCTGGGCCGGGTCAGGGAGAGCAGCCTGGATGCCTACGCACACCAGGATCTGCCGTTCGACCAGGTGGTCCGGGACCAGAACGTGACCCGCGACGTCAGTCGCACGCCGCTGTTCCAGGTCACCTTCGCGCTGCAGAACTACGGGCGCGGGGAACGAGGCTTCGCCGGGCTCGGCCACGAGTGGTTCAGCGGCGATTCCCGGGTGACCCGGTTCGACCTGAGCCTGTTCGTGTTCGAGGCCGCCGCCGGGATGCACGGCCTGCTCACCTACAACACCGACCTGTTCGACGCGAGCACGGTGGCCCGGCTCGTCGGGCATCTGACCACACTGCTGCGGGCGGTGGTCGCGGACCCGCATACGTCGCTGTCCCGAATCGACCTGCTCGAACCGCAGGAGCGGTTCCAACTGGTGACGGGCTGGAACGACACCGCTCGGGCGCTGCCCGAACACCCCACGCTCGCCGCCGCGATCGAGGCCAGGGTGGCCCTCGATCCGCGCGCGCCGGCGGTGACCCATGAGGGGCGCACCCTCGACTACGGCGAACTCGACGCCCGCGCCGAGCGGCTCGCCCGCTACCTGCGCGGGTGCGGGGTCGGCCCGGAGACACCGGTCGCACTGTGCCTGGAACAGTCGCTCGACCTCGCGGTGGCGGTCCTGGCCGTGCTCAAGGCGGGTGGGGCGTATCTCCCCCTCGACCCCGAACAGCCGGTGGAACGACTGGCGTTCATGCTCGCCGACGCCGATGTGCGGGTGTTGGTGACGGACACCGCGCTGCGCGAGCGCACGGCGGGGTACACCGGAACGGTGATCCTGCTGGACCGCGAACAGGCCGCGATCGACGCGCGGGAACCGGACTCGGGCCCTGCGCCGGCGGCCGGGCCGGGGAACCTGGCCTATGTGATCTACACGTCCGGCTCCACCGGCCGGCCCAAGGGCGTCGCCGTGCAGCACCGCGAAGTGCTGGCCTATCTGGACGGCGTACGCGAGCGGTTCGAGGTGGTGCCCGGATCCGTCTTCGGCCTGGCCCAGTCGTTGTCCTTCGACTTCGCGATCACCGCGCTGTACCTGGCCTGGACCACCGGCGGCGAACTTCACCTGATCCCCAAGCGGTTGTCCGGCGCGGAGTTCGCCGACCGGCTGAGTCGGCATCCGGTCGACTACCTGAAGATGACGCCCTCGCACCTGGCCGGACTGGCCGCCGAGGTCGGCGCCGAACATCTCCTGCCCCGCCGGTTGTTGATCCTCGGCGGTGAGGGCTCGTCCTGGGAGTGGGCGCGGGACCTGGCCGCGATCGGCGGGTGCGCGGTGGTCAACCACTACGGGCCGACCGAGACCACGGTCGGCGTGACCACCTATCGGGTCGATCCGCAGGACGAGCCGATCTCGACGGTGACGCCGATCGGTCGACCGCTCCCGAACACGCGGGTGTACCTGCTGGACGCACACCTGCAACCGGTGCCCATCGGGGTCACCGGGGAGATCCACATCGGCGGCGAGCGGCTGGCGCGCGGCTACCTGGGTCAACCTGGGGCCACCGCGGACCGGTTCGTACCCGACCCGTTCGGACCGCCGGGCGGGCGGCTGTACCGGACCGGCGACCTGGGGCGATATCTGCCCGGTGGCGACGTGGAGTTCCTCGGGCGCAGCGACCAACAGGTCAAGATTCGCGGCTATCGGGTGGAGCCGGCCGAGATCGAGGAGGCCTTGCGCGCGCAACCCGCCGTCGGACAGGCCGTGGTCGATGCCCGGGGTCCCGCGGGGGCGCAGCGGCTGATCGCCTACCTGGTGCCGGCCGAGGACCGTTCCGGCGAGCCGCCGGCCACCGCCGACCTGCGCCGGGAACTGCTCGTTCGACTGCCCGAGTACATGGTGCCGTCCCGCTTCGTCTGGCTCGACCGACTGCCGCTGAAGGCGCACGGCAAGGTGGATCGGGCGCTGCTGCCGGAACCGGACGCCGGGGCCGGGGCGGACGGCGGCGAGCGGGTGGCCCCGGTCGGCGCGACCGAGGAGGCCCTGGTCGGGATCTGGACGTCGGTGCTCGACCTCGCCTCGGTCGGCGTCACCGACGACTTCTTCGAACTGGGCGGCCATTCGCTGCTGGCGATGCAGGTGTTGGCCCGACTGCGCAAGGCGTTGCCGCCCGGCAGCCGGCAGGTCAGCCTGTTGGAGCTGTTCAAGCACCGGACCGTGCGCGAGCTGGCGGCACTGATCGATCGCCCGGTCGGCGAGGACGAACCACGCTCGCTGCTGCACGAGTTGACCCGGCCGGTGCCGGCGGCGCAGCGGGTACTCTCGCTGGTGTGCGTGCCCTACGGCGGTGGCAGCGCGGTGGTGTATCAGCCGCTGGCCGATGCGCTGCCCGCCGGGCACTCGCTGTACTCGGTGGCGATTCCCGGTCACGACCTGTCCATGCCGGAGGCGCCCAGGCCGATCGAGGAGGTCGCGCAGGAGTGCGTGGACGAGATCCTGGCCCGGGTCGAGGGACCGCTGGCGCTGTACGGGCACTGCGGGGTGGGCAGCGCGCTGACCGCGCAGATCGCACACCTCCTGGAGGAGTCGGGGCGCCGGTTGGAGGCGGTGTACCTGGGCGCGATCTTCCCGTTCGCCCGACCCGAGGGCGGCGTGCTCGGCGCGCTGTCGCGATTCGCCGGACTGGAGCGGCTGCGCGGGGACCGGGTGCATCTGAACTGGCTGACCTCGATGGGCGCGGACCTCGGCGACCTGGACGAGGAACAGGTCACCTTCATCGTCCGCAACATGCGCAAGGACGGGCGGACCTCGGAGGAGTATTTCACCCGGCGGATGGCCGAGGGCATGCGGCCGTTGGCGGCGCCGGTGATCTCGGTGATCGGCGAGCGCGACCCCAGCACCGAGTTCTACCAGGAGCGCTACCGCGAGTGGCACTTCATGGCCGACGCCACGGCGCTGGTGGTGATCGACGAGGCGGGCCACTACTTCCTGCGCTATCGGGCGGACGAGTTGGCCGAGATCGTCACCGCGACACACGAGGCGGTGGCCCGGGACCGGACCGAGCCGCTGACCCGGGACGCGCGCGGTGCGGACGCGGGGTGGTGGTTGCAGGGGGTGTCGGGCGGCACGGGCGCGGGCAGTCCCGGCGCGGACGCGAGCGTGGGCGCAGGCACTGGCAAGGGCGCAGGCGCCGGGAGCGGGTCCGCGGCTGCCGAAGCCCGGTCGGCTCGGCCACCGGCCGTGCGGCCGAGCATGGGTCGGTTCATGGCGGTGGCCCTCGGGCAGCTCGCCTCGATCACCGGGTCGGCGCTGACCGAGTTCGCCATCCCGATCTGGATCTATCTGCGCACCGATTCGCTCACCCAATTCGCGCTGTTCTCGGTGCTGGCGCTGGTGCCGGGCATCGTGGTGGCGCCGTTGGCGGGCGCGGTGGTGGACCGCAACAGTCGCCGGGCGGTGATGCTGGCCGCGGACTGCGCGGCGGGAGCGGTACAAGTGGTGATGGCGCTGCTGCTGTGGAGCGGCCATCTGGGCGTGGGCGCGGTGTACGGACTGCTGGTGGTGTTGTCGGTGACCGCCACCTTCCAACGCCTCGCCTACAACTCGGCGGTGCCTCAGCTGGTGCCCAAACGCTATCTGGGTCACGCCAACGGCATCGTGCAAATGAGCACCGGGCTGGCGCAGTTGGTCGTGCCGCTGATCGCGGTCGCGCTGCTGGCGAGCATCGGACTCGGCGGGATTCTGGCGATCGACATCAGCACGTTCGTGATCGCGGTGACGGTGGTCGCGTTCGTGCCGTTCCCCGACACGATGGCGCAGACCCGGCGCGAGAGCATGGTCAAGGAGATCGCCAACGGGGTGCGCTACTCGATGGGGCACGCCGGGTTCCGCACCATGCTGCTCTACTTCGCGCTGTTGAACGTGTTCCTGGCGCCGATGCTGGTGCTGATGACACCGCTGGTGTTGTCCTTCGGGTCGGTGCACACCGCAGGCGCGGTCGGCGTCGCGGCGGGCGCGGGTGCGCTGCTCGGCGGCTTGGCGATGGGGGTGTGGGGAGGCCCGCGGCATCGCCGGATGCACGGCATCCTGCTGGCCACCGTGCTGATCGCGGTCTTCGCCTTCGTGGCCGGCCTGCGGCCCTCGCCGGTGCTGGTCGGCGTCGGATTCTTCGGGGTGTTCTTCGGACTGTCCCTGCTCAACGGCATCTACGCGACGATCATCCAGGTCAAGGTGCCACAGCGATTCCACGGCCGAGTGATCGCGCTGAACACGATGGTGGCGTGGTCCACGCTCCCGCTGGGCTTCGGGGTGATCGCGCCGCTGGCGGTGCACCTGCTCGAACCGCTGTTCACCCCGGACGGCGCGCTGGCATCCAGCGTCGGCCGGGTGATCGGGGTCGGCGAGGGCCGCGGCACCGGGTTCCTGTACCTGCTGTGCGCGTCGGCGATGATCCTGCTCGCGCTCGCCTCGTTCCGGCACCGGGTGATCGCCGGATTCGACGACGAGGTCCCGGACGCGATGCCGGACGACCTGATCGGCATCGAGGAACGCCGCAGGAAGCGTGCGGACGCGTCGACGACGCCGCCACCCGTCCGCGAACAACCCGAACCCGAACTGGAGAAGGTATGACCACCAACGACGAGTCCGAACGCCACTACCGAGTGGTGATCAACGACGAGGACCAATACTCGGTCTGGGCCACCGACGGCGACATCCCGGCCGGCTGGCGACCGGAAGGCTTCACCGGCACCCGCCCGGCCTGCCTCGCCCACATCGACGAGGTCTGGACCGACATGCGCCCACGCAGCACGCGCGAGTCGACTCGGCTCTGACCACCCGCGGCGGTGAGCCTTCATGGTGAGCCTTCATGGGGGCTCACCGCCGAGATCGGCGCGTCACCGAACCAGGTCCAAGAGTTCGTCGGTCTCCAGCGCGAGGTCGACGGGCGAGGGAAGATGCACGATTTTCCCGAAGGGGCGCGTGACGATGGTGGTGTAGGTTCCGCCCGCGGGATCGCTGTGCAGGACGGTCTCGCAGCTGTCACGGTCGATCAGTAGGTAGATCGGAATGTCCGTCTCGGCATATGCGCGGGGCTTGTCCGCGCGATCCCGACGGTCGGTATCCGGGTCGAAAGAGGTCACCTCCACGACCATGAGCACCGCTGACGGGTCGGCCCACTCGCCGTGCCCGACGAAGCTGCGCTTGGGGGCAACAGTGCAATCGGGGCGAGCTCTGCCCTTTCGATATTTTTCGATCTTCAGGCCGCGCTCGGGGTAGACCGAGAGCTTGCGCTGCTGTCGCGCAAACTCTTCGATCAGCCAGACGACGAATTCGTCGTGATCGCCGTCGGGCATTGCCTTTACTCCCACCCTGCCGCCGATGAATTCCAGTCGTACCGACTCGGCGGTGTCGCGGGCAATGCCTTCGAACTCCTCGACGGGCATGCCTGCACGTGCGGTCACCGTGGTCACCGGTGGCCTCCGTCCCTGTGGCTCGCGTCGCGTCATGTCTCCATGATTACCGCCGACCGCACATCGGGCCATGAACCGGGCCGATGTACCGCCGTCGAATCGAAACCGTACGCACGTATGTGCTCGACAGACCGGCTTCCCGACGGGAGTCACCCGAACGGGTGAGTTGGCCGACTCGCGCCGGTCGTCGACGGGGCAGACCGGCGAGTCGACCGCCGGTGGATTGCCTTTCGGCCGGTGTGGCGCGTCCACCGGTCGTCGTCCTCGGTCAGCCGACCTCGGAGTGGGTCTCGGTGGGCTCGGTTTCGGACGTGGGCTCGAACTCGCTTTGGGGCGGGGCGAGATGGCGTCGTTGCCAGAACGGGTGGTCGGACCAACGGCGTTCGGCCGCGTATGCGTCGCGGTGGTTGCGGCGGTAGGCCCGAAGCAGGTCCGCGAGCCGGGCCCGGTACACGTCGGGCGCATCTCGGCGGCCCGCCAGACACGCGTCGACGGTGTGGCCGGCGGTCAGGCCGGTGTACAGCGCGCTGAGGATGCCCTGTGCGGACAGCGGATCGAAGGCGGCTGCGGCGTCGCCCACCGCGATCCAGCCGGCACCGCAGACGCGGTCCAGATGCGCACCGTGGGCGGGTGCCCGGCGCGGCGCCGCGTGCGCGGGCAGTGGCCATCCGGCCAGCCGGCGCCCGACCCGGCTCGTCTCGGCGAGGAGAGCCCGGAAGCGGGCCGGGTCACCCGCTCGCGCGGCGGGCAGGTCGGCGTCGGTGAAGTAGACCACCAGGCGCCGGTCGCCGGGCAGCAGCGCGGTGTACCACCAACCGTCCGCGCCGGATTCGACCAGGGTGCTCGCGTCGGTGTCGGGCTCGGTGGGATCGGCCAGGGTCAGGTGCAGTGCGACCAGCGCGTCGTGCGTGTGGCGCCGGGCGCCGCCGCTTCCGGTCGCGACCGTCGCACGGCGTCCGGTCGCGTCGACGACCCAGTCACAACCCACCACTTCGCGCCGGCCGGGCCGACCCAGCGGCACCGACCAGGTGCCGTCCGGCCGCCGCACCGGCGCGCCGACCGGGGTGTGCTCGACCACCTCGGCACCGGCCGCACGGGCACCATCGCGCAACCGGCGGTCGAACAACGGGCGATCCAGGTGCCGGCCGGGCCCGTTCGGGTCGTGGATCGCGGAGACCGTGGTGGGCCGCGCCGACCCCCACGCGGACAGCGTGGCGTAGCAGGTGAGATGGCCGGGCCCGGGGACGTGCTCGCCGACCCCCAGGTCGGCCAGCAGCACCCGGGCCGCACCCGGCAGCGCCTCGCCGACCGAGGGCGGCCCGCCACCCGCGTCGGCGAGCAGCACCGAACGACCGGCGCGTGCGAGCGTGATCGCGGCCGAGGCACCGGCCGGCCCGCCACCGGCAACCACGACGTCATAGCGCCGCCGACGCCCGCCCGGCACCTCGACCCCGGTCACGGGAAGCCCGCTCCCGAGCCGACGCCGGTCACCCGCACCCCACGCCGGACGCGGCACTCGGCGCGGTGCACGAGGCAGCGCCCGAACCGACGCCGGTCACGGCGAGTCCAGATACGGGTCGATGTTGTCGACGTAGCCCACGGTCACGTCCGCCGCATGTTGCCCGGTGGCGTCGGCGACGCCACGGATGACCGCATCGGCCGCAGCGGGCTCCGGCACGTGGACATTGACCAGGTTGTTCGCGTCCGAGGCCTGATCGAAAGGCGGTTCCGGCGGCGACTCGACCTGCATGCGCGCCGGGAACCGGCCGTCGCCGACCGTGTAGGGCCGCACCTCGACGATGCCGAGCTTGTACCAACCGTCGACCATCTGCCGACGCTGCGCCTCGGGCGTGGTCCCGGTCAGTCCCCGCAACCAGACCGCGCGGTGCGCGAACGCGGCCTCGCGGTCGGCCGATCCGGTGCCGTCCGGCCGATTGACCGTCTCGTAGTCGCTCTGCTTGAGCACGTGGTTGGGTACCCGCGCGGGCCAGAACGTCGGCACGTAGGGGTCGTAGCGCGGCCCGAGCCCGGCCTGCGACTCGTAGCCCGCCCGGCAGCCCGCGGTGTCGGTCTGCCAGGGCACCGCCATCCATCGACTGAGGTCGCCCGGACCCTGCGCGTGCAAGGGGCCGTTCGCGGCCAGCGCCGCGTCCGGGGTGAGCGTGTCGCCGTAGTCCGGATCGGGATCGCCCTCCGCCCGCACCCGGATCCGGAACGGCTCGCCGAACATGGACGCGTGCCGGATCGGCCAGGTCACCTCGATGCCGGGATGGAACGCGTCCGCCACGCAGAAGTCCAATGCCGCCCGATCCAGCAGACCCGGCTGCGCGGCCGGTGGCGCGTCCTCCAGGCGATGCGGGTATCCGGCGAACGGCGTCGCGTCGAAGTCCCCGCGCGACCACGCGAGCAGCAGCTTGTCCTGGGTCGGCGACAGCGTCATGTGCTGGCGCACCGTCCTGGGCACACTGGCCATGCCGTCGCCGTAGATCCACGGCCACGGCATCGGTGACTTGTCGTCGCGCTTGTAGTCGCGCAGCGCGGTGTACACCTGCCGGCGCGTCTCGCGATGCTCGGGCGCGGGACTGGACAACCGGCGCAGTGCCTCGGGCGCGAGGAAGTAGTCGGGCCCTGCCCACCCGAACTTGGCCGCGAACCCGGCGTTGACCCACTGGAGTTCGCAGAACCGGCGCAGGATCGGTTCGATGTGCTCGCCGAAGGAGACCCGGGCCGGGAAGGGCAGTCGACCGCTCTCGACGAACACGTCGAAGAGCAGGTCGTAGAGGGTGCGCACGGTGCGCACGTCCGGCGCGAAGTTCGGCGGTGCGACCACCACCCAGGCCGGGTCCACCGGTACGCCGACACCGTCGACGGTGACCGAGGCGGTGACCGGCCCATCCGAAATGTCGTCGTACCAACCGTCGTTGTTGGTCACCGAGGCCAGCGGCGTCTGATCCGGCGAGCCGGAGGCGCCCAGTCCGCCGAGCACCACCAGTCGGCCGTGCTCGTCGGTGCGCATCTCGCCCAGCGGGACGTCGACCCGACCCAGGAACCGGCCGCCGGTGAACGGCACTCGGCCGCCGGGCGCGGCATCGAGCGTCTTGCGGCCGGGGTCGATCACCAGCGTCCGGCGATCGGCGACGCCCGGATTGCGGCGCGCGGACGGCCTGGCCGCCGGATCCCGGGAGTCGGGGATGTCCAGCGGCAATTGGAACTGGTACCACGCGGCCTTGCGATTGGCCACGTGCACGCCCCACGTGATCCGGGTACCCGGGTCGGCGACGGTGACTTCGCGCACCACGCGCCCGTCGGCGGCGAGGCCGTACAGCCGGAAGCGGGCCGCCTGGCGTTTGATCGCGCCGTCCGCGTCCTTGGCGAAGCCCGGCGGGAAGGGCTCCGGATCGGGGGTCTCGGGTCCGATGTACCAGCCGTCCGGGCGCGTGCTGTTGCCCACGCGCGCGATGCCGATGGCCGGATGGATCCGTACTCGGACGATGCGGTCGTCCGTTCGCCTGTCGCCGTTCCGGTCGCTCACAGCACTCCCGCTGGTCTCGTCCGCCCACGCCGCCGGGCCCGATGCGCGCGCCCGTACGGGGTGTGCTCGTTCCGACGTGTGGTCACACGCCGTGTGTGCGCAACTCCACGCTGTCCAACCCGCGATCGTCGGCGCAAGACCCAGTCGGGTGACAACCCCGGGATTCGGTGCGATCGATGGGCGGGCAAGGGACCGAAGTCCGCGAACTCGTGCGGCTTCCCCCATCCACATCGCCCCGACCCCGCAGTATGCGAACCGGAGACCGGGCGAGGGGAACGAGTGCCCGATGAGCCCGGTAGCCGGCGATTTCGGATCCGCCGTCCGGGTGACGAACGGCACGGTGGGGTCCGGTGGTCGACGGTTGTCCGCAAGGTGTGCTCTCTCGTACGCTCCGGACGCCGACGCAGTTCGTCGGTGCGCGGCGGTCCGCTCGGATCGTCGTGCGACAACAACATGTTCGAAGCCCAGGGGAAGCCGGTCGAATTCCGGCGCTGTCCCGCAACCGTGGGTGGTGACCGACAGGTCGCCACGAGTCGGAATGCCTGGGTTCATTCGATCTCGAAGGCTCCAGCTGTCGTGGACTGCACGCTGAAGCCCGGATTCCGCGGCCGACGCCTGGCTTCGGCCGGACGCCGGGACTCTCCGTTCCCGCCGTCCGCGCCCGCGTCCATCGCACGAAGGGAATCCGTCCGTGAAGATCTTCCGGTACAAGGGCCGAATCGGCCGACTGTTCGGCGCACTGGCTCTGTTGGTATTGCCCGCCACCGCGCAGGCCACGGTGTCGGCGTCGAGCGCGTACGCCGTGGACACCACCAAGGGCAGTGCGGGCGTCTGCCCGACCAACGACGGCGTGACCGTGATCGTCGACTTCCAGGAGCTCGGCGGCACCACCCTCGTGCGCTGTGCGCCGGGTGATCAGGCCACCGGACTGGCCGCGCTGAAGAACGCCGGTTTCCAGATCCAGGGCACTGCCCGCTGGGGCGAGGCGTTCATCTGCCGGATCGAGAACAAGCCCGGCCCGGACACCGAGCCGTGCCTGAACACACCGCTGGCAAGCGCCTATTGGTCATACTGGCACGCGCCGAACAACGGCACCTGGACGTACAGCTCGTGGGGTGCGTCCAACCGCAAGCCTCCGCTGGGCAGCTTCGAGGGTTGGTCCTTCTCCAAGGACAGGACCACTACGACCAATCCGCCGCCGCGCGTGGCCCCCTCGCGGTAGGACGGCCCAGACCCGGCCCATGGGGGGTGTTCGGCCCGCTTTGCGAGGCTCGCGTCGTCGGTCGTCCGGCTCGGCGACCGACGACACGGGTGGCCCGGGTCGAAACGGTGACTACGGGCAGTTCAGGGTCGGTGCGTCGGGCAGGGCGTGCGCGGAGGTCAGGTCGGCGAAGCCGATGCCGGCCAGACCCGGTATCGCCTGGGCGGTGGCCCGGGTGGCGGTGGACGGGTCGAACCCGGTGGCGTCGTACGCGATGGCACCTCGCGTGGCGGGCGTCGCCGAGCAGCCGACCTGGCGCTGGATGAGGAAGTGCCGTGCGGTCAGCCCGGGTACCACCCGCCACGAGGAAAGCAGGGCCTGCCCGGCCAGGCCGGTGCTGTTGGCGTTGGACGTGGTGGCGCCCGGCGTGCCGAAGCCCCCGTCGGAAAGCTGGTGCGCGGCCAGCCAGTTCAGTCCCGCTGTGGCCTCCTGCTGCCGGCCGGTGGCGACCAGCGCCTGCACGCTCATCGCAGTCGAGTCCGCGTCGCTGGTGCAGGTGGCGAGGCCGAAGTTCAGCGGGAACCCGCCGTCCGCGCAGTGTGCGCCGGCCAGGAAGTCGACCGCGGCCGTCGGTGCGCCGGCGGGCGTGCGATCCAGGGCCAGCAGCGCGAGCGACTGGCTGAACGTGTTGCTGTAGTCGCCCCACGGGGAGGTGTCGGTGAACCGGCCCGAGGACTCTTGCAGCGAGCGCAACCGGGTTGGGAGGTCCACGCCGCCGAAATTGCTCGGATTCGCGCCGCGCACCTCCGCCGCGAGCAGCAGTTTGGCGGTGGCCCCGGCGTACGCGTTGGTCGTGCCGTCGCCGATGTAGCCGGAGAGGATCTCCGGGCGGGCCAGCCACGTGGTGGCCTTGGCCCCGCTCTGGTCGGCCACCCCCGCGGCGGCAAACGCCAGGATCGCGTCGATGGTCAGACCCTGGTCGGGGTAGGTCACCCCGTCGAAGGTCGTCTCGAACCGCTCTCCGTCGACGAGTTGCCCGGCGAGCCAGCCCGCGGCGGCCCGGGTGCGGTTGCCGGCCAGGATCGAAGCGGTCGCCGACTGGTCGGCGGGCGCCGGGGCGGCGGCGTCGGCGGTCGCGGGTACGACGGCGGTCGCGGCGGCGAGGAGCAGACCGCCGAAGAGGGCGGAGATCTTCCGGCCGGATCGGGTGAGCGTCATGGCGAAGCCTTTCCGAGCCTGCGAAGCGGCATGCCCGGCGGACGTGCCACGCGTTCGACCGTGACCCCGAGGGCAGGACGGTCTCGGCACGGCGGCGCGAGGGCTCCGCCCCGTAGACCACGACGGGGAATGGAGGTGGAACGCTCCGGCCCCAGGCATTCGGGCTCGCCGTCGCAAGGACGGACCACCGCTGCGGGTCAGCGCCGGAATCACACCGGACTTTCCCTGCGGCCGAAGATGACGCGGGTCGCCGCGCCCCGGAACCGGCCGGACACGGCGCTGCCCGGGATCGGACGACGCCGTCACACCGATGTTCCTCGGGCGAGACGCTGCGCACTCTACGGACAGTTCGTCGCCGAGGGTAACTCGGTTTCCGGCCAGGGGTTCGGCGAGCCTTGCCCCCGATCGCCGTCCCGAAGCCCGGAGTTCGAGCCGGGGGGGGGGGGGGGGGGGGCGGGGGCGCCGCGGGCCCCCCCCCCCCCCGCGCCCGGCCCCCACCGCCGGCGGGCCCCC
>NZ_JBITHP010000025.1:0-79987 GCF_044458105.1 Embleya sp. NPDC050493
GCGCGCCCCGCCGCCCGCGCCCCCCCCCCCCCCCCCCCCCCCCCCCCCCCGCCGCCGCCCCCCCGCCCCCCCCCCCCCCCCCCCCCCCCCCCCCCCCCCCCCCCCCCCGGCTCGGTCGCGATCGGCGACCGGACCGGTCGAGGCCGGCGGCCGGAACGCACCCGTCAGGTACCGGGCTTGCTCCCGTACACGTACACCTCGTCGCCCGTGCGCAGCAGATCCCAATACGCCTGGGCGTCCGCCGGCCGCATGTTGACGCAGCCGTGCGACCCGGGCGGCGAGCCGATCGAACCGTCGATCGCGTGGAACGCGATGCCGCCGTCGAAGAATTGGCTGTACGGCATCGCCACGTCGTAGAGCGTGGACCAGTGGTTCTTCGCGCGGTAGTAGACCTTGTGCAGGCCGGTGCGGGTCTCGAAGCCGTCCCGTCCGGAGCGGATGGCGACCGGTCCGTGGATCCGCTTCGCGCCGTCCTGGATCCAACTGACCTGCCGGCCCAGGTCCACACACGCGATCCGACCGACGTCGGTCGGGCAGCCGCCCTCGCCGCCCTTGCGCCGAAGCGCGCCGTAGGTGACGGGGCCCGCGTAGCCGGCCGCCGGGCGAATGCCGTGCTGCTGTTGGTAGGTCCGGATCGCCCGGCAGTCGGCGGTGGACTGCCGACCGTCCTCCGCGAGCCCCAGCGCCTTCTCGACCTGGCGCTGATACGGCCCGGTCCGCGCGGTACACGCGGCGGGCGCCGCGCTCGCGGGCGCGGCCACGACGACGCTCAGCGGAACCACCACGGCGGCCGCGGCCACCGCCGCACCCGCTCGACGACACACACGCGTGAATACACTCATCGGTCTCCCCTCTGGTCGTACGCTCGCCCGCACGCTCGTGCGGTACGCCCGTACGTCGGTCACCGGCGGGTGCGCAGGCTTCTACGCTCCGTCAGTCTGACGCAGAGTCAACAAGGCCGCACCCCGGTCCGGCGCACCGGTTGGTCACAAACCGACGCGACGGGTCGAAAGAGGCCGATATGTGCGACGCGGCAGCCGAGTTCGCCGACCCGACCGGCGCCGACAGTGACCGACGGCACACCCTTCCCGGCCCGAAGCGCGCTCTGCTGCGACCACCTCGCGACCGGAAAGCCCCTGCTCACCCACCCACTTGGCTTCCCCGCCCACCCGAGGCAAACCCGAAATCCGCGCCGCCGAGAGCAGTTCACGAATCCCCGGGCGAGCACCGGAAGGTGAACCACGCAACACCCGGCGGCTCGCCGTACCCAGGCCCGTCTTCGGTCCCCCACCGAGCACCAGATGCGGGATTGCCGACAGACCTCAGGCCGTGTCCGGCGGATCCTGGTGGGGTCGCGCCGCCTGGCACCGCGCCTCACCGCGCGCCTCGGTGCCCGCCTGCCGGCGGTGGGTGAGCAGGTCGGCCAGTGCGCGGCTGACCGGGTCCGCCCCGGTGCGTCGCTCGATCGCGGCGAACATCGGCGACGGATTGCACTCCAGGAGCGCGAAGCCGCCATCCGCCCGACGCCGGATGTCGATGCCGGTGAACGTCATCGTGCACGCCCGGGCGGCGGCGCGGCACGCGTCGTGTTCGGCCGGGGTGAGTACGGTCGGCAACACGGCGGTCTCCGCGCCCCGATAGTCGATGCGGTCCGCGACGATCTCGTAGCTCGCGGCCACCTCGTCCGCCACGACGTAGACCCGAATGTCGGTCCCGGGAATCTCCTCCTGGAAGAGCACCGGCGCCGAGGCGAGCAATCGCAACCGTTCGGGCCGCAGATCCTCAGCGGTGATCCGGCGGCACAACGCGCCGCCCGCGAGCGGCTTGTAGACGATCGGGCCGTCCAGTTCCCGGGCGAACTCCAGGACCGCGTCGGGGTCGTTGGAGGCCAACGTGCTCGGCACCGGTACCCCGGCGTCGCGCAGCGCCCGGAGTTGCTCCAGTTTCAGGAAGTGCTGGGCGAACGTGCCGGGCGAGTTGACCAGCCGCGCACCGTCCCGCTCCAGCGCCGCCAGGAAGCTGAAGCCGAACGAACGCCGTTCCCGACCGGCGGCATAGGCCACCCGCAACTCGCGGTCCCGCTCCACCGCCGCCTGCGGTCCGCCCTCGCCGGCATCGGCGCCGCGCCCACCACCGCCGGGAAAGAACGGCAGCGGCAACGGCATCGAGCGCACGTACCAGGTCCGCACCCGAGCGAAACCGGCCGGTTTCGGCAACCACGGCACACCGTCCCGCAGCGACAGTGCCGTGCGGGCAGGGAACTTCGACAGATCCAGGTGGACCGGATCGACCCCGCGTTCGCGCAGGCACCGCCGCACGCTCGCGACCTGCTCGTCGCCCGGCCGGCCGACGATCCCGCAGCGGGACTCGACGTCAGTCGTCGTCCTCACCCTCCTCGCCCACCGCGAGCGTGGTCGGGTCGTCCTCCCCGCCCTCCTCGCCCACCGCGAGCGTGGTCGGGTCGTCGGAGGCGTGGCCGGGCGTCGGCGTCGCTATGCCTCGGGTCGGGAGCGGTACGAGGGTGAGCCCGTCGGGCAGATCGGTGATGAACAACTCTATCGATGCCATGGGTTCATCTCCCTTCCTCCTTTCGGTTGTAGCAGGTCCGTAGTCGATGCGTCGCTCAACGTGAATGATCGGTTGCCGCGGGGGACCCGTCTCCGGTCCGCACGCCGCCGATCCTCGCCGGGACCAGCACCAGCGCGACCACCGCCGCCAGCACGAGCAGGCCGCCCGCCGCGCCCAGGGCGACCGCGTACCCGTGCGCGAGTTCCCGCTTCGAGGCGTCGCCGTTCGGGCCGGTGACCGATGCGGCCAGGGTGACCAGCGCGGCCAGGCCGATCGAACCGCCGATCTGCCGCGAGCTGTTGATCAACCCGCCCGCCATCCCCGCCTCGTGCCCGGGCACCCCGGCGGTCGCGGCGGTGCCCAGCGGCACGAAGCACAGGCCGGCGCCGATGCTCGCGACCAGCGACGGGCCCAGGATCGAGCGCGCGAACGTGCCGTCGACGTCGAACGCGAGCCCGAACCAGGCGAAGCCGACCGCCGCGAGCGCCCCGCCCAACCCCAGCAGCCGACCGAGGCCGAGCCGGGCCACCGTCCTGGTGGCCAGCACCGAACCGATCACCACCCCGCCCGAGAACGGCACGAAGGCCGCACCGGCGGCGGCCGGTCCGTAGTCGAGCACCTGCTGGAGGTAGAGCGAGGTGAAGTAGAACGCGGCGAACTGGCCGGAGAACAACAGCATCATGAACAGATTCGCGCCGAGCACGGGCCGATGGGTCAGCAGACCCATCCGCAACAGCGGTTCGGCGGAGCGCAGTTCGACCAGCACGAAGGCCGCGAGCAGGACCGCCGCCGCCGCGAGCGTACCGATCGTCGCGAACGACCCCCAGCCCTGCCGCTCGGCCCGCACCACGCCCAGGACCAGCGTGGTCGCCCCCGCGGTCACCAGCAGCGCACCGGCCGGATCGAGGCCCGGCGCGCGGCCGGGTTCGGGTCGATCGGCCGGCAGCCGCAGCGCGGCGAGCAGCGCGAAGGCCACGATCGGGACGTTGATCAGCATCACCGCCTGCCAACCCACCGACTCGGTGAGCAGCCCACCGATCAGCACCCCGAACGCGCCGCCGGCCGCGGCCGTCGCCCCCCACCACCCGAGCGCCCTGGATCGGGCGGGTCCGGCCGGGAACGTCACCGTGATCAGCGCGAACGCCACCGGCGCGAGCGCGGCGGCGCCGATCCCCTGCACCGCGCGCGCGGCGATCAGCGCACCGGGCGAGGTCGCCAGGCCGCCTGCGAGACCGGCCAGGCCGAACACGGTCAGACCCGCGACGAGCGTACGGCGGCGCCCGATCAGGTCACCGACCCGGCCGCCGAGCATCAGCAGTCCGCCGAAGCTCAGCGCGTACGCGTTCACCACCCACGGCAGCCCGTCGACGCCGAAGCCGAGGTCGTCCCGGATGTCCGGCAGCGCCACGTTGACCACCGACATGTCGAGCGCGACCGTGAACTGCACGGTCAGCACCACGACCAGCAACATCCGGGTGGCGCGCGGCATCGGGACCCGGTCGGCCGCCGCTTCGATCGTGGCGGTCATGCCCGCCCCCGCGAGGTCTCCGTGCGCCCTTCCAGGCGGGTCCCGCGGCGTTGGGCGATCGACATCAGGTCGGCGGGCTCGGCGAGTTCGAGTCGGTGCCACCGCCCCCGCGGCACCACGAACGCGGCCCCCGACCGCAACGTGATCGGCGGCTCCTCGCCGACCCCGTCCGCGGCACGCAGGATCATCCGTACCGCGCCCGTCCACACGCACACCACCTCGTCCGACTCCGGGTGCGTCTCCCATCGGTCGGCGTGCAGGTCGGCATCCGTCCCGACCCGGAAGGCGGCCACCTGCCAGTCGGCCGAGGCACCGTCCATCCGGCGCTCGCCGGCACTGATCCGGCCGCGGTCGGCCAATCGGAGGGCGAATTCGAACAGGTCGACGTGCGTCATCGAAACTCCTTGTCGCATGGGGAAGTCGGGCGCGTTCGGGCGCGCCCGGCAGTCCGGCGAGGGCCGCCGGAATCGCGTTGACGTACTCTGTACGTGAACAGCATCAGTCGAACACGTACGTTGTACGTACGTCAAGGAGGAGCATCGTGCCCGCACCCCGGAAGTTCAGCCGCGAGCAACTGCGCACGGCGGCCCTGACCCTGGTCGACGCCCACGGCCTGGCCGCGCTGACCATGCGCAGCCTCGCGGCGGCGCTGGGCACCGGGGCGATGACGATCTACAACTACGTGGACGGGCGCGAGGGCCTGGAGGGGCTGCTCGTCGAGGCCGTGCTGGCGGATGCGCTGCCGGCGGTCACCGACCACCCCGAGGACGCCGACTGGCGGGTCGAGACCCGCCGGCTCGCCGAGGCGAACTGGCGTGCCGTACGCGCCCATCCGGACGTCATCCCGCTGATCCTCACCCGCCGGATCACCGACCCGGCGACCCTGGCGCACGGCGAGGCACTGCTGCGTGCGCTCGCCCGCAGCGGCCGACGCGGGGCCGACCTGCTGTACGCGTTCCGCGCCGTGACCGGCTTCGTCACCGGCTTCGCCCAGGCCGAACTGGCCGGCCCGCTGTCGATCGCCCCGGACGAGGACGTCCGGGCGATCACCGACCGGGCCCGGGCGCTGCCCGCCGAGCGTTTCCCGTACCTGATCGAGATCGCCGGCGCCGCCGCCGCGAGCACACCCGAGATCGAGTTCCACGCCGGTCTGGACGTGCTGATCGCCGGTCTGGAAAGCCGTGCCGCCACCGGGAACCCGCAACCACCCGCCGGACAAGACAGGGTGTGACCATCACCCCGATATGCGATCGCGAGTTGTGGGAGAGGGCGTGCGCAGGTGATCCCGAGTCGTTCGGGGCCATCTTCGATCGGCACTCCCGCGCGGTCTACAACTTCCTCTGCCGCCGCACCGCTTCCTGGGCCGAGGCCGAGGACCTGACCTCGGCGGTCTTCCTGGAGGCCTGGCGGCATCGAAGCGCCGTCACCCTGGACCGGGACAGCGCGCTGCCGTGGCTGCTGGGCATCGCTCGCAACACCGCCGCCAACGGTGGGCGGGCCCGGCGGCGCTATCAGGCGCTCAAGGAACGCCTGCCCACCCCGTCGCCGGTGCCCGACCACGCCCAGGACGTCGCCGATCGCCTCGACGAGGAGCGCGCCCTGGTCGCGCTGCGCGCGTCCGTCGGCCGACTGCCCGCGCACGAACGCGAGGTGATCGAGCTGTGCGTATGGAGCGGCCTGGACCAACAGGCCGCCGCCACCGCGCTGGGCGTGGCCGTGGGCACCGTCAAATCGCGCCTGCACCGCGCACGCCGCCGACTCGGCCACGACCTGCGCGAATACGCACCGTCCTGCCCCGACCGCCGCGTCATCGCCGAGGAGACCTCGTGATGCCCTCGAACCCGATCCCGGCCGAGCGCGATCTGCCGCACGGCGCCGCTCGCCGCGCCGAGTTGCTCGCCCTCCTCCCGCACGCCGACTCCCCGGCGCCGGCGCCGCCCACGACCCGCCGGCGAACCCTGGGCCGGCTGACACCTCCGCGCCGGGTACTGCTCCCGCTGGCTGCCGCGGCGGCGGTCGCCGGCCTGGTCACCGGGGTCCTGCTCGGGGTCTCCGGTGACGACGGGGCCGCCCGGGTCCCGGGGCCGGCGAACTCGGGGTCGATGCCCACCCTCGCGCCCTCCCTGACGGATCGCCCGCTGCCACTGACGCAGGTGCCGGTCCCGGCCGAGGTCGCGGTGTCCGACGCGGACGCCGCCCGGTTCGTCGCCGCATGCGCCGCCGGCAGGTTCGACCCGGCCACCGCGAGCGGATACCGCCCGTATTTCGCGGTGCGCAGCCCGCGGCCCGCCGAACCCGGGAACATCTTCGCCGTCGCGGTGGACGTGGCCGGACGCAACGCGTTGGAGTGTTCGGGCTCGGACCTGCCCTCGCCGCACCGGGTCCGGGAGGACTTCGATCTGCTCACCGGGGTCGTCCAGGTGGACCACGACGGCGGCACCAAGTCCGGTACGAGCTGGACCGATTACTCCGCGGGCCGCTACAACGCCCCCGTGGCGCGGATCACCATGGATCGGGGCACCGGCGAGCGCCCGGCGATCATGGCGGGCGGGGTCTGGTACGCGGCGGAGAGCGTCGGGTACACCCGCGAGGCGGCCGATGCCTTCCAGGCCGGCGGGGGCCCCCGGATCCGCGGCTACGACGCCGCGGGCAAGCTGGTGTGGGACTCCGCCCGAGACGTGCCGAAGCCGGGGTCGACCGAATGTGTCCGCACCCCCGACGGTCGGGTGCTCGACTACGCGGGTCGTACCGAACCCGATCCCGCCACATGCCGCCCGGCCCTCCCGTGGACCGCCGGCGCCCGGTGAGCATCCGTCGGCCGACCTGATCCCGGCGGCCTGATCCCCGCCGGCCCGGCCCGACCGGTCGGGCCGGGCCGGTAACCGGTCGGGGCGAATCGGCCGGCCGGGGGCTTCGGTCGATCGATTCGAGCGGTCGATCGATTCGAGCGCTATGCCGGGAATGCTTGCCCGGGTTCGCTCGTTGTACCGGACAGTCGGTGAACGGGTGTCCCCGGGCCCAACCTTTGCCGCCGCGAATTACCGTTCGGCTGGAGTCGCGGCGTGCCCCCCGCCGAGAGGTGATCCCGCTCACCGACGCCAAAGCGACGGCGCCGCCCCCTCCCCCCGAGGGCGGCGCCGTCTTCGTCGTGCTCCGACCGCTTCGTCCGCGCCGCCACGGTGCGGCGCGCCTCGTGACGAAGGCCATACCCGGAGCAATCCCCCGCGCTGCAACCATCGTGTGCGGTATGCCGTCCGTTTCCCCTGAGGCTGCCGTTCCGAATGGTCCGCAGCCGGCACATGTACGGTCCGTTCCGGCCGCCCGGTACGGTGTCGAGCCGATCCGCGGCGACGCGGCATCGGTCCGACGACAGCACTCGGGGAGTCGTTTTGAGTTCCGCACCGGAGTCCGGTCGTCGCCGCCGCGCCGACGCGGCGCCGCAATCGCCCGCCTCCGACGCGACTCCGACCACCGCCGCGACCGACACCGGCCCCGAATCCACCGGCCCCGACACTCCCGTGGTGCCGCGCGCCCGTCGGGGCGACGGCGCATCGGGCGGCCGGGCCGCGCGCCGGGCCAAGCGCACCGGTCGCGGCAAGCCGCGTCGGTTCCGCAAGCTCAAGATCACGGCGCTGGTGATGGCGGTCGTGTTCGTCGCGCTCGGCATCACCGGCTATGTGATCTGGGAGAAGCTCAACGCGAACATCAAGCACAGCAAGCTCAACACCAGCGATGTCGACGTGCCCAAGGAGGGGCCCGACGCGTTCGGCCGCACTCCGCTGAACATCCTGATGATCGGCTCGGACGGGCGGAACGACCCGGTCGACTGCAAGCTCGGCGGAGCCTGCGACGGCGGCGCGCCGCGGGCGGACGTACAGATGTTGCTGCATGTGTCCGCGGACCGCAGCAACGCGTCGGTGATCAGCATTCCGCGCGACACGCGCGTGCAGATCCCGGCCTGCACCGACCCCAAGACGAAGCAGAAGTTCGCGCCGATCAACACCACCATCAACGAGAGCCTCGGCCGCGGCGGTCCCGGATGTGTGGTCGGCACCTGGCAGTTGCTCACCAAGATTCACATCGATCACTTCATGATGGTGACCTTCTCCGGCGTGGTGTCGATGGCCGACGCGGTCGGCGGCGTCGAGGTGTGCGTGCAGTCGAACATCCAGGACGAGCGGGTCGAGTACGTCAACGGCGAGCGGCACCTGGTGGGTTCGCACCTCAAGCTGACCGCCGGCAAGCACACCATCCAGGGCGAGGACGCGCTCAAGTGGCTGCGCACGCGGCACGCCTTCGAGGACGGCAGCGACGTCGGGCGCACTCACGCGCAGCACATGTACCTCAACTCGATGGTGCGCACGCTCAAGTCGAACAGCACCATCACCAACCCGATCAAGCTGTTCAAGGTCGCCGACGCGGCAACCAGGTCGCTGACCGTCGACGACGACCTCAACGGTCTGCAGAAGCTGACCTCGCTGGCGACCACGCTGAACAAGGTGAACACCAACCGGATCACCATGACCACGATGCCGCACGACGCGGATCCGCAGGCGCCCGAACAGCACCTGGTCCCGGCCGCGTCCGCCGAGACGTTGTTCAAGATGGTCCGCTCGGATGTCGCCTTCGACAAGAACGGGCCGCCGCCGGGTACCGAGACCACTACCCCCGGCACGACGCAACCGCCGCCGCCCGCGTCGAACGTGGACAAGGCCGCGATCCGGATCACCGTGGTCGGCGCGACCGGGAGCACCCAGTCGGGTGCGGTCGCCGAGGGCCTGGTGGCGCAGGGCTTCACCAAGGCCGCCAAGGGCCCGGCTGCGGCCAAGCGGCAGACCAGCGCGGTGATCTTCCCGGCCAAGGACAAGGACCAGGCCCAGGCGGTCGCCGATGCCCTGGGGCTGCCCGCCACCGCCCTGTCCCCGCAGGCGAACGCAACCCATGTGACGGTGCAGATCGGCACCGACTGGGGTTCCGGCCCGACCTTCAAGGGCGCCGGCAAGAGCGGCGCCACGACGGCTCCCCCGTCCACGCCGCAGGCTCCGCCGGCCGGTCAACTCCCCAGCGGCTCTTCCGCCTTGAACGCGTCGGAGGAGGGTGCCTGCATGAAGGTCTACACCGAGGCCAAGGACCGCAACGGCAAGCCGGTCTACACCTGGTAGTCCGCGACTGCGCACGGCTGCCCGCGACTCCTCTTGGGATGTCCGCGACTCCTCTTGGGATGTCCGCGACTCCTCATGGGATGTCCGCGACTCTCCGAGAAATCCGCGGCTCTTCAGCAAAAGTTCGCGGCTCCACATCCGGCGGCCCGCGACGGCCAACCGCCGTGCGGCGCCTGGGGACGGACCGGCCGGGCCACCCGCCCGCCGGGGTGCCCGGAGGCTCAACTCGGCGGCGAATAAGGCCGTTTCCGACCCAATCGTCCCGACGCCGGGTCGGCGGTGCGTCGGAAAGACGGTAAGGTGGCCCTACCGAAGACATTTCGCACGTCGGCTTCCGCGCCGACGCCGTCCTCGGTGGGCGAGGACGATCGGCCGCGTCGGCCGGGTCCCCAGGATGCGTCGCCGGGCTGCCCGGGACCACCGTTCGCCCACCGACCGAGCGCACCGCGCCACTTGCGCCACCGCCCGTCGTGGGCCGCCACGCCCACGACGAACCCTCGGCCCCACCGGCATCCGCCGGTCCGCTCACCGGCACCCGCCGGCCGAGCGGCTCGGGCGCCGAACTCCCGCCGCCCCGCCGGGGCGTGTCGTCCCAAGTCGGTGCGCGCACGGTCCGACCCGCAGCCGGTCCCCCGGCCGCGGCCCCCAAGACCCGAACCACCGGCGACCGGGCCCAACCCCCGGATCCGGACGACTGGAAACCAGGTGCCCTCGATGACCGCCATCCCCCACCATCGCACCGCCCGCCCGGCGACCCCGGCCGGCCCGCTCACCGTCGCCCAGGCCATGCAACCGGCCGAGCTGCGGATCGACACGAACACCATGGTCGACAAGGCCGTCGACATCATCCACGCGGCCGACGCCGACCACGTGATCCTGCACGCCGAGGACGGCCGCTGCCTCGGCATCGTGCGCCGCGCGCAGCTCGCGCCGTACCGGACCCGCTCGTGGTACACCGCGCGCACGCCGATCGGGAACATCAGGCACGACCAAGGCCCGTTCGCCCGCCCGGAGATGTCCGCCGCCGAGGCGATGGCCACCATGCGCGCCCGAGGCATGCGGGTATGGGCCGTGACCGACGAGGCCGGCCGAGCCGTGGGCCTGCTGACCCCGGACACGCTGCGCACCGCGCTCACCGGCACCGCCGACCCGCTCGACGCCGCGGCCTGAACCCCCGAGTCCTGATCCCGGTCCCTGTCCGGCGCTAGCCGACCTTCGCCGAGGCCGCCGGATAGTCCACGTAGCCACGCGCGCCGCCGCCGTACACGTGTGCCACCGGCGGCGCGGCGAGCGGCAGTGCCTCGGCGATCCGCGCGGGCAGGTCCGGGTTGGTGATGAACAGCCGGCCGAAGGCCACCACGTCGGCGAGTTCGGCGGCGAGCAGTCGCTCGGCCGTCCCCGGGTCGACCGGTGTCGGGCCGTTGTGGTTCGCGATCAACGTGCCGGACCAGCGCGGGCGCAGGTCGGCGAGCGCGTCGTAGTCGCCGCGCTCCAACACGTGCAGATAGGCCAGACCGAGCGGGTCCAGCGCGTCGACCAGCGCCCGGTAGGTCTCGCGCGGGTGCGACTCGCGGATCTGGTTCTCCGGATTGTCCGGCGAGATCCGCAGGCCCACCCGGTCCGCGCCGATCTCGGCGGCGACCGCGGTCACCACCTCCAGCACCAAACGCAGTCGGTTCTCCCGTGAGCCGCCGTAGCGGTCGGTACGCAGATTGGTGTTCTCGGCCAGGAACTGCTGGAACAGGTATCCGTTGGCGCCGTGGATCTCGACCCCGTCGAACCCGGCCTCGATCGCCCGGCCCGCGGCGCGCGCGAACGCGGCGACCACGTCCCGGATCTCGGCGATGGTCAGCGCACGCGGCGTGACGTGCGGCAGCAGGCCCTCGCGGGTGAAGATCGGCGCGTCGGTGATCGGCACCGCCGACGGGGCGGTCGGCGTCGCGCCGTCCAGGGTCACCGGGTGCGTCATCCGGCCGACGTGCCACAGCTGGGCGAAGATCCGGCCGCCCGCGTCGTGCACCGCGGCGGTGATCTCGCGCCAGCGTGCGACCTGTTCGTCGGTCCGCAGGCCCGGGATGCCCGGGCCGGACTTGCCCAGGGGGTGGATCGAGATCCCCTCGGTGATCAGCAGACCGGCGCCGGCCCGCTGGGCGTAGTAGGCGGCGGCGTGTTCGCTCGGTACGCCGGTGGTGTCGTCCGCGCGGCCCCGGGTCATCGGGGCCATCGCGATCCGGTTGGGCAGGTCCAGCACGCCGTGCCGGTACGGGGTCAGCAGCGGATTCGTGGTGGGGGTCAACGCGGCTTCCGTTCGTCGGTGTGGTCGATGTGGTCGGTCGCGCGGGGCGCGGATCGCGCGGTCAGCGGTCGAGTGCGGTGACCTCGACCTCGATCAGCCAGTCCGGCCGGGCGAGCGAGGAGACCTCCAGGAGGGTGTCCGCCGGGTACGGCAGGGACAGGAACTCCTCGCGCAGCACGATCACGTCGTCCAGGTTCTCGGCCATGTTCCGGACGAAGATGCCGACCTTGACCACGTCGGCGAGGGTCGCTCCCGCCTCGGCGAGCACCCGTTCCACGTTGCGGAAGGCCTGCCGGCCCTGTTCCAGGAAGCCGCCCTCGACGGTGCGCCCGTTCTCGTCGAAGCCCGCCTGCCCGGACACGAAGATCAGGCCGCCGGCCCGGATGGCCTGGGAAATCTTGTACGGCTCGTACCAGTCCGGCGTGGTGGCGACCCGGCGGATCGGGGCGGCGGCGTCGAGTGCGGTGGAGATGGTCACGATGGCTCCCGGATTCAAGAGGTGCACACCCTCAAGAAGGTGCATGCACATACATTGTTTGCTTGCGCATGCATAATCTGGCACTACATGTAATCTGCTGTCAACAGCGCTCTCCCGCCATGTCGCTCCGCGGCCGACGGGAGCTCGACCGGGCCGGTCACTCGACCGAACCGCACTGGTTCGACTCGACCGAACCGCACTGGTTCACTCGACCGAACCGCACTGGTTCAATTTGACCGAACCGCGAAAGGGGACGGTGCCATGGACGCCAAGCTCTGGGAGCAGGTCGTCGTGCTGCATGCGCGCGTCGAGCACGACCTCGGCAGGGCCCTGCAACGGCGGCACGGGATAGGGCTGTCCGAGTACCGCGCGCTCTCCCGGCTCGCGGTCGCCCCCGACGGTGAGCTGCGCATGCAGGAGCTCGCCGACTCGATCGGCCTCAACCAGAGTTCGGTCAGCCGGCTCGCGGTCCGCCTGGAAACCGACGGCCTCACCCGACGCGACCTGTGTCCCAAGGACCGCCGAGGGGTGTACAGCGTGATCACCGACGAGGGACGCACCCGGCTGACCGAGGCCGGCGCCACCTACGCGGAAGCACTGACCACCGCACTGGCCAGGGCCGCCGCCGATCCGCAGCTGGCGGACGTCGCGGCGGCCCTGGGCGCGATCCCGGTCGCGGTGTGACAGCGATCGGGCCGGCCCCGGCAGGATCCGCCGGGCCGGGCCCGCTCGCTCAGCGGCCGGCCAGGAAACGGCGCTGGTCGCCGAGATAGCCGGGGGCGAACAGGTCGCGCGGCGCGAAGATCGCCGTGAAGTACGTGTCGAGCTGTGAGTCCTCGATGTCCTTCCGCACCATGGAGTGCGCCGCCCCCGGGTAGTGACGCACCGTCAACTCGGCCCGTCCGCCGAGCAGTCGGCGATACTCCGCCTCCGTCTCCGCAACGTCCACGTTCACGTCGTGCCCGGCCAGCATCAACAGCACCGGCACCCGCACCCGCGCCAGGTCCGCGCTCGCGTCCGCGGCGAAGTTCCTGCACACGAACGCCCACCGGTCCGCCGACATGTCCGCCGCGTCGCCCAGCGCCGCACGGTACTGCTCGTGCGTCGCACCCTCCTGGATCAGCTGCCGGGTGCGGTCACTGCGCCGCACCTCGTCGTCGATCCGGGCCTGCGACGCGTGGTCCGCACGCAGCTCGGCCAGCAGGTTGTAGCGGCCCTGGCGCAGCCAGTTGATCGCGGGCGAGACGGCGATCACGAACCGCACGTCCGGGGTGCGCGCGGCCACCTTCGGCACGACCCAGCCCGCCTGACTGGCTCCCCACAGCCCCACCCGCGCGTGGTCCACGTCCGGCCGGGAGCGGCTCCACGCGATCGCCGCCTCGGCCTCCCGGACCCGGTCGTCCATGCTCTGGTCGAGCCAGTTCCCGGGCGTGCCGTCCACTCCCGGCTTGTTCCAGGAGAGCGTCGCGTAGCCGGCCCGGGCGTAGGCCTCCATCTGCGGCCGATAGAAGCCGTCGTTGGTGGCCTTCATCGCGCCATCGCCGTGCACCAGGACCACCAGCCCGTACGGGCCGTGCCCCCGAGTGGGCTTGGCCAGCACGCCGTCCAGCCGCTGCGCGCCGTCCTGAAAGGCGATCCGCTCCTCGTCGAGGTCGTACGTGTTCGCGTAGTCCGCGTACACCGCCGCGCCCACGCCGACCAGGAGCAGCAGGGCGACGATCGCGGCGCCGATGGTGAGCCCGCGATGCCGTCGCATGATCGATCCGAGCTTCATGCCTTCGTCTCCTTCACACGGCTTCACGCGGCTCGTGCCGCGTCTCTCCGCATACAAAAAACTATCGCGACTGAAACGCCCGTATGTCAAACGAACGTTTAGAGTATGCTTGCTTCCGTCGAGCCCGGCATGATCGCTTCGGAGCCGAGCGAAGCGTCGGCGTGTCCGAGCCGGAACGCCGAGACCGCCCGGACCGACCCCTCACAATCCCCGGAGACAGCGATGGACCACGCAAACGAGCCCGACGCGGGAACAGGTTCGGATCACCCGGCCCCCGGCGCCCCGCACATCCGACGCGGCCTGCCGCCCGACGCGCGCCGCCGGGCGGCAGAGTTGTACTGGCAGGCGTTCGGCCGCAAGCTGGGCGCCGCGCTGGGTCCGCCCGAGACCGGCATCCCCTTCATCGCCGAGCACCTGAACGCGGACCGCGCGATCGCCGCGACCCAGGACGGCGTACTGGTGGGCGTGGCCGGCTACACCCACGCCGGACGCGGCTTCACCGGCGGCTCCGCGCGCGATGTGCTGCGCACGTACGGCCGCCTCGGCGGCCTGCACCGGGTCGCCATCCTGGCCCTGCTCGAACGCCACCCGAAGCCGACCGAGTTGGTGATGGACGGCATCGCCGTCGACCCGGACCGACGCGGCCTGGGCATCGGCAGCCGGCTGCTCGACGAGATCGCCGCGCTGGCCCCCGAACTCGGTTGCCGACACATCCGGCTCGACGTGATCGACGTCAACCCGCGCGCCCGCGCGCTCTACGAACGACACGGCTTCGTGGCGACCAAAACCGAGCACACGCCCTATCTGCGCGGACTGATGGGCTTCGCGGCCGTGACCACGATGATCCGCCCGGTCGGATCCGGCCGCCCGCCCGGCACGCGCGGGTGAGCGCCGTGCGTGCATCGCCCCGCTCGTATGCTCGGGGCATGCCAGGAACACCAGGATCGGGCCCGGTCGAGATCCCGACCCGCACCCTCGTCTACGCCATGGTGCGGCCGGACGGCAGCGTCGACACCGGTGAGCTGTACACCGTCGCGAGCATGCTCGGAATGACCGACCAGCAGGTGCGGCTGTGCATCAAGCGCCTGGTCGCCGAGGGCCGGTTCACCCACCGGGGGCGTGGCCGCAAGGCGGTGCTGAGCGCATCCGAGGACACGTTGCGCACCCTCGAACCCACCGTCGAGTTCGTCCGCTACGCGTTCCGCCAGGATCGCGGCCTGGAACCGTGGGACGGCGTTTGGCGGTTGGTCGCGTTCGCGATCCCGGAGTCCGCGCGCCCCGCGCGCGACGCGCTGCGCGACGCGATCCTGCGCCTGGGCGGCGCACCGTTGCAGGGTGGGCTGTACGTGTCCGCGAACGAATGGACCGAGCTGATCTCGGCCGAGGCGCACCGCCTGGGCGTGACGGACGCGATCACCCTGCTCACCAGCCGGGACCTGCGGATCGGCTCGCTGGACCGGCCGGCGGAGCTGGCCGCACACCTGTGGCCCCTGACCGAGTCGGCCGAGCGCTACCACCGGCTGATCGAAGTCGCCCGACCCCGACTGGCCCGACTGGAATCGGCGGAGGCCTTCGACGACATCGAACTGCTCACCATCGGCGTGGAGTTGACCGTCGAGTTCGATCGCGCGATGGAGCCCGACCCGCTGCTGCCCCCGGAGTTGCTCCCGAACCCGTGGCCCGGCCGCCAGGCCCGCGAACTGGTGTCCCGAGCGTGGGCGGCGGTAGCCGACCGAGACCACACCGGCGCAACCCGGCGGCTGTATCGCATGTACGAGGACGTGGACTTCCGCTGATCCCCGTGCACGCGGGTCGGGCTCGAGCCCGATTCGCGTGCGCTTCGGCCGGCGCCTGCCCTGATTCCGGTCTCCGGGTCCACCCCGCGAGGAATCCGGGTCACCTCGACCACAGAACGGATGCGGGTGCGGGAGCGTGCGGCCGAAGGTGGTGGGCGTCCCACCCCGACCTTCGAAAGGAACGCATGTGCGGCGGCGCGACACGTCGGCCGGACGGAGGGACGGCCGAGCATCGCTCCGAGCGGGAGCCCGGGGCCGAGAACCGTCGATCACCGATCAGCGGGTGATCCGGAAGAAGCGTCCCGGAGTGTCTCCACGAAGTCGCGGACCGTCCCGCGATGGTCGTCCGCCCGCCAGGCGAGTGCCAGTTCGCTCGGGCTCAGTCCGCTCACCGGGATCGCCACCGTCCCGGGCCGCTGGTAGATCGCCGCGTTTCCGGCCGCGATCAGGACGATCCCGCTGCCCTCCTCCACGGCCGCGAAGGTCTCGTCGGCGTTCGACACCGTCGCCCCCACCCGCACCGGCCGCCCCTCCCGCTGGTCGATCGCCAACCAGTAGTCGCGCAGCGGCCCCGCGGCAGGAGGCAGGGCCAGGAACGGCTCGTCCAGGAGTTCCGCGAAGGCGACCTCCGAGCGCCCCGCGAGCGGATGATCCTCGCGCACCACCACGCACCTCGGCTCGGTCGCCACCACCCGCGTCGCGAACACCTCCTGGTTCGGCAGCGGCAACCACACCAGCGCGACGTCCACACGCCCGTCGGCCAGTCCGGCCGTCGCGTCGTCCCAGTCGATCTGCCGAATCTGCAGGCGCCCGTTGGGCCGCCGCACCGCGTACCCCTCCCGCGCCCGCTGCAACAACCCGCGACCCACGCTCGTGGACAGCCCCACCCGCAACGACGCGGCCTCGGCCGCGACCGCGTCGCCCACCACCCGCTGGGCCTCGTCCCAGCAGCGGATCACCTCGCGCGCCGCCGGCAACAGCGCGGCGCCGGCGGTGGTGAGCGTGACGGTTCGGCGATCCCGGTCGAACAGGCGGGCCCGAAGCCCCTCCTCCAACTGGCGTATCTGTTTGCTCAGCGCCGGCTGCGACACGAACAATCGCTCCGCGGCCCGGGTGAAGTTGAGCTCTTCGGCGATCGCCACGAAGTACCTGAGATCTCGCAGGTGCGCGTCCATAGCCTTTGGTTATCACAACCGGTCTTGGACCCGGCGTGGTCGCCCACCCGACGATGGCCGCATTCCCGACGGAGAAGAAGAGGAAGTCCCCATGCGATACCGCTTGTTCGGCAATACCGGCCTGCGCGTCTCCGAGCTGTTCCTGGGCGCGATGACCTTCGGCGGCGAGGACACCGTCGGCGCGGGGCTCGACGAGTGCCGCCGGATGGTCGACGTGTACGCGGACGCCGGCGGCAACGTCGTGGACACCGCGATCAACTACCGCGACGGCGAGAGCGAGCGGATCGTCGGTGAAGTACTCGACGGCCGCCGCGACCGGTTCGTGCTCGCCACCAAGTACACCGTCACCCGCGACCCCGCCGACCCGAACGCCGCCGGCAACCACCGCAAGAACCTGACCCTGTCGCTGGAGACCAGCCTGCGCCGACTGCGCACCGACTACATCGACGTCTACTGGGTGCACCTGTGGGACCGGCACACACCGATCGAGGAGACCATGCGCGCCCTCGACGACGCGGTCCGCGCCGGGAAGATCCTCTACATCGGCATCTCGGACACCCCGGCGTGGGTGGTCAGCCGGGCCAACACCCTGGCCGAGTGGCGCGGTTGGACGCCGTTCGCCGGGCTCCAGGTCCCGTACAACCTGCTCAACCGCGACATCGAGCGCGAACTGCTGCCGATGGCCGAAGACTTCGGCCTCTCGGTGGCCGCGTGGGGGCCACTGGCGAGCGGTGTGTTGTCCGGCAAGTTCACCCGTCCCGGCGGCGCCGAGGCCGGCACCCGGGTCGCGCCCGACTCGCTCGGCGAGCGCGACCACGCCGCCGCCCGCGCGGTCCAGGACGTGGCCGACGAACTCGGCGCGACCCCGTCACAGGTGGCGATCGCCTGGACCCGAGCGCACTCGCGGGCCGTGCATCCGATCATCGGGGCGCGCTCGGTCGGGCAACTGCGCGACAACCTCGGCGCGGTGGACCTCGTGCTGCCCGAGGACGCACTGCGCCGACTCGCGGCTGCGACCGACCACACGGCCGGGTTCCCGACCGACTTCATCGCCGCGACCAGCCCGTGGGTGTTCGGCGACACGTTCGACCGCCTCGACGGGCGTCTCGACGGGCGGCGCTGACCCGATGGCCCACACCACCGAGTCCACGACCGACCAGGGCCGCCCAGCCGCCCCGATCTCGCTGGTCACCGGCGCCAACCGCGGCATCGGGCACGAGGTGGCCCGCCGGTTGGGCCTGCTCGGGCATACGGTGCTGCTCGGCGCCCGCGCGGCCGCGTCCGCCGAGTCCGCCGCACGCGAGCTGCGCGCGGCGGGTCTGGACGCCCATCCGGTGCACCTGGACGTGACCGACCCGGCCGGCGTCCGGCGCGCCGCCACCGAGGTCGAGCAACGCTTCGGCGGCCTGGACACGCTGGTCAACAACGCCGCGATCAGCTACGACACGTGGCAGCGCGCGACCGACGCCGACCTGGCGGTCGTGGTCGAGGCGGGCGAGACCAACCTGTACGGGCCGTGGCGCACGGTACAGGCGTTCCTGCCGCAGCTGCGCCGCTCGGCGCATCCGCGCATCGTCAACGTGAGCAGCGAGGCCGCGTCGCTGACCAACATGGGCGGCGGCACACCCGCGTACACGATCTCCAAGGTCGGTCTCAACGCACTCACCCGCATGCTCGCGGCCGAACTGCGCCCCGACCGAATCCTGGTCAACGCCGTCTGCCCCGGCTGGGTCGCCACCGACATGGGCGGCCCCGGGGGTCGCCCGGTGGAAGCCGGCGCCGCCGGCATCGTCTGGGCAGCCACCCTCCCCGACACCGGCCCCACCGGCGGCTTCTTCCGAGACACCCACCCCCTCCCCTGGTAACCCACCCCAGCCCGCCCGGCACCTGAACACACCCGCCCCCACCCCAGCCCCACCACCATCAGCCCGCCCGGCACCCGAGCACCCCCGAAACGAAACCCACTCGCCCGCCCAGCCCCGGCGCCCCGACCCGACCCACCCCAGCCGGTCCGGCGCTTGAGGACACCCGAAACCCACCCGCCCCACCCAAGCCCCACCAAAATCAGCCAGCGCGGCTCATTGCGCCGTTTGGCGGGCATCTACAACTGTCGATGCTCGCAACAATGCCCCGACTCGTTGGCTGCCCGCCGGCGGGTCGAGGCATTTTCACGTTCCCGAACTGCCTTGCACTACAAGGGAGTTCATGAAGCGGGTGACCCCCGGCGGTCCGAGCATGGCCGGGGGTCGCGCGGAGTGCTTCAGACCGTGCGCAGCGTGGACAGCAACGCCGACCAAGACGTGGGTGCGACGACCAGGTGACCGACGCTCGGATCCTTCGAGTCACGAACCGGGACGGCAGCGAAGCCGGGAGCAACTTCCACGCACGCACCGCCGTCATCGTTGCTGTGCGACGACTTGAACCAACCCGCGTTGCTCAGGTCGGGGGCAGTTCGGATCATGTTCTGTGCTCCTTGATTACCGCCGCGATCAGGTCCGCCGACTGCCCCGGCGTGAGGGCTTCGGCCATGACTCGATCGTAGGTCCGCCGCTGCCGCCGGACGGAGTCCGGGTCTTCCAAAAGTTGGCCGTTAGCCATGCCTTCCAAGTAGGCAATACGTCCATCATCGGGCAGCGTCAAGAGGATCAAGGCGCCACCGAGGGCGCCACGTTCCCCGCGCTCGAACGGCGCGACCTGCAACCGTGATCCGGTCCGATCCATGAACGGCAGCAGGGTTTCGAGTTGTTCGCGCATGACTGCCGGGCCGCCAACCATGCGCCGGATGATCGCTTCGTCAAGCACTGCCGAAAAGAAGGGTGCGTCCTCCCCTTGGAGTCGGTCTTGACGGCTCAAGCGGTCATCGACCTTGGCGTCAATCTTGTGGTCGGGCGCTTCGGGCTTCGCTGCCCTGAACAGCGCTCGTGCATACGCCCTGGTCTGTAGCAAGCCCGGGATTCGGTACGGCGCGTACTCGTTGATCTCGCAAGCGTCATCCTCCAAGCGCATGTAGTCGCGGTATCGGTTGGGGAACCGCTCGTGCTTGACCATCTTCCAGAGGGTTTGAACATCCCTCGGGTACCGAGCGCGTCGTCAAGCTTGCCCGGCAGTTCACGCGGGATCGTACCTCCTGTCTCGTACCGGGCCCACGCCGAAACCGAGTAACCCAGCGGGTCCGCAAGCCGCGCAATCGACAGCCCGGCCAGCTCTCGTTGCTCGCGAATTGCCTCCCCGAACTGGTGTAACCGTCTGTCGCCGGAAGCCGAGGGGGTCGACGCGAACGGCACTTGCCATCACTCCATTTCTCACAGAGACGCGGGACGGATTCCCGCGTGAACGTGGGACATCAGGTCACTCCCAAGTGGACACGCACTCCGTCACGATCGGTGTACACACAGCAGTGAAGCGCGCGAAGTGTGAGGAGCGCAGCCGAAATGCGAGACCCGACACCGGACAACCGAAGCCCGAAACGTCCCGCCGTGAATGGCCGAATATGGCTTGCGGTCTACCACGTCGACCGGTCCGGAACCCGCATGATCAAGACTCCCGAGCTGTTCGCGAGCACCTCGGCATCGTGGCCGTTCGGCGACGGACACATGTCCCCGAACCCGCCATGCAAGTGCTCGCCGGGATGCCGATTCCCGGACCCCTGCAAGCCGCCGCGAGCACTCCCGTAGCTGTCCTGGTGTCGTCCTCTCCTTGCCCGAGTCCCGACACCAGGGCGCCCGATCCCGCCGTGCCGAGCTGGTCACCCCCGCAGCTCGGCGCGGCGGGCACCACCCGACCCAAGGAATGGGCACTTGAGCGAGAAACCCCCCTGCCCGCCCGGGAAGTGCACGCCGGCGCAGAAGGAGCCAACGATCTGCGGGACCCGAATGATGGTGTGCACCAAGTGCGACCGGGTCACCGAAGTAACCGGTATCCAGCGATCCGACAGGGAGCGTGAACGCACATGACAACCGCACTCAAGCCCGTGGGGCTGGACTTCCTCGAACTCGAACTGACGGCGGGCTGTCAACTCGCCTGTACCCACTGCCTTTCGTCGTCATCCCCACAAGGCACGCACGGGGTGATGACACTTGCCGATTGGCGGATGCTCATCACGGATGCCGCGACCCTCGGCATCGAACGGATTCAGCTCATCGGCGGGGAGCCGACCACCTACCCGCACTGGCGCGAGCTGGTCGACTTGGCGCTCTCCCTCGGTCGACAGGTGGAGGTGTACAGCAACCTGTACAAGGTGCTGCCCCTTGCATGGGCGGTGTTCGAGCGCCCCGGGGTCTCGCTCGCCACGTCCTACTACAGCGACGACCCCGCGGAGCACGACACGATCACCACAAGGCCAGGCAGTTACCAGCGGACTCGGGCAAACATTGCCGAGGTCGTGCGCCGGGGCATTCCGCTTCGGGCGGGGATCGTTGACATCCTGCCGGGGCAGCGCATCAAGGAGGCGCGCGCCGAGCTGGTCGGTATGGGTGTGCGCCGCATTCAGACCGACCGAGTACGCGCGGTCGGGCGGGCAGCCGAGACCTCCGCGACTCCCAGCGTGACCGAGCTATGCGGCCGGTGTGGCGACCGGCGCGCGGCGGTGCTCCCGGACGGCAGTCTGAGCCTGTGCGTGCTCAGCCGGTTCATGCCGGTTCTCAACGTCCGGAATCACCGGCTCGCCGACATCGTGGGCAGCCCGGAATGGTGTGCGGCAGTCGAGCGGATTCCCGTTCGGGCGGTTGTGCCGTGCCAGCCCGACGACAGCAACGACTGTGACCCGTCACGGCAGGAAGCGTGCACCCCGAAGTACGACGAATAGAAAGGCCGGTCATGGACTGGGAAAGACATGCCGCCCGACTCGCCGAGGACATCACGGATCCCGTGTCACGATGGCGCGAGCCTGTCGCACGCACCGCCCGGCATGCGCTCGTACCGAAGTGGTGGGAACGGGCCGACTCGGGTTGGCAGGTGCGCGACGGTGCGGCGGACCCGGAAGCGTGGGCCACGGCCGCATACAGCGACACGTCGTTGGTAACCCGGGTCGGTCCCTTGCACGCCGACCACGCCACGCCGGACGACCGCCCGATCGGTCGTGCGACGTCCTCGGCGACAATGCCCGGTTTGGTGGTGCAAATGCTTCGCCATGGTCGGTTGACCGCAGGGGTCGACCTCTTGGACGTCGGGACCGGGGCCGGGGGGCTCACGGCCTATGCCTGCCGTCGACTCGGCGCCGAGCACGTGACGAGTGTCGACGTCGACCCCTATCTGACCGAAGCCGCGCGCGAACGACTCGCAGCGATGGACATGCACCCGACGTTCGAAACAGTCGACGCGACCGGACCCCTTCCGGGCACGTACGACCGAATCATTGCGACCGTCGCCGTTCGCCCCGTTCCCGCATCGTGGCTCGCCGCACTGCGCCCCGGCGGACGACTCGTGACCACGATCGCGAACACGTCACTGATTCTGACCGCATGGAAGGACCCGGACGGCGGGGCGACCGGCCGCATCGAACGCGACTGGGCGGGTTTCATGACGACTCGGCACGGCGACGACTACCCGCCGGGACTCGCCGACCTGGTGACGCTCGCGTGGGTAGCGGGTGGATTGCACGTCACAGCGGGTCGCTTCCCGGTGATGGATATTGCCGAAGCGTGGGAAGTCCGGTCGATGCTTGAAGTCGAAGTACCCGGCGTGGAACTCGACTACCGGCATGAAGGTGACACGCGCTCCGCGGTACTCGTCCACCCGGATGGATCGTGGGCGAGAGCAACCGCCCATCGGTTCGCGGCACCCATCGTTCACGAAGGCGGACCCCGCCGACTCTGGAAGCTGCTCGAACGTATCCGACTACGGCTGAACGTCGAGGGTCGGTTGCCGCTCTACGGCGCGCACGTCCGAATCACCCCCGACGGCGTTTGCCACCTGAAGCGCGGCGGATGGACCGGCATCATCGACTGAGCCGAGATGCCGAGATGCCCCGTCCGTTCGTGACTGCGTGCAGCCGGGCGGGGCATCGGAATCCCTGCACCTACTCCGAGGCGTCGGCCTCGGTGCCCTGGCCGGCCTGTGTGACATAGGTTCCGCGGCGGGGGCGAGTCTCGATTACGCCCCGCTTCGTCAACTCGTCAAGGGCGCGACCGACCGTTACCCGAGCCACGCCGTACTCCTCGGCAAGTACACGTTCGGGCGGCAGCTTTGCCCCGGCAGCCAGGGTTCCGGCCTTGATCGCGGCCAGCAGTCCGGCCACGACCTGCTCGTACGGCCACGCGGGGTCATCGCGATCAATGGACATGCACGAATCGCAGTCAACGCCCCATGCCCACATATAGCGTCAGTCCAGTCCAGTCCAAGCCAGTCCAGAGCAGTCCACAGGGCGTGCATTCGGAGATGGAAAGCCCCGGCGACCGCGCCAACGGTCCCGGGAGTGGCCTCAAGCTTCAGGAGAGCTGAGACATGACAGAGCTCTCTCATTCGGTCCGGCGCTTGAGGACACCCGAAACCCACCCGCCCCACCCAAGCCTCACCAAAATCAGCCCGTCCGGCGTTTGAGGACCCCCACCCCGCCCCAACCTCCGCACGGGACCGCCCCCGACCGTGAAACCATCGTCGTCCCACACGTGTGCGTCGAGGGAGTGATCGTGGAGGTCGAGCAGTTCGCCGTGGTGGTCGCGGAGCGCATGGGGCGCCCCCGCCGCAACGAGCGTCGATCCCGCGGCGAGCGCCTGTTCGACGCACTGCGCGAACTGGTCGAGGGTGGCGACCTGCTCGCCGAGACCAGGCTGCCCTCCGAGCGCGCTCTCGCCGAGGCGCTCGGGTTCAGCCGTGGCACGGTCGCGTCGGCCTATCTCTCGCTGAACCGCGTCGGCCTGATCGAACGCCGCCACGGCAGCGGCTCCTACGTGCGCCCCGGCGGCCGGCCGACCTTCGCCCGCTGGCTGCGCGAGGGCGCCATCGTGGTCGACCTGGCCAAGGCGGCCGTCCCCGACGCGTCGCTGCTGCCGAATACCGCGCTGCGCGTGGAGGATCTGCTCGACGCGCGTCCGCAGGACGGGTACGCGCCGGCCGGCGACCCGCGTCTGCGCGCCCTGATCGCCGCACACGAACTGCCCGCCGGGTTCGCCGCCGACGACGTCGTGGTGACCTCCGGTGCGCAGCAGGCGATCCACCTGGTCGCCGACGCGCTGCTCGGCCCCGGCGACCGGATCCTGGTCGAGCCGACCACCTATCCCGGGATGCTCGCGGCCGGATACCGCTTCGGCGCCGAGGCGATCCCGGTACCGGCCGATCGCCACGGGTTCGACCCGGATGCACTGCGCGCGGCGATCCGTCGACATCGCCCCGCGTACGTGTTCTCGCTGCCGGTGCACAACCCCACCGGCGCGGTCGTGTCGGCCCGGCGCGCGAAGGCGATCGCCGCGGTCGCCGCCGAGGAGGGCGCGCTGCTCGTGGAGGACCGCAGTCTCGCCGACCTCGCCGACGGCCCGGTGGCCTCGGCGGCCGAGCACCTGCCCGAGGGCACGGTCTGCCTGGGCACGTTGTCCAAGACCACGTGGGGCGGCCTGCGGTTGGGCTGGGTCGCCGCGCCGACCGCCGTACGGACCCTGCTGATCGAGGCCAAACAGCGCACCGACCTGGCCTCCTCCACCCTGGACCAGCAGTTCGCCATCCACCTGCTGCGCGACCCGGACCGCGCGAAGCGGGTGCGCGAGTGGTCCGCCACGCTGGCCTGCCGGCGCGACCACTTCGCCGCCGAGCTCACCGAGCACCTGCCCGAGTGGGAATGGACCCTGCCGCGCGGCGGCCTGTCCCTGTGGGCCCGCCTGCCCGGCGTCGACGGCGAGGAGTTCGTCGCAACCGCCCTGCGTCACGGCGTCGCGGTCTCCCCCGGTGCGGTCTTCGCCCCGCTCCCCGACACCGCCGCCGACCGCATCCGCCTCAGCTACGCCTGGCCCGAACCGGTCCTGTCCCAGGCAATCGAACTCCTCGTCAAGGCCTGGCACGAATCCCGCTAGACGCCATCCGCCGACCGCGACCCACCCCAACTCCCCGGCCCCGCAAGCCACCCCGACCCCGCTCGCGCCCCCGCGCCACCCCCTCGCCAAGCGGCACACCGCCATGTCCGCATGCCGGATCGGCACTAGTGGCCCAATACCGATAGGGCTAATGTGCCACTCACCAAGTGGCTCATCGAGTCGTTCATCAGTGATCCACTTGCCCGGCAGACCCGACCGGCGCCGCCGCAGGGCGCGAGCGCCGGACGCGACCACGCACGCGAGCACACGAGGGCGGGAGCAGCGATGGCACTGACCGAAGCGGACTGGATCTGGATGGGCGGCACGCTCGTGCCGTGGGCGGACGCGAAGGTGCACGTCCTGACCCACGGACTGCACTACGGCACCGGCGTCCTGGAGGGCACCCGGGTGCACCTCACCCCGCGCGGCCCCGCGGTGTTCCGGCTCGACGAACACCTGCGCCGGTTCCGCGACAGCGCACGCATCGTGGGCTTCGAGGTGCCCTACGAGTTGCCCGCGCTGCGCGCCGCGACGGTGGAACTGGTCGCCGCCAACGGGCACTCCGAGTGCTACCTGCGCCACCTCGCGCACATCGGCTACGGCGAGATGGGCCCGGCCTTCCGGCCCGAGATGGCCGTCGAGGTGAGCATCGCGGGCTGGGAGTGGAACGCCTACCTCGGCGACGAGTCGGCCGAGCGCGGCATCCGCCTGGCGACGAGTTCGTGGCGGCGCAACGACCCGAACGCACTGCCGCCCGCGGCCAAGGCCACCGCCGGCTACCTCAACTCGGCGCTGGCCAAGACCGCGGCACTACAGGCCGGTTACGACGAGGCGCTGCTGCTCAACGCGGACGGCTACGTCAGCGAGTGCAGTGCGGCCAACGTCTTCGCGGTGCGCGACGGCATCCTGTACACCCCGCCCGCGAGCGCCGGCGCACTGCGCGGGATCACCCAGGACACCGTGCTCACGCTGGCCGCCGATCTGGGTCTGCCGGTGCGCGTCGAGAACCTGCTCCGCTCGGACCTGTACACCGCGGACGAGGTCCTGGTCAGCGGCACCGCCGCGGGCGTGGTGCCGGTGGCGTCGCTGGACGACCGCAAGGTGGGCACCGGTCCGATCACCCGCAAGCTCCAGGCCGCCTACACGGCGGCGGTCACCGGTACGGACGAGCGGTACGCGCACTGGCTCACCCACGTGCACGGGTGACAACGGGCCGAACGGGTCGTAACGGGTGCGCAATATGCCCCTAATGGGCGAACTTACCCATATTGATGTGGTTTTCCGGATATCTGTATCGACGTCCTGCACAACCCCACTTCATGGGAGATGAACATGCGCATCCGCACCTCGCTGATCGCCGTTGCCGGCGCTGCCCTCTTCGCCATCGCCGGTGCCGGTACCGCCAGCGCCGGTGGTCACGGTCACGACGACGGGCTGCTGGTCGCTCACCGCACCGGCGCCGGGGTCAACTTCTCGGACTGCGACGACGACGACGATGACAAGGGCCACCACGGCGACAAGGGCCACCACAGCGACAAGAGCCACCACGGCAACAAGCGTCACCACGGCGACAAGGGCCGCCACGGCGACAACTTCGCGGTGTGGCACGTCAGCGAGTCGATCGTCGTGATCCACTGACGTTCGCGATCCGCACCACGGCGGCCCGCCCACCCCTCGGGGTGGGCGGGCCGTCGCGCTGTGTACGGTTCCGAACGGGCCGCCGACGGCCCGAGGGCATCGGCATGTCCCGACCGTCGACCTTGACCTCAAGTCGACTTGAAGTTCTACGGTTTCGGCGTGCCGCCCGAAAGAACGTCGACGGGCCGCGTTCGGCAACCTTGGACCGCACTCGGGGAGAACCGTCATGCACATCCCTTCGACCACCGCCGGGCCGGGCCGGCGCCGGTGGGGCAGTGGGCACAATCCGATCGACCGCCCCCTCGCGGGGCACTACCGTCGAGGGCAGGACCCGCCTTTGCGCCACGCCCTCGGCCCGCACCCCGAGCCGGCGCCCCGCACGAGGCCGCTCCCGCGTCCGTGTACGGCTTGTGCCCCAGGTCGGCTGTACTCCCCCGCCCCGAAGAGGACCTCGTGCTGATCCGACTGCTCCGCGCACATCTGCGCCCCTACGCCAAACCGATCGGCCTGGTGGTGCTGCTGCAACTGGTGCAGACCCTGGCCACCCTGTACCTGCCGACCCTGAACGCCGACCTGATCAACAACGGTGTGGTCAAGGGTGACACCGGCTACATCCTGCGGGTCGGCGCCGCGATGATCGGGGTCACCCTGGTCCAGATCGTGTGCGCCGCGATCGCGGTGTACTTCGGCGCCCGGATCGCGATGGGCGTGGGCCGCGACATCCGTGCCGCCGTGTTCGACCGGGTGCAGACCTTCTCCGCGCGTGAGGTCGGCGAGTTCGGCGCCCCGTCGTTGATCACCCGCACCACCAACGACGTGCAGCAGATCCAGATGCTGGCCCTGCTCGCGCTCACGCTGATGGTGTCCGCGCCGATCATGTGCTTCGGCGGCATCCTGATGGCGGTCAACCAGGACGTCCCGATGTCCCTGTTGTTCCTGATCATCGTGCCCGTGTTGGTCCTCGCCGTCGGCTGGATCGTGCGCGCGATGCCGCCGCTGTTCCGCGTGCTCCAGGGCCGGATCGACAACGTGAACCGGATCATGCGCGAACAGATCACCGGCATCCGGGTGATCCGTGCGTTCGGCCGGGACACCCACGAACAGGACCGGTACGCGGACGCCAACGCGGAGATCCGCGACGTGTCGCTCTCGCTCGGCCGCCTGCTGGCCTACATGTACCCCTCGGTCCTGCTCGTGTGGGAGACCTCGGCGATCGTGATCGTGTGGATCGGCGGCCACCGGATCGGCTCCGACGCGATGGACATCGGCGCGCTGGTCGCCTTCCTCAGCTACCTGATGCAGATCCTGGCGTCGGTGATGATGGCCACCTTCATGACCATGATGATCCCGCGCGCGGCGGTCTGCGCCGACCGGATCACCGAGGTGCTGGACACCGAGACCAGCCTGACCGTGTCCAAGGCACCGGTCACCGCGCTGCACGCGCACGGCCGGCTCGAACTGCGCGACGTGAGCTTTTGCTATCCCGGCGCCGAGGAGCCGGTGCTGCGCGGCATCGACCTGATCGCCCGACCCGGCGAGACCACCGCGGTGATCGGCAGCACCGGGGCGGGCAAGACCACGTTGCTGAGTCTGATCCCGCGGCTGCTGGACGTGACCGCCGGCGCGGTCCTGGTCGGCGGCGTGGACACCCGCGAACTCGACCCCGCGCTGTTGTCGCGCACGGTGGGCCTGGTCCCGCAGAAGCCGTACCTGTTCTCCGGCACCATCGCCTCCAACCTGCGCTACGGCAATCCGGACGCCACCGACGAGGACCTGTGGCGAGCCCTGGAGATCGCCCAGGCCCGCTCGTTCGTCGAGGCGCTGCCGGAACGGCTGGACGCGCCGATCGCCCAGGGCGGCGGCAACGTCTCCGGCGGCCAACGGCAACGCCTGGCGATCGCCCGGCTGTTGGTGGTCAAACCGGAGATCTACCTGTTCGACGACTCGTTCTCCGCGCTCGACTACTCCACCGACGCGGCCCTGCGCGCGGCCCTGCTCGCCGAGACCGCGGAGGCCACCGTGGTGATCGTCGCGCAGCGCGTGGCCACCATCCGGCATGCGGATCGCATCGTGGTGCTGGACGAGGGCCGTGTGGTCGGCACCGGCACGCACCGCGAGTTGATGGCCGACAACGACACCTACCGCGAGATCGTGCTGTCCCAGCTCACCGAGGAGGAGGCGGCGTGACCACCACCGACGAGACCACCGAGTCCGGCGACCGGGTCGAGGCCGCCGTCCCCGAACGCCGTCCCGGCCCGCAGGTCGGCGGCGGACCCGCGGCACGCATGATGGGCGGCGCGCCGACCGAGAAGTCGATGCACTTCAAGGCCTCCGGACGCCGCCTGCTGGGCATGATGGCCCCCGAACGGGCCCGCCTGTACGCGCTGCTCGCATGCGGGATAGCGGGGGTCGGCCTCGCGGTGCTCACCCCCCGGTTGCTCGGCAAGGCCACCGACGCGATCTTCACCGGTGTCGCCGGCGGCAAGGGCATCGACTTCGACCACGTGCGGACCATCCTGTTGACCACGTTCGCCGTGGTCGTCGGCTCGGTGCTGTTCTCCTTCGCCCAGGGCCGGCTGACCGCGACCATCGTCCAGCGCACCACCTACCGGCTGCGCGAGGACGCCGAGACCAAGTTGTCCCGGCTGCCGCTGAACTACTTCGACAAGCAGCCGCGCGGCGAGGTGCTCTCGCGCACCACGAACGACATCGACAACATCGCGCAGACGCTCCAGCAGGCGATGGGTCAGATCGTGCGCTCGGTGCTGACCATCGTCGGCGTGCTGGTGATGATGTTCTGGATCTCGCCGCTGCTCGCGCTCGTCGCCCTGGTCAGCGTGCCGACCTCGATCCTGGTCACCATGGCGATCGGCAAGCGTGCCCAGCCGCAGTTCATCAAGCAGTGGTCGAGCACCGGCAAGCTCAACGCGCACATCGAGGAGATGTACACCGGACACGCGCTGGTCAAGGTGTTCGGTCGGCAGAAGGAATCCGCCGAGGTCTTCGACCGGCACAACGAGGCGCTGTACGCGGCCGGCTTCAAGGCCCAGTTCATCTCCGGCCTGATCCAGCCCGCGATGGCCTTCGTCGGCAACCTCAACTACGTACTCGTCGCGGTGATCGGCGGACTGCGGGTGTCCTCGGGCGCGATGACGCTGGGCGACATCCAGGCGTTCGTCCAGTACTCGTACGAGTTCAACGGACCCGTCACCCAGGTCGCCTCGATGTCCAACCTGCTCCAGTCCGGTGTCGCCTCGGCCGAGCGGGTGTTCGCCCTGCTCGACGCCAAGGAGCAGTCCCCCGACCCGGACCCGCCCGCCCGGATCGAGAAGGTGACCGGGCATGTCGCCTTCGAGAAGGTCTCCTTCCGGTACGACCCGGCCAAGCCGCTGATCGAGGACCTGGACCTGGAGGTGCACCCGGGCCAGACGGTCGCCATCGTCGGACCCACCGGCGCGGGCAAGACCACCCTGGTCAACCTGCTGATGCGGTTCTACGAGGTGACCGGCGGCCGGATCACCGTGGACGGCGTGGACATCGCCGGGATGGCCCGCGAGGACCTGCGCGCACCGATCGGCATGGTGCTCCAGGACACGTGGTTGATCGGCGGCACGATCGCGGAGAACATCGCGTACGGCGTCGGCGAGGTCTCCCGCGAGCGGGTGGTCGCCGCGGCCAGGGCCACCCACGCGGACCGCTTCGTCCGCACCCTGCCGGACGGGTACGACACCGTGCTCGACGACGAGGCGGGCAATCTCAGCGCGGGCGAGAAGCAACTGCTGACCATCGCCCGGGCGTTCCTGACCGAGCCGCAGATCCTGGTGCTGGACGAGGCGACCAGTTCGGTGGACACCCGCACCGAGGTGCTGATCCAAAAGGCGATGAACTCGCTGCGCCGGGGCCGGACCAGCTTCGTGATCGCCCACCGGTTGTCCACGATCCGGGACGCCGACGTGATCCTGGTGATGGAGTCCGGCTCGATCGCCGAACAGGGCACGCACGACGCGCTGTTGGCGGCCGAGGGCGCCTATGCGCGGTTGTACGCCTCGCAGTTCGCCCAGCCCGCGGCGGAGATCGAGTAGTGCGACCGGTGTGCCCCGGGGCCGCCCGCCTCGGGGCACACCCGCGTGCGGTCACGCGCGGCGGGGGCACGCCGGCCGCGCGCACCTCGGCCCGAAGTCGCGTGCGGTCACGCGCGCGCGGCGGGCGCCTGCTTCGGCTCGGGCGTGCCGCCCGCGCCCCGGTTGCCGGACAGGACCAGGCCGACCAGGAGTTGGCCGACGGCGGTGACCACGAGCGCGGCCATCGGCAGCGTCCAGCCGCCGGTGGCGCCGTGCATCAGGCCGAGCGCGAACGGACCGGTCGCGGCGACCGCGTAGCCCAGCGACTGGGCCAGGGTGGACAGCGCGGTCGTCTCGGCGGCGCCGGTGCCGCTGCTCCCGATCACGGACAACACCAGCGGGAACGAGCAGAAGCCCAGGCCCACCGCGGCGGCCCACAGCACCGGCAGCGCGACCGGCGCGAACAACAGGCCGGCGAAGCCGATCAGCATGCTCGCCGAGACCACCACGAACGCGGGCCGCAGCCGCCCGGTGGCGCGCACGAAGGCGAGCAGCGCGAACGTGGCCGGAATGCCCGCTCCCTGGGTGACGGCCAGCATCGCGCCCGCCCCGCCGCGGCTCATCCCCTGGTCGGAGAGCAGCGTCGGCAGCCAGCCCACCAGTGCGTAGCAGTTCAGCGCCTGGAGGGCGAAGTACGCCGTGACGAGCCTGCCCAGCCGGGTGCGCGCCATCGTCCACGGCGATACGTACGCGGTCGGGCCGCCGCCGGCGGTGAGCGCGTGCGGCGCCCGGACCAGGGACCACACCAGCAGCGCGGCCACGGCCGGCAGCGCCCACACGGCCAGGCCCAGCGACGGCGAGTCGAGCCCGTTCGCGACCGGCACGGCCACCGCGGCGGCCAGTGTCGCGCCCAGCGCCATCACCGTGGTGTAGACGCCGGTGAGCACCGACACACGGTGCGGGAAGTGCGCGCGCAGCAGCGCGGGCAGCAGCACGTTGCCCACGGCCAGGCCGGACATGCCCAGGACGGTGCCGGTCAGCAACGCCCACGTGGCCGGCACGACCCGCAGGCCCAGACCCGCGGCGAGCGCGAACAGCGCCACCAGGACGGCCCGTTCGGTGCCGAATCGGCGGGCCAGGGGCGCGGCGGTCAAGCCGGCGGCGGCAAAGCACAACGTCGGCAGGGTCGGCAGCAGCGACGCGGTCACCGGGCCGAAGCCGAGCGTGTCGCGCAGCGCCTCCAGGAGCGCGGCGGCGCTGCTGATGCCCAGGCGCAGGTTGAAGGCGATCAGCACGATGCCCACGCCGGCCAGCCATGCGGCTCGGGTGCGACCGGCCGAAGCACCGACCGACGCCGGGAGCGTGCCGGTGACGGGGGCTGCGGAAGTCATGGCCCAAAGGTAAGACGTCTGATGAATTCTGTCCAGTCAGTGGCTTGTCACTCCGCGTGACGTCGAATCATCAGATGTATCCTGGGATCCTCTTCCATCCTCATCTCTCGTTCGATGTCCCAGGTCAGGAGCCCGCGCGCATGAGCAGCCTGGAATCGGTGCGCCGGCCGGCGCTGTCCGCCGAGGTGATCGCCCGGCTGCGCGAGCGGATCACCTCCGGCGATTGGCCGGTGGGCAGCCGCATCCCGCCCGAGCCGGAGCTGATGGCGCAGCTCCGGGTGGCCCGCGGCACCGTCCGCGAGGCGGTCCGCGCGCTCGCCCACGCGGGTCTCCTGGACGTACGACAGGGCGACGGCACCTACGTCCGCGCGGTCAGCGAACTCTCCGGCGCGGTCGAACGGTTGTACGGCGGCAGTGACATCGGCCTGGTCCTGGAGGTCCGCCAGGCGCTCGACCTCCAGGCCGCCCGGCTCGCCGCGCTGCGCGCCGAGGAGGCCGACCTGGCCGGCCTCGACGACGCGCTGCGCCGGCGCCGGGTCGCGTGGGACGAGCGGGACTTCGACGCGTGGATCGCCGCCGACTGGGAGTTCCACCTCGGCATCGCCGACGCGGCGCACAATCCGCTGCTGGCCGAGCTGTACCGCAACCTGTCCGGACCGGTGCGCGAGTCGGTGGCGGGCTCCTGGACCGATCCCGACTATCAGGGTGCCGACCCGGCCGGCCACGAAGACCTGCTGCGCGCGCTGCGCGAGCGCGACCCGGCCGAGGCCGCCCGCCAGGCGGACGCCAACCTGACCGACACCCACGACTGGCACGCGGCGCGCGCACCGCGGTGACCGCGGCGCACGCCGGAGCGGGGCGTGCGCACGACGATCCGGACGCATAGGCTCGGCGGACATGATCTCGGATGACACCGCGAACCCGCCCGGCCGGGCAGCCTCGCTGGCCACGATGCAGCGCTCGATGGGCGATCCCGCGATCACGTACCCGCTGTGGCCACCGCTGGTGTCCGGCTGCCCGCGGACCGGCACCGACAAGATCGCCTACCCGGTCGAGGTGGACTACGCGTACGACCGGGTCGACCCGGGGTTGTTCGCGCCGACCGGGCCGCGGGCCGGACTGGAGCGCTGGGCCCCGCTGTTGCCACCGCTGTCGGCGCCCGGACTGGGCGAGGGCGACACACCGTTGATCGATCTCGGCGACGGGGTGTACGTCAAGGACGAGTCGCGCAATCCGACCTGGAGCCACAAGGACCGGATCAACCGCTGCACCGTCTCCGCCGCGGTCGGAGTCGGCGCGCCGGGCGTCGTGGTGTCCTCCTCCGGCAACCACGGCGCGTCGGCCGCGGCCTACGCGGCGCGGGCCGGGCTGCCCGCCGTGGTGTTGGCCTCGACGGGTGCGCCGCCGGCCGTCGAGTCGTTCCTGCGCGCGTATGGCGCGACGGTGCTCTCGGTACCGGCCGAGACGCGGTGGGGCCTGATGCGCGAGATCGTCGACCGCCTGGGATTCCACCCGCTGAGCAACCTCACCACCACGCACACCGGCCATGCCTTCGGCCCCGAGGGTTACAAGACCATCGCCTATGAGATCCACGCCGAACTCGGCGTGCCTGCGGCGGTGTTCGTCCCGACCGGCTACGGCGAACTGTTGTTCGGCGTCTGGAAGGGCTTCGCCGAACTGCGCCGGCTCGATCTGACCGACCGCATCCCGCGGATGTTCGCCTGCGAGCCGGCGGCGGGCGGACCGCTGGCGAAGGCGATGCGCGACGGCATACCGGCAGCACACGTCCGGGTCGACACCACCGCCGCCTACGCGATCGACTGCTCCGTGAGCGGCTACCGGGGCGTGCACGCGCTGCGCGCCTCCGGGGGCCGGGCGCTGCTCGTGACCGATGCCCAACTGGCGGCGGCTCGCGCCGAGTTGGCCGGACAGGGCCTGTGGGCGGAGACCTCCGCCGCGGCCGGCCTCGCGGGCCTGCGCGCCCACGGCCCCCTCGACGACGGGCCGGTGGTCTGTATCGCCACCTCCAGTGGCTTCAAGGACCTGGACACCGGCACCCACCCTCCGGACCCGGTCGCCCCGACCTGGCCGGCCATCGAACACCGCCTGCGGGCGGCGGGGATGGTTGCATAGCACCGGGGTCGCCTCCGACGCACCGACCCTCATCCGCGCGGCACCTGCCCAAGTCCTCCCGACAGCCCACGTCGTCCGGTTTCCCGGCGACCCCTGCCGACAACACCACCCGCCCGGTCCGCTTCGCCCGCGACACGCCGCCGGCACCCCTACGGGGTGGTGCCGGCGGCGCAGGCAGGAGCGGGTTCGGGGCGTGCGGGGCGACCGGAGCAACATGACGGTGCCCCGCACGCACGGGGGATCCGGGTCAGGCCGCCCCGGCAACGGCGGTCGCCGCGGCGGTGATCCGTCGGATGTCGTCGTCCGTGGTGACGTACGGCGGCATCGTGTAGACGAGGTCACGGAACGGGCGGAGCCAGACGCCGTGTTCGACCGCAACCCGGGTGGCCGTCGCCATGTCGACCTCGTGGTCGAGTTGCACGACGCCGATGGCGCCCAGGACCCGGACGTCCGCGACACCCGGGAGCGCGCGGGCGGGAGCCAGTCCCTCGACGAGCCCGGTTTCGATCCGGGCGATGTTCGTCCGCCAGTCCTGCTCAAGGAGCAGGCCCAGTGCGGCGTTCGCGGCGGCAGCGGCCAGCGGGTTGCCCATGAAGGTCGGACCGTGTGCCAGTACGGGCGACTCGCCGGCGGCGATGCCGGCCGCCACCTCCGCCGTACACAGGGTCGCGGCCATGCTCAGGTAGCCACCGGTCAACGCCTTGCCGACGCACATCACGTCGGGGCTCACACCGGCGTGGTCGGCGGCGAACAGCTCGCCGGTACGACCGAAGCCGGTCGCGATCTCGTCGAAGATCAGCAGCACGTCGTGGGCGGTGCACAGGTCGCGCAGCGCACGCAGGTACCGCGGGGAGTGGAAGCGCATGCCGCCCGCGTTCTGCACGATCGGCTCGACGATCACCGCGGCCGTCTCGTCCCGGTGCCGGGTGAGGAGCGCATCCAGGTGCTCGACGTACGCCGGGTCGAACTCGCGCGGCGGCGCGTCGGCGAACACCTGCTCGGCCAGCCTCCCCTGCCACAGCCGGTGCATCCCGCCCTCCGGGTCGCACACCGACATCGGATGCCACGTATCGCCGTGGTAGCCGCCGCGCCACGTGAACATCCGCCGCTTGTCGCCGCGTCCGAGAGCCCGCCAGTACTGGAGGCACATCTTCATCGCGACCTCGACCGAGATCGACCCGGAGTCGGCCAGGAAGACGTGTCGCAGCGGTTCCGGCGTGATCTCGACCAGGGTGCGGGCCAGCCGGATCGCGGGTTCGTGCGTGAGCCCGCCGAACATGACGTGGCTCATCCGGCCCATCTGTTCGCGGATCGCCGCATCGATCACCGGATGGGCGTAGCCGTGCACCGCCGCCCACCAGGACGACATGCCATCCACCAACTCCCGCACATCACCGACCGGTTCGGCCAGCCGCAGGCGCACTCCCGCGGCCGACTCGATGAGCAGCGGTCGTGTCGTACCGGGCATCGGTGCGTACGGATGCCACACGTGTTCGCGGTCCAGGTCGAGCAGCCGGCTCGGGGACGATTCCGCGCCCCCGGTCCGGGACGACGCTCCCTCGTGGCCGCCGTATCCCGGCGGCGGGCCGACTCCGGCCCGGCCTTCGGCCCTCATGCGTTGGGCGGGAGGTCGCTGCCCGCGCCCCGGCGGCGGATCGCCACCAGGTCGTGTCGGGCGTCCGGCAGGGTCTGTTCGTCGGTCCCCTCGATCACGAAGCCGGCGTCGGCGATCATCTCCCGGTCGTCCGCGCCGGGTTGGCCCTCGCTGGTGAGGTAGTCGCCCAGGAACATCGAGTTGGCCAGGTGCAACGCGAGCGGCTGCATGCTGCGCAGGTGGATCTCGCGTCCGCCGGCCAGCCGGACTTCGACGTCCGGGAAGAAGAACCGGAACAACGCCAGGATCCGCAGGCAACGCTCGGGTGTCAGCTCCCAGTTCTTCGCCAGCGGCGTGCCCTCGAACGGGATGAGGAAGTTGACCGGCACCGAATCCGGATCCAACTCCCGCAGGGCGAACGCCAGATCGACGATGTCCGAGTCCGATTCGCCCATCCCGAAGATGGCCCCTGAGCACGGCGACAGTCCCGCGGCACCGGCCCGACGCAGGGTGTCCGTGCGGTCCGTGAAGGTGTGTGTGGAGCAGATGTCGGAGTAACGCGCCTCGCTGGTATTGAGGTTGTGGCTGTACGCATGCGCACCGGCCGCCGCGAGGCGTTCGGCCTGGCCGTCGGCGAGCAGGCCCAGGCAGACGCAGATCTCCACGTCCGGGCTGCCCTCCTTCACCGCGGCGATGGTGTCCTCGATCCGGGTGATGTCCCGATTGCCGGGCCCGCGCCCGCTCGCGACCAGGCACACCCGCTTCGCCCCGGCCCGGACCGCCTGATCGGCCGTGTTCGCGGCCTCCTCCGGGGTGATCCACGAGTACTTGAGAATGTCCGCCGCCGAGCCGAGTCGCTGCGAGCAGTACGAGCAATCCTCCGGGCACAGCCCGCTCTTCATATTGATGATGGTGTTCAGCTTCACCCGTCGGCCGAAGTAGTGCCGCCGCACGCGGCCTGCGGCGGCCACCAGGTCGAGCAGTTCCTCCGCGCCCCCGAGAACCGCCATCGCCTCGTCCCGGGACGGCACTTCCCGTCGGATCGCCTTCGCTGCCAAAGCTTCCAGATCCAAGTCCATACCCGGCAGCCTCGCCGAACCCCGACCCCGCCCCACAGCCACTCGGCACACAAAGATCACCCCCGCCTCTTTGTTCCGAATCCCACAAACCCCGAGCCCCCACTCCTGCTATACGGGCGCACAGCACGCCCGGACCGACGCGGCGGCCAAGATGCGGGGATGGCTGCCGGTGACCCGGCGTCCGCGTGGCGTGGGCGGAGGTGGCGGGGGTTCAGGGGGTCAGGGTGTGCTCGGCGGCTCGGAGGACGGTGAAGACGTGGTCGACCGTGGCCTTCTTCTCGCCGACGGGAGCCACGTAGTCGATCGCGGCGCGGGCCCGGGCCTCGCCGAGGGTGCGGGTGATGGTCCAGGCGGCCAGGTACTGGGAGGCCAGGCAGCCGCCGGCCGTGGCGATGTTGCCGGCCGCGTGGAACGGGGCGTCCAGGACCTCGACTCCGGCCGCCTCGACCCAGGGGCGGGAGGTCGCGTCGGTGCAGGCGGGCAGGCCGGTCAGAAGGCCGAGCCGGGCCAGGACCAGCGCTCCCGAGCACTGCGAGCCGATCAGTTGGCGGGCGGGGTCCAGCGGCAGGGCCGCCAGGAGGCTGTCGTCGGCGACGACGTCGCGGGTCCTGATGCCGCTGCCGATCAGCACGACGTCGGCTTCGGGGATGAAGTCGAAGTCGCGTTGGCCGGTGATCTCGACACCGTTCATCGAAGTGACGGTCGGCGCGGGCGTGGTGATGTACGCCGTGAGGCCGTCCGCGCGGCAGCGGTTGACGATGGCCGCCGCCACGAAGCTGTCCAACTCGTTGAAGCCGTCGAAGGTGACCACGGCAACCTGGGTCATGGGTTCGTCCCCGTTCGGATCGGTGCTCCGGCACTGTCCCGGTCGGATCGGTGCTCCGGCACTGTCCCGGCAGGCTATGCCCCGACGGCCGAACCGCGTCGGGCGTGGCCACCGAACGGGCACACGCGGCCCCCTACACCGTCCCCATGCGCCTGGTCACCGCGATCTCGATCACCACACGTTCCGGATTGACCCGAGGCTCGCGGTAGCGCTCGGTGTAGCGCCGGACCGCCTCGGCGACGGCCTCGGGGTCGCGGTTGATCGTCGCGATGCCCTCCAGCGTGGACCAGCGGCTTCCGGCGACCTGGGAGATCGCGACGCGCGCGCCCGACCCCGCCGCGAGCACGTTGCGGACCTTCTTGCTGGCCCCGTGCGAGATGACCCGGGCGATCCCGGTCGCGGCGTCGTACGTGGCGCCGACGGGCACCAGGTGCGGCGTGCCGTCGGGACGGTGGGTGACCAGCAGACACAGGTGTCGTTCCTGCCAGAAGGCCTGGAAATCCGGGGTGGTGCTCGGCGGAACGTGCAGCGTCATCGAGATCAGGTCTTTCACGATCGGGCCTGCCGGGTCGGGCGGGACCGTCACCGGCCCGCCGACCAGCAGTATGACGTCCACCGCCGCCGACCCACGCACCCCGGCCACCGTCCCGGCCCACCCGCCCCCTCCGACCCTCACTCGGCCCGATAGACCTCCGACATCGCCTGCGCCTGCGCGTACGTCGGCGCACCGCCCGGCGCAGCCTCCTCGTCGTGCGCGACGGCCCACGCGAGATCCACCGCGTTTTGCACCGCGACCCGGAACAGCAGCGACCCGGTGCTGATCCGCCGCACGCCCAGCTTCGCGAGTCGGGCGCGGGACAGGCCGGTGGGGCTGTACAGGATGTTCAGCGGCGCGTCGGTGGCCCCGACCAGGGTCTCGATCGTGGCCTCGTCCTGGGTGCCCGGCACGAACACGCCGTCCGCGCCCGCCGCCCGATACGCCCGGATCCGCCGCACCGTCTCGTCGAGCGAGGCGGTCGGGCCGCCCACCCAGTAGGTGTCCGTGCGCGCATTGACGAACAGCGTCGGCGCGGCTTCCTTGACGGCGGCGATCACCGCGACCTGGTGGTCCGCGTCGGTCAGCGTGCCGTCCGCACGCCCGTCCTCGATGTTGACGCCGGCCACCCCGGCCCGCACCAGTTCGGCGCCCAACGCCGCGACGTCCTCCGGGCGCTCCGCGAATCCGCCCTCGATGTCGACGCTGACCGGCACCGGCAGCCGCGCGATGCCGACCCCCAGGCGCAGCGTCTCCTCGCGCGTCCCGCCGACCCCGTCCGGCTTGCCCGCCGCGATCGCGACGCCCAGGCTCGTCGTCCCGATCGCCGGGAACCCGCGCTCGACCAGCGCCGCCGCCGAGGCGTGGTCCCACGCGTTGGGCAGCAGCAGCGGTGCCCCGGCTCGATGCAGAGCCCGAAATTCCGCGAAACGATCGGCATTGACGGCCTGGTTCGTGCTGCTCATCGAGCGTGCCCTTCGGATCGACGACGACCGCGCCGAACGCGGCCGAACCCTGCCGATCCTGCCCCACTCCCCCGCGCCCCGGCATCCGGTTTGCCGCCCCTACCGCCGAAGCGCCGAACCCGAGCGCCGAACCCGAGCGAAAGCCGCGAAACATCTCTTTTCCGGCCCGGGGCAAACGCCGATCACCCGGCGCAACCATGGGACTACCGCCCCGGGAAACCGCCGATCACCAACGCGAGACAGCCCCCGATCACCGACGCGGGACAACCACCGATTTCCGACCACGGGCGCCCGCCGAACACGGAACCGATCACCCCTTCGAGGCCCTCCCCCGACCCTGCGGTAGCGTCCCCGCGAGAACGAGGGAGGCCCGATGCTGCTGCACGAGATCCTGGTCGACGCGGCTCGGGATGTACCCGACCGCACCGCCCTGATCGTCCCCGCGCACACCCCGCGCAGGCTCACCGAGCCTCGCACGGCAGACCCCACCACGGCCGAACCTCACCCGACCGGGCCCACCGTCTGGACCTTCGCCGAGTTGGCCGGCCACGCCCGCGCGCTCGCCGCCACGGTCGCGCGACGGACCTCGCCCGGCGCCCGGGTCGGGATCCTCGCGCACAATCGGGCCGAGTACGTGGCGGCCTACTACGGCGTCCCGTGGGCCGGCCGGGTGCTGGTCCCGCTCAACCCCCGATTGCACCCGCGCGAGTGGGCCGACCAGTTGGCCCGCTCGGGCGCGGAACTGCTGCTCGGCGACGCCGAACCGATGGCCCGGCTCGGCCGGCCCGATTTCCCGAGCCTGGAGTTGGCCGAGGCCCTCGCCGAATCCGCCGGAGCCGAGCCCGAGTTCACCCCGGCCACCGACGAAACCGCGCTGACCTGGCTGCTGTTCACCTCGGGCACCACCGGCCGACCCAAGGGCGTCCGGCTCACCCACCGCAGCCTGATCGCCTCCATGCGCACGTCGCTCGCCTGCCGCCCGGTCGACCCCGACACGGTCGTGCTGACCCCCTTCCCGCTCGCGCACGTGGCCGGCTACCAGGTGCCGGCCCACCACCTGATGCGCCGCCCCGTGGTGGTCCTGCGCCGCTACGAACCGGCCGAACTGGCACAGGTGGTTCGCGAGTTCGATGTCACCAACCTGTCCCTCGCGCCGACCATGATCGATGCGCTGCTCGACCACGTGCACGAGGGCGACGGGCTGCGCGAGCGGATCCGCTCGATCAGCTACGGCGCCTCGCCGATCACGCCCGACCTGATCCGCCGGGTCGACCGGCTGCTCGGCTGCGCACTGGGGCAGGGCTACGGCATGACCGAACTCTCCGGCAACGCGGTGTTCCTGAGTGCCGCCGACCACCGCCCCGAGTTGTACGCGGCGGCCGGCCGACCCGGCCCGGGCGTCGAGATCCGCATCGTCGACGACGCGGGCCGGCCGCTGCCGACCGGCGCCACCGGCGAGATCTCGGTGCGCTCCGAGCAGGTCGCGGACGGCTACTGGCAGGCGGACACCGGCGAGTTCGCGGCCGGCTGGTTCCGCACGGGCGACCTGGGCCGCGTCGACGCCGACGGCTACCTGTACGTCCTGGACCGCAGGAAGGACGTGATCATCACCGGCGGCGAGAACGTCAGCGCCCGCGAGGTGGAGGCGGTGTTGCGCGACCACCCGGACGTCCGCGACGTCGCGGTGGTCGGCGAACCCGACCCGCGCTGGGGCGAACGCGTGGTCGCGGTGGTCGTCCCGGCATCGGGTCGGTCCGTCGACCCCGACACGCTCGTCGCCCTGTGCCGCGCGCACCTGGCCGGCTTCAAGGTCCCGCGCCGCGTCGTGTTCACCGACGCCCTTCCGGTCACCGGCACCGGCAAGGTCAGCAAGCCCGCCCTGCGCGAACGACTCGCGAGCGAGGCCCCGGCCGGCTCGTGACCCGGCTCGGCGAGCCCGGGCCGGTCGCCGGCCGTCCGGCCGGCCGGACGCCCATCGCAAGCCTCGGGCCCGGGCGCGCGCCGCCGGCAACCGCCGCGCAGGCGCTCGACCCGCCTACCCGTCGCCTGCCCCCGGCTCGCCGGGATCGGCCGCCACCGGTCGGATCTCATAGGCGCAGTGCGGCGCTCCGGCCACCATGTGACTGACCCGCCGCACCTCGGTGTCCGGCAACGCCTCGCGCAGGAAGGCCAGTTCCGAGGAGCACGCGGTGCCGCACCGGATCGCCACGTCGAAGATCGCGCAGTTCTGTTCGACGATCAGCCACCCGCCGCCGTCGGCCAACGGTTCCGCGGCGGCCAGGTAGCCGTCCTCGTCCAGGATCGCGGCTATCGCGGCCACCCGATCGGCCAGTCCCGGCGCGGTCGTCCGGGCCCGGGCCCGTTCCAGGCGCCGCTCGCGCCGGCGGTCGAACAGCCGGTCCACGAATCCGGGCTCCTCGGCCTGCGCGGTCTCCAGCAGGTCGCCGACCAGGTCGCCGTAGCGCCGGGGGAACAGGTTCTCCCCGGCCGCGGTCAACCGATACACGTGCTTGGGCCGGCCCGGCCCGAGTCGGGCCTGCCGATGGGTCACATAGCCCTCGGCGACCAGCCCGGCCAGTTGCTGGCGCATGCCGCTCGCGGTCATCCCGACCGCATCGGCGAGTTCCTCCGCGCGCAGTTCGCCCGCGCCCTTGAGGCGCCGCAATATCTCGCGCCGGGTCTCGGGCAACAGTGCGAACGCGTCCTGCTCGGTCACCGCTCGCCCCTTTCTTCGACCCCGAGTCTCCCGAGTGCGTACTCGTGTGTGTCCACCGGCGCCGGCATGCCCGCCAACGCGCTCCAGGGCCGCACGGGAAGCACCCGCACGGCCCTGGACCGAACGCCGTTCCTCAGGCGCCCTTGGCAGCCGCGAGGCGGGTGGCGACGTCGTCCCAGTTGAAGACGTTCCACACGGCCTTGAAGAAGTCCGCCTTGACGTTCTTGTACTGCAGGTAGAAGGCGTGCTCCCACGCGTCGATCGCGAGCAGCGGCACGGTGCCCTGCGGGATGTTGCCCTGGTGGTCGTAGACCTGGGTGACCACGATGCGCTGCGAGAGCGGCTCCCACGCGGCGACGGACCAGCCCGAACCCTGCACGGTCATCGCGGTCTGCGTCATGTGCGCGCGGAACTGCTCGAAGCCGCCGAAGTCGACGCCGATCTGCTCGGCGAGGTCACCGGTGGGCTCGCCGTTGCCGGTCGGGCCGAGGTTGGTCCAGAACAGGCTGTGCAGCACGTGGCCCGAGACGTGGAAGGCCAGGTCCTTCTCCAGCTTGGAGATGGTGCCGTAGGCCTCCTTGTCGCGGGCGTCCGCGAGCTGCTCCAGGGCGGTGTTGGCACCGGCCACGTACGCCGCGTGGTGCTTGTCGTGGTGCAGCTCCATGATCGCGCCGCTGATGTGCGGCTCCAGGGCGGCGTAGTCGTAGGTGAGGTCGGGGAGCGTGTAGACCGTGTCGGCCACGGGAGTTCCTCCTGCGCAGTGGTTGCGGTGACGTATTGGACCCTATGCTTCCGACCGGAGGCCAAGCAAGTTGGGAAAGACTCAACTGTCCTAACCCGAGGCCCCGATCCACCCGAGCACCGAAGGAGTCGACGATGCATCAGCAAGCCGCCGAAACCTTGGACGAAGCGTTCGAACGTCTACATCGCACCGGTTCCGAATTCGACGACAAGCTGTCCAATCACGGACCGATGGCCGTCGAGGCGCTCGTGCACTCGGGCCGGTGGGAAGCCGTGCCCGCTTGGCTGGACGTTTACACCCGGCGGCTGGAACCACCGACCCGCCCGACCGAACGCATCGCCCGGGACGCGTGGCGCGAGGCACTGGGCGACCGCGCCCGGGACGGGGACTGGATCGCGCTGTTCACCGACGAGATCGCCGAGCGGCCGTGGCGAGAGGTGCTCGCGCTGTGGTGGCCACGCCTGCTCCCGGGCCTGCCCGGCGGTGCCACGCACGGCGTGATCCGGGTCGGACACGCGGTCCGCGCGCTGCTGGAGGCGGGCGAGAGCCCGGTCCGGCTGGCCGAGTTCGCGCACGCGATGGCGTATTTCGCCTCCAGCAACCAGGCTCTGCCCGAACTGCCTCGGCTCGCGGGGGGCCGCACGCCGTTCGACGCGCTGGAGGCCGTACCGCCGCTGCCGGTCGGCGAAAAGGGCCACATCAGCGGGCGGCTCGACTTCCTGGCCGGTTGGGATCGCTGGTTGACCGCGACCCTGTCCGTGCGCACCGCCGAGACCCCCGAGGAGGCGCAATCGCTGCTCGCGGACACGGTGCACGCGGCCACCCTGCGCTATCTGAGCCGCGGGCACGGCAACGCCGTGATGAACGTGCACGGCGTGACCGCCCCCAGTGCGGTGCTGCGCGTGCTGCCCGCGTTGCCGCCCGAGTTGTGGATCCCCTCGTACACGGCCGCGTGGGCCACGAGCAGCGCGGTCTTCGCGGTGTACATGGCGCGCGAGGACGCACCGAAGACGCCCGCCCCGGCGGCCGATCCCGGCGCCGCGATGGAGAGCGCGCACGCCCACGGCGACGAGCACGTGATCAAGCTGGTGGACAGCGCGGCGGACGTGTACGCCCGCTCCGGCGACGCCCGGGCGTTGTCCGCCGGCGTGCTCGCGGCCGACCTGGTGCCGCCGCTGCGGGGGTGATCGAGCGGGGCGAGTCGCGCGACACGCCCTCGTCCGAGTGAGGTTCCCCCACTCGGCGGATCGGATTCCGTTCGCTGGTGCCGTAGGACGACCCGCACGGACACCCCGTACGGGCACCGACGAACGGAGATCCGATGCGCGTCACCGCACTTCTCGCCGCCGCGGCCACCGGCACCCTGCTCGCCCTGGCCCCGGCCGCGCCCGCGCTCGCCGACGGCCGCGCGGACACCCTGACCAGCGAAACCGGCCGGTTCGGGCAGATCGACGAGGACGACGTGCTCGCGGAGCTGCGGCCCGCCGTGGTGGGCGTCCACCAGGGCATCTCCGGCGGCTTCGTCGAGGTCCCGCCGCCGCACGTGCAGGCACCGCAGATGCCGCCGCTGCCCGACCTGTGACCGGGCCGCATCCGCGGATCGGGCCGCCGGCTCTCACTGACGCACCGTCAGATATCTCTGGATCTCGGCCGCCCATCGCACTAACGTCCGCCCATGACCGAGACATCGAAGGACCCGAGCGAGACATCGGAGCACCGGACCGCAGTGTCCCGTGACCTCGAAGGCCGCAGGCGCACCGTCGAGAACTTCTGGCAGGGCGTGGACACCCACGACTGGGACCTGGTGGCGTCCACGCTCGCCGACGACTTCGTGCGCGTCGGGATGCGGGACAACGCCGAGGACACGTGCGAGGGCAAGGAGGCGTACCTGCGGTTCGTCTCCACCGTCACCGGCCGGATGGCGCAGCACGAACTGCGCTCGCGTTTCACCTTCCTCAGCGAGGACGGCCGGTATGCGTTCAACGAGGCGGTCGAGTCGATCCGGCCGACGCCGACGGACGACCTCCTGGTGATGCGGTTCGCGAACTACCTCGAACTGAACGACGAGGGCCTGATCGTGCGACTCGACATCTTCTGGAAGACGCCGCCGTACATGCCGCCGGACTGGATCACCGTGGACGCGACCCTGGAGCGCGAACCGCGGGGCGACTGAACGCACGCGCCCGGGGCGGCCGAGAATGGAGCCATGATCGAACCCGACGGCCCCCGCCCGGTGCACCGATGGTGAGCGCCCGCCCCCTCACCCCGGCCGCCCTGGTGGACGAACTCGTCGCCGCGATCACCGCCCGCGCGGATGGACGCCGGTGGACCCGGGTCGCCGTGGACGGCGCGGACGCGGCCGAACCCGGCGCCGTCGCCGACGCGCTGGTGGCCCCGCTGCGGCTGCTGGGGCATCCGGTGTTGCGGGTGCGGGCGCGCGATTTCCTGCGTCCCGCGTCGGTGCGCCTGGAGTACGGGCACACCGACGCGGAGTCGTACCTGTGGGGCTGGCTGGACGAGGCCGGTTTGCGTCGGGAGGTGCTGGAGCCGCTCGGCCCGGACGGCACCGGCCGGGTGCTGCCCAGCCTGTGGGACACCGCCCGGGACCGGGCCACCCGCGCCGCGTACACCACCCTGCCCGAGGGCGGGGTCCTGCTCCTGGACGGGCCGCTCCTGCTCGGCAAGGGGCTGTCGTTGGAGCTGAGCGTGCACCTGTGGTTGTCCCCGGGCGCGCTGCGCAGACGTACGCCGGCCGAGGACGCCTGGACGCTGGAGGCGCTGACCCGCTACGCGGACGAGGTCGGGCCGGCGACCGAGGCCGATCTGCTGGTGCGCTACGACCACCCCGCGCACCCGGCACTGGTCGAGCCGGAACACCGCCGAACCTGAAGCCGCGCCGGATCCGCCGAACCGGGCAGACACGACCTAGTTGAGGGTGTCCGGGTCCGGGCCGAGCCGTCCGCCGCGGTCCAGGGCGTTGATCGCGTCCAGCTCCTGTGCGGTCAGTTCGAAGTCGAACACCTCGAAGTTCTCCCGGATCCGGGACGGGGTCACCGACTTGGGGATCACGATGTTGCCCAGCTGAAGGTGCCAGCGCAGCACCACCTGGGCGGCCGTCCGGCCGTGTGCGCGGGCCGCCTCGGCGATCACCGGGTCCGCCAGCAGTTCGCCGCCCTGGCCCAGCGGGCTCCACGCCTCGGTCGCGATCGAGTGCGCGCGGTCGTACCCGCGCACCTTGCCCTGCTGGAGGTAGGGGTGCAGCTCGACCTGGTTGACCGAGGGCACCACGGCGGTGTGTTCGAGCAGCCGGGTCAGGTGGTCGGGCTGGAAGTTGGACACGCCGATCGTGCGCACCCGGCCGTCCGTGAGCAGCTTCTCGAACGCCCGCCAGGTGTCCAGGTAGCGGTCCCGGTTCGGGGTCGGCCAGTGGATCAGGTACATGTCCACGTAGTCCAGGCCGAGCCGGTCCACGCTCTCGTCGAACGCGATCAGCGTCGAGTCGTAGCCCTGGGCGGTGTTCCACAGCTTGGTCGTCACGAACAGTTCCTCCCGCGGCACCGAGGAAGCGGCCAGCGCCCGACCGACGCCCGCCTCGTTGCCGTAGACGGCGGCGGTGTCGATGCTGCGGTAGCCGACCTCCAGCGCGGTCGCCACGGCGGTGGTCGCCTCGTCGTTCTCGACCTGGAAGACCCCGAAGCCCAGCTGCGGGATGGTGACGCCGTTGTTGAGGGTGATGTCGGGTACGGGGGTGGAGCTCATGGTCGGGATCGTCCTTCGTCGTGGGGGTCGGATGGTGCGGGCCGGCGTCAGCCGAGGAGCCGAGCGGGCCGCTCGGCCGACTCCGGCGCGCCGGAGTCGCCCTGCCCGCTCTGCCCGCTGAGCACGGTCCGCACACCGGGGGTGTGCGCCGCCACGACGCGCGAGCGGTTCAGCGCGCGTCGTTCCAGGCCGTGGGCGAGCACCGCGAGCACCAGCGCGCTCAGCGCCAGGGCCGCGCCGACCCAGTTGGCCGACTCGTAGCCGTGTCCGGCGTCGATCACCAGGCCGCCCAACCACGCGGCGATCGCGTTGCCCAGGTTGAACGCGCCGATGTTGACCGCGGCGGCCAGCGTCGGCGCGCCCGCGGCGTTGTCCATCACCCGCTTCTGCAACGGCGGCACGGTGGCGAAGCCGAGGGCACCGATCAGGAACAGCGTGATCACCGACGCGGTCTTGTCGTGCGCGGTCACGGTGAACAGCGCCAACACCCCCGCGAGCGCGAGCAGCGAGCCGTACAGCAGCGGCATCAGGTGCCGGTCGGCCAGCCTGCCGCCGACCGCGTTGCCCACCAGCATGCCCAGGCCGACCACGGCGAGCAGCCAGGTGACCGCGCCCTCGGAGAAGCCGGCGACGTCGGTCATCATCGGCTTGACGTAGGTGAGTGCGGCGAACACGCCGCCGAAGCCGAGCACCGTCATGCCCATCGCGAGCAGGACCTGGACGTTGCGGAACACCGCGAGTTCGTGGCGCAGACGCACACCCTCGGGCTTGGGCTGTTCGGGCACGAGCCTGGCGATGCCCACCGCGCCGAGCACGCCGAGGGCCGCGACGAGCAGGAAGGTCAGCCGCCAGCTCACCGACTGGCCGATCAGCGTGCCCAGCGGCACGCCGAGCACGTTGGCCAGGGTCAGGCCGGCGAACATCGTGGAGATCGCCGCGGCCTTCTTCTCCGGCGCGACCAGGTCGGCGGCCACCACCGAGCCGATCCCGAAGAAGGCGCCGTGGGTGAAGGAGGCGACCACGCGCCCGAGCAGGATCACGCCGAACGCCGGGGCCAGCGCGGTCAGCGCGTTGCCCAGCACGAACAGTCCCATCAGCAGGATCAGCATGCGCTTGCGCGAGACGCGGGTGCCCAGGACGGTCATCAGCGGGGCACCCAGCAGCACGCCGACCGCGTAGCCGCTGACCAGGAGCCCGGCGGTGGTGATCGAGACGTCGAAGGTGCCCGCGACCTCGGGCAGCAGGCCGAGGATGACGAACTCGGTGGTCCCGATGCCGAAGGCCCCGATGGCGAGGGCCAACAGTGCGAGAGGCACGGAGTACCCCTTTCGAGGAGTGGTGGAGAGGGTGCTCGACACGCGCCCGGGCATGGCATGCACACACCGCTTACAGGCGTCGACAATATTTGCAGACGCCGATCAATGCAAACGCGGGCTATTTCGCTTCGGAGGTATCCTGAGCGCATGGGACAACAGAGGCAGGCCATCGAACCGCCGCTCGCGCAGGGCTGGTGCGCGCTCGCGGCGCTGCACAATCGCATCGAGGCGCACATCGAACGCGCGCTCCAGAGCGAACACGACCTGAGCGTGCGCGAGTTCTCGGTCCTGGACGTGCTGAACCGGCAGGACGGCTACCACCTGCGGATGAACGAACTCTCCGACGCGGTCGTGCTGAGCCAGAGCGCCACCACGCGCCTGGTCACCCGCCTGGAGGAGCGCGGCCTGCTCTCGCGCTACCTGTGCGACACCGACCGCCGGGGCATCTACACGGAGGTCACCACGACCGGCTGCAACCTCCTCGCCGTCGCCCGCCCCACCCACGACAAGGCCCTGCGCGAATCCCTCGCGGACGCCGAACAGCGCCCCGACCTCGCCCCCCTGGTCGAGGCGGTCAAGTCCCTGGGCCTGTAGCCGATCGCATCGGCGAACGCCGGACGAGCCCGTTCGGCCCGTCCGGCGCCCGAGGACCGCCGTCCTCTACACCAGAATGCTCGTCGGGCTCCCCGTCGAAAGCACGACTCCCAGCGCCGTCAGTCGCCCCGACGCCGGATCACATCGGAAGCCGGTGACCGTGTCCCCACGCTGGTTCGCCACGTACAGCAGGTCCCCCACCAGCGCCAGATCCCGCGGCCAGGCCCCGCCCACCGGCACCTCCTCGACGAGAGCCAGTTCCGCGCCGTCCACCGCGAGCACCGAGACGGTGTCCGGACCCCGGTTCGCCACGTAGACGAAGCGCCCGTCCGCCGCCGCGACGATCCCCGACGGCGCACCCTCGCCGCCGGAGAGCACGAACGGCTTGCCCGCCACCGTGAGCGCCCCCGTGCGCGGGTCGCTGCGCAGCGGCGTCACCGTCGTGTTCAACTCCCCCGCGAGCCATGCGAGATCGTTCGGCCCGTAGGCGATGTGCCGGGGCCCGGTGCCCGGCGGGAGGGTCACCTTCGGCCCCTCCGCGATCGTGCCCGCCTCGGCGTCGAAGCTCAGGTGGTACACGGTGTCCGAGCCCAGGTCGCACACCACGAGCCACTCGCCGCCGGCCGCGAACGTCACCTGGTGGGCGTGCGAGGACGCCTGTCGGTCCTTCACCGGCCCGGACCCGGTCAGCCGCACGTGCGTGGCCGCCTCGCCGAGCGTCCCGTCGTCGGCGATCGGGTGCACGGTGACGCTGCCGCCGCCGTAGTTGGCAACCACCACGAACCGCCCGGTGGGATCGGCCGCGAGGTGGCACGGCCCCGCCCCGAGCGTGGACACCTCGCCCAGCGGCACCAGCCGTTCGTCCTGCACCGAGTACGCGCCGACCGCGCCCTCGCCGCCGCGCTCGCTCACCGCGTAGAGGAAACGACCCGAGGGGTGCCGGGCCACGTACGAGGGCGAGATCGCCGGAATCACCGCGGACGGCGTGCCGAGCAGCCCGGTCTGCGGGTCCTGCCGGCACACCGTGATGCCGCTGCCGTGACCCTCCATGTCGGGGGTGTACGCACCCACGTACACGAGCGGTCCGCGTCGGTCGGAAGCATTTGGTGAGGTCACACGGTTCTCCTGTTGTCTGGCCTGTGGCGGACGACCGTCGATCGACTCATGATCCATCGGCCGAGCATCCATCGGTCGAGCCGACGGCGCCGACCACGCAGATCATCGCGGATCGATCGCCCCTTCGCCGCCGATGTCATGCTCCTCCCCGACCCGGCCGCCGGCACACCAGCCGGCCGAGCCGGGTCACGGCCGCACGCGAACCGCGTAGCCCAACACCTCGGCGCTCAACAGCGATTCGACCGCGTCCAGTTGCGCCAACGCGTAGGCGACCGCCGCGTCCACCCCGCTGCCGGCCGCGATCCGTCGGCCGATGCCCCGGAAGACGGCCTGTTGGATCCCGGCGAGTTGCCCGGCGATCAGCGCCGGCACCGGGTCGTCCGGGGCCGCGCCCGCCTCCTCGGCCAGGGTTGCGCCGAGCGCGTCCGCGCCCAGTTGCTGCATCCGCCACAGACGAGCCATCAGCGCCGGCGACCCGTGCATGACGTTCATGAAACGCTCGTAGCCCTCGACCAGGCCCACGTACGGCGACCGCACCTCGACGTCCCGGCGCAGCGCGTCCAGCACCGCGCGCGCCGCGGATTGACCCACCGCGCGCTCGCGCACGATCCGGCTCGGCCGATCGACCACCTCGGCCTCGCGGTCGAAGAACAGGTCCTCCTTGGTCGGGAAGTAGTTGTAGACGGTGTTCACGGACACCTCGGCCGCATCGGCGATCTGCGCGATGGTCACCGCGTCGAACCCGCGGTCCAGGAAAAGGCCGGTCGCGATGTCCGAGATGTGCGTCCGGGTGCGGCGCTTCTTGCGCTCGCGCAGCCCTTCGGCGGGTTCCGACTCCGTCATGACCTCATCCTAGCCTTCATGGGGTCATTTTAATTTTGGGGTCGTTGCAAAATTTTAATCACTATGTTTCGGTAGTCACATGACACCGGTCATCCACACCTCCGGGCTCGCCCGGACCTTCACGACCAAGCGCGGCACCGTCGAGGCCGTCCGCGGCATCGACCTGACCGTCCCGGCGGGCGAGATCCTGGGCTTCCTGGGTCCCAACGGCGCCGGCAAGACCACCACCCTGCGCATGCTCACCACGCTGCTCGCCCCCACCGGCGGCAGCGCCACCGTGGCCGGCCACGACCTCGTGCGCGACCCGGCGGGCGTGCGCAGGCGCATCGGCTACGTCGCCCAGTCCGGCGGCGTCGACCCCGCCGTGTCGGTGCGCGAGGAACTGACCACCCAGGCCCGGCTGTACCGCCTGGACAAGGCGGACGCCCGGGCCCGAACCGCCGAGTTGGCCGCCGACCTGGACCTGCCGGACCTGCTGGACCGCCCGTGCGCGGCCCTGTCCGGCGGTCAACGACGCCGGCTCGACATCGCGATGGGCCTGGTCCACCACCCCGACGTGCTCTTCCTGGACGAGCCCACCACCGGCCTGGATCCGGGCAGTCGCGTGGACCTGTGGGACCTGATCCGGCGGATCCGCGACGAGTGGGGCACCACCGTTTTCCTCACCACGCACTACCTGGACGAGGCCGACGCGCTCGCGGACCGGCTCGTGGTGGTCGACCACGGCCGCGTCGTGGCCCAGGGCACCGCGCACGCGCTCAAGACCGAGTACGCCGGCTCCCCGAACGCCTCGCTCCAGGACGCGTTCATCGCCATCACCGGTCGGCGCACCCCCGCGCCGAACGAGACCCCGATCGCCGTCTGACCCGGCAGAGGTAGCCATGTCCACGTCATCCACACCGTCGACACCCGCCGTGCGAACCACCCGAGTCGCGCCGCCCGCACGACCGGTTCCGTCCGCATCCTCCGCCCTCGTGTCCGACACCCTCCTGATCTTCGGCCGCTACCTGCGCCAGACCGTGTCCGCCAAGATCGGCCTGATCTTCGGCATCATCCAGCCGCTGCTGTTCCTGATCCTGTTCGGCCCGCTCCTGCGCGACGTCCCGCTCGGCGGCGACGGCGACTCCTGGCAGACCCTGGTTCCCGGCCTGCTGGTCCAACTCGGGCTCTTCAGCGCCGCGTTCGCGGGCTTCGGAATCCTGATCGAGAAGCAGCACGGCGTGGTGGAGCGCATGCGGGTGACTCCGGTGAGCCGACTCGCGCTCCTGCTCGGGCGCGTGCTCAAGGACATCGTGCAGATGCTCGTGCAGTCCGTGGTGCTCGTCGTGGTCGGCGTGGCGTTCGGGCTGCGCGCGCCGCTGCTCGGCGTGCTGATCGGATTCGGCTTCGTCGCGCTGATGACCGCCTCGCTCGCGTCCCTGTCCTACGCCCTGGCGATGCGGGTGGACAGCCCGCAGGAGTTCGCCCCGGTGGTGAACTCGGTGAACCTGCCGGTGATGCTGCTGTCCGGCATCCTGCTGCCGATGTCGCTGGCCCCGGGCTGGCTGGATGGCATCTCCCGGGGCAACCCGCTGCGCTACCAGGTGCAGGCGGTGCGGTCCGCGTTCGTCGGCGACTACGGCGGCCCGGTCGGCATCGGCGTGCTGACCTCGCTCGCATTGGTCGCGGTGTCGGTGCTGTTGGGCGTCCGCGTGTTCCGCCGGGCCGGCGCATAGGTCCCGTCCGGGCACGTCGGTCCACCGCCACGGCGGCGCGGGCGCTACGCGTACCGCGCCGCCGTCGCCCGCGCGGCGGCGGCCAGTTCCGCGCGCAGCTCGGGTGGGCCCAGGACCTCGACCTCCGGGCCGAGCCGCAGCAGTTCCGACACGGCCGTCTCGATCGACTCGATCGGGAAATCGGCCCGGACCCGACCGTCCGGCAGCGGCTCTCCCGCGCTCGCCTCGACGGTGTCCGCCACGTACGCCCCGAACAGTTGTCGGACCACCCGGCGGGCGTCCTCGCTCAGCAGCACCTCGCTGCGGATCGGGCGCAGCTGTTCGACGAAGTCCCGGGACCAAGCCTGCCAGTAGGCCGCCAGGTCGAAGGTCGGATCACGCTCGAACACCTCGTCGAGCACGTCCAGCTCCTCGATCCGCACCACCCGATACGTACGGTCGCGATGCTCGCTCGCCTGCACCGTACGGGCCACCAGGTACCACGCCCCGGCCTTGAGCACGAGGCCGTACGGCTCCAGGTCCCGGGTGACCTCGCCCGTCCAGCGCCGGTAGTGCACCCGGATCCGCCGGTCGGTCCACACGGCGGCGGCGATCCGGGCGAGTTCCGGCGAATGGTCCGCCTCGCGATGCCACCCCGGCGCGTCCAGATGGAAGCGCAGCTGCGCACGGCCCACCCGCTCGCGCAGCTCGGCGGGCAGCCCCGCCTGCACCTTGAGCTGCGCGGACGCGACCACCGCGCCCAGTCCCAGTTCGGCCGCGGGCCCCGGCAACCCGGCCAGGAACAGCGCGTCCGCCTCGTCGTGGGTGAGCCCGTTGATCCGCGTGCGAAAGCCTTCCAGCAGCCGATATCCACCGGCCGGCCCGCGCTCGGCGTACACCGGCACACCCGCCGCGCCGAGCGCCTCGACGTCGCGGTAGACGGTGCGGACCGACACCTCCAGCTGCTCGGCCAGTTCGGTCGCGGTGACCAGACCCCGGGTTTGCAGCGTCATCAGGATGGTCAGCAGTCGGCTCGCGCGCATGATCGCCAGTGTCGCGCATACCTGACGGGTATTGACAGGTACTCGAACGAGACTGGACACCGCACCGCACCAGGAGGGCAGGACCATGAGCGAGACCACCGGCCGGACGCAGGACGCGGGTTATCAGATCGGCGTCTCCAAGACGCTCCCGTATCCCGTCGAGCAGGTGTGGGAGTTGATCACCTCCGCCGCCGGCCTGGCCCTGTGGCTGGGCGAGGACGTGGACCTGACGCCGACCCGGGGTGCGCCGTACACCACCGCGGACGGCGGCACCGGCGAGGTGCGCGGGTGGCGCGAGTTGGACCGGGTTCGGGTGACGAGCCGGTTGCCGGGCTGGGATCACGACACGACCGTGCAGGTCACGACGGGCGCGAGCGGGCCGGGACGAACGGTGCTGCGGTTCCACCAGGAGTGGCTGGCCGACCCCGGGGAGCGGGCCCGGCAGCGGACCCACTGGCAGGGCGTGATGGCGGCGGTCGAACGGGCGCTGGCGGCGCCGAACGGGTGAAATGCGTGGCCGAACCGGTGCACTTCCGTTCGGGATCTTCGCTTCCGTGCCATTCGTTGATCGAACATCGTGGGATGTCGGCAGGAACCTCGACGGCCGAAGTCTCGATACGGCAGTGGATCTCGGTACGGCAGCGATGTCCGTCCGAAATGGGAACGGAGAACGGCGCGATGAGCGGCTTCCTCGACAAGGCCAAGAAGATGGCCGAAGACACCGTGAACACCGGCAAGCACAAGGTCGAGGAGGTCCAGGTGACCCGCGAGGCGGGCACGTTGCTCAAGCAACTGGGCACCGCCTACTGGAGGGAGCAGCGCAGCGGGGGCTCGCACGAGGAGGTCACCCGGGCGCTGGCCGCGCTGGACGAGCACGTGGCCAAACACGGCGACACGGGTCTGCGCGGCTGAACCGACGGTCGGCGACCGACCTCACGGCGCCCGGCACGAGGAGGCCGGGTCCCACCCGCCTCGCCCCGTCGCGTCTCGTGCGACACGTGTCGTACGCCCTGCGCAGTACGCCCCGTCCCACCCGGCCGGCCCGGGGCCACGCGCAAGGATCGATCGGCGGCAGTCGGGCGACGGCCGGCGATCAATCAGGCGGCGCTGTCCTCCCGGACCGCCACCGTCGCGCCCGCGAAGTCTTGCCGAGAACCCGCGGCCGCGGCCGCCGCGGGGTCCCCGAACGCCGAGGAACGGTTCTCCTCGGCCTTGCGGCGCCGACGCCGCCGCACGTAGGTGACGATGCCGGCGACGATACCGATCGCGACGATTGCGGCCCCTATCCAACCGGGGACGCTCGCCGCCGACGGGTACGCGCTGCCCGCGAGTCGGCCCAGCATGATCGAGCCCGGCACCCAGACCAGGATGCCGACCGCGTTCCACGGTGCGAAACGCCGATAGGGCATGCCCGCGGCACCGGCGAGCCGGGGCAGCAGGGTCCGGGCGAAGGCGACCCAACGACCCAGCATCACGGTCACGCCGCCCGCGCCGCGGCCGCGGGTGAACATCTCCTCGGCCCGTTCCCAGCGATGCTCGCCCACCCGGCGCCCCAGGCGGCCGGTCCTTATCCGTTCACTGCGATGTCTGCCCGCGAGGTAGCCCAGGGTGTCCCCGACCACCGCGGCGGTGGTGGCGATGATCAACACCGGAATCAGTGCCAGGTGACCGGTGGAGGTGAGCAGGCCGCCCAGCAGGAGCACCGGTTCGGCGGGCGCGAACACGCCCAGGAGCAGCCCGGTCTCGATGACGGCGACCAGAGCGATCACGATATAGGCGTACAGCGGTGGTAGATCTCCCAGCCGCTCCACCCACTCGTGCACGGCATCCACGTGGAACCTCCCCGTTAGGCCGCTTGCCATGTGGCTTGACAAGCATCCGCCCTCAATCGTGTCAACGGATCCTGCGCGCGGCCGAATTCCCGCCTACTCCCCTGGCCGTACAAAGGTGATCCCCGTCATCCGTCCCCGGCCGTCCGCGCGCCCGGGTTCGGGACCGGAAGGATGGCTTCCAACGGGCGCCCTCTACGTTGGGCGCCATGAACGACATCGAAATCCGGCCGGCGGTCCGGGACGACATCGCCGCGATCGTAGGGCTTCTGGTGGACGACGTGCTCGGGTCGGGACGGGACTCGCAGGAGGACCTGACCCCGTACCTGGCCGCCTTCGAGCGCCTGGCCGCCGATCCGAACCAGGAACTGATCGTGATGACCGGGTCCGATGCGGCGACCGGCGGCCGCAAGGTGATCGGCACCCTCCAGCTGACCATCATTCCGGGCCTGTCCCAGCGCGGTACCACCCGTGCCCTGGTGGAGGCGGTTCGCATCGACAGCACCCGGCGCGGCGACGGTCTGGGCACGATGCTGATGCACTGGACCATCGAACGGGCTCGCGAACGCGGGGCGAGTCTGGTTCAGCTCACCTCCAACAGCACCCGCGAGAACGCCCACCGTTTCTACCGCAACCTCGGCTTCACCGACTCCCATGTGGGCTTCAAACTCACCCTCTGAGCCACCCGACCCGGACGCACGACCCGCCACGACGCCCCGGTCGGCTCGCGAACCCGACGGCCGGCCGGACCCGTGGGGGTCACCCGGGCCTACGGTCGCTCGCCCAGCTCGACCCGCACGCCGACCGTGCCCGCCGTCCCGCGCCGCAACCGGCTGCCGAACAGGGTCATCCGCCCGACGAGTCCGAACTTGCGCCGGATCAGGTCCCGGTAGCGCTCCGTACCGGCGGCGTCCAGCAACGACGCGTGGCCGGGCACCGCCGCTCCGTGCGTCCTCCCGCGCGCATCGCACGCGGTGACCGTGACCTTCCCGCCGTTGCGGATCCGCTTGACCTTGCCGGAGTCCCGCGCGGTCCACACCCCGAGCGCGTCACCGTCACGGAACACCCACACCGGGGTGCCCACCGCACGGCCGTCCCGCCGGAACGTGGTCAACAGCACGTACTTGCCGGCCGCGAGCCGGTCGAGGTCCGCGGGCAACTCGGGCGAAGTCATGCGCGCGAGTCTAGAGCGCACGCGCGGCGCGGATGCGGCGCACACGAAGCGGTCGCCAAGATCGTCCCCGACCCGACCTGCCCGGCGTACCGCCCGGGGTGGGACGATGATCGGATGTCGCGCACATCGGAGGAAACCCGCGTCCAGGTCCGCCCCGCGACCGAGGCCGACGGTACGAGTCTTGCCGAGATCGACCACCTCACGTGGTCCCCCGACGTCACCCCGGTCCCGCGCTGGGCCGCGGACAAGGCCTTCTTCCGCGGTGCCGAGCACGTGCGCGACACGCTCGTCGCCCACGAGGGCGACCTCGTGCTGGGCTACGTGCTGCTGGAGCGCTCGACGCTGTGCCCGGCCACCGGGCACGTGCAGATCGTCAACGGGCTCGCGGTGCACCCCGACCACCAGGGCCGCCGGGTCGGCCGGGCGCTGCTCGCGGCGGCCGAGGCCGAGGCGCGCAGGCGTGGGGCCCGTCGGATCACCCTGCGGGTACTCGGCGGCAACACCGCCGCCCGGGCCCTGTACCTGGCCGCCGGCTACCGGATCGAGGGCGTCCTGGAGGGCGAGTTCCTGCTCGGCGGACGCTATGTGGACGACGTACTGATGGCGCTGGATCTCACGAGCGAGGCTTCTCCGCCGCGTACTTGACCGCCTCGGCGACCGGCACGTCGCCGCCGACGGCCTCCAGGGTCCTGCCGATCGTGCCGGGCCGGGTGACCAGCTCGGCCAGGATCGCCGCCACGTCGTCCCGGCGGATCGCGCCGCGGCCTTCCCGCTCGGACAGTGCGATCAGCCCGGTGCCGGGATCGTCGGTGAGTCGGCCCGGGCGCAGGATGGTCAGGTCGAGCGCGCCGCGCGAACTCAGGTCCTCGTCGGCCTCGCCCTTGGCCTTGAGGTAGAGCGCGAAGTCCGGGTCGGTGTCGGCGGGCGGCCGGGTCGAGGCGCCCATCGAGGACACGATCACGTAGCGCCGCACACCCGCGTCCTCGGCCGCGTCGGCGAGCAGTACCGCGCCGCCGTAGTCGACCGTCATGGTCCGCTCGCGGGTACCGTCCGGCCCCGCACCCGCCGCGAACACCACCGCGTCCGCGCCGACCAGGTGCTCGACGACCTCCTCGACCGGCGCCCGCTCCAGGTCGCACACGACCGGCTCGGCGCCGGCCGCCACCAGGTCGTTCGCATGGTCGGGGTTGCGAATGAGCCCGACCACCGTGTGTCCGCGCTCGGCGAGCAACCGCTCCAGCCGAAGTGCGATCTTTCCGTGTCCACCCGCAATGACAATACGCATGCATCCGACCGTAAGGTCACCAACCGGGACATCGGCCGGCTCGGCTCCGCGACACGATCAGGTTCCACTGTTCGGCTGCCGTGGGCGGGCGTCGGCGCTGCTCGGGCGAGCGCCGGCGAGTGTTCGCGGGGGATCTCGGCCTCCCGCGCCTCGCCCGGTCCTGCTCTCCTCTCCCGCCTCGCCGTGCCCTGCCTCGCTCGGCCGCCTCGGCCACCCGCAGGGTGGCATCCCGGTGGTCGCCTCTAAGGTCCCGTGCCATGACGATCGCCTCCGGTCCGACCATCACCACGGACCTCGCCCACGCCCGCGACCTGCTCTTCTCGTACTACAACGCGACCGCCGACGAGACCGGCTATCCGGGCTGGGAAAGCCCCGATCAACTACCGCCCTACTTCCGCGTGGACCACGACGACCCGGCCGACTACTACGCCCATCCCGGCGCCTACTTCACCGCCCTCCTGGCCGGTCGGCCCGCCGGCGGCGTCGGCGTGCATCTCCTCGACGCCGACACCGCCGAGGTCAAACGGCTGTACGTGCTCCCGCACGCCCGCGGACACGGCGTCGCCCAGGCCCTGATGGCCCGCCTGCACGCGCACGCCCGGACGGTGGGCGCGCGCCGCGTCGTGCTGGACTGCCTGCCGCAGCGCACCGGCGCGATCGGCCTGTATCGAGCCCTGGGCTACCGGGACATCCCGCCGTACCGCGACGATCACGGCGTCGTCCCGCTCGCCTGCTTCGAACTCGCCCTGTCCGCCGGGCACGGCGAGCAGGGCGGGCACGGCGGCCCGGTCGACCCCACCGACTGCGACTGATCGAACCGCCACACGGGCGCGACCGAAGCGTCGGGACCAAGGCCGCGCACCTGTTACCGGGGTCGAACCGCCACACGGGCGCGACCGAAGCATTCTGGTCGATCGAGGCACCTCGATCGGCTGCCTCGACAACCCACCCACCCTCCCCCATTTGCCGTAACCTGCCCTATCGCTTCCCCGCACGATCGGGCGGATTTCGTCCTTTGCCCTCCCTCACGCCCCGCCGCCGTTCTATCGTCGCCCCGTTCGGTGTCACCCGTACGGAAGGGGCCGGTCGTGACCCGAGGAGGCATCGGTGCGGCGCGCGTCGGCAAGGCGCTGGGGCTCGTCCCCCGCCAGGTCCGCCTCGCCGCCCGAACAGGACTGCTCGCACAACACCAGGACGGCACCTTCGACGCCGACGCGGTCGCCCGCGCCGCCGCCGACCCCGGCCCCTTCCTCACCGCGCTCAGTCGCGAAGAACCACTCACCGCCACCGAGGCCGCACACCGCCTGGGCATCAGCCGCGAGCGCTTCCGGCGGGTCGCCCAGGCCGCCGGGCTGCCCGTCGTGGATCGGGTGCGGGTCTCCCGCTACGGCCGGGACCTGGAGGTGCGCTACTACCGCACCGCCGACGTGGACACGCTGCATCCGCACATCACCGCGGATCGTGAACTGCGCGAGGCCGCCCGGCGGGTGGCCCGGTCACTGGCCGCGACCAAGGCCGCCGCCACCCGCGCGCACAACCGCGAACGTGCGCACCACGCGCGCCGCTACCTCGCGACGCTGGCCCCCGACCGGCAGACCGACCCGGCCGACGTGATCGCCTTCACCTGCGCGCTGGCCCGCCTGCACGGCACCGCGCCCGCGCGGCTGCGCCGGTTCATGGGCGACCCGCGCGTGCGCGACATCGCCGAGATCGGCGACCAGTGTCGTTACAAGCCGGCCGAGATCGCCGATCTGCTCGCCGCCGCCACCCCCCGCGCGCTCACCGCGCTGCGTTCCCTCGCCCGACCGCACCGGGTGTGGGCCACGCTGGGCGTGCCCGCCGAGGACATCGCGCACCGCATCCCGTCGATCGACCACCACATCAGCACCGACCTGCTGCACCGGTTGGCCACCGACCCGCCGCGCTGGCTGCTGGAGTTGCACGCCGACCGCGAGCTCGAACACGCCACCGCCGCGGTCACTCGCTGGCTCGATCGCGAATGGCACGCCCAGCAGCGCCGCGCCGAGGCGGTGTGTCGCGCCGCCGAGGCGATCATCGACCACCTCACCGACGACGCCGTGGCCGAACTCTTCGGGCTGCCGGTGGAATTGGTTTTGGACCTGCGCCCGCGCAGCAACAAGTGGACCACCGCCTACGTCGAGGAACTCCTGCACACGCGCCCCCTGTGGCTGCGCAGCCAGGTGCTCGCCCGCGCCGAGATCGCCCGCCGGGCCACCGCCCGCGCCCGCCGCGAGGCCGCCCGAACCCAACGCCGCCTCAGCTGGCGCCGCACCTGGGCGAGAGCCCTGTCCGTCCCGCTGGAAACGGTCCCCGACACGGTCGAACGCCCCACCCCCGCCGCCCTGCGCACCGCCCGAACGCACCCCCCACACTGGGCCCGCCCACACTGACCGACGCACCCCCGCCCGCAACGGAGCCCGCGTCCCGGGCCACGCGTCACCACCTCGCAGCGAAGCAACCGACCACGCGGCGGCCAAGCGCCCATCTGCCCGGCGCGCCGAGGCCGTCGCACCGGCACACCGCGCGGTGCGAATCGACCCCCACGCCACGACCGACCATGCCGCGACGCCCCTCGCTCCGGTCGGGAACCGCCCCCTGGTCGCCCGCGTGTCGGCCCCACCAGACATGCTGTGCGTGGCCGTCGTCGCTGCGACCGGCCGGTCCGCCGCAGGGTGGTGGGCGCGCGGCTCGGCCTCCCGTCCGGAGGCCGGGCCGCGTTACTCCAGAGGCATCAGTTCGGCGGCCACGACGGCGCCCAATTCGGTGCAGGCCGCGAGGGTGTCGCGGGTGGGCGGTCCGGCGATCTCCACCGGCGGGCGGACCCGCCGCCATTGCAGGCCGGTGGCCGCCGATTCGACCGAGCGGACCGCGCCGGTGGTGTCGCTCCCGCCGTGTACGTACAGGCCGTAGGGACGGCGGACCGTCTCGTGCAGGCAGGGGTAGTAGGCCGAGTCGAAGAAGTGCTTCAGCGCCCCCGACATGTAGCCCAGGTTCGCGGGTGTGCCCAGCAGGTAGCCGTCCGCCTCCAGGACCTCGACCGGCGAGCAGGTGAGTGCGGCCCGGACCCGGACCTCGACGCCCTCGATCTCCGGATCGCGGGCGCCGGCGAGCGTCGCCTCCAGCATCTCGGCGAGTGTGGGCGAGGGCGTGTGGTGCACGACGAGCAGGATGGCCATGGCCTCACGCTGCCAGAACCCGGACCGGTTCGGAAACGACCCGATCGGCGGCCGCCGCTCCGGCCACCACTCCGGCCGCCGCCCGGGCGCCACTCCAATGGGTGAGTTTGTCGCGAAATCGACATCAAGGACGCCCGCCGCGACGAAGCCCGCAGCCCCGGCCGGGTCCGCCGCAACTCGAGCCTCCCGCCCGCGCGTACGGGCTCTCCGAGTCACCCATACGAGTGGACCGCCGGAAAAGACGTGGCGATTCCACCCGTTTGATGCTTTGACACGTGCGCACCATTTGTGACGATAAGAGCACTTTAGGTAATACGTCGATAGGCCAACCGGCCGGCACCCCAACCCGGCACCCGGCACCCCAACCCGGCACCTCGGGGAGACCCACATCCACATGCGCCTCACCCACCTGCGACTGCTGCCCTATCCCCGCTCCAAGTCCCCCACCGACCCCGACACCGCCCCCGCCCCCGCACCCGTCGCCGACCCGACCCCGGTCGCCGAGAACCCGCCCGCCCCACCCGCCCCCGCACCGCCCTCCCTCGTCTCGGTGGTCCGCCGCACCCTGGCTCCCGCCACCCGCGCCGGCACCGCCCACTCCCGGACCTTCCACACCGTCTACGCGCTCACCACGCTCCCGCTGGTGATCGCCCTCCATGCCGCCCTCTGGGCGTTGTCCACCCCCGGGCGCCTCGGCGCCACCCTCCTGGTCCTGTACGGCCTCGGCCGAACCGGGATCCTCACCGCGCACGCCACACACTGAGTGCGCCGCCCGAAGGAGCACCCATGGTTCTGTCCATCTCCGGCGTCCTGCTGCTCGGCGTCATCGCCTACGTCTTCTTCCGCAAGGACGGGCTGAGACTCCCGCACGCCCTCGTCTGTGCCCTCTTCGGGTTCTACCTGGCAGGCAGTTCCATCGCCCCGCACATCGCGGCGAGCGGCAACAGCATCGCCAACCTGCTCAGCGGCCTCAACTTCTGACCGGTCGCCCGTCCCCACCGCCGCCAGGGCGTGTCCTCGATCCCCCACCGGACCGGCCGCAACCGCGCGACACCACCCCCCGGTGTCGACGGCCGCGGACCCGGTGGGCCTTCGAGGACACGCCCTGGCCCCGGCTCATCCCCCGAACCGGGGCCTCCCGCCTACCCGACCCGACCCCTCACGGAGACCGCATGTCCCCCGGCCCCACATCCCTCGCCGCCATCGCCCGGCGCGCCAAGGACGGCATCGGCAACACCCGCACCCGCGCGCATCGCATCACCCACGTCACGCGGGACACCTTCTCGCCCGTGCTCACCCTCACCCGAGGTCTGAACCGGCAGCTCGGATGGGCGCGCAACTGGTGGAAGGGCGCCTCGGCGGACAAGCGCAAGGCCGGCGCCGCGGGCATCGCCGCGGTCCTGCTCGCCCTCTACTTCCTGCCCTACGCCCCGCTGATCGCCCTGCTCCTGGTGCTGGCCGGCGCCGCCTGGCTCGGCCGCGAGGAGAAGCCCGCCACCGAGCCCGGCCCCGATCCCACCGATGTCAAACTCCAGACCGTCTACAACGGCCTGGTGCCCTACCTCGCCGACGACCACGACCCCGCCCGGCTGTTCCACCCCGGCGGCCCGTACCAGAACGCCTTCCGACACTGGGAACTCGACGGCGACCGGATCGTCCGCCTCGAATTGACCTACAGCCCCTACTTCACCGACGACGACCCCGCCGCCCGGGCCCGGATCGAACGGGTGCTCCAGGCCAAGCTCGGCCGCGGTCGCGAGTACGTCTACGAGTGGGACACCGAGAGCAACCACCTCACCCTGGCCGCCCTGCCCCCGCTGCCCACGGCCGTGCCCGCCCAGCAGTTCGTCACCGCGCCGTGCGAGATCCTGCTCGGCATCACCGACGCGGGCAGCACCAACCGCCGCATCCCCGTGCACGTGGACGACACCATCCGGCAACTCCCGCCGGTCATCTGGCGCACCGGCAATCGCAGCACCGACCCGCACCTGCTCGCCGTCGCCGCCCCCGGCGCGGGCAAGTCCAACCTGCTGCGCACCATCGCCCTCCAGGCCGCCCGGGACGGCGACATCGTGGTCGTCGACGGCAGCGGCTCCGGCGACTACGCGTGCCTGGCCGGCCGGCGCAACATCCTGCGGATCGAGACCGGCTACCACGGCGCACTGGAAACCCTGACCTGGCTGCGGCACGAGACCGAACGTCGGATCGCCGCCGTCACCTACGCCAAGCAACACGGCACCCCGGTCCCGGACGACGCCCGCCGCCCGCTGTGGGTGATCCTCGACGAGATCACCGAACTCTCCGACCTCGCCGCCGGTCAGGGCACCACGGACCCGCAGGAACTGCTCGACCTCCCGCTGCGCCTGGGTCGCGCCGCGCACATCGGCGTGATCACCAGCGCCCGCCCCAGCCACCTGGAGCGGCTGCGCCCCACGCTGATCGCCGACACGCACACCCGCGTCGTGCTGGGCCCGCTCGACCCGGAGACCGTCCTCACCGTGCTGGGCGCCACCCCCGGCGTCTCCGGCGGCGAGGGCATGCCTCCCGGTCGCGGCTACGTCCGGATCGGCAACGGCCCCGTGGTGCGCATCCAGATCCCGCACACCCCCGACCCGCTGGAGGAGGACACCTCGGAGGCCGACCGCGTGCGCCTGCTCGCGCTGCTGCCCCGGCACGCCGATGCCCTCCCCGTCGACGTGCCCTCGATCTCGCTCGCCAAGACACTCGAACGCGAGCCCGAGCCCACCGGCTGAACCCCGGCGCGCCACCCCGCGCCACGCTCTCACCAAGGCCCGCAAGGACCCCGCGGCAGCCGCCGTGACACCCCCCCCGGCATCCCCGCGAAGGCCCCCCGAGCAAGCCACGCTCGGGGGGCCTCGACGTACGCCCGGCGCACCGGCAAATACCCAAAACGCACCACTCCGTCCCCACTCGCGCGCCATGATGGGGGCCCGCACCCCCACGGAGGACGTGGACGCCCAGTGTTCGACCTCGCCAACTTCACCGTCAGCGACATGGTCGTGTGCAGTTCCGAACTGCGCCAAGTCACCGCCGACTCGGCCACCACCGAGGACGCGGCCCGCGCGATCGTGCAGCACCTGCGCACCACCTTCCGCGACCCGCACACCGGGCAGCCCCAACTCGTCCTCGTCCGCCTGTTCCAGACCATGCCCTGGCGCAACCTCACCCCCGACCTGGAACAGCGCGCGCTGCGCCGGCAACCCGATCTGGCCCCGCACCCGGACCTGCGCTGCCTCACCCTGCTGGCCACCGTCGGCGACCTGCCCGAGTGGTGCGACCGCACCCGATCGCGGCACCACCAGGTCGTCGCCTTCCCGAGTGCGAACGCGGTCCGCCGGGCGCCGATGATCAGCGCCATGCTGGAGCAACTCGGGGTCACCGCCGAGGAGATCGTGGCCGGGCCGCTGCCCACCGACAACGAGTGGGACCGGCACGACATCCACCACATCCCGGATGCGCTCACCAGCGACGCCGTCCCGGACAAGGAGTTCATCCGGGCGAGCGGCATAAAATCCGTGGTCGGCTACGCCGGCAAGCTCCCCGACGGCGAACTGTTCACGGTGTTGATGTTCACCCGCGTACCCGTCCCGGCCCGGATCGCCGAGCTCTTCCGCACCGTCGCCGTGTCCACCCGGCTGGCCCTGCTCCCGCTCAACACCGCGCCGCTGTTCGCCGGCGGCCCCTCCCAGCACACTCCCACCACACACGTGGCCGCCGCGCGCCTGGACGCCCTCGAACAACTCCTGGCCGCCCACGAGGGCACCACCGCGCAACAGGCCCTGGTCGCCGAGGACGCCCGCGACCGGGTCCGCTCGCAGCAGGAACAACTCGCCTACAAGCAGCGCCGACTCGATCAGGAAACCCGGATCGTCGAGACCCTGTACCGGGTCGGCCAGAAGCTCACCCGCGAACTCAACCTCGAACGCCTGGTCCAGGCCGCCACCGACGCCGCCACCTCGGTGATCGCCGCCGAGCACGGCATCTTCCGCTACATCGACTACGACACCGGCGGCGTCGCGGACACCCGCTACGCCGTCACCAGCCCGGACCCCACCCTGATCGACCGGCTGCCCCGGCCCCGGCCCGCGCTCGCCGCGCGCAGCCGCCCGCAGACCACCACCGCGCCGCCGGTCACCGTGCGCCGCGGCGACCTCACCGAGGACCCCGCCGCCGGCCGACTGCTGCCCTATCGGATCAGCGCCGACGGCCAACCGCCCGTACGCAGCCTGCTGACCATCCCGGTGACCACCGCCACCGGCGAGGACCTGGGCGCATTCTCCTTCTGCCACACCCGGGCCGACGTGTTCACCGAACGCGACGAACAACTCGCCCTGGGCATCGCCGCGCAGGCCGCCACCGCGATCGAGAACGCCCGGCTCTTTCGCAGCGTGCGCGACACCGCCGTCGAACTCCAGCGCAGCCTGCTCCCGCAGGTTCCGCCCGACCTGGACGAACTCAACATCGCCTTCCGCTACCTGCCCGGCGCCAAGGGCCAACAGGTCGGCGGCGACTGGTTCGACGTGATCCCGCTGTCCGCCGGCCGGATCGCCCTGGTGGTCGGCGACGTGATGGGCCGAGGTCTACAGGCCGCCGCCGTGATGGGCCAACTGCGCGCCGCGGTACGGGCGTACGCGGTGATGGACCTGCCGCCCGGGCAGGTGATGCGGCACCTCAACCGGCTGGTCACCGGGCTCGGCAGCGAGGACCAGATCATCACCTGCGTCTACGCCGTCTACGATCCCGGCGACGCCACCGTGCACTGGTCCAACGCCGGCCATCTGCCGCCCGCCCTGATCGGCGCGGACGGCAAGGTCGAACTCCTGGAGGACGACCTCGGCGTGCCGCTCGGCCTGGACGGCACCACCTTCGACGACGCGGTGGTCGGCTTCGACACCGGCGACCAACTGCTCCTGTACACGGACGGCCTGGTCGAGTCGCACGACGCCTCGCTCACCGACCGGCTCCAGGAATTGACCGAGCACATCGACGGCACCACCGGCGGCGCCCACAACGTCGCCGATGTCGCCGACCTGCTCACCAAGACCATGCTCACCGGCCAGGAGCCGGACGACGTCGCGCTGCTGCTGGTGCGCGCCCGGCACAGCATCGAGCGGACCGCGGGCCTGGATCTGCCGCCGACGCCGCGCTCGGCCCGCGAGGCCCGCGACTTCGTCCGTGCCACGCTGGGCCGCTGGGATCTGACCGAGCACAGCGACACCACGTGCTCGGTGGTCACCGAACTCGTCTCCAACGCGGCCGAGCACGCCCGCACGCCGATGGAACTGCGACTGCGCCATCACCCCGGCCGGCTGATCGTCGAGGTGGTCGACCACGACGGAAGGCTGCCCAAGGAGATCGCCTCGCCCGGCCACGACGAGCGGCATCGGGGGTTGTGCATCGTGGCCGGGATGACCACCGATTGGGGCGTGCGTCCCACGGACACCGGAAAGATCGTCTGGGCGGAGATCCGTGATCGTTGACGCCCGGCTCGTCCCCGCCCGTCGGGCGCACCCGTCACACCCGCATCACCCACACCGGATCGCACGGCGCGACGCCGGGCCGATGGGCCGGTCCGACTTCGCTGTGCGTGGCGACGTACATACCGGGCAGGCGTACGTCGTCGATTCCCGGGCCGATCAGGCGAGTTTTATGTCACTTTCTCCCGGTGATGTAATGAATCATCCGTTTTCGGGTAGCTACCCACCGTCACGGACCCCGGCTCCTGCCCACCGACCCCTCGGTCGGGAATCTTCGGGGCCCGTCACGCGTTCTGCAAACGGACGAGACAGCAAGACCTGTCGATGTGGGTAGATCAAGCCAGGAGGCACGATTCATGAGTGAGCGAGCTCTCCGCGGCACACGCCTTGGCGCCACCAGCTACGAGACCGATCGCGGTATCGATCTGGCGCCGCGTCGCACCGTGGAATACGACTGCCCCAGGGGGCACCGCTTCGAGATGCCGTTCTCCGTCGAGGCGGAGATCCCCTCGACGTGGGAGTGCCGCAGCTGCGGTGCCGTCGCGCAGTTGGTGGACGGCACGCCGCCGGAGGAAAAGAAGAACAAGGCCACGCGCACACACTGGGACATGCTCATGGAGCGGCGTACCCGGGAAGAGCTGGAAGAGGTGCTCGCCGAGCGTCTCGCCGTACTGCGGTCGGGTGGGATCAACCTCCACCACGATCCGCGCAACAACCGCAAGAGCGCCTGAGCGAGCACCGCGCGAGCCCGCTCCGGGCACGTGCGGATCCCGTCGACAGGTGGCACCGACGCCCGGGGCGCCGACGATCTCACGATCGTGGCGCCCCGGGCGTCGTGCTGTGTCCGGTCGTGCCGTGGCGTCGCGTCCCGCCGGGCCGCTCGGGCACCGCCCTCAGGGCAGTTCGCGCGGCGGCTGCCGCGGCGGGTCGTCGTCGCGGTGCACGTCCTGCGGGTCGATCACCTCGCCGCGCACGATCTTGCCGTCCGGGCGGTGGATCCGCGCCTCCTGCACCACGCCGGAGAACCGCGGGCTGCTCGCCACCTTCGCGGCCACCACGGTGCCGATCAGTCGCCGGATCAGCGGCCGGGTGAACGGCAGCACGCACAGCAGGCCCAGCACGTCGGTGATGAACCCGGGGATGATCAGCAGGATGCCGCCCAGGATCACCACGCCCGCGTCGGCGGCGGCCTTGGTCGCCTCCTTGCCCTGGGCCGCGAGCACGGTCGGGTCGCTCTGGCCCTCGCGCTGCGCCTGTTCGCCGAGCGCCCGCAGCCGGGTCAACACCCGGCGGCCCTCGTAGCGGATCACCAGCGAGCCCAGCGCGACGCCGGCCAGGATCAGCAGGAAGGTCCGACCCGCCCCGATGGCGCCGCCGACCCGACTGATCACGTAGATCTCGGCCAGTGGCAGTGCGACGATCGGCAGGAGCATGGCCGCTCGGCGCAGCGGGGTACTCACGTGATCACGTCCTCGGCGGGGTGGTACCGGTGGCGCCGGCGGATCCGGTGGAGCCGGTGCCCGGGGCGCCCTCGCCCTCGGTGCTCCGGGCGGCGCCCGGGTCGCCGGGGCCGCTCGTACCGCCGGGGCGTCCGGGGTGGGCGGCGGCGGTCTCGGGGGCGCTCTCGTTCGGGTACTTGCCGACCCGGCGGCCGACGCCCCATGCGGTGACCCGCCACAGCGCCTCGGCGACGATCGAGTTGCTCATCTTGCTGTTGCCGCGCTCGCGTTCGATGAAGGTGATCGGCACCTCCAGGACGCGGTAGCCCTTGCGGATCGCGCGCCAGGCCAGGTCCACCTGGAAGCAGTAGCCCTGCGAGGCGACCTCGTCCAGGCCGATGCCGAGCAGGGTGTCCTTGCGGAAGGCCCGGAAGCCGCCGGTGACGTCGTGGATGTCGACGCCGAGCATCAGCCGCGAGTAGGTGCTGCCGCCCCGGGAGATGAGCTTGCGGTGTCCGGGCCAGTTGACCGCGCCGCCGCCGGGGACCCAGCGCGAGCCCAGCACCAGGTCCGCGTCGCGCACCGCTTCGAGCAGGCGCGGCAGTTGCTCGGGCTGGTGCGAGCCGTCGGCGTCCATCTCCACCAGGATGTCGTAGCCGCGGTCGATGCCCCAGCGGAAGCCCGCGATGTAGGCGGCGCCCAGGCCCTCCTTGCCGGCCCGGTGCATGACCTGGATGTGCGGGTCGTGCTCGGCGAGCGTGTCGGCGATGTCGCCGGTGCCGTCGGGGCTGTTGTCGTCGGCGATCAGCACGTCGACGTCCGGCACGGCTGCGCGCAGGCGGGCGACGATCGGCTCGATGTTCTCCGATTCGTTGTAGGTGGGGATGATGACGAGCACCTTGCCGAGATCGGCGAAGCTGGTCTGCTCGCTGTCGGTCACATCATCTCCTTGATGGCGTTGGCGTCGGCGCGGGTGTCGACGCCGGCGTCGGCGGGGGTCGGCGGGATGCCGGGGGTGGTGATCCAGGGCTTGCGCCGACGGCGGAGGATGCCGTACGCGCAGGCGAGGAGACCGACGATAGCCAGGATCCACTCGGGAGCCGAACCGAGTCGCGTGGCGAGCGTGCGGTCGTCGCGCAGTGGTACGTCCATGACCAGGGTGTCGGCGGTGAATTCGCGGGTGCGTTCGACCACTTTTCCGTCCGGCATGACGATCGCGCTGATGCCGGAGGTGGCCGCGATCAGCACCGCGCGGCCGTGCTCGATCGCGCGCAGCCTGGACATCGCGAGTTGTTGCTCGGGTTGTCCGGTGCGCCCGTAGGTGGCGTTGTTGGTCTGCACGACCAGCACTCGACCGCCGTGGGTGACCGCCTCGCGGGTGACGTTGTCGTAGGCGATCTCGAAGCAGATCACGTCGCCGATCCGGGCCGGGCCCAGCTGCATGACGCCGACGGTCTTGCCGGGGTAGAAGTCGCGCGGGACACGTTCGAGCCGGCTGATGAACTTGGTGAGCAGTTCGCGCATCGGGATGTATTCGCCGAACGGCACCGGGTGGCGCTTGGTGTAGGAGGCGCCGGGGCCGGTGACCGGGTCCCACACGATGCCCTGGTTCTGGATGTGCGTGGCGTCGGGGCCGGCGACCAGGACGCCGGTGAGCACGGGGACGCCGATGTCCTTGACCGCGCCGTCGATGAGCGCGTACGCGTCGCGTTCCTCGAACGGGTTCAGGTCCGAGGAGTTCTCCGGCCAGATCACCAGTTCGGGCTTCTCGACCTTGCCGGCCCGCACGTCGGCGGCCAGCTTGTGGGTCTGTCGCACGTGGTTGTCCAGGACCGCGCGGCGTTGGCCGAGGAAGTCCAGGCCGGTGCGCGGGACGTTGCCCTGGACGACCGCGATGGTCGCGGTGTCGGGGCCGGCGGCGTGGCCTCCGGTGGGTATGGGGACCGCGTAGGCGCTCGCGGGGACGGCGATCGCCAGGCCGATGGCGCCCAGAGCCAGCGGAACGGCGCTGCGCGGCGTACGGACGCCCTCCGGGGTCTCGGCGGCCGATTCGCCGTCCCGACCCGCGTAGAGCCCGTACAGCCGCAGCGCGGCCCACCCGAGCAGCGCGCCGGTGAGCGCGACGGCGAAGGTCACCCCGGGGGCGCCGGCGAGGGCGGCGATCGGGGTGAACGGTGTCGCGGTATTGGCGAACGCCAGTCGGCCCCACGGGAAGCCGCCGAACGGGACGCGGTCGCGCACCAGTTCCTCGGCGACCCACAGGCACGCGGTCCACAGCGGCCACAGCCGCAGTTTGCCGATCAGGGTGAGCGCGGCGGCCAGGGCGGCGATGTACAGCGCCTGCACCACCGACAGCACGATCCACGCGTCCGGTCCCACCACGCGCAGCCACTTGAGCAACCACAGCATGAACGGCAGGCCGAACAGCAGGCCGTAGCCGAAGCCGGTGCGGGTGCGCTGCCCGTGCACCGCGATGCCGAGCGCGGTGACCGCGAGGATGCTCAGCGGCCAGATGTCGTAGGGCGGGAACGCGAGCGCGAGCAACAGGCCGGCGACCAGTGCGGTGACCGGGCGGGCGGGGCGCCGGTAGATGCTCACGGCGGTGGCGCGGGTGCGGCGCAGACGCTGCTTGCGAGCGGGGGCCGGCGCCGTGGGCGAGACGCCCTCGGGCACTGTGGTGCTGTCGAGCTGCGGCACCGTGGGGCCCCCTCGCTGGGTCGTTGCGGATCGCTGCTGCCGCGCGCGGCACGGAGTTGCGCCGGTCGGGTGATGCAGTGACGTTACAACGTTCGAGGTGGGCGTTCGGTTTCGGCTCGTGCTCGGCGGTGGGCTGGTGACGGCGGGAGCTCGGTCGCCCTTCGGGCCGGCCCCGGACCGGCTGGCTGTCGGTCGCGGTGGTCGTTGTCTACTGGGCGACCGGGCTCTGCCGCGGTCTCACCTTCCGGCACGGGGTGTGCTCGCGTCCGGCGGGGCGGCTGCACGGGTGCCGCTCTGCCGTTCGTGGCCGCGTGGGGCGGCCTCCCGGCGCGTGTCATGCCGGTTCCGGACCTGGCGCCCGGTGGCTGTGCCACCTGTGGCCCGGAGGCGTGCGCGTGCTCGGGGAGGGTGTTCTCCTGCCGGTCGTCCTGCGGTGGACCGGGTCGAACGTACTGGGCGATGCAGGCGCGGTGTCAACATCGCACTGACCTGCACGTATACGGTATCGGTGCAGGTCAGCGGCCGGGTGGTGCGGCAGTGGTGTGGGTGGTGTACGCCCGCCGGGTGGCGCAATCGTTCCCCTAATGGGTCTCGACGAGGCTTCCGTACCCCTTCGTCGGATCGCTCGCGGGGCGATCGGGCCCGGATCGGGGCGGCGGCGGCGATGTCGGCGTGTCGCGCGCGTTGCGGGCTCCCATGGTGTTGTACACGGCTCGGGGCCCCCGCGCGAACGTGGACCCGGTGCGCGTTCACCCACACGGCGGTCGGGTCGGTGCCGGCGGTCGGTTCAGGCCACTACCGCCGCCGCCGAGAATCCCGTGTAGGCGCCGGGCCGGCTGCGTTCGGTCTCGCCCACGGCGGTCGCCAACCGGCGGATCGCCTCGGTCAGCGTCGCCGGATCGTGCGCGTAGGGCAGTCGCACGTGGTGCTCGAAGGTGCCGTCGGTACCGAAGTGGGTGCCCGCCGCGATGCGTACGCCGTGCCGGGCCGCGGCCTCGGCCAGGGTCAGGCTGGAGGTGCCGTCGGTGCGCACCCACAACGACAGGCCGCCGACCGGCATCGCGAACGTCCAGTCGGGCAGCCGGTCGGCGAGGGCTTCGGCGAGCGCGCCCCGGGCGGCGCGCAGCGCCGGCAGGCGGCTCTCCAGGATCGCGTCCTCGTGGTCGGTGATCAGGTGGTGGGTGACGAGTTGGTCCAGCACGGGCGCGCCGACGTCGAAGGACGCGCGGGTGGCGGCGATCCGGCGGACCAGGTCCGGGGTGGCCCGGATCCAGCCGATCCGCAGGCCGCCCCAGAAGGTCTTCGAGGTGGATCCGATGGTGACCACGTTGTTCGTCCGGTCGAAGCCGGCCATCGGCAGCGGCCGGTCCGCCGGGGCGACGTCCAGGGCCAGGTCGAAGCACGTCTCGTCGACGATCAGCGTGGTCCCGGTGTTGCGGGCCAGGTCCACCAGGGTGCGGCGGATGCCGGCGTCCGCGAGGTGGCCGGTCGGGTTCTGGTAGTCCGGGATCAGGTAGGCCAGCCGAGGTGCGGCCGTGCGCAGCGTGTCGCGCCAGGTCTCCACGTCCCAGCCGGTGTCCGTCATCGGCACCGGCACGAGTCGGTTCCCGGCCTGCCGGATGGCGTCCAGCACGTTGGCGTAGGTGGGCGATTCCACCGCGACCCGGTCGCCGGGGCCGGCCAGGGTGCGCAGCACCAGGGTGACCGCGGCCAGTGCGCCGGGGGTGACCAGGATCTGGTCCGGGGTGGTGGGCACGCCGCGGCGGGTGTAGCGCTGGGCCAGCGTGTCGCGCAGGACCGGCAGGCCACCGGGCAGGTAGCCGTGGCCGGTGGTGTAGGTGGGCAGCGAGTCGGTGGCGTCGGCGACCGCCTGGTGCAACGCGCGGCCGGGGCCGGGCAGGGCCGCGACGCCGAGGTCGATCACGCCGGTGGTGGTGCTCGGGCTCAGCCCTCGGGTGGGGATCTCGGTGTGCGTGCCGGGCAGGGTGGTCCAGCTGCCGGAGCCGCGCCGGCTGGTCAGGTAGCCGTCGGTGCGCAGGAGTTCGTAGGCGGCGGCGACCGTGGTGCGGCTGATGCCCAGCCGGTCGGCGAGGCCGCGTTCGGCGGGCAGACGCGCGGTCAGCGGGATCCGACCGTCCAGGAGCAGGGCACGGATGCGATCGGCGAGCGTGCGGTATGCCGGGCCGGTGCGCGCCGCGGACTGGGTCGTGGTGGTCCAGGGGTGCAGGAGGTCGGCGAGGCGGGTGCTGCTGACGGTCAGGTGAGGCGCGCTCATCAGTCCACTCCTGTCGAATTGGCTATGGATTCGTGGTCCGGTGTCGGTGATTGTTTCACCGTTGGCTCTTTATTGGCAGTCAGGTGACGAACGAGGTGCACGGTGGCTTGGTCGTGGGTCCGGCGATTGATCCAGTTGTATGCGGGACTCACGCTGTACGGGTTCAGCATGGCGTTGATGATCCGGGCCGGGTTGGGCCTGGACCCGTGGGACGTGTTCCATCAGGGGCTCGCGGAGCGCACCGGGTGGAGCTTCGGCGTGGTGACGATCGTGGTGGGCGCCGCGGTGCTGCTGCTGTGGTGGCCGATGCGCCAGCGCCCGGGGCTGGGCACGGTGAGCAACGTGTTCGTGATCGGCATCGCCGTGGACGCCACGCTGCGGTGGTTGCCCGCGCCGGACGCATTGGTCTGGCAATTGGCCTTCCTGGTCTCCGGGGTGGTGCTGAACGCGGTGGCCGGCGGCGCGTACATCGGTGCGCGCCTGGGCCCGGGGCCGCGGGACGGCCTGATGACCGGGTTGGTGCGGATCACCGGGCGTTCGGTGCGGCTGATCCGTACCGGCATCGAGGTGACCGTACTGCTGGTGGGCTTCGTCCTGGGCGGGTCGCTCGGGTTGGGCACCGTGGTGTACGCGCTGGCCATCGGGCCGCTCGTGCAGGTGTTCCTGCCGCTGTTGACCGTTCCCGAGCCGCGCCGGGTGCGGCCGGACGCGGCCGGCGAGCCGGCGCCGGGTGCCCCGGTGGCCACGGCCGCACCCGTCGTCCCGGTCGCGGAGCAGCCCGGGACGACGGCTCCGGCGCCGGCCGGTTAGGGCGGCGCCGGACGCCGGCGAGTACCGGCCGCCGGCTCGGTCAGGCCTGGTCGAGGGCGCCCTCGACCGCGTACACCGTGGCGCCCCGCACCGCGGTGCGCAGGCAGCGCGGCAGCGGCAGGTCGGGGGCCAGGTCGGGCAGCCCGGGGGTGCCCGAGCGCGGGTCGGTGGACCAGCCGGAGAGCCTGCTGTCCGGGGCCTGGACGACCAGCTCGGTGGTGTCCCACACCGCGTAGGTGGCCGGTGCGCCGGGCACCAGCACGCCGGCGTCGTCGCGACCGACCGCGCGGTGGCCGCCCCGGGTGTGCGCGGCGAACGCGGCGCGCACGCTGATGCGTTGCTCCGGCGTGCGGTGGAAGGCGGCCGCCCGCACGGTGCCCCACGGGTCGAGCGGGGTGACCGGCGCGTCCGAACCGAACGCGAGCGGTACGCCGGCGGCGCTGAGCGCGGCCAACGGGTTCATCAGCGCGGCGCGTTCGGCGCCCAGGCGGCGGGCGTACATGCCGTCCGGGCCGCCCCACGCGGCGTCGAAGGCGGGTTGCACCGAGGCGGTCAGACCCAGTTCGGCGAATGCCGCGACGGCCTCGGCGTCGAGCAGTTCGGCATGTTCGACCCGGTGCCGCAGCGCCCGGAAGGCCGCGCCGTGCGGGCCCTGGATCAGCGCGCGGGCGGCGGCGGTGATGCTGCCGATCGCGGCGTCCCCGATGGCGTGGAAGCCGGCCTGGATGCCGGCCCGGGTGCACGCGGCGAGGTGGGCGGCGACCTGCTCGGCGGCGAGGTGGGTCAGGCCGGTACCGGCGGCGGAGTCGTCGGAGTAGGGCGCGTGCAGGCACGCGGTGTGCGAGCCGAGCGAGCCGTCGATGAACAGGTCGCCGCCGAGTCCGTGCGCGCCCAGATCGCCGCGCAGCGCTCGGGCCTGCTCGGGGTCCTCGGCGAGCGCGCCCCAGTAGCCGACCACGTCCGGACCCGCCTCGTCCCGGGCCAGCGCCAGCAGGGCCCGGAAGTCGGCCTCGCCGGCGATCTCCGGCCCGCCGCACTCGTGCACCGTGCCGATGCCCAGGGCCGCCGCCCGGGCCCGGGCGACCCGCTGCGCGGCGATCCGGTCGGCCGCGGTCAACGCGGCGTTGGCGGCGGCCCGCGCCGCGTGGTGCACGCTGCCGGCCAGGGGCGCGTCGCCGTGCTCGCCCGGGACCAGGGCGAGCAACGCGGGCGAGCACGCGGCGGAGTGCACGTCGGTGCGGGAGAGGTAGACGGTGGCGCCGCCGGTGGCCCGGTCCAACTCGGCGGGGGTCGGCGGGCGTCCCTCGGGCCAGGTGGTGTCGTCCCAGCCGTGGCCGAGCAGCACGTGGCCCGCTCCGTACAGGCCGCGTCGTTTGGCGTGGTCCTCCAGCGCGGAGAGCGCGTACGCCAGCGACGGCGCGCCGGTCAGGTCGAGCCCGGTCAGGGCGAGGCCGGTCGCGGTGGCGTGCACGTGCGCGTCCACGAACGCGGGCGTCACCAGCGCGCCCGCGAGGTCGAGCACCGCGTCGACGGCGTCGACGTGGGCCGCGGCGGCCCCCTCCGCGCCGATCCAGGCGATGGTGTCGTTCTCGACGACCATGGCGGTCGCGAAGGGATCGGCCGGACTGTGCACGGCGCCGTTGCGCAGGAGGAGCGTGGTCATGACCACCAGTGTGGCCCGCCCGGGCCGAACCCCCGGCCGGAGGTCACCCCTTCGGGGGTGTGACACGCGCCGCGTCCACCCCGGGGTCGGTCTTCGATCCCGCGTCGCGGTGCTCGGCATGGGATCGAGGGCAGGGCCCGGGGGACGCGGCGCGGGGCAGCTCTGTACCACCGACGTCGCCCGGCGCGGCGACGGCGTGATGCGGGCCCGGGATCAGAACCGGGGCGCGCGCGCCTCGTACGGGGTGGACAGCACCACCGTCGTCCGAGTGGACACGCCCGCCTGGAGCCGGATGCGGGCCAGCAGGGTTTCCAGGTCCCCCGGGGTTCGGACGCGGACCTTGAGGATGTAGCTCTCGTCCCCGGCCACGCTGTGACACGCCTCCAGTTCCTCGAGGTTCGCCAGTCGCTCCGGGGCGTCGTCGGGCGCACTGGGGTCGATGGGTTTGACCGAGATGAACGCGGTCAGCGGCAGGCCGATGGCCTCGGTGTCGACCACGGCGGCGTAGCCGCGGATGATGCCGCGTTGTTCGAGTCGGCGCACGCGCTGGTGTGCGGCCGAGGTGGACAGGCCGGTGGCCTTGCCCAGGTCGGTGTAGCTCATCCGCCCGTCTTGCAGGAGCAGTTTGACGATCTGTCGGTCGAGGTCCTCCACACGACGAACCTAGGGCATCGGGGCGGGGTGTGGCGTCCGGGCCGCGTCGGAGGCCGTCGTTACAGTGCCCCCATGGCCGCCCAGGACCGTGCCCCAGCGCTCGATCAGCTCGACCGTGCCCTGCTCCGGGTGACCGCGCGGGCCGACACCTCCGCCGCGCGAGCCCGGCAACTGCGGTGGGTGGTGGGTGAGTTGCGCCGCGCGATGGTGCAGGAGGGGTTCCCGGTCGAGGCCCGCGCCTCGCTCGCCGCGCTGTTGTCGGCCGACCCAATGCGGTGCTATCTGGACCTCGCGCAGAGCGGTCGGCTGCGCACCCGTGCGGTGGCGGGAGCCGGCATCTCCACGACGGCGAGCATGCGGGTGCGGATGGACTGCCTGGAGATCCTGGCCCGGGCGGGGTCGGTGCCGGCCGTGCTTCCCGAGCGACCGGCGATCCCCGAGCTCAAACCGCCGGTGGGCGCCCGGCAACGATCGTTGTTGCTGGACTGGCTGGCCGCACACGCCGACCGCAGCGGCGCGGATCCGGGCCGGATCCGGCTGTTCGCGCTGATCGGGGTGGTGCTGGACACCGGCGCGCGGGTGGGCGAGTTGTGTGCCCTGCGGCTGAGCGACCTGGCGCCGGACGAGCGCACGGTGCGGATCGTGCGGCGCCCACAGGCGCGCACGGTCAACCCGGCCGTCGTCGAAGTGCTGCCGCTGTCCGGTCCCACCCGGGCCGCGCTGGGCCGCTGGTTGGACGTACGCGAGGAACTGGTGCGCCACGTGCAGGGACCGGTGGCCGCCGTGTGGGTGTCGGTCCGGGGCAACCACTCCGGGGTGCCGGATCGGGACGGCAACTCCCGGCGCCGGCCCGCCGGGATGCCACTGATGCCGCGCGGACTCGCCCGCGCGTACACGCGCACGGTGGTCGGGTTGAACGTGGACATGGCCGGGCGACCGGGCTGGGAACCGGTTCCGTACCGACTGGAGCAGCTGCGCCGGGCGGTGGAGGCCGCACCGCAGGAGTAGAACGCCGGGAGGATTGGGGACGATTCCCGCATCGTGCCGATTGGCCCCGGACGGGTACTGCAACGTTCCGGTCGGGCGCACTATCGTCGGCGGAGCGCGCCGTCACCACGGCGCTGTGGCGACAGGGGGAGCCCCATGAGTATCGCCGTAGACGCGCCCGCGGGCACTCGACCGCGGGTGCTTGTCGAGGACTTCGACGACGCGTTCGAACTCGACCTGGATGCGGAGCCTGCCGGCGGCGCCGGTGTACGACGGGCGTGCCCGCAGTGCGGCGTGGTGCTGGTCGCGGCCGACGCCGACGACGGGTCGGTGGTGCCGGACCACGCGGTGTGCCCCAGTGCACAGGACCCGTTCGGGATCCGCGCCTGCCCGGGATCGGGCACGGCGTTCGGGGACCCGGTCCATCGAGCCGCCGACCCGACTTCACCTGCGCCCGCGCCCGCGCGGCCTCCGGTCACGGTGCTGCCCGCGGGCCTGGACTGGCGGGCCCAGCCCTTCTCGCACACCGCGTGAGCCGCCGAACCCGCCCACCCCGCACGCCACTTCACCCGGACTGCCGGCAGGCCCACCTGCCGCCGGCGCCGCTCGGGTAGCGGGAAGTGCCGGGTCGGCGCGGAGCGGGTCCGTGCCCGGCCGCGCGGCTCAGTCGGGCTCGCGCACCGCCGCGTGCCGGTCGGATCCGTCCCGCGTCGCCCCGCCCCGCACGGTCCCGTTCTCGTAGGCGCCCATCGTCCGCACGAACATCGCCCGCTGTTCCGGCGATAGCGGGTCGAAGGCTCGGCGCCAGGCGTCGGCGCCGTTGGCGAGCCAGTTCTCGATCGCCGTCCGGGTCTGCGGGTCCTCGGTGATCGCCACGATCGACCGACGCCGGTCGGCGGGATCGGTGTGCCGTTCCAGGACGCCCTGCCGACCCAGGTCGCCGACCATCAGGCTGACCGTGGTCGGTGCCACCTCCAGCCGCGCGGCCAGTTGATTGACCGACATCGGGCCGTCGAAGAGCAGGTAGGCCAGCAGCGACAGGTGCCGCGGGGCCAGGTTCATCGAGCGCAACCGCTCGGGGATCCGGGTGCGCTTGAGCCGGGCGGCCACCCTCGGCATCAGCAGCAACATCGCCCGGATCGCCTCGTCCGTACTCAGGCCGTCCTCGGCGTCGGCCGTCGAGGCGCGCTCCGTCGTCATGCCCGCCGCCTCCTCGTGCTCGACCCGTTCGGCTTCGAGTGTGAAGCGCGAATCCCCGAATCCATGAATCGCCGAATCCCGCCACCGTACCCGACCCCGTCACGCGCCCCCGAAAGGCGCAAACGCCGTGCCCGCGGCCGCTCCCCACCGACCGGCCGCTCCCGACACCGCGCCGGCGCGCACCGCGCTGCTCCTGCCCGGCGGTCGCCGCACCTTCGCGTCCGCCGCCGACTCGCCCGAGGCGGCCCGTTCGGCCGCAGCGAACCACCGACCCGCGCTCACCCGTGCAGCAGCAAGTCCCGGGCGATGACCATGCGCTGGATCTGGTTGGTGCCCTCGACGATCTGCAGGCACTTGGCCTCGCGCAGGTAGCGCTCCGCAGGGAAGTCGGTGGTGTAGCCGTAGCCGCCGAGGATCTGCACCGCGTCGATGGTCACCCGCATCACGGCGTCCGTGCAGAACAGCTTGGCCATCGCCGCCTGGCGGCCGAACGGCAGTCCCGCGTCCCGCAGTCGGGCCGCGGACAGGTAGAGCGCGCGACCCGCCTCGATCGCGGTGGCCATGTCGGCGAGCATGAAGCGGATGCCCTGCTTGTCGGCGATCGGACCGCCGAACTGCGAGCGGTTCTTGGCGTAGTCGCTCGCCAGGTCCAACGCGGCCTGGGCCACGCCGGTGGCGCACGCGGCGATGCCCAGCCGGCCGCAGTCGAGCGCGGCGAGCGCGATCGGGAAGCCCTGGCCCTCGGCGCCGATCCGGCGCTCCGCCGGGACCCGGGCGCCGTCCAGGTGGATCTGCGCGGTGGGCGAGGAGCGCATGCCCATCTTGTGTTCGGGCGCGGCGGCCGACAGGCCCGGTGTCCCGGCGTCGACCAGGAACGCGCTGATCCCGCGCGAACCCTCGGGCGAGGTGCGCGCCAGCACGGTGTAGAAGTCGGCCACGCCGCCGTGCGTGATCCACGCCTTGGTCCCGGTGAGCACGTACTCGTCGGCGGCGGCCACCGCCTTGGTGCTCAGTGCCGCCGCGTCCGAGCCCGAGTGCGGCTCGGACAGGCAGTACGCGCCGAGCAGGTCGCCGGACAACATGGTGGGCAGGTGCGCGGCCCGCTGCTCCGACGTGCCGAACGTGGCGAGCGGGTGGCACGCCAGCGTGTGTACCGACACCCCGAGGCCGACCGCCAGCCACCCGGCGGCCAGTTCCTCGAGCACTTGCAGGTAGACCTCGTACGGCTGCTCGCCGCCGCCGTATTCCTCGGCGTACGGCAGCGACAACAGTCCGGCGGCGCCGAGGGTCTCGAACACCTCCCGCGGGAAGCGCCCGGCGGCCTCGTCGGCGGCGGCCCGGGGCACGATCTCGCGAGCGGTGATCTCCCGGGTGAGGTCGAGCAGGGCGCGGGCCTCATCGGTGGGCAGCGTGCGCGTGACGGGCATGAGGGACGTCCTTCCGTGCGGTCCGGAGGTGGCCGGATCCGGCGGAGACCGGCGGCGGACCGGGTGGGGTTCGCCCCCCGGTCGTTGCGCACGATCGTACGGCGACCCGCCCGTGCCCGCCCGGCACGACGCGGCCTCGACGACCCGCGTCGAGCCCCCACCCGCGTGGCGGCGGCCGGCCCCCTCCCGGCCCCTCCCGGTCCGCGAACGCCGGGCCGATCACGGCACATCCGGAGTTCGTGGCCGGCGGGGTCCGGGCCGACCGGCTCGAACGGGGCTACAGCACGACCAACCCGTGCGGACGCAGGTTCATCGGGTCGCCGCCATCCTCCCCGCAGACCACGATGTCCTCGATCCGCGCGCCGTGCGTGCCGGGGATGTAGATGCCCGGCTCGATGGAGAACGCCATGCCCGGCTCCAGGGGCAGCCTGTTGCCCGCGACGATGTACGGCTCCTCGTGGCTCTCCAGGCCGATGCCGTGGCCGGTGCGGTGGATGAAGTACTCGCCGTAGCCCGCCTCGGTGATGATGTCGCGGCCGACCGCGTCCAGTGCCTCGCAGGTCAACCCCGGTCGTACCGCGGCGAGTTGGGCGGCCTGGGCGCGCTCCAGCACGTCGTAGTAGCGGCGGAACTCGGCGGGCGGCTCGCCGATGCCGTAGGTGCGGGTCTCGTCCGAGCAGTAGCCGTCGGCGGTGGTGCCGCCGATGTCGACCACGACCACGTCGCCGGTCTCGATCACCCGGTCGGACAGGTCGTGGTGCGGGCTCGCGGCGTTCGGGCCGGAGCCGACGATCACGAAGTCCACTCGCACGTGGCCCTCGGCGATGATCGCGTCGGCGATGTCCGCGCCCACCTCGCGCTCGGTACGACCGGCCCGGAGCCACTCGCCCACCCGCGCGTGCACCCGGTCGAGGGGGGGGGGGGGCCCGCGCCCCCCGGCCCCCACGGCGGCGGGCGTGCGCCACCGCCACTCCCGCAACACCGCCCCGGCGAGCGACTGGTAGGCGGCGGGCAGGGCGGCGCGGGACGC
>NZ_JBITHP010000025.1:79997-158357 GCF_044458105.1 Embleya sp. NPDC050493
TTTGTTGCGCTGTGGCTTTGCCGCCCCTACCAGCCGCTGGGCCGGGGCCGCGGGGGTGACCCGCCCCCCGCGCGTCGACCGGGGGGGCGTGGGCGGCCCCGGCCCGGCGCAGCGCGGCCACCTCGGCGGCGGACTTGCGCATCCGCAACTCGCGCAACACGTCGCCGGCGAGCGACTGTTCGGCGGCGGGCAGGGCGGCGCGGAAGGCGAGCACCTTCTCCGCCCACATGTGGTTGTCCAGGCCGATCCGGGCCACGCCGGCGGGCAGCCGCTCGGCGATCAGCGCGTACGGATCGTCGGTCTCGGCCCAGCCGGCCACGTCGATGCCGAGCGCTCCCGCGGGTGACGCGAGGGCGGCGGGCTTCTCCAGGCCGGGTACGACCAGGAAGGGCTCCGCGCCGACGGGCACCACCAGGCAGGTCAGGCGCTCCAGCGGAAGCGCCTCGTAGCCGGTGAGATAGCGCAGGTCGGCGCCGGGCGAGATGAGCAGGGCGTCCAGTCCCGCGTCGGCGGCTGCCTTCTGGGCGCGGCCGAGGCGGTCTGTGGGGTACAGGGCTGCGTCGTGGGTCACGCGCTTAACATATGACACGTCACACGACTCCGGGCAGTCCCGGAACCGGATCAGCAGGCCGCGGGGCGGGTCGCCTCGATCGCCGTGTGCACCGCGTCCCACAGGTCGGCGCGGGCGCGCAGCGAGACGGTGACGGTGCCGGCGCTCTCCCGCCACGCCCGGGCCGGGTCCGCGGTGGCGGAGCACAGCTGGGCGAGCAGACGCAGCGCCATCGGGCCGTGGTCGTCGCCGTCCACCTCGATGTGCCGGGCGAGGTACTCGCCGAACACCGCGAGCCGGCCCTCGTGCCGGGAGTCGAGCGTGGTGAGGTGGTCGAACATGCGCGGGATGAGTTCCTCACGGCCGAGTGCGAAGGACGCGGCGATGCAGTGCAGCGGGGCGTGTTCGACGACCTGCCAGGTGCGCGCCACGAACGCGGCGGCGCCGGTGGGTGCGCCGCACGCGACGACGGCCTCGGGCACCGGGACCTGGTCGACGAGCAGGCCGAGGAAGCGCCGGGCCGGGCGGGTGTCGGCGCCGGCGGCGTCCATCGCGGCGAGGTAGAGCTCGAAGTGGCTGAGCGGGCCCAGCGAGGTGGTGTCGCTCTCCTCGCCGAGCACGATCTCGTTGACCATGCGCCGGATCTCCGCGTCGCCGCGCGGCACCCACGGGATCTCCACGCAGGTCAGCCGCCGTTGCAGGCTTTTGAGCAGGGACATGAAGTCCCAGACGGCGAACACGTGGTGCTCCATGAACACCCGGATCGCGGTGATGTCGGTGAGGTCCCGGTAGACGGTGTGCCGGAGCACGCGTTGCCGCACGGGTGCGGTCTCGCCGAGCAGCCGCGCGATGTGATCGGTGGCACGTTCCGTGGCGTGCGCGCGCGGGAGGGTGGTGCCGATGGGGCTGGTGAGTGCGGTGGTGTCCATGGTTCCTCGCGAGGGATCGGCAGTTGCGGCTACCGATGGTAGAGAGAGCGCTACGCGGTGAAACATTTGTCGCGGATTTCCGGGCGCGGGTAGGACGCGCGTGCCATGATGCACGTTTGCGCGAAGCGCTCGGGCACGGGTCGCCCGTCGTCGACGTCGCGCCCGGGGCGGGGCAGGGATAGACCGCCCGCACCGCCCGTGGCGGCCGGCTCGACGGTCGGGGTTGCCCGGGGGCCGGCCGCCCGGTGCCCGTCCTCGATCCCGGCGGGCCCTCGCGGCCCGGTTCGGCTTACCCGGTCAGGAGTCCTGGGTCAGCTTCGCGGCTTCCTCCGGGGACAGGCCCCAGGATTCGAGGAGGGCGGCGTCGACCCGGGTCGAGGCGTCCCCGACCGTGGACGGGGTGTCGGACAGTCGCGGGGCCGGGGCGGGCTGAAGGGTGCCGTCGGGGCGGATGAAGGTCTCCCGGGCCCGGTTGTGCGGGTGCTCGGCGGCCTCCTCCCAGGTCAGTACCGGCGTCACGCACGCGTCCAGCGGCTCGAAGACCGCCGTCCACTCGTCCCGGGTCCGCCCGGCGATCACCGCGGCGAACCGCTCGCGCAGGACCGGCCAGCCGGCCCGGTCCATCTGTGCCGGCAACTCCTCCTCGGCGAGCCCGAGTCCGGCCAACAGCAGGGCGTAGAACTGCGGTTCGATCGCGCCCACGGCGACGTGGCGTCCGTCGGCGGTGGTGTACACGTCGTAGAACGGCGCGCCGGTGTCGAGCAGGTTGCCGCCGGGCTCGTCCGCCCAGCCGCCGAGCCCGCGCATGCCGTGGATGAACGCACTGAGCAGCGCCGACCCGTCGGTCATCGCCGCGTCGACCACCTGGCCGCGCCCGGACGTACGGGCGGCCAGGAGCGCGGCGAGGATCCCGAACGCGCAGAACATCGCGCCGCCGCCGTAGTCCCCCACCAGGTTCAGCGGCGGCACCGGACGCTCGCCGGTGCGCGCGAAGGAGTGCAACACCCCGGAGATGGAGATGTAGTTGATGTCGTGCCCGGCCCGCGGCGCGAGCGGCCCGTGTTGCCCCCACCCGGTCATCCGGGCGTAGACGAGGGCGGGGTTGCGCTCCAGGCAGACGTCCGGTCCCAGCCCGAGCCGCTCGGCCACGCCCGGGCGAAACCCCTCGACGAGCACGTCGGCGCCGGCGATCAACCGCAGTACCGAGTCCCGCGCGGCCGGGTCCTTGAGGTCGAACTCCAGGGTGCCCAACCGCCCGCGGCCGACCACCATCGAGGGCATCGACGCGCCGCCGGGGCGATCCACCCGGAGCACGCCGGCGCCGGCGTCGGCCAGCATCATCCCGACGAACGGTCCGGGCCCGATCCCGGCCAGTTCGACCACCTTGACGCCATCCAGCGCACCCATGCCCACTCCCCACGCCACGCCACGATCGAATACCTGGCACAGTCAAGCAGACCTGTCGCCGGCGCGCCGCTCCCCTGCACGAACCGGGTGAGCCGCGCATCGGACCGGCCGCGAACCGAGCGGCCGGTCTCCGGGCGGGTGAGAAGTGCGGGCGGGACGTGCGGGCCGGAAGTGCGGGCGGTCTCAGCCGCCTTGCATGCGCACGATCTGGAGCGCGATCATCAGATTCAGCCGTAGGTGCGGATCCTGGGTGAACGGCCCCAACAGCCGCTCCAGCTTGGTGATCCGATAGCGCAGCGTGTTGTAGTGCACATACAGCCGGCGTGCGGTCTCGGCGACGTTGAGGTTCGTGTCCAGCAGTGCCTGCAGCGTGTTGCGCAGGTCCGCCGCCTCCGGATCGCGCGGGTGGGCCAACGACCGCAGCGCCTCGCGTGCGAAGCGGTCCAGCTCGCCCGGATCCGGAATCAGGCTCAGCAGCCGAAAGACGCCCAGTTGATCGAAGTCCGCCACCGCGCCCGGCCCGTGGATACGCCGACCCGCCGCCACCGCGCGTCGGGCCTGTTCGTACGCGGTCGGCAGTGCGTCCAGGGACTCCGCCGGTCTGCCGATGCCGGTGCTGAACGAGCGGATCACGGTGCCGCAGTCGGCGTGCACCACTGCGGCGAGTTCGGCCACCAGCCGCGCGGACTGCCCGTCGTCCGGCGCGCCGAGCAGGGCGACCACCTCGCGCGGATATGCCGCGACGGCCGCGTCCGGTGCCCGGGCGGCGACCGCCGTGAACCAGGCAAGGGCCAGCGCCTCCTGCCCGGCCCGCACCGCCCGCGCATCCCCGCTCGCCGCGGGCGGATCGGCCTCGGCAACCACGACCAGCAGCGGGCCGCTCGGCAGCACCGTCCACCCGGTGAGGTCGGTGCTGCGTCCGGTCAGCAGGTCGCGCATCAGGTCGCTGCGGTACTTGGCGTCCGATGCGGCCCGGGCCAGCCTGCCCGTGAGCCCGACCGCGGTCTCCACGATCGGCCGCCCGGCCGGGCGCGGGACCTTCGTCGGGGTGGGGGCCAGGGCGCCCGCCGCGGGGTGCGGGTCCTCGCCCGCGTCCCACGCCGTCGACGCGCCCGCCACCCGGGCCCTCGGCAACGACGCCGGGTCGGGCGCGCTCGCGCCGCCGCCGACCGCCTTGCGGCGCCGGGGCGGCAGCCGACGTGGGGCCGCGCCGGCCACCACCGCACGCGCGGTACCGGTCCCGCCGGCACTGTTGTCACCGGGACGAAGCGGTGGTTCGCCCCCCGTTGCCGTTCCGCCCGTGTCCCCGTGGTTGCCCATATACCGACCGTAGCGTCACGAACACGCGCACGTCAGCACCGCGGAGAGCGTGCGGGCAGTGCACACCCGGAGTGCGCGGGGCGCACGATCCCGGTGCGACGCCCTTCTCGGTGGGATCGCATTCCGTCCGGAGATTTCCCGGCGTGGCGTGCTTGACCGTTGTGTCCGGATCGCCATAGCTTGCGGTCCAGCGGCAGTGCCGAATCACTCCCCGGCCCCGCATCGAGACGAAGCCTCCGGTCGTTCCCCCGCGACCGGGGGCTTCCTCGCGTCACGCCGGTCGGATCGCCGTCCGCCCCTTGGCGTTTCGGGCTCCGACACACCACCGCCCGCCCCCACGAGCGGCACCTCACCACCCCAAATGCCGTTCGCCCCTCGGATTGCCGGGCCCCGCTCGGTACGATGCGCGGGGACGAACGCGTGGCGGCGCGGACACCATCCGTGACCGCCTCGTACGAGCCGGCGTGACGGGCAGCGGAACGGGAGAGGCTCTAAGGGGCGTCGCCGATCGGGCGGAATGGACGCACCGGGATTCATCGGCAGCGGGCCGACATCCTCTCGAAGTCCCCTCGGGGACACGGGCACGCGGAGAGGACCGGCCGGGGGAAGGGGGGTCCACCGTGGGACAGACCGAACGTGGCGCACGCACCGGAAGTCCGGCCGAACTGGCCTGGTTGCGCGGCATGGACGCCTACGTCGCCGGCGAATACGGCCAGGCGGAGGTGCAGTTCCGGGCCGCGGTCGAGGCCGACCCGGGCATGGCCGACGCATGGCTGGGGCTGCATGCGCTCAAGGTGGAGGTGGCCACCGCCGTGGTGGCCATGCACACCCACCGAGAACGCTTCGGCGAGCAGCGCGCGAAATACGGCCGGCCGCTCAACTCCTGGTACTGGCTGGGCTGGTGGGTGCAACTGGTCCTGGAGACCCCGCGCGACCTGGCGCTGGCCCACGCATCGCACTGGTTGGACGGGCGCCACCTGCCCGAATTGGACGCGGCACTCGCCCTGTGCCCACCCGCCGAACAGGACGCGGCCACCCGGTTCCTGCTCGCCTGCCGGGCCTATCTGGGCAAGGACTGGCAACAACTGCTCCGGCACACCGCGGGGTTGGACGACGACGCGCTGCTGGGCGTGGAGGCGGGCCTGTTCGCGGGCATGGCCCGGGTCCGCCTGGGCCTGTACGCCAAGGCCGAACAGGTGCTCGCCACCGCCCTGGTGCGCTGCCGCTCGGAGCACCCGCAACGCAAGGAGTTGCGCTACTGGCTCGCCCGCGCGTACGAGGAGACCGGCCGCACCCCGGCCGCGCTGCCGCTGTATCGGGCCGTGCACCAGGCGGACCCCTCGTTCATGGACACCGCCGCGCGGCTGTCCTCGCTGGCGGCCGGCGAACCGCTGGACGAGTACGGCGGGATGACCGCTCGCCTGGCCGGGCCCGTGGTCGGCCGAGGCCCGCTCCCGGACGTGCTGCCGCCGATACCCGCGACCGCTCCCCCGCCGGCCGGCCCGCCGCCCGCCGCCGAGATCGAGCGCGAGCCGGACCCGACCCCGGACGGCGACGACCTCGACCCGCGGCCCGACGCGGACGTGCGGGCGGCCGGCCGATCCGCGCCGATGCGCCCGGCCGCCGCCCCCGAGGAACTCGCGCTGGTGTTGGCCGAATTGCAGTCGATGGTCGGCCTGGAACCGGTCAAGCGTCAGGTGCGCGCGTTGTCCGCGCAGATGCGGATGGCCCGGCTGCGCGAGGCCCAGGGCCTGCCCGCGCAGGCCCCCAAGCGGCATTTCGTCTTCTCCGGCCCCTCCGGTACCGGCAAGACCACCGTCGCCCGGCTGCTCGGCCGGGTCTTCGCCGCGCTGGGCCTGTTGGAGAGCGACCGCCTGGTCGAGGCGCAGCGCTCCGACCTGGTGGGCGAGTACCTGGGCCAGACCGCGGTCAAGACCAGCGAGTTGATCGACTCGGCGCTGGGCGGCGTGCTGTTCGTGGACGAGGCGTACGGCCTGACCAACGTGGGCTATTCCAAGGGCGACGCGTACGGCGACGAAGCGCTCCAGGTGCTGCTCAAGCGGGCCGAGGACGACCGGGACCGGCTGGTGATCATCCTGGCCGGCTATCCGGAGGGCATGGACCGGCTGCTCACCTCGAATCCGGGCCTGATGTCGCGGTTCACCACCCGGGTCGAGTTCCCGTCCTACGGCGCCGAGGACCTGGCCCGGATCGCCGAGGTGATGGCGGCCGGCGGCGGCGACACCTGGGACGAGGACGCGGCGGCCGAGTTGCGCAGCATCACCGGCCATGTGCGCGAGCAGGGCTGGATCGACGAACTGGGCAACGCCCGCTTCGTCCGCACCCTGTACGAGAAGTGCTGCATGTATCGCGACGTGCGCCTGGTCGAGCTGCCGGACGGCCCGGACCTGGCCGAGCTGACCACGCTGCGCCTGTCCGACCTGTTCCAGGCGTACGGGGATCTGGCGGACGGCCGGGGATAGCCCGGCGCGGCACGGGTAGGGCTATCCGATCATCGCTTTCTTGCCGATGGCCGGGCGCGGCAGGCACCCGCCGGGTCGCCGGTCGAGCAGGACGGAAGGGTCTCCCGTGGCCAAGCAGAGCGTCGCCGAGCAGTTCGTGGACATCCTCGCCCAGGCGGGGGTGCGCCGGTTGTACGGCGTGGTGGGCGACAGCCTCAACCCGATCGTGGACGCCGTGCGACGCAATGCCGCGATCGATTGGGTGCACGTGCGGCACGAGGAGGTGGCCGCGTTCGCCGCGGGCGCGGAGGCGCAGCTGACCGGTCGGCTGGCCGCGTGTGCGGGCAGTTGCGGCCCGGGCAACCTGCACCTGATCAACGGCCTGTTCGACGCGCACCGCTCGCACGCCCCGGTGCTGGCGCTCGCGTCGCACATCCCCAGCGGCGAGATCGGCACCGGGTTCTTCCAGGAGACGCACCCCGAACGACTGTTCGTCGAGTGCAGCCACTACAGCGAGATGATCGGCACGCCCGAGCAGATGCCCCGGGTGCTCCAGTCGGCGATCCAGCACGCGGTGGGCCTGGGCGGAGTCTCGGTGGTCACCCTTCCGGGCGATGTCGCGGACCGGCCCGCGCCGGAGCGGGCCTACCAGTTGGCGCTGCCCACGGCGCTGCCGGCGGTGCGCCCGGGCGACACGGACCTGGCCACGCTGGCCCGGATGGTCGACGAGGCCGCGCGGGTCACCCTGTTCTGCGGCGCGGGCACGGCCGGCGCGCACGAGGAGGTGATGGCGTTCGCCGCCCGGATCAACGCGCCGGTGGGCCACGCGCTGCGCGGCAAGGAGCACATCCAGTACGACAACCCGTTCGACGTGGGCATGTCCGGGCTGTTGGGCTACGGTGCCGCGTACGAGGCGATGCACGAGGCGGACCTGCTGATCCTGCTGGGCACCGACTTCCCGTACAACGCGTTCCTGCCGCAGGACGTGGCCACCGTGCAGGTGGACGTGCGCCCGGAGCATCTGGGCCGGCGGACCACGCTCGACCTGGCGGTGTGGGGCGATGTGCGCGAGACGCTGCGGGCGCTGACCCCGATGGTGCGGGCCAAGACCGACCGCCGGTTCCTGGACCGTATGCTCCGCAAGCACGCGGACGCCCTCGAAGGGGTGGTGAAGGCGTACACCCGCAAGGTGGAGAAGCACGTGCCCATCCACCCGGAGTACGTCGCCTCGATCCTGGACGAGGAGGCCGCCGAGGACGCGATCTTCACCGTCGACACCGGCATGTGCAACGTGTGGGCGGCGCGCTATCTGACTCCGAACGGGCGACGCCGGGTGATCGGTTCGTTCTCGCACGGCTCGATGGCCAACGCGCTGCCGCAGGCGATCGGCGCACAGTTCCTGGACCTGGACCGGCAGGTCGTGTCGATGTCCGGCGACGGCGGCTTCTCGATGCTGATGGGTGATCTGCTGACCCTGGTGCAGTCCGACCTGCCGGTGAAGATCGTGCTGTTCGACAACTCGTCGCTGGGCATGGTCGAGTTGGAGATGATGGTCGCCGGGCTCGAACCGTTCGGGACGACGAACAAGAACCCGGACTTCGCCGCGATCGCGCGGGCTGCGGGTGCGTTCGGGGTGCGGGTGGAAAAGCCGAAGCAGGTCCGCGGTGCGCTGCGGGACGCCTTCGCACACAAGGGCCCGGCGCTGGTCGACATCGTCACCGACCCCAACGCGCTGTCCATCCCGCCGAAGATCACCGCCGGACAGATCCAGGGCTTCGCCCTGAGCGCGGGGCGAACCGTCCTCAGCGGCGGCGTCGGCCGCAGGGTCCAGATGGCCCGGTCGAACCTGCGCAACGTGCCGAGGCCCTGAGCCCGCAGCCGCAGCGGGGCTCGACGCGAACCATCCGGCCCGGTGGTGCTAGCGCGCGTCGGGGGCGGCGCCGTACTTCTCCGCCAGCGAGCGCAGTTCGCGTGCGGCGGTGATCGCCTCGGCCTTGCCGTTGGAGGTCTGAATGCCCATCACCGGCAGGGTGTCCCCGTTGGACATGTCGATGTAGACCCACGGGTCGCCCTGGCGCAGGTAGACCCGGACGATCTGGGCCCAGTCCAGATGGGTGGTGCGCAGCAGGTTGACCACGGTCACCCCGCCCGCCGCCGCGACCACCTTCGGTCGGCCGAGCATGATCATCGCGGCGAGACCGAGCACCCCGGTGCACGCGACGCCGAGCCGCGAACCGAGCCCCCAGCCGCCCTTCTCCGGAAGCATCACCGCCAGCACGCAGAGCCCGACCAGGATGACCGCGCCGAGCACGGCGGTGATGAGCCGACTGCGCTTGGCGTACCAGGTGCGCGGAAGGTCGGCGGCAGGGGTGGGGGCGCTCATGGTGGAACGGATCTCCGGGGGAAGAGGGTGATCGGTCCGCCGACGCACGCGCCGGCGGACCGATCGGGTGTCAGAGGCGGCAGGCGTGGATGCCGGTGACCAGGATCGCGCGGGCGCCGATCTCCCACAGGTCGTCCATGATCTGCTGGGCGTTCTTGCGCGGGACCATCGCACGCACCGCCACCCAGCCCTCGTTGTGCAGCGGGCTGACCGTGGGCGACTCCAGGCCCGGGGTCAGCGTGACCGCCGCCTCCACCCGCTCGACCCGGATGTCGTAGTCCATCATCACGTAGCTGCGGGCCACCAGGACGCCCTGGAGCCGGCGGACCAGTTGTTCCAGGGCGGGCGAGGTCTCCGCGCCGGCGCGGCGGATCAGCACCGCCTCCGAGCGCAGGATCGGCTCGCCGAACACCTCCAGGCCGGCCTGCGCGAGTGTGGTGCCGGTCTCCACGACGTCGGCGATCACGTCGGCGACGCCCAGCTGGATCGCGGTCTCCACCGCGCCGTCCAGCTTGACCAGCGCGGCGGCCTCGATGCCGTTGTCGGCGAAGTCGCGCTCGACGATGCCGATGTAGGAGGACGCCACCCGCAGTCCGGCCAGGCCCTTCTTGCCCTGCCCGGCCAGCTCGCGCGCCAGTGTGGCGGGCGCGGCGTAGCGGAACGTGGCCGGGGCCAGCCCCAGTTGCAGGATCTCCTCGGCCTCGGCGCCCGAGTCCATCAGCAGGTCGCGCCCGGTGATGCCGGCGTCGAGCCGGCCGGAGCCGACGTAGATGGCGATGTCGCGCGGGCGCAGGAAGAAGAACTCGACGTTGTTGTCGGGGTCGGTGAGGACCAGTTCCTTGGAGTGCTTGCGCTGGCGGTAGCCGGCCTCATGCAGCATCGCCGACGCAGGCTCGGAGAGGGAACCCTTGTTGGGGACGGCGATGCGCAGCATGAAATGACCCTTCGGGAAGTGCCGAACGAGGTTGCGGGTACGACGGCGTCCCCGGCCCGGGCGACGGGCCGGGGACGGCGGTCGTCACAGGTGAGCGTATACGTCCTTCAGCGAGATGCCGCGAGCGACCATCATCACCTGGAGGTGGTAGAGGAGCTGGGAGATCTCCTCGGCGGTGCGGTCGGCGCCCTCGTGCTCGGCGGCCATCCACACTTCGGCGGCCTCCTCGACGACCTTCTTGCCGATCGTGTGCACGCCGGCGGTGACGAGCTCGACCGTGCGCGAGCCCTCCTGGCCCGAGGCCGCCTTGGCCTGCAGCTCGTCGAAAAGCTGTTCAAACGTCTTCATGGTGCCCATCGCGTGGTTGTGGGTGGCGTGGCGCGGACGACCCGTGGGTGCATCTGCGGGTGCGTCGATCAGGCCGAACGCCGCGGTTCGGAGAGCGTACGCAACACCATCGCCGTCGCGACGGCCGCCTCCACCGCTTCGCGGCCCTTGTCCTCGCGCGAGCCGGACAGGCCGGCCCGGTCCAGCGCCTGCTCCTCGGTGTCGCAGGTGAGCACCCCGAAGCCGACGGGCACACCGGTGTCCAGCGCGACCCGGGTCAGGCCGTCGGTGGCGGCCGAGCACACGTACTCGAAGTGCGGGGTGCCGCCCCGGATCACCACGCCGAGCGCGATCACGGCGTCGTGACCGCTCCCGGCCAGCGCCTTGGCCAGCACGGGCAGTTCGAACGCGCCGGGGGCGCGGATCAGCGTGGGTTCGGTGATGCCCAGCTCGCTCAGGGCCTTGAGGGCCCCGTCCACGAGCCCGTCCATCACGGTCGTGTGCCACTGCGCGGCGACCACGCCCACGCGCAGGTCACGGCAGCCCTCGACGGTCAGTTTCGGGGCTCCTGCGCCACTCATGTCTGTCGGTGTCCTTCGGCTGGAACGGCTGAAAGCCTGGATGCGGTATGCGGTATGCGGTGGTGGAGTACGACGAATCGAGCTCCGGTGCGGTGCGGCGGGGACCGACGGGTCGAGCAGGGTCCGACGGTCGAGCAGGTTCGAGCGGGTCGAACCTATCGGCGCGGCCGGGACGGTACCGCGCGCGTGTCACCGGTACGGGTGAGGCCGATCGGGTCAGGCGGTGCTGACCGCGTGGCCCTTCGCGTCGACGACCTCGGCGACCTCGCCGACCGAGGGCGCGGTCGCGGCCTCGTCGTCGGGGTCCAGCCAGGGCAGGTCGTGCCCCATCCGGTCGCGCTTGGTCAGCAGGTAGCGCAGGTTGTCCGCGGTCGCATGCACCGGAAGCGCGACCCGGCCGGTGATCTCCAGGCCGTAGCCCTCCAACCCGGCGCGCTTGGCCGGGTTGTTGGTGAGCAGGCGCATCGAGCGCACGCCCAGGTCGACCAGGATCTGCGCGCCGGTGCCGTAGTCGCGGGCGTCGGCGGGCAGGCCCAGTTCCAGGTTGGCGTCCACGGTGTCGTGGCCGGCGTCCTGGAGTTGGTAGGCCTGGAGCTTGTGGATCAGCCCGATGCCCCGACCCTCGTGGCCGCGCATGTACAACACCACGCCCCGGCCCTCGGTGGTGACCCGCTCCAGCGCGGCCTGCAACTGCGGACCGCAGTCGCAGCGCAGCGAGCCGAACACGTCGCCGGTCAGGCACTCGGAGTGCACCCGCACCAGCACGTCCTCGCCGTCGCCGAGGTCGCCCGCCACCAGCGCGATGTGCTCGACGCCGTCGGCGGTGCTGCGGTAGCCGATCGCCCGGAACGTGCCGTGCTCGGTGGGCAGCCGGGTCTCGGCGGCCCGCTCGATGGTGCGTTCGGTGCGCCGGCGGTAGGCGATCAGGTCGGCGATGGTAACGATCTTGAGGCCGTGCTCGCGGGCGAACGGGACGAGCTGCGGCAGCCGGGCCATCGTGCCGTCGTCGTTGACCACCTCGCAGATCACGCCGACCGGCGCCAGCCCGGCCAGTTCGGCCAGGTCCACGGCCGCCTCGGTGTGCCCGGGGCGGACCAGCACCCCGCCCTCGACCGCACGCAGCGGGAAGACGTGGCCGGGTCGGGTCAGCTCGGTGGGCACCGTGTTCGGGTCGGCCAGCAGCCGCACGGTGTGGGTGCGGTCGGCCGCCGAGATGCCGGTGTCGACGCCGTCCTTGGCGTCCACCGAGACCGAGTAGGCGGTGCCCTTGCGGTCCTCGTTGACGGCGGTCATCGGGGGCAGCTTGAGCCGGTCCAGGTCGGCGCCGCGCATCGGCACGCAGACCACGCCCGAGGAATAGCGGATCATGAAGGCCATCAGCGCCTGCGTGGCCAGCTCGCCGGCGAAGATCAGGTCGCCCTCGTTCTCCCGGTCCTCGTCGTCGACGACCACGATCGCCTCGCCGGCGGCCATCGCCTTGATCGCGTCCTCGATGGTGTCGAGCACCAGTGGCGCCTCCGGCGCCGCCTTCTGTGCCGGCACCTCGATGTCGGTGTTTTCGCTGCTGGTCTTCACGCCGTTGCCCCTTCCAGGTGCCGATCTGCCCCGCGGGCAGCCCCGTTGTCCCGGTACCGCCGGGAGCGGTTCCACCAGTCGACGAGCCCGGCCACGCACATCACGAAGAAGACGCCGTAGACCAGTCCGCTGAACACCAGGCCGTGCTGCACGGCGAGCGGCACGCCCACCATGTCCACCGCGATCCACACCAGCCAGAACTCGAACAGGCCGCGGGCCTGGGCGAGCATCGCCACGACCGAGCCGACGAAGATGTACGCGTCCGGCCACGGCGCCCACGAGATGCCGGTGTGTTCGAGCAGCAGTGCGAAGCCGACGGTGCCGGCCGCCATCAGCGCGACCAGCGCGATCCGCTCGTGGGTGCTCCCGAAGCGGATCTCCACCTCGCCGGTGTCGCGCCGACCGCGGGCCCAGCGCCACCAGCCGTAGCCGGCCGCGAAGATGATGACGACGTTGCGCATCGCGCTGCCGCCCAGGTGCACCGAGGTGTTGGCGGCGATCAGCAGCGCCGCGCCGAGGATCTGTACGGGCCATGCCCACAGGTTGCGGCGCAGCGCGAGCCACACGGTGGCCAGCGACGCGGTCTGGCCGAGCAGGTCGGACCACGGCACCGGCTTGTCGGCGACGGTGAACGCGGCGTCGTTGAGCCAGCCGATCACGATGCCCCCACCTGTGTATCGGTCCCGTGTGTGCCCAGCCGCTCGACGTACTTGGCGATGATGTCGACCTCGAGGTTGACCGGGTCGCCGACCGTCTTGACGCCCAGCGTGGTCAGCGCGAGCGTGGTCGGGATCAGGCTGACCGTGAAGCTCGCGTCGTGGGCCTGCACGACGGTGAGGCTGATGCCGTCCACGGTGATCGAGCCCTTGTCCACCACGTAGCGGGCCAGGTGCGCGGGCAGCGCGATCTCCACGACCTCCCACTCCTCGCCGGGCGTGCGGGCGAGGATCTCGCCGGTGCCGTCGACGTGGCCCTGTACGAGGTGGCCGCCCAGGCGACCGCCGAGCACCATCGGGCGCTCCAGGTTGACCCGTGCGCCCGTGGTGAGCGCGCCCAGGCTCGACTTGTCCAGGGTCTCCTGCATCACGTCGGCGGTGAACGTCGCCTCGACCGGGTCGACCTTGTCGTCCACGACGGTCAGACACACCCCGTTGACGGCGATCGAGTCGCCGTGCCGGGCACCGGTGGTGACGACCGGGCCGCGGATGGTGATCCGGGCCGAGTCGGTCAGCCGCTCGATGGCCACGATCTCGCCGAGTTCCTCAACGATTCCGGTGAACATGCGTCAGGACTCCTTCGTTCGGCCGGCGGGTTCCGGCCGCGGGCGGGCGGTGATGCGAATGTCGGTGCCGAGGCGGGCGACGTCGTCGACGTCCAGTCGCAACACCTCGGAGATGGTGCCGATTCCGGCCGGACCCAGGGCGGTGGGTCCGGCGCCGAGCAGGGCCGGGGCGAGATAGCCCACGACGGTGTCGATCAGGCCGGCCGCGGCGAACGCACCGGCCAGGGTCGGGCCGCCTTCGAGCAGCACGGCGCGCACGTCGCGCGCGTACAGCTCCTTCAGCAGCGCGGGCAGGTCCAGGCCGGCGTCGGCGCGGGGTATGCGCAGCACGGCGGCCTCGGGCAGGTGGGCGGCGTCCGCGTCGGGGCCGACCGCGATCAGGGTGGGTGCCGCGTCGTCCAGGACCCGGGCGGTCGCCGGGGTGCGGGCGTGCGTGTCCACGATCACCCGCAGCGGCTGCCGGGCGCCGGGCACGTCGCGCACGGCCAGGTGCGGGTCGTCGGCGAGCAGCGTGCCGGAGCCGGCCAGCACCGCGTCCACGCTCGCCCGCAGGGTGTGTACGTCGGCGCGCGAGGCCGCGGAGGTGATCCAGCGGCTGCTGCCGTCGGCGGCGGCGCTGCGGCCGTCCAGGGTGGCGGCGTACTTCCAGGTCACGTGCGGGCGGCCCAGTCGGGTCGCGGTCAGCCAGGCCCGGTTGCCCGCCTCGGCCTCGGCGGCGAGCAGGCCGCCCTCGGCGTCGATGCCCGCCGCGCGCAGCACCGCGCCGCCGCCGGCCGCGGCCGGGTTCGGGTCGGCGACCGCGTAGCGCACCCGGCGGATGCCGGCGTCGATCAGGGCCTGGGTGCACGGGCCGGTGCGGCCGGTGTGCGAGCAGGGTTCGAGGGTGACGAAGGCGGTGCCGCCGCGGGCCGCGGACCCCGCCGCGCGCAGCGCCTCGACCTCGGCGTGCGGGGCGCCGGCGCGGGTGTGGAAGCCCTCGCCGACCACGGTGTCGTCCGGGCCGAGCACGACGCAGCCGACCACGGGATTGGGGCTGGTGTGGCCGAGCGCGCGGCTCGCCAGCGAGATGGCGCGGCGCATGGCGGTGGTCTCGTCGACCGGCCGGGCGGTGTTGCCCTTCACCTCGTGCCTCCTCGCGTTGCGACGCGGGGCACCGGGGTGCTTTCGGGCAGGACGGCACGACGAATCGACGGGCGGGGATGCCGGCGCACCGTGGGTACGCGGACATGCCGCAGTCGCTCGCCGCGCGCTACCTCCCATCCGGACTTTGACCGTCGGTACCGGAATTCCACCGGTTCAGCCGGCCGTCGCTCCACGTGATGTGGGGCGTCGACCGGGTCGCGGACTGTAACCGCCGGTTCGGATTTTCACCGACCCCGGAGCGCGCGTACGTGACTTTCGTACACCTCGAAGTGTGCCACGACGGCCGACAACGTTGACCTTGACCAACCTGTGCCGTCCGTCACGGTGCGTTCGTATACCCGAACGCGACTGCGGCGTGGATGATCTGACGTATCGTCAGCTCGACGGTCGAGGCGGTGCCGAAGGACTGCCCCGACGATGAGATTCTGTGCGCATGACCGTGCAGATCAATCCGAGCATCCTGTCCGCCGACTTCGCCCGCCTCGCCGACGAGGTGGCGCAGGTGCGCAACGCCGACTGGCTCCACGTGGATGTCATGGACAACCACTTCGTCCCGAACCTGACCATCGGCCTGCCCGTGGTCGAGAGCCTGATCAAGGCCACCGAAACGCCGATCGACATGCACCTGATGATCGAGGACCCGGACCGCTGGGCACCCGCCTACGCCGAGGCCGGCGCGGGCAGCGTGACCTTCCACGTCGAGGCCGCGACCGCCCCGATCAAGCTCGCCCGGGACCTGCGGGCCAAGGGGGCGCGGGCCTCGATGGCGCTGCGACCGGCCACCCCGATCGAGCCGTACGAGGATCTGCTGCCGGAGTTGGACATGCTCTTGGTGATGACCGTCGAGCCGGGTTTCGGCGGGCAGAGCTTCCTGGACGTCATGCTGCCGAAGATCCGCCGCACCCGGCAGTTGATCGCCAAGCACGGCTTGCAGATGTGGCTCCAGGTGGACGGCGGGGTGTCCGCGAAGACCATCGAGATGTGTGCGGAGGCCGGCGCGGACGTGTTCGTGGCCGGGTCGGCGGTGTTCGACGGCCGCGATCCCGGTGCCGCGGTGGACAGGTTGCGCGCGTTGGCCACCGGAGCCGCGGAGCGCTGCGCTCACTAGGGCGGTTGGTGTGCCCACCCGCCCGTCCGTTGCGCTGGGTGAGCAGGCTGCGGTTTCACGGACTCGGGGTGGGGCTGATCGGGCCCGTGGAGCTTCGTCACAATGAGTGAAGCCGGGGCCTCTCGTCGTCCTCGCCGGGGCGGGAGGCCCTCAGGTCGTCGCGGACCAGATCGTCCAGTGGTCGGTTTCGTGGATCGGGCCCCGGGCCGGGAGCCTGTCCCGGATGTAGGCGGCCAGGTCGGAGAGTTCGTCGTCGGTGAGGTCGTGCAGGATCGACCGGCCGGTACGGGCCGTCAGGTCGGCGACCACCTCGCGGGCGTCGGCGTACTCGCGGCGCGTCTCGGTCAGCGCCGCGGTGCGCACCGCGCCGAAGCCGGCCTCGCCCAGGGCCGCCGTCACGGCCTCGGCGGTGGGGCGTCGGGCCGCTTCGATGTCGAGCAGGGCGGGGAACCGCTCGAAGAACCAGCCGCGCAGGTGGGTCGGTGTGCCGGGGCGGGTGACATCGGCCGGGGTGCGGTCCTGGACGATCAGCGCGCCGCCGGGCGCGAGCAGTCGGCGGGCCTCGCGAAAGCATCCGACGAGGTCGTCGAGGTGGTGGATCAGGGCCCGCTCGAACACGATGTCGGCCGCGCCGGCCGGAAGGCCGGTGGCGTACGCGTCGCCCTGGTGGAAGGACAACCCCGGCCGCTCCCCCGCCCGCTCCCGGGCGCCGGACAGGATCGTGGCGGAGAAGTCCACCCCGATCGCGCTCGCCGCGCCCAGATCCAGCCACGCCGTCGTGTACACCCCGCCTCCGCAACCGACGTCCACCACGCGTGCGCCGGCCGGGGGGACCAGGTCGCGAATCAGGCGCGCCCAGTCCTCGCCGGCGGCGCGCCGGGCGTAGGTGAGCCGGTTGGCGGGGCTGTGGAAGTCGATGGGCATGGTCGCCCTCCCTGTCGAGGCTTCGTTCGCCCTGTTCTTCGTTCGTTCGCTCTGGTTCCGACCACTTCTACCTTGATATCAAGATACTTGAAGTCGAGAGGGTTCCTCAAGGCATCCTCGGCGGTTCACGGGAGGCGGGTGGTCTCGCGTGGCCGGGCGCGCCGGTCGGCGGTCGGCGATGGTCGGGTCCGGGGTGTGCGGCGGCGTTGCCAGGCCAGGTATGCGCCGGTGCACAGGGTGACGCCGGTCATCGCGGCGATGTGCTCGCGGCCGGCCAGGTTCGGCTTGACCACCACCTCGGCGATCATCAGCAGCCACACGCCGGCGAGCAGGATCGGCGCACGACGCACCATGGCGATGCACACCACCAGGCCGACCACCGCGGCCGAGGGGCCGGTGTCCAGGATGTCGCCGTGCCGGGCGTCGATGCCGAGCAGGTGGTCCGGGCCGAGCCCGACCATCACCCTGGCGGCCAGCGTGCCGCACAGCGTGGCCACGTAGGCGATCACCAGCGTGCGGCGTGCCCCCAGGTCGAGTTCGGCCAGCCCGAACAGGACGAGAACCTGGATCAGCGCACCCCACACCGGCAGGTCCGGCGCGGGCACGAACAGCGAGACGGGCGTGCGCAGCAGCGCCAGAGGGAGCGGAATGCCCGCGCTCACCCCGCCCAGCGCACGCACCACGTCGCCGCCCCACGCGGTGCGCCAGGCGAACCAGAAGCCGAGGGTCAACAGCACCGTGCACATGGTGAGCGGGATCGCCGACAGGCCGTGCGCACGCAGCTCGCGCGCCGGAATCGCGGTGAGCCGACTCCACTCGCCGCGCACCGCTCGCGCCGTGCGGGCGAGCAGGCCGGGGCGCGGGGTACTGCGGGCGAGCGTGGACATGGGTACGGCGGCTCCTGCGGTGGTCGGCCGGCGGTCGCCCTCGGGTCTCTCGGACCCGAGGAACGACCGATGCGGCCGAGCCCGAAGTGACGACCACCCTCGCCGTTATGCCCCGCATCGGGGGTATCCAGCCGCTTTTCACCCCGTCCGTGCGGGTGATCGCGCCGTGCGTGCGGGTGATTCAGCCGGTACGACGAAGCAGCGCGAGGTACATCGCGTCGGTGCCGTGCAGGTGCGGCCACAGCTGTACGTCCGGGCCGGTGCCCAGGTGCGGCACACCCGGGAACAGCGGCCGGGCGTCGACCAGCTCGGCCTCGCCCGCGCGCAGGATGTCGTCCACCACCACGCGCGTCTCCGCCGGATGCGGCGAGCACGTGACGTACGCGATCACTCCGCCGGGCCGGGCGGCGGCCACCGCGGTGCGCAGCAACGCGCGCTGCAACTCGCCCAGTTCGGGAATGTCCTCGGGCTTGCGGCGCCAGCGCGACTCGGGTCGGCGGCGCAGCGCGCCCAGGCCGCTGCACGGCACGTCGGCGATCACCCGGTCGAAGCTGCCGGGTTGCCACGCGGGTCGGGTGCCGTCCGCGGTGATCACCTGATGGTGGGTCAGATGGCCGATCGCGTTGCGGACCAGGCGGGCACGGTGGTGCCGGCGCTCGACCGCGAGCAGCGACACGTCGCGCCCGGTGGCGATCGCGGCGAGCAGGCCGGCCTTGCCGCCGGGGCCCGCGCACAGGTCCAGCCAGCGGCTCTCGGCACCCTCGACCTCGGCCTCGGCCAGTGCGGCGGCGACCAGTTGGCTGCCCTCGTCCTGGACCGCGGCCCGGCCGTCGCGGATCGCCTTGATCCCCGCCGGGTCGCCCTCGGGGAGGGTGGCCGCGTACGGCGACCAGCGGCCGGGGGTCGCGCCCGCCTCGTACAGTTCGGCGAGTTCGACCCGGCCCGGGCGGGCGACCAGGGAGATCGTCGGGGCGATGTTGTCGGCGGCCAGCAGCGCCTCCATCGCGGCGCGGTCGTGCGGGTTGCCGCGCGCGCCCAGGGCGTCCCACAGGGCCTGCACGATCCAGCGCGGGTGCGAGTGCAGGACCGCGAGGTGGCCCTCGGGGTCCTCGTCGTAGGGCGGCGCGATCTGCCGCAGCCAGGTGTCCAGGTCCTGCTTGGAGACTCGGCGCAGGATCGCGTTGACGAACTTGGCACGACCGTCGCCGAGCACCGCGCGGGCCAGTTCCACGGTGGCCGAGACGGCGGCGTGCACGGGGGTGCGCATGCTCAGCAGCTGGTGTACGCCGAGCGCGAGCACGTCCAGGACCGGCGGGTCGATCTCCTTGATCGGCCGGTCGGTGCAGGCCGCCACGATCTGGTCGTAGGTGCCTTGACGGCGCAGCGTGCCGTGCACGAGTTCGGTCGCGAAGGCGGCGTCGCGCGGGATGATCTTGCGTTCGCGCAGCAGTGCGGGCAGCACCAGGTTGGCGTACGCGTCGCGTTCGCCGACCGCGTGCAGGACGTCGTAGGCGGCCAGGCGCGCGGCGTCGGGACGCGGGCGGCGGTAGGGGCGTGCGGCGGGGGCGTTGGTCACGGTGCTCAGTTCGTGCCGAGGGTTTCACCGGGCTCGGGGTGTGCGCCCCGGGCCCAGTCGGTGGCGGCCATCATGCGTTTGCCCTGGGGTTGGACCTGGGTGAGTTCGATCGCGTGGCTGCCGGTACCCACCCGGACCACCTTCTTCTCCACCGCGATCTCGCCGGGGGCCAGCGCGTTGTCGCCGCCGCGCAGGCGGACCGGGGCGAGCTTGAGGCGCTCGCCGCGGAAGGTGGTCCACGCCCCGGGTGCGGGCGTGCAGCCGCGCACCACCCGGTCCACCCGCAGGGCGGGCGCGGTGAAGTCGACGCGGGCGTCCTCGACGGTCAGTTTGGGCGCGAGGGTGACCCCGTGCGGCGGCTGGGGGCGGGCCTCCAGGCTGCCGTCGGCGATCCCGTCCATGGTCGCCACCAGCAGGCGTGCGCCGGATCGGGACAACCGCTCCAGCAGGTCGCCGCTGGTGTCGGTGGGGCGGATCTCGTCGGTGACCGTTCCGAAGACCGGGCCCGAGTCCAGGCCCTGCTCGATCAGGAAGGTGCACGCGCCGGTGATGTCGTCGCCGGCCAGCACGGCGTGCTGCACGGGCGCCGCGCCACGCCATGCGGGCAGCAGCGAGAAGTGCAGGTTGACCCAGCCGTGCGCGGGGATCTCCAGCGCGGCCTTGGGCAGCAGCGCGCCGTAGGCGACCACGGGGCAGCAGTCGGGGGCGATCTCGGCGAGTCGGGCCAGGAACTCCGGGTCGCGCGGCTTGGCCGGGCGCAGGATCTCGATCCCGGCCAGGGCGGCGCGTTCGGCCACCGGGCTCGCGACGAGCTTGCGGCCGCGGCCGGCGGGCGCGTCCGGCCGGGTGACCACGGCGACCACCTCGTGCCGGGATTCCAGCAGGGCTTCGAGTGCGGGTACGGCGACCTCGGGGGTGCCGGCGAAGACTAGGCGCATGGGGGTTTAGAGGGCCTTCCCGAAGGTGCCGTGAGGGGAGAACTTGACCTGCGGCGGGGCCTGGCCGGCCCATTCCGCCTCGCGCAGCGCGCGCAGTGCGGCCTTGCGCTGCTCGCGGTCGAGCCGGTCGATGAACAGGATGCCGTCGAGATGGTCGGTCTCGTGCTGGATGCAGCGCGAGAGCAGTCGGGTGCCCTCGATGGTGACGGGGTCGCCGTGCATGTTGAAGCCCTTGGCGACCACGCCGTACGCGCGCTTGGTGTCGTAGCGCAGACCCGGCAGCGACAGGCAGCCCTCGGGGCCGTCCTGTTCGTCCTCGGACAGGTCCAGGTTCGGATTGATCAGGTGCCCCACCTCGCCGTCCACCTGGTAGGTGAACACCCGCAGGGCGACCCCGATCTGGGGTGCGGCCAGACCGCTTCCGGGCGCATCGCGCATCGTGTCGGTGAGGTCGGCGACCAGTCGCCGCAGCTCCTTGTCGAACACGGTGACCGGGTCGGCCTTGCTCCGCAGGACGGGATCCCCGAACAGGCGGATCGGCTGGACTGCCACGGGTGTGCTCCCCCATCGGTGGTCGGACGTGGTGCCGGGTGTCGCCGGTGCGCGACGGCGCCGCGGCACGGTCGTGCCGGGCGGTGGTGCTGCCGTGCTGTTGTGGTGCCGTGCTCGGTGGCGTGTGGTGCTGCCGTGCGGTGGTGCCGTCGATCGAAACCGGAGAGTGACAAGTCTACTGAGCGGCCGGGCCCCGATCCGCGCGTGCACCGTGGCACGAGGCGAGCACGAGGTGAGGTCACGCGGGGCGCGGCCTCGTGGGTCCGGGGCGGGTGGGGTCGGGGGCGGGGTGCGCGGTCCATCGGGGCGGGGTCCGAAGGCGGGATGCGGAGGGTGGATGCGGCGCGGGGCAACCCCGATCCGCGAGGCGGACACTCTCGGGGTGTGACCACGGATCAGGAGCAGGAGGACGCGGACCACGTGTTGTGGTCCCGGGTCCGAACGGGGGATCGCGATGCGTTCGCGGTGGTGTTCGACCGGCACGCGGGGGCGGTGTATGGGCATGTGTTGCGGCGGATCGGGGACGGAGGCGAGGCCGAGGACCTGACCTCGGCGGTGTTCCTGACCGCGTGGCGGCGCCGCGCGGAGGTGACCTTCGACCGGGACAGCGCACTGCCCTGGCTGCTGGGTACGGCCAATCGCACGCTCGCGAACCGGCGGCGTGCGCTCAAGCGCTATCGGGCGCTGGCGGCGCGTGTTCCGCTGCCACGGGACGTGCCCGATCACGCGGACGAGGTGGCCCGGCGGATCGATCAGGAACGCGCGGCGGAGGCGTTGCGGCGCTCGGTGGCGCGGCTGCCCCGGCACGAGCGCGACGTCGTGGAGTTGTGCGTCTGGGGCGGCCTGGACCAGCAGGCCGCCGCAACCGCGCTCGGCGTCGCGCTGGGCACGGTCAAGGCGCGGATGCATCGGGCGCGGAAACGATTGGGCGGCCTGTTGGCCGAAGAGGGCGTGCACGCGGGCACGTACCGAGGCATCGAGGAGGCACGATGAGCCCGTACAGCGAGGACCGACTGCCGGGGCACGAGCGACGCAGGCGCGAACTGCTCGCGATGCTGGACACCCCGGAGCCGTCCCGGAGCCGGGCGTTGATGCCGGGGATCGCCGCGGGCGCGGTGCTCGCGGTGTGCACGGTCGCGATCCTGGCCGCGCAGCCGTGGCGCGACCCGCGGAATCTGTCGCCCGCCGGCCCGGTGGCCGGGCAGGACCCGACACAGGGAGTGCCCGCGGACGCGGCGAAGCCGGGCGATCCGGTGCCGTGGGATGTGGCGAACCGAACGTTGGCCGCGTGTCTCGGGCAGGGTCGCATGGCCGCTGCGTCCACGCCGCCGACCTTGGCGTCCGCGCCGCGGGCGAGCGGACCGTCGCCGTCCGAAATCGCCTCCGGATGGCCGGCGTCCTCGCCGCCGGGGTCGGGTTCGCCCGGAACCCTCCCGCCGCCGAGCATGGGGGACACGCTGCCGTCCGGCACTCCGCCGGAGACGGGCGACATGCCGATGCGCACGCCGATGGGAGGAGCGGACGCCACCGGCCTGCCGAGGCAATCGACCGGGTCGACTCCCCTGTGGTGGCCCACGGCCGGGCCGACCGTCGGCGGACCGGGCGGCACCGGTGGCCCGACCGTGCCGCCCACGTGGACTCCGCGGCCGTCCGGGACCTCGGCCGCGCCCGATCGTCCGGTGTGGAAGGTGCGCGAGCCGGACGCGGCGTTCAAGCCGTACTTCACCGCGTGGGAGCAGGACTGGACCGGCGCGCTCCAGCCGTTCGTGCTGGGCAAGGCCGGCAAACCCGATCTGGTGGTCTGCCACGGGGAGCAGTCCCCGCCGGAGTTGCCCGCGCCGACGGCCGCCGACGGCACGCTTGCGGGGGTGTTCGAGGTACGCCGGAGTCCGGCCTCGCCGCGTCTGTCCGAACCACTCGCGGCGCGCCTGACCTCCTCCACGACGTGGTGGGGCCGCACGACCGGTGCGGTCGCGCGGGTCGTGGTCGAATTGCCCGACGGGAGCACGCGGGGCGCGGTGGTCCGCAACGGTGTGTGGCTCGCGAACGTGCCGGGCGAGGACATCGTCCCGGTCCGGATCAGGGCCTACGACGCGGCCGGCACCCTGCTCCACGAACGCGCCGCCGACCCCGAATCGCTGCGCTGCGCGGACGCGCCGACGACCAAGGCGTGCGGGCGCCGAACCCACTGGGGCTGAGCACCGGCGGGGCCTGGGCACGACGGTTTCCCGAGACGACCGTCCCGCCTGCCGGCCGGGCGCCGGCGAGCGCGGGGGCGTCGGGGCGCCCGCGGGCCGATCCCGATCTGCGCCGGTCCGCTCCCTCCCGGTCCACCGGGCGGGAGCGACCCACGCGGCGGCGGCCCCGGCTTGCGCCGCGCCGACCACCGCTCAGCCGATGTCCGGCGGGTCGATCCTGATCTGCACCGGGTCGCCTGCGGCCCGGGCCAGGCGCAGGGTCTGGGCCGCCTTGAGGGCGTGCGCCAACTCCGCGCCGCGGCCGGGTTCGATCCGGAGCAGGACCCGTTCGTGGCGGGTGGGCGGGGCGATCCGCCGGGCCGGTTCGCGGGTCGGCGGCGGGGCGTCGCCGAACAGGGCTCGGGTGAGTTCGGCACGGGTTTCGGCCGCCCTGGGGTCGGGCTTGGCCGGCGCGGGGGGTGGCGTGCGCGGCGTGGTCGGGGCGACCGGGACCGGGCCCAGTACGTCCGCCCCGTCGGGCAGCCGAAGCACCGCCAGGAAGTCGGCGATCCCGGCCGGCGGGCCGGTCACCGACGCCATCCGCGACACCGGCGGCAGGTTCAATTCGGCCCGCTCGACCAGTTCGGTCAGCGCGTACCCCTGCGGGTCCCATCGCACCAGCGCCTGTACCGGGCGCAGCGTGGACTCGGCGACCACCACCAGCGTGCCGCCCTCCCCCGCGGGCCGGACCAGGCTCGCCGCGTCCAGCCACCGGCGCAGCGCCTGCTCGCCGGCCCGCAGGTCGGGCCGGGTGAGCAGGGCCCAGCCGTCCAGGAGCAGGGCCGCCGCGTAGCCGCCGGGCGCCACCGGTTCGGCGCCGGGCGTGGCGATGATCAGCGCGGGCAGGTCCGGCACGGTGGTCAGGATCGCGTCCCGCCCGGAGGTGCGCACCGGCACGGTCGGGAACGCCCGGCCGAGTTCCTCGGCGGTCCGGCGCGCGCCGATCACGCCGGCCCGGATGCGCTCGCCGCCGCACACCCGGCAGCGCCACTGCGGCGCCGGACGAGTGCACCAGCCGCAGGTCAACACACCGTCCCCGGAGGGCAGTTCGAGCGGGCCCGAGCAGTGTGCGCAGCGCGCGGGTTCGCGGCAGCGCAGGCACGAGGTGCGGACCAGGTAGCCCCGGCGCGGGACTTGGACCAGCACCGGCCCGGTCCGCAACGCCTTGCGGGCCACGTCCCACGCCAGGCTCGGCAGCCGTGCGGCTCGGGCGGCCTCGTCCCGGGCCAGGTCCAGATCGCTGCCGGTGGTGCGCACCAGCGGGGCGGCGGCGCGCACCGCCGCGCGGTCTGCGTCCAGCGGCCGGGCCCACCCGGAGCGGACCAGCTGGGCGGCCTCGACCGTGGTGGCGTGCCCGCCGACGGTGAACGCGGCGTGTTCGCGCGCGGCCCGCATCGCCAGCACCTCGCGCACGTGCGGGTGGGGCGCGTTGAGGTCGGCGTGCGAGTCGTCGCCGTCGTTCCAGACCAGCGCCAGGCCCAGCTCCACCACGGGCGCGAACATCGCCGCCCGGGTGCCGACCACCGCGCGAACGCTCCCGCGGTTGATCGCCAGCCAGCGCCGGTAGCGCTCCTCCGGCCCCAGGCCCGAGGTCAGCGCGACGTGTCGGCCCCGGCCGAGCAGGGCGGTCAGCGCCGCGTCCACGCGTTCCACCGACTTGGCGTCCGGGACCACCGCGAGCGCACCGCGGCCGCCGGCCAGGGTCGCCGCCATCGCCCGGGCGATCTCGTCCGGCCAGTACGGCCCGGGCAGCGCGGTCCACACGGTGCGCGGCGAGTCGCCGGCGGTGAGCTCGGCCAGGTGTGCGGTGCCCGTCGGGTAGCGCGTCCACGGGCCGGGGGGCGGCGGGGCAGGCCGAATCAGCGGCTCCCCCGAGGGTTCCGCCTCGGCCCGCGCGTGCCGCGCCGGCAGCGCGAGCTGGACGATGTCGGCGAGGCTGCCCGCGTACCGGTCCGCGACCGCCCGGGCCAGCTCGATCATCGGCGGCGCGAGCACGATCTCGGGCGAGACGACGCTCGCCAACGGCGCCAGTGGCCCGCCGTACGTACTGCGCTCGACCCGTTCGACGATCACCCCGTCGATCAGCCCGCCGCCCTGCCGCCGGCCGTCCACGACCTTGGCTCCGAACCGCACCCGCACCCGCACTCCGGGCTGCGCCACCTCGGCCAGCTTGGCCGGCACCGAGTAGTCGAACAGCCGATCCAGGTGCACGAGCCCCTTGTCCACCACGACCCGCGCCACCGGCAACCGCTCGGCCTGCGCCTTGGGCCTGGCCCTGCGCACCCGCGCCCGCGCGCCCCGCACCGCCCGCCGCGCGTCCTCGACCCCGAGCGTGAGCTGCCCGTCCCCCTCGTCACCCACACCCGGATCGTTCGTCGCCACACCAGGCATCCTGACAGACGGGTACGACGATCCCGCACAGGTACCGAGCCACCCGGCGGGGTCGACCTTCCCGCGGCGTCGGGCGGCTCTCCGGCCCATCACATACCGAGGGGCATACTTCGCAGTATGACTGCGACCACCATAAAGGTTGAGATGAGCGTCCGAGACGATCTCGCTCGAGTAGCCGCAGAGGATCTCGGCGGCGTCACCTTGAACACCGCGCTCACTCATCTGCTCACCGAGCACCGCAAAGCGGCCGTGCTAGCCGCCTACGCGCGATTGCAGGCCGACGCCTCCGCATGGACCGATTACGAGAACGAACTCGACGAGTGGGACGGCGTGGCCGGCGACAATCTCGGCAGTGAGCAGTGAGCCGGAAGTCCGCCCCGTGGCAGGTGTGGATGGCCGACCTTTCCCCCGTCGTCGGCTCGGAGCAAACCGGTCGACGGCCGGTGGTGGTGGTCAACTCGCCGTTCTACGCCTCCTTCCCCATCGCGATGGCGATCGTCGTGCCGCTGACCACCCAGGACCGGGGACTGCCTCATCACGTCTCGGTGTCCTCGGCGCGGTCCGGCCTTCGCCGGCGGAGTTGGGCACGCACCGACGACGTGCGGGCGGTTTCCGAGCGGTGGCTCCTGGGACGCCCGTTGGGGAGCGTCGACGACAAGGAAGCCGACGACATCCGTACCTACCTGCGGTTGATGCTGGACATCTGATCGGGCGACGTGCGTCGGGGGCCTTCCCGGCCTACTCGACCTCCACGCCGTGTGACTCGGCGACGCCGAGGAGGCCGTTGCGGAAGCCGTTGGTGGTGGGGGAAAAGGTCCAGGCGTCGTCGGTGCGCACGAATGCGCCCAGGACCATGGCGGTCTCGCCCGGGCGGCGGGTGGGTACGGGGTGGTCGCCGAGCCGGCGGCCGTCGGCCTGGTCGAGGCGGGTCAGTCTGGCTCCGCGCAGCGCGGCCAGGTCGCCGCTCGGGGCGCGCTCCTGGTCGACGGCCGCGGCCAGCACCAGACGGTCGGCCGCCCGGGGCAGCAGGGCCAGGTCCACCAGAAACGCCACGCCGTCACCGATCCGGACCGCACCTTCGGGGCTGGCCGGATTGTTGAAGAACACGAAGTGCTCGTCGCCGAGCACCCGTCCGCGGCGGCAGACGAACGCGCACGGGTCCAGGGGCGGCGCGTTGCCCGGTTCCCAGGCGAGTTGCACCAGGATCCGGCTGCCGGGCGCGGCGGTCGGCGCCCCGCCGGTGCCCGGACCCAGGCGACCGCGCAGGCCGTGTTGGGCGAGCAGGCCGACCAGTTCGGGTCCGGTGACCAGGCCCAGCGGCTTGTTGCGGATGAACTCGTGGCTGCCGGGCCCGAAGCCGGACGTGGTGACCAGCAAGCCCTTGTTCGCGCCGTGGTGTTGCACGGTGCCGGCCAGATCCCGCACGGCCGTGGGCGGGACCGTGTTGCGGTAGCGCTTGACCTGCACGACGATCTTTCCGCCGCGGATCGGGTCCGGGTCCACCGCGACCACGTCCACCCCCTGGTCGCCGCTGCGCGCGGTGGTCTCGACCTGCATGCCCATGCGCGAGAAGAGCTCGGCGATCAGGTTCTCGAACTCGATCGGATCCATCACGAACAGATCCGGATCGTCGTCGCCGGGCCGGGCGGGCGCCGGGGTGATGGTGGGAGTCGGCGCCGGGGTCGGCGCCGATGCGACGCTGTCCGCGAGCCGGCTCGGTTGTACGGGGGTGGGCCGGTCCGGGCGGGCGGACAGGGTCCCGCCCATCGCCTCCAGGCACGCGACCGCGTCCACCCGATCGAGGCTGATCTGCCGGAACTGCTCGGCCCGCGCGGTCACCGTGAGCAGGTACGTGCGCCCGTGTCGACCGGTGGCCGGGTTCACCGCCTGGACGAAGCCGTTGAGCACCACCGAATCGAGGATGCCCTCGTGGTCGGCGAAGAAGACCTCGGCCAGTATCCGGATCGCGCTCTGCGCCAACACGTCGCGGTGGATCGTCCGCCGATCGGTCGCGGTACGCGCGACCTCCTTCTCCTGGTCGTCGGTCTTCACGTAGCGCACCCGGGCCACGGCCGGCACCACGTCCGTCGTCGGCAGCTCGTGGTCCACCACCAACTGCCGCGCGGCGGCGTCGAAGGCCACCGTCGAGTGGTCGGAGAAGCCCTCGGGCCAATCCGGCGATGCCAGCAGGACACCCTCGAAGTAGTCCTCGATCGCCTCGGGATCGCGCGCCGCGAGCCGCCGCACGAGATCGTCCACCTGCTGGTTGCGCTGCGCGGCCAGGGCGCGTTGGCCGTTCGCCCAGTCCTCGAACCGGCGGCGGTAGTCGTCGTATTGCTGCTGCCGCTGGTACTCGGCGGCCTGCGCCGCCCGCAGGTCGTGGTCGTAGCGCGCCTGCGCCTGCGCCCGGTCCTGCTCGTAGCGCGACTGTGCACCGGGCGCGAAGCTGCCCAGGCCGGAGGGAGGGGCCACCTGATAGCGCGCCGGATCGGGCATCGGGATGGGTCGGGCGAGTTCGCCCGGTTGGAACGGCGGGATCTCCACGGCGCTGCGCAACCGCTCGATCCGGAATCCCGGCGCGCTCAGCCGGGCCCGAAGCACGCCTTGCAGCTCGGCGACCCGGTCCTCGATCTCCGCTGTCCGGCGGGCCACTTCGGCCTCGCGGGACTGCTGATAGGCGCGCTGCGCCTCGCGGTCGGCCCGCGCGGCGGCCTTCTGCGCCTCGCGCCGGTTGCGTTCGTCGGCTCGCAGTTGTTGCTGCTGCGCCCGCAACTCGGCCTCGCGTTGCCGTTGTTGTTGCCGCTGCAGCTCGGCCCATGCCCCCAGCACGCCGGTGCTCCGCCGACTCGCCACGCTATCGCCCTTCCGCCCTGCACCCGTCCGCCCCCCGCGCTCGAACACATCCTGCCGTGTCGGACCGACCAGCGCGAAAGCGGTCGGTGTCCGCACGTGAACGCGCCTCCGACCGCCGCCGGGAACCGTACCTGCCCGCTCCCGGCGGCGACCGGAACGTGTCACTCGCAGCCGACTCCGTCTCCGTCGCGGTCGAGGTGCCGGCCGTAGCCGGGGTCGCCCCGGCGGATCGGTGCGGCACCCGCGGCCCGGACGGCGGAGCAGTTCTTGTAGTAGGCGGGGCCGCTGCCACCGGTGCTGCTGCCGTCGCCGATCGTGCCGGCGCCGGGGTCACTGCCGGACGTCCCGCCACCGGACGTTCCGCTGCCGGACGAACCGCCGGACGCGGAACCACCGTTGCCGCCGGTTCCGCTCGCGCCGCCGCCCGAGACGTTCCCGCCCGACCCGCTGCGGGGCGTCGGTGCCGCGCTGCTCGGCTGCGTGGTCGTCGGCGGCGCCGTGGACGGTGCCCGGGTGGTGGGCGGTGCCGAACTCGGCGGGGCCGTGCCGGGCGACGCGCTGCCGGCCGGCGTGCTGCTGCTCTGCGACGGCTTGGGCCGGTCGGACTTCTTGTCCCCGTCCCCGTCGCAACCGGTCAGGGTCAGCGTCAACGTCAAGGTCGCCGTGACGATCCCGGGAAGCAGGGCCGACCGGGTTTTCGGCAAACGGGTAGCCGATATGCGCATGTGCGAGTTCCCCCCTCGATATGTGCCGCCCGGACTCTAGCCCTCATCGGGTCCACCGACCCGGGCAACCACCGATCTCGTCTTCGAGCGGACGTCGGGCGCGTCGGTTCGGGACGCACTGCGCCCAGCCGGGACGGGACGGGACGGGGCGGGCCGGGCCGGGCCGGGGCCGGGGCGGCCGGGGCCGGGGCGGCCGGGATGGGGCGGGCCGGGATCGGGGCGGTCGCCGAGCGACTCGCGAAGGGTGGGCGATTCTCGTTCCTCGTGATGTGCTGGGCTCTGTCGATTCCGTTCGTGCGGTTCACCCGAGACCGCACGACGGACGGCACGGCGAACAGCACGGCGGACGGCACGAGCAACGGCACGGTGAACGATCCGGCGGATCGCACAACGGTCCGCACGACCGAGCGGGAGAGCCTCATGCGCACGATATATCCACCCATCGAGCCCTACGACCGGGGCAAGTTGGATGTCGGCGACGGTCAGTCGATCGCCTGGCGACGCTACGGAGTCCCGGGTGGCAAACCGGCCGTCTTCCTGCACGGCGGCCCCGGCGGAGGTTGTCTGCCCGACCATGCGCGGGCGTTCGATCCGGAACGGTACGACGTCCTGCTCTTCGATCAACGCGGCTGCGGCGAAAGCACGCCGCACGTGAGCCGGTTCGAGGTGGACCTGAGCACGAACACCACCTGGCATCTGGTCGCCGACATCGAGAAGTTGCGCGAACTGCTGGGCGTGGAGCGGTGGTTGGTCTTCGGTGGTTCATGGGGCAGCACCCTCGCGCTCGCGTATGCGCAAACCCACCCCGAGCGGGTCACCGAGTTGGTCCTGCGTGGCATCTTCACGCTGCGACGCCGGGAACTGGCGTGGTTCTACCAGAGCGGGGCGTCGATGTTGTTCCCGGAGGCCTGGCAGGAATTCCTCGCGCCGATCCCGGAGGACGAACGCGACGACCTGATCGGCGTTTCGGGCGCCGGCTCAACGATCCGGATCCGAAGGTGCGCGAGCAGGCTGCGATCGCGTGGAGTGCGTGGGAGGGCACGTTGGTCGCCCTGCTTCCCCGGCCCGACCTGGTCGAGATGCACCGACAACCGGAATTCGCCCTGGCCTTCTCCCGGATCGAGAACCACTACGTGCGCAACGGCGGTTTCCTGGAGGAGGGCCAACTGATCCGCAACGCCGACCGGCTGCGCCACATCCCGGGCGTGATCGTGCAGGGTCGCTACGACCTGTGCACTCCCCCGGCGACGGCCTACGATCTGCACCGGGCCTGGCCGGAGGCCGAATTCGTGATAGTGCCGGATGCGGGTCACGCCTTCTCCGAACCGGGCATCACCCACCACCTGATCGAGGCCACGGACCGCTTCGCGCGGTGAGGTACGCGCCGTGTCGAGGCGCCTGGACGGGGTGGGGCGCTCCGCACGGTCGGGTGCGCGGGCCGTGTCGGGGCCGAGGCGCTTCGCGTGGCGACGTGCGCGGGCCGCGTCCGGAGCCGAGCCGGAACGCTCCGCGCGGTCGGGCGCGTGCGCCGCGTCCGGGCCCGGAGCCGGGGCGGAGCGCTTCGCGCAGTGTGGTGGGTCGCGTCGGGCCGGAGCGGCGGGGCGGAGCGCTTCGCGCAGTGTGATGGTGGGTCGCGTCGGGGCCGGGTCCGGGGTCCCGGAGAATGGTCGGATGAGTGCTTCCCGTGACATCCTCACGCGCCCGGCCGCCGGCCCCGACCGCACGCTGCGGTACGGGCCGGCGGCGGATCAGGTCGTCGACCTCTGGCAACCCGCGGCCGACCCGCACGCGCTCGTCGTGGTCGTGCACGGGGGGTATTGGCGGGCCGAGTACGACCGCAAGTACACGTATCCGATGTGCGTCGCGCTGGCCGCCGACGGCTACGCCGTCGCGAGCATCGAGTACCGCCGGGCCGGGCAGCCCGGCGGCGGGATGCCCGGCACGTTCGAGGATGTCGCCGCCGCGCTCGATCTGTTGTGCGCACAGGCCGATTCACCCGTGGTCCTGCTGGGGCACTCGGCGGGCGGGCACCTGGCGGTCTGGGCGGCGCTGCGCGATCGGCTGCCGGTGGGCGGCGTGGGCCGATTGCCGGCCGCGCCGCCGATCGCGGGCGCGGTGTCGTTGGCGGGCGTACTCGATCTGGACGCGGCCCTCGCCCTCGACCTGGACGACGGTGCGGCGGCGGAGTTCCTGGGCGAGGACCGCTCGGAGGCGGTGCTCGCGCAGGCGGACCCGACGCGGTTGGCGGCGGGTGGCGTGGGCGGCCGTGGGCTGATCCTGTTGCACGGCGACGCCGACGAACAGGTACCGATCGCCCTGGGTCGGACCTTCGCCGCGGCGTCGGGCGCGACGTTGCGGGAGTTGGCCGGCGTCGGCCACTTCGAGCCGGTCGACCCGCTCTCGGCGGTCTGGCCGGAGGTGCTCCGGGCGGTCGCGGAACTCGCGGGCTGACCCGGTCGAGCCGGGCGGGTGGTGGGCGGTCGGAAGCGGTCGCAGGCGGTCGGCCCGAAGGGCGTGCGCCGGTGGGCGGCGGACGGCGGGCGGTGGGCGGCGGGCGGTGGGCGGTGGGCGGCGGGCAACAGGCTTCGGTCGGCGGACGGTTCGGGGCCGGTGGTGGTCGGCCGCCGGGCTGTCGGCAACGGACGGCGCGGGCCGTTCGGGGTAGCGGGCCGCCCGCCCGGCGCGATGCGACTGCCGCCGGGTTCCCGGGCCGCCCGCTACCGCTGGTTGGCCAGCAGTACGCCGATCCCGCCGATCGCGATCCCGGCGACCGCGGCCGGTCGCAGGGCCTGGTCGAGCAGGAGCCACGCGAGTACCGCCGTGGCGGCCGGGGTCAGGAAGAACAGCGTGCCGACCCGACTCGCCGAGGATTGCCGCAACATCAGGTTGAGCAGCGTGAACACGCCGATCGAATTGACCAGCACCATCCACGCGAGCGTCCCGACGAACGGCCCCCACGCATGCACGTGCGGCGTCTCGAACAGCAGCGAGCCCAGCCCCATGAACGGCGCGCTGACCAGGAACTGCACGGCCGTACCGGTGCGCAGATCGACGTCGTGCACGTAGCGCTTCTGGTACACGGTGCCCACGCTCAGACCGAGCAGCCCCACCACGGCCAGGACCAGCGCCGGAATCGACAGGTGGGTGGGATCCGCGACGGCGAGAACCACGCCGATCGTGCCCAGGCCGAAGCCCAGCCACTGCCGCGTGCTCACCCGCTCGCCGAGGAACCGCCCGGCCAGGAGCGCGATCAGCACCGGATTGAGCCCCTGCACGAGAGCCACCACGGCGGCGGGTAGCCCCATCGAGAGTGCCGTGTACAAGGCGCCGAACTGAAGCGCCTGGAACAGCAGTCCGGCGACCACGACGTGAGCGAGTCGACGCCCACGCGGCCACGGCGCCCGAACCGCAAGCGCGAACGCCCCGAGCAGCAGCCCGGCGAGCGCGAACCGGAAGAAGGTGAGCAGGAGCGGCGGCGCGGCGTCCACCCCGATCGCGCCGATGATGAACGCGCTGCTCCACAGCAGCACGAACACGGGCGGTATCGCCTTGCCGACCAGGGCGGCTCGCGGGCCCGGGCCGCCGGCGGCTCGCGCTCCTCGGTCGCCGGCGGCTCGCGTGCCCCGGTCGCCGGGATCGGGCGGATGTGCGCCGGCGGTGGGCCCGGGTCGGCCCGGGCGGGCACGGCCGGCGGCGGCGGTGGTGGTGCTGGTGGTGCCTGTGGCGTCCGTGGCATCCGTGGCATCTGCGCCTTCCAGGGCGTCCATGGCGTCCATAGCTGCCGTGGCGTCTGCCGATCCTGCGATGCGTGCGGTACGTGCGGCGCTCATCGAGGTCCACTCCCGTGTCGAAGCGTCGGACGAGTAACTACTCAATCAGGTTACTCACCATGGCGCGCTCCGCACTAACCTGTCAATCCGGTTATGCTGGGTGGGTGACCTTCACCTTCATCGGCGGCGACATCGCGCTCGACCTGGTCGGAACCGTGCAGCAGCGCCGCACCGAACCCCGCGACCTGCTGGACACGCCGGCCGCACTCGGGTCCTGGGCGGTCGCCGCCGGCCTCGTGGACACCGCGCCGGCGGTCGACGACGACGCGCTCGCGGGCACGATCGAATTGCGCGAAGCGCTGTACCGGCTGGCGTCCTCCCGGGACACGCCGGAGGGGTACGGCGCACGTGATCGCGCGACATTGAACGGCTTCGCGGCCGGCGCTCCGGTCACGGTCGCGCTGGCGGCGGACGGTCGGGTACGGCGTACCGGCGACATCTCCGCCGTCCTGGCCACGGTCGCGCGCTCGGCGGTCACCCTGTTCGGCGGCGCGGATGCGGCCCGCGTCCGGGAGTGCGAGGCGCCGACGTGCACCCGCCTCTACGTCGACTCGTCCCGCCACGGCAGCCGGCGCTGGTGCGACATGCGCCGCTGTGGAAACCGCGCCAAGGCGGCGAGCTTCCGCGCCCGCCATCGGGACGGCCTCGCGGCCGACGCCTGACGCGGCCGAATACCCGCGCACCACGGCCGAACCGCCCGGCGGGCCGGGTCGATTCGGGCGGTCGGTCGCCTACGGCCGGCTACCCGGGCGCGCCCAATGTCGAGGCCAGGATGCGCAGCGCCTTGTCGACCACGTCCCGGTCCTCCTCCGCGATCGGCCTCAGCAGCCCGTCGAGCGCGTCGATCCGCGCGCGCATCGCCGCCCGGGCACACTCGCGCCCCGACTCGGTGAGGCAGACCAGCACCGAACGGCCGTCCGCGGGGTTGGGCCGACGCTCGATCAGGTCCTTGCGGGCCAGTCGGTCCACGCAGTGCGTCATCCCGCCCGACGAGTACATCACCAACGGTTGCAACTCACGCAGCGTCAGCCCCGGCCGATCCGGTCGGGTCGCGAGCACGACAAGCACCATGTACTCCGGCGCGGTCAGCCCCAACGCGCCGATGCTGCGCCGGTCGAAGTCCTCCATCGCGATCATCGCCTGATGCAGCCGCACCACGAACCCGACCGAGGACGCCTCCACGTCCGGCAGTACCGCCGACCATGCCGCCACCACGGAATCGGCGTAGTCGGCCCGTGCATCGCTCACGTCGTACTCCCTGGCAGCCCGCGCCCGCTTGGTCCCGGCCGCCACCGTAGTATCGGCGCCCCGCCGCCGGCTCACAGCATCCGGAAGTCCTCGTACGAGAACGCGGGCGAGACCACGCACGACACCAGCACCTCGCGCCCGGCCGCCGGCCGAGCCGTCTGCCACACCCCCGGCGGAATCAGCAATTGCGGCTGCTCACCCGCCTCCACATCCGGGCCGAGCAGGATCCGGTGCGGCTCGGCATCGGGAGTCGTACCGTCCCCGCCCAGCCGCAGTTCGAGTGGTCCGCCGCGATGCCAGAGCCACAACTCGGCCGATTTCACGACGTGCCACGCGGACTCCTCGCCCGGACCGAGCAGGAAGTACATGCCGCTCGCGGTGTCGCGCGGCCCCGGGTATCCGGGCGGGGTCACGCTCACCCCGCTGCGCCAGGTCTCCCGGTACCAACCGCCCTCGGGATGCGGCATGAGCCCCATGACCCGGGCCAGGTCCGGCGGATCGAGGCGGGGAGGGTCAGGGTGGGGTGTGGGTGTGGGCGTAGGAGGCGCGGGGGGCTCGGAGGCGGGTGCAGGGCAGGGGCCGGGCACGGCGTCGGCGTCGGGTACGGAGGACATGTGTGCTCCCTCGACTGGCGTGGGTTCCGGCGCCGGACGCGGCCGGAACCCACAGCCTCACACGGGCAGGCGTTATCCCGCGGGTGCCGTGCACGGCGCGCCGCCGCACACGTCGACGACCCGACCGGTGGCCAGGAACTCCGCCTTCTGTTGTCGGGCGACCGGCGAGTTGCGCGGGTCCGAGTGCGGGTCGCGCCCGTACTCGGGTCCGATCGGCGGCGTATTGGTCACCGGTGGCGCGGGCGACCCGCTGTCCCAGACCACCAGCGCGGACCCCCGGTACGGCTCGCGCGGCAGCGGCCGAATTCCCCAATAGGGATCCCGGTCGGGGTTGCGTCCCGGCGCGATCGCGGGCTCGTGGATCCGCGCGCCGATCGTGCGTGCCTCGGTCTCGGCGGTCACCGTGGAAACCTGGTGGTCACCGAACGCGATCTGCATCAGCACCTGGTGGCGCGGCGTACGTGGCAGCGGGGTGTGGTCCAGGCCGCTCGCATAGCCGTTCGTCTCGCCGCGGTCCCACAACATCTGGAACAGCGACAGCACCACCTGCTGATCGAGCTTGTCCGGGAAGCCGGCGTCCAGGATCTGCCCGTACGGCCCGAAGTCGGAGCTGCGGTTGAGCAGGACGCTGTAGTTCATCCCGGTCACCCCGAGCACCCCACGTCTGGCGTCCTGGGACACCGCGACCAGCGACCCGCCGAGAATGCCGCCCTGGCTGTTGCCGTCGTAGACCAGGCCCTTCGATATGTCGATCAACGGCCGCCCGCTGTCGGTACGAAACGCCGGGTCGGCGGCGAAGCCCTGTTCGTGGATCATGTCGCGACCGAGGAACAGCGCGTTCAGGAAGCCCTGTCGGGTGCGATCCGGCACCGCGCCGAAGCTGCCCGGGTCGGCGAGCGCGCGGGCGACGGTGGGCAGGTCCTCGTCGGCCATGCCGATCCACTTGGTGGCGCAGAACGTGATGTCGTGCTCGGCGGCCATCGCTTTGACGTTCCCGCCGCCCACCTCGTTGTTGCTGCCGAGCAGGCCGTGTCCGTACAACGAGGCCTGCGAGGGCCGGTCGAACGCTGCGCGCGGGATCTCGCAACGGAACTGCGCGGATTGGGTGTTCCCCGGCAACTGCCGCGGCAGCCCGTCCCGACCGAGGTTGAGCGTGGAACCGGTGGGACCGCCGGGCCGGTTCAGATAACTGGGTACGGTGACCGTGCCGGTCACCTCGCGAGCGATCCGCGAATCCTGTTCCGGCGTCGAGTTCTTCACTCCGGTCACCGTGAACTGCGGCGCCCGGTCGCCGAGTCGACCGAACGCGTCGTCCCGCATCCGAAGCATGCCGCCGGTGAGGTTGCGCTCGCTTGCGACGGTGAAGTCCCAGGCCAGGTAGAGGCCGCGACGATCGACGCCGGCCCGGTCCAGTCGATCCAGCGCCGGTCGAAGCTGCGCCTGGCGAGCGGCCAACGGGTCGCGGCGCGGCAGGGTGCGACCTGCGATCCTGGCGAACGTCTCCGGCGCGGCGATCACGTGGCCGTCCGCACCGCGCAGGTTGCGCAGGCCGACCACGTAGTGGTGGCCGGGGACGAAGTTCTCGGCCGGGTGCACCAGCAACGCCTGCCGGGTCGAATCCGTGGCGTTGGCGTCGAGTTCGGCCCAGTAGGGCCGGCGTTCGCCGGTCTCGGTGTCGAGGATGACGATCGGCGCGTTCCGGGCGAGCGACGCGCCGACGTCGGTGACCGGCGCCGCACCGCTGCGGCCGAGGTCGACGCCGGGGATCCGGGTGATCAGCGTCGAGCCGGGCGAGAAGCCGTCGTTGCGATTCCAGTCGTCCGGCGTGGCGCCATGCGGCATCATCGCCGCCGTGAACGCGACCCGACGCCCGGTATCGGTGCGCCGATCGGCCTGCGTGTACCAGTTGTTCGGAAACGGCAGCAGACACGCGGCCGGATCGATCGGATCACAACCGGCTTCGCCACCCGGATGGTTCGGATGCGCCTCGGCGGCGGGTGGAACCAGGAACGACACCAACAGGGCGGCCACCGCGACGACGATCGCGGCCGGCCGTCGGCGTCGAGGACGGTGCGCGGTTCGGCTCACTATTCCTCCAACTCCTACGACGAGCGAGGGCTGTGCAGGAATATCCACCGACATCTTGCAGCGCTTGCGTCGCAAGGGGAACGGGGAACGGAGGTGGCGAGTGGGTACCAGGCACGCGGGGCGACTTGCGGCGGGCACGCGCGTTCCCCGCCACGGGGAGCCTTGGTTCTGTGGCGGGGAACGCGGTGGGGGTGGTGTGGGGGGGTGGGTGTCGAGTCGGGTCGAGTCGGGATCGGTCTGGTGGTGGTTTCGGCTGTAGCTGTAGCCGTTGTTCTGGTTCTGGCTGTAGCTGTCGTTCTGGTTCTGATTCCGGTTCTGATCCCGGTTCCGGTTCTGATTCCGGTTCCGGTTCCGGATGTCGTTTCGGGTTGGCTTGGTTGGGGCTTTGGTTGGGTTCCGGTTCCGGTGCCGGTCGTCAGACCTTGGCGAGCTTGCCCGGGTCGACCGATACCTCGACCGTACGGAAGCCGCCGGCAACGCCGGGCAGCGTGAAGCACACGTCGGCACGGCCCATCGTGGTGCGCACGACCACTCCCGGTGCGCCTACCGGGACGGTCTGCTTGGTGAAGCCGCCGATCGGCTGTGTCGCCTTGACCCTGTCGCCTACCTTCACATTCATCGTTCCGTTTCTCCCCGTTGCGTACATGGCATGGGTCGCCCACACGCCTCGCGGCTCTTCCGGGGTCGCCCAAGTCGCGCGGCGGCGTGGCACGGAGTACGGCACGCCCGGAACCTGGCCATCGGCATGCAAGCCGGGCGGGGTCGTAGGGGCAGCCGTCACCAGAATAGGCGGACGTCCGCGCATTGGCGCCTGTATTTCGGCGCCGGGACGCCTCCATTTCGATGCCGAAGTCCCGATTGTCGCCGGGTGTGGCCGGGTGTGGCCGGCCGGCGTACGGTGCGTGCCCGATTGTTGGTTTCGCGGACGACATGTAACCAACTCGGCGCGATACCAACCGACATAACGGTGCACGCCGTCGCCACGCAGGCGCGCAGCGGCTTCGGGGGCGCGGGCGCGACGTGTGTGTGGTCACTCGTACGGCGCAACAACCGGCGCGTTCGCCCATCCGCCGGCCGACGATTGATCGATGACGCCGTCGCGAATGCAGCCTCCGGATCCCGGGCAGGCGCGGGCATGACCGCCGTACTGGTCGCCGCCGGCGCCTTCCTGATGACCCTGCTCGGCGGTTGGGTGGCGCAGCGCATCGGCGACCGTCGACACCTCGTACTGGGCCTCGCCGCCGGGCTGATGCTCGGCGTGGTCGCGTTCGACCTGCTGCCCGAGGCGCTGTCCGCGGCGGGCGATCGGCTGGGCGGCGTGCCGCAGGCGCTGCTGATGTTCGTGTTGGGCTTCCTGGTCCTGCATGTGGTCGAGCGCTCGGTGGCGATCCACCGGGGCCACGAAGGCGAGTACGCACCACATGCCCACCACCACGGCCCGACCATGGGCGCGGACGGGCGGGCCAAGGGCATCGGCCTGACCGCCGCCGCCGCGCTGGTGGGGCACAGCGTGATGGACGGCTTCGCGATCGGCGCGGCCTTCCAGGCCGGTACGACGGTGGGCACCACGGTGGCGATCGCGGTGGTGGCACACGACTTCGCGGACGGCTTCAACACGTACACGGTCACCCGGATGTACGGCAACGACCGCCGCCGGGCCGTGACCCTGCTGGGCGCGGACGCCCTCGCACCGGTGACGGGCGCGGCCATCACGCTCGCGTTCACCATCCCGGAACACGCCCTTGGCCTCTACCTGGGCTTCTTCGCCGGCTTCCTGCTCTACCTGGCCACCGCCGACATCCTGCCCGAGGCCCACAGCCCACACCCTTCGGGCTCGACCCTGCTGTGCACGATCACGGGCGTGGGCTTCCTTTGGCTGGTGATCTGGCTGGCGCAGTAGGCGGCGGCGGGTTGGGGGTTGGGGGCGCCCGAGTCTCGACGAGGATGTTTGTGTGGCACGGCGGCCGGCGGCTCGGTCGTCGCCTCGGGGCGTCGGGGCGTCGGCACCGTGACGGCTTTCTCGGCTTGTTCGCCGGCCGGGTCGACCGTACGGGTGGTCGCAGCGGGGCCGGCGGCGGCCGGGCGGGTTGTGGAGTGAGTACCCCTCGGCCGGCCATGATCGTGGTTGCGATCGGGTCGCGGCCCTGGTCGCTGTTTCGGCCATGGTCGCGGGCGTAGCCGGCTCGGCGACCTCGGGTCGGTGGCCATACCGAGACGAGGCCCCTCGCGGTCGATGCATGCAGCCGCGTAAGCCTCGCTCAGCGCAGCATCGGGCCGGTGCGCTCGATCAGGTCCCAACGGTTGCCGTACAGGTCGCGAAAGACCGCGACGACGCCGTACTTCTCCCGCCGAGGCGGCTCCTCGAAGATCACGCCGGCGGCGAGCATCCGTGCGTGCTCTCGGGCGAAATCATCGGTGTACAGGAAGAGTCCGACCCGGCCACCGGTCTGATCCCCCACCCGGGACCGCTGCTCGTCGTCCACGGCCCGGGCCAGCAGGACCGCCGCCTCGTTCGGCCCCGTACCGGGCGGCGCGACCACGACCCACCGCTTGCCATCCTCCATCGGGGTGTCCTCGCGCAGGTCGAACCCGAGGGCGCGGGTATAGAACGCGATGGCCTCGTCGTAGTCCCGAACAACCACCGCCACGAGCCCGAGCCGGTTCATCGTCCGCTCCCGCCGGCCGCGACCGCCGAGCCGGCGGCGAGCGCGAGGCACAGCGGCGAGTAGGCCATCCGATCCAACCGGCGAAAGCGCTCGGAGGACGACCCCGGCGACGCGACATCCGTGCGACCGACAAGGCCGAGCACACCACGCAGCCCCAGGACGCCGGCCACCCCGAACGCCCCGGTCCGGGCCAGCGCGGGTCGACGCCTCGGCCGCCCCGCAACCAACAGCGCCGCCGCACCCAGTGCACCCGCGACAGCGAAGCACGCCGCCGGCCCGGGCACACTCGACTGCCCGACCACCGCATCCGACAGCGACTCCCGATCGGGCAACGGCCACGACGACCCCAGCCCCCACGCAACATGCAGCCCGGCAAGCGCGGTCAAACTCCCGACCGACACCCGCACGGCAACGCCCTCGATGGTCATGCGCCCCAAGCTACCTCCACGCACCCACACACCCCGGCCACGGGTCGACGACAAACCACAACCGAACCAACCACCATCCGACCCGACGCGGCTCGACGCGGCTCCTACCGACCAACGGCAACCACGAGCAACCGCAACCGCGACGACGGCGGCGTGACAACGGCAACGGCAACGGCGCAGCGTCGGGTGACACGTCGTCCCGAGCGCACCACGCGCCGGGGACGGCTCCCGCGCGACGTCATGCCGGCGCCCACGCCTCACAGCCGGGTCGCAAGGCAATGCCTTCCCATCGGTCCCGTCGCCAAGATCGGGCTTGCCGGCTATTCGCCACCCAGGCACACCCCGCCTGCCCGAGTACCCGGTTGGGCGGCTCCCCGGCTGGGTGGGTGCGCGGGTGCGCGGGGCGCGCGTACGCGGGTGCCGGAAGCCCCGGGGCCCGGGAGAACGAGTGCGCGGCTGCCCGGGTACACGGGTGCCCGGGCGCCCGGGTGCGCCGCTGCCCGGTGCCGGACGGACCGGCCGGCACCGGGCAGCGGCAGGTACGCGGGTACGCGGCAGCCCAGAGCGAGGGTGCGCGGGCGGGCGCCCGGTGCCGAACGAGCCGGCCGGCACCGAACTCGCTGCCGCAGGCGAGTCGGTCGTGGTGCTCGGCACGCACCGAGCGGCCCGGCCGGCACCGGGCACGGCAGGTACGCGGGTGCGCGGCAGCCCAGAACCCGGCTGCGCGGGTGGGCGGCTGCACGGGTGACCGGTACCGGACGAACCGGCCGGCGCCGAACTCGCTACCGCAGGCGAGTCGGTCGTGGTACTCGGCACGCACCGAGCGGCCCGGCCGACACCGGGCGCGGCGGGTACGCGGGTGGGCGGCAGCCCAGAGCGCGGCTGCGCGGGCGGGCGGCTGGGCGGGTGCGCTGCTGCCCGGTGCCGGACGGACCGGCCGGCGTCGAACTCGCTGCCGAGGGCGGGTCGGTCGTGGTGCTCGGCACGCACCGAGCGGCCCGGCCGACACCGGGCGCGGCAGGTACGCGGGTGCGCGGCAGCCCAGGGCACGGGTGAGTGAGTAAGCGGCTGCCCGGGTGCGGGTGTAGCGAGTTCCCGGCGGCGCTGACGCCGGGGCACGGCAACCCGGAAGCCCGGGGCCGGGTGAGCGAGTGCGCGGGTGAGCGGCTGCGCGGGCGCCCGGGTGCCCGGCCGCCCGAACGTCCACCAATCGGCTACCGGCCGTCCCTTGCCTGCAAAGCGGACATGGACATGGCCCTGCCGACGGTGGTCGGGTGGCCGAAGAGGCCGGGCAATCCGCCCGTGTGCAGGAAGATCGTGCGGTGGCCGGGCCGGACCTCGCCATCCTTGACCGCCGCGATCAACCCGGCCATCGCCCGCGCGGTGTAGATCGGGTCGAGCACGATGCCCTCAGTACGCGCAGCCAACGTCAACGCGGCCATCGCCGACTCAGTCAACGTTCCGTATCCGTCGCCGACTTGATCCGACCGCACCCGCAACTCCGCTCGCGCACAACGCGCGTCGTCCCGACCCGAAAGCAACCCGTGTACGGTCCCGGACGGATCGTCGACGGCGCCACAGTGCACGCCGAGCACCCGTTCGGGGCCGAGTTCGTCGACCAGCCCCGCCATCGTGCCACCGGAACCCAGCGCCACCACGACAACATCCAACTCGGGTTCCTGACCGATGAGTTCCCGCGCACACTCCGCGTAGCCACGCGCCCCGAGCAAACTCGACCCACCGAAGGGCAGCACCACCGGAACGCCACCACGTTCCCGCAGCCGCGCGGCCACCTCCTCGGCCATGGCGTCGAGTGCCGCCCGCCCCACGTCGCCGGCCCACACCACCGTGGCGCCGAACAGCCCGTCGAGCGCGATGTTTCCGGACGTCGACGCCCCACCCGCGCCCGCCAGGACCAGTACAACGTCCAGACCCAACCGCGCACCCGCCGCCGCGGTCAGCCGTGCGTGATTGCTCTGCGGCGCACCCGTGGTCACCAGCGTGGTGGCACCGGCGGCAAGCGCCGCGCCACAGGTCCATTCGAGCTTCCGTACCTTGTTGCCCCCGCCGCCCAGACCGGTGAGATCGTCCCGCTTGACCCACAGATCGTCCGGACCGAGACCGAGTGCGACCGCCAACCGCGGCGCAGGTTCAAGCGGCGTGGGCCAGGTCCCGAGCAACACCCGCCGAGGCATCCGACCTTCCGACTCCATCGCCATCACCCTCCGCCTGTCGCCCCACACGGATCACCTGCCGGCCGCCGCATGGCCGCCTGCCGCCTGCCGCCTGCCGCCTGCCGCCTGCCGGTCATCGTGCCACGGCAACCATCCCCCGACGGTTGCCGATCGTCGGCGACATCCCCGGCGCGTCCCTCGGAGCGATTTCCGCTGTGAGCGGACCCCCTTGCCTTCGGAGAACATCGGCGTAAGTTGAATTACATGATTACAACAAAGCAGGAAGCCGTACGAGGCTGGTTCACCGGACGCCTCCCCGAGGGACTGTTCACCGCCCTCGTCGACGTGACCGTCGACCGCGAGGAAATCACCGTCATCGGCCGCATCCCCGAGCCGGAACTCGCCGACGACGTCTCCACCGACGAGCGCGACGCGGCCCGCGACGGCCGAATCGCCGAATTCCGCGAACGCACCCGCGAGGACCGCATGGCCGTGGCCCGCGAAGCCGAGCGCCGCTTCGGCCGCAAGGTCTCCTGGGGCGTCGAATGCGGCAGCACCCGCGCCCTCTACACCACGGTCTCCGTACCCGTCATGACCCGCCTCCGTCAGCCCGAACGCCAGGTCCTCGACACCCTGGTCGCCGGCGGCGTCGCCCGCAGCCGCAGCGACGCCCTGGCCTGGTGCGTACGCCTCGTCCAGCGCAACACCGACACCTGGCTCACCGACCTCCGCGAGTCCCTGGAAACCGTCGAACGCATCCGCACCCAGGGCCCCGACACCACCCCCGCCAAGTAACCCCGTCCCGCCCTCGCCCAAGTTCCCCACGGCCGACAGAACCGACAAATCATCGCAATCACTCGACACCACAGACAGCCGAAAACACACCAGTCACGCGCCCCATCCGCCAAGGCTCGGGGCGGCGCCACCCGGCCACCGGGCACTGCCGCCCCGCTCGTCGCAACACCGCCCGAGACCCCGCCCGAGCCCAAGTCCCCCAGGACTCAGGGCGGCCACCGACCATCCGGAACCGGCGCCCCGCTCGATGCCAACACCTGGACAGGCCCCAACCCGAGCGCCCGCGTCCGCCATCGGCACCGCGCCGGCGGCTCTCGCCGAGAACGTGACGACGGACCGGGTCGCCGCCGCTCACGAATCAAACCGCCCCACGCCAAGGCAACCGGCCCACCGGAAGACGACGTTGCAGCCCGACTCCGGTGAGCGGGGCTGCGCCGGCGGTTCCGACCGGGAACGGTGTGGCGGTCGTCGGTTCGGCGAAGTCCCGCGCCTTGGGGCGGTGCAGCGGAGCCGTCGACGATCCGTCCCCCCAGCGTCCCGAAACGCCCCACCTTCGATCCGGTTCGGCTCCGCGCGGGGCGTCGTGGCGTTAGGGTCTGTTTGAAAGTGGATCTTGGTCACGGCCATTCGCCGATGGCGGCGATGGTGACGGTGGCTTCGTAGCGGACGGCCGGCTTGTCGAACCTGCCGGCCACTGCGCGGTTGCGTTGCAGCCGGTTGATGCCGCACTCCACCGCGTGGCGTGCCTTGTAGTCCTCGCGGTCGAAGACCGGCGGGCGTCCGCCCGCCGGGCCGCGTTTCATGCGGTTGCGGATCCGGTCGGCAGGTTCGGGGATGGTGCAGGCGATCCCGCGTCTGCGCAGCAGTGCGTGGTTCGCGCGGGAGCTGTAGGCCTTGTCACCGCGCACCCGCCCCGGGCGGGTGCGCGGTCTCCCGGGTCCGATCCCGGGGACCCGGATCGCGTCCGGGAGGTTCGCGAACTGCGTTGAGTCGCCGCGCTGTCCGGCGGTGATCAGCAGGGCCGGCGGACGCTGGCCCTGCTCGCAGACCAGGTGGATCTTCATGGTCAGCCCGCCGCGGGACCGTCCGAGCGCGTGGTCGGACGGCTCGTCGACCACGCCGCCGGGCGGCTCGCGCTGCAGATCCCCTTTTTGCGGGCACCGGCCGCGTGCTGATGCGGCTGGGCGATCGTGGAGTCCACGTTCACGTCCCGGATGATCAGACCCCGTGCGTCCGCGCGGGCCTGCACGTGCTCCAGGACCCGCGCCCAGGTCCCGTCGCGCTGCCGGCGCCGGAACAGGCTGGACGCGGATTCCCACGGCCCGCACCGCTCGGGTATGTCCCGCCACGGCGCACCCGTCCGGGTGCGCCACCGGATCGCGTTCAGCTGGTCCCGCCGCGTGAACGCGGTCGGCCTGCCGCGCTTTCGCGCGGCCGGCAACAACGGCTCCAGCACAGCCCATTGACCCTCGGTCGGATCTCCCCGCCCCACACGACGATCATCGCAGACCAAGATCCACTTTCAAGCAGACCCCAAGGTCTCGCGGCCGGCCGTCCACGACGTCGCCGGTAGGTTCGGCCACCCACGCGCCCTCGCGGACGGCGTCGCCGGCTTCGACAGCCGGGGTCCACGCGCTCGCGGGAACCCCGGGCCGACACAACAGCGCGCCTGGGCAGGGTCGTTACCGCAGGACGGACCTGCCCTCGAACACCGCCTCCCGGATCTTCATGTCGTCGCATGTGCCGTCCTCTTCGAGGAACTCGGGGAGGACCACCTCCGCCAGGATGTCGACCTTGCCTTCCCCACCGAGGTAGACACCGGCGTTGGCGCCGTCGGAGTACGGGTCGGCCGGCCCGCCCGCACCGGAGTCGGCGCTTGCGACCAAGCGGGCGTCCGGTTTGCCGGCGAAGTAGATACAGCCCCGGCCGCCCGTCTCAAGCCAGGTATGGGCAGACACCGGCCCCTTGACCACGAGGGCGCCCGCTTCGGTCAGTGACGTCGCAAGAAGGTTCCGGACGGTCAACGACCGACCGACGAACAGGCAACTGTCCCAGAGGCACACCAGGTCCTGCGCCACGACCGAGCCGGTGACGTAGAGCGTTGTGTAGACATCCATGTTCAGGAAGGTGATGGGACCGCTGACGGTCAGGTCGCCGTCGATGACGTAGACCGTGTCCTCGCCCTCGCCCTCGTCCTCGTCCTCGTCCTCGTCCTCGTCGGGACCGTTGCCCAGCGCCAACGCGCCGTCGATCGCCAGGTCACCGCGGTGGACGTAGAAGTGCTCGGGCTCTTCTCCGAAATAGTCATCGACATCCCAGTCAGGGTTGTTGCTCGCTTCGGCCATGTCGTACCGCTCCAGCGCCTCCTCGACTGGCACGGCATCCCAAGTTGCGCCGGGTAGTCCGAGAAACATGCCTCTCCCTATCGACAGCGGGCCCTCGACGGGTGCTCACCGCTGCGGTGTTCGGTAGCTGCCGTGATCATCCCTCCTCGCTACGACAACATGCGGGCCGGCCGTCATCATCGCCGCCATCGGCGAATGGCTGTGACCAAGATCTACTTTCAAACAGTCCCTAGCGCGCGGCGAGGGCTATCCGCGCCAGCAGATCCGCGAACAGTTGGGGTCGGCTCAGGAACGGGTGGTGGTCCGTCGGGATCTCGATCACGTGGTCGGCCCGGGTGGCTCGTTCCCGTTGCCAGGCAGCCGAGGAGCCGCGGTCCTCGGTGCAGACGACGTACGTGGAAGGCACGTTCCTCCACGCAGCCGCAGCCGGGCTCTGGCCGAACACGGCCATGGACTGCGGTACGAGCCGGCGCACCGCCTCCGCCACGATCGCCGGATCGTCGCAGCCCTGAAGGAAGACCTCGGCGGCGGTCTCGGATCGAGCAGAAATCGTCCCGTCGCTCCCGACCTCCATCCACGGCGCAGGCTCCGCCCCGGCGAAGTCCGCCAGGGTCTCGCCGGGTTCGGGCATCACGGACGTGACGTAGACCAGACGGCGCACCGAGGCCAGTCCGGCGGCGGCCTCCGTCACGACCATGCCTCCGTAGGAATGGGCGACCACGATGGTCGGCTCATCGGTGTCCTCGAGCACCGCGCGTGTCGCCGCGATGTCGTCGTACAGGTCGCCCAGCCCGGCCACATCCGGTCCCGCGCTGGTCAGTTCGACCGCCCGCGTATCGAGCCAATGCGCGGCGAGCGGCTCCACCATGCGGTGCCACCACCACGCGCCATCCGTCACGCAGGCCCCATGTACGTAGACGACTCTCATTGCAGAACCTCCCCGTCGGCTCCCTTCACCGCTTGTGCGGCTTCCCTCATGATCAACACAGGGAGCGGCCCGCAGCGCACGATTCCGCCACCGGCGGATTCCGCCGTCGGCACAAGCCGACCGGCAGTTCACCAACCCCGCACAACGGCGGGGCACGTCCGGCCGATCCGTGTCGCACGGTGCCCAGCCATACCTCCGCAGCGCACAGCCTTCCGCGCTGACGCCCCCTCACCAGAGATCACCGCTCCGCACTCCGATCACCGCCCACAAACAAGAGCACCGCTCTCCCCCACCCACGACGCCTCACGCTCACCTCCCAGGGCAGGCCCACCCGGCACCGCACACGAGCGAACCGATGCCCGCCGCAAGCAACGAGCGCCCCACAACCCGAGTCGCCCCCAGCCGGTAGTTGGCAGCCGGTAGCCGGTAGCCCACCAACGGTGTCCGACCAACCGCGCGTCGCGGTCCATCTCCGCGCCCGCACCCGGCACCTCGTCGCGGCCGCGCAGCGCAGCCGCGCTCACATTCCTGTCTGTAACCAGCAGCCGCTCCCGCGATCACCGCCCACAATCAGAAGCACCAACCCCATCCGAGAGCACCAATCACAATCAAGAGCACCGCTCTCGTTAGAGATCGCTGCCTCAGCTCGTAACAGCGCATCCAGCACTCAAAGCCACCCCCGCGGAGGCAGCAAGCACCATCTCCATCCGATGGAACGCGAGAGCACTGCTCCCGGCAGTGAGCACCACACTCAACCGCGAGCACCAACCACAAGCGAGAACACCAGCCAGAAACAAGAGCATCAACCGCAAGCGAGAGCACTGCTCTCGTATCAGAGCACTGAGCGAAAGTCGGACTCAAGTCAGACTCCTTCGCCATCGACCTGCCCCTTCTGCGACGCAAAGAGCCCAGCCTTCGCGTGCCGCCTGCCACCCGCCCGGCCCCAAGATCAAATCGAGAACCGACCGGTTGATAGATAGCGGGACGCGTGTCGGGACACCGCGCACGGATCGGCGCCGCAGAGAACAGGTATGCGAGAGCACCGATCTCAAACGAGAGCAGTGCTCTTGACTTGGAGCAGTGGACGCAGAATGATGCTCTCAGACGAGAGCGGTGCTCTCGCGGTTGAAACGGGGAGGCTCGCATGATCGTGCTCTACTGGACCGCCATGGTGGCTCTGTTCCTGGCCGAGTTGGCCGTTGTCGGAGCCACCGCCTTCTGGGGGTTCACTCTCGACGCGGGCCGGCCGCTCCGGATCCTGGCCGGGCTGGCTGCGCCCGCACTGATGATGTTTCTTTGGGGTCGGTATGCGGCAGCCAACAACGCCGATGCGCTCACGGGCCTCCCCCGGATCCTCTTCGAGGTGGCCTGGTGGGGTACGGGCATCGCGGCGTTCATCGCTGCCGGCCTCCTTCCCGGCGCGATCGGCATCGCCGTCACCCGCCTCACCGGGCTCGCCGCCCAGCGCAGCAAGGCGCACACACAGCGCGGCACCGAGGCCGAGGCCAAGGTCTGAAAATTGCCCGAGGCGATTCCCCTCCGACGACGGAACAGCATGCGGCCGGCGAGGTGAGGTGAGGCGGAGCGGTTGTCGGCTTCGGTAACCACCGGTCGGCAGCATGTCGTCCAGCCGTGGCAGTCACTTCCCAGCGCGGGCACCGCTCCGCAGATAACCCGCCTGCCGCCTCCTCCACCGCGCAACAACCCGACGCATCACGGCTCTTGGCCGGTGAAGACCGTGTCCACGAGCAACCCCAGGCCCAAAGCAGCCCTGACCAGGCGGCCGAGTCGGTGACAACCGCACCATGCCACCCGAATTCGCCCGCCCCTCGCGGCCACGCAGAGCGCAAGCGCCGGGCGACGCGCACCATCACGCCCCGACCCGGCCCGGCCTGACGTAAGCACAAAGCGACCCGGACCCGCGACCCGTCGAGATGCGACGTCCGACTCGCGGAAGCCGAGGGCTCAACCGCGTCACCGAAGCACCCCACCCCCACAGGCACGCACAGCGGAAGTACCGGGTGCGCACGCACCACCCCAGACCCGAAGCAAGCACAAAGTGAGCTTGGTCAGCTTTGACGGACGCCGTCGTTGTGGTGCTCAGGTTGCGGCGAGTGTTCTCGTATTCGACGGGCGTGCGATCGCCGAGTTGCTGTGCCGCCTGCGTAGGTTGTGCCAACGCTAGATGTACCTCGAAGACCTTGGCGTGGGCGACGGCCCGGCTGGGTCGGGGCCGATCGGTGTCGAGGGCGTCCGCGTCTCGGGCGGGTCGAAGTCCTTCGCGACCTGAGCTGAGCTGAGCTGACCGGCCGGTGGCCCTGCTGGACAAGGCCATGATTTCGACCCTTAACTCCGGGGCGAACAAGCGGCGAAGCCGAGGCTTCTTCCCCATGCAGTGCAGTCCACGATGGACATGCTCCCAGGGAAGGCGTGCCCCTATCCAAGGTGTCCGTCACCGTCAATGTGGATCAAGCCCGCCGGTCGGCTCGACCCCGCCCCGTCGTGTGACGGATGTCGCCCAAAGGGAGCCGTGGAACCAACACACATGCCGCGGGGTGGCCGAAGGCCGTGTCCGCAAGTAGATCCAGACCCCAAAGCAGCCTGCCGGGCCGCGGACTTTGCGGTCGGTTTTGACCCGCAGGGTCGGTGAGAGAATCCCGCCGTGCCACCGAAGCACCCCCACCCCCGCAGGCACGCGCAGCGGAAGCACCGGGAGCGCTCCGCCACAGAACGACGCAGGCACCAAGCGACCTGACCCCGCGCTCCCGTCGAGACGCCATGTCTGTCCGCCTGTGGGGAAGCCGTGGGCCCGGCCAGGTCGCTTTCGCAACCGGTTGACCCGCAACGTCGGTGAGAACCACGCCGTGTCGCCGAAACACCCCCCGCCCACCCCCGCCTCTGCCCAGAGCGGAAGCGCCGGGTGCACAGCATCACGGACCAACACGAGCATCACACGACCGACCTCGCGCCCCGTCGAGGCCCCGAGGTTCGTCTATAGAAGCCCTGGGCCCAACCAGGTCGAGTCCGCAGTCGGTCGAAGGACTGCGCGCCGAGGCGTCGACGCACCCAGCACCCCGACCCACCCCGACCCACCCCGACGCACCCCGCAGCACCCCGCACCCCCGCGACCCGCCCCCGCGGGAACGCACGGTGCAGCGGAAGCATCGGGTACGCGACGCTGCGGGAGCAAGGCAAGCGCCGAGCGAGCGGCGGCAAGGCAAGCGCCGGGCGGGCGGCTGGGGCCCGCCCGCCGTCGAAATGTGATGGCGTGTCGAGGGGCGTGGTGGTGACCACCCGGCGGGGCTGAGGGGTTGGCCCGGGTACCGTCCGCCGCCTGCGGGCTTGTCCTTCGCCGGCGCCCCCGCCCGCCCCGACCCGCGCTTCTCGCCCCGTCCGGGTCCGGGTCCGGCTCCGGGTCCGAGACCGGGTCCGAGTCCGGGTCCGAGTCCCCGTCCGCGCCCGCGCCCCCGCCCGCCGAGGGTTCGGCCGCCTCCACGAGTGGCCACTGATCGGAGACGTCCCGCACCCATGGCAACGGCTCTTGCCGGGGCGGGCGGCCCCCGGAGCGGCGCCCTACCGTGACAGGCGTAGCCGCACGGTTGTTCCCATTGCCGCCGTCGAGCGGATTTGCACCAGGTCGCAGATTTGGTTGGCCATCCACAGGCCCCGGCCGCCGTCCTGGTCGGGGGTGGGGCGGTGGCGGCCGGCGAGTGGGTCGACGATGTGGCCCGCGTCGTGGATTTCGCAGACGAACGAGGCGTCCTCGATCCAGACCGTGACCGTGCCGTGGCCGCCGCCGTGCACGATGCTGTTGCCCGCGATCTCGCTGACGGCCAGGATCGCGTGGTTCACCTGCGCGCGCGCCGCGTTGCCCATGGCGCGGCGGACCAGGGAGCGCACACCGGCCAGTTCGCCGGAGCGAAACGCCAGACGGTCGGCGTGCCCGGGTACTGCGGGCAGCGCCGGGCCGGTCAGGGTCGCGGCGAAGTCACCCGCGGCGAGGCGTATCCCGCCACGTTCGGCCGCGCCGGCCAGCACCCGCGGATGCGAGTGCCGCACGCCGTCGATCACTTCCGCGTCGAGCGCGGATACGTCGTACGGACACAGGAGTTGCCACGCCACGTCGTCGAATGCCAGGTTGAGCAGCGCCTCGTGGTGTCGGCACTCGACGATCTCCTGGGGGCTGCGACCGGCCCAGATCGGCTCGCCGATGCCGCGGAACACGCGGGCGCCGTTGCTCTCCGCCCAGTCCTGCCAGACCGGGATGATCCGGGCCGGATTGCGGCCCACCCGCTCCATGTCGATCCAGGCCACCCGATCGGCGTCGGCGCCCAGTTCCTTGCGCAGCGCGCCGGCTCGCGGCTCGATCACCGCGACACCGACCGCCTCGCCGTCGACCAGACCGGCCCGGACGAAGCCGGCGGTACGCTCGACGAACTCGTCGATGCCCGCGTAAAGCAAGGCGTCGTGCCGGAACATCGTGGCCGTCGTCATCCGGTCTTCACCTTCTCCAATACCAAGCCCGGGACCCGGTCCCATCCGGCAAGCCGAACGAGCACGCACAGTTCCTCGGAAACGCAACGCAGAACCAGGCGTCTCCCGGGCTGAATCCGCACCGCAGCCTCGACCAACGTACGGATGCCGGCGACGTCGATGAAGTTCAGCGACGACACGTCGACGTAGAGGTCACCCGTACCGCTTGCGCTCTGCGCGACCAGGGCCGAGCGCACGTGCGCGCAGTTGTCGAGGTCGACCTCGCCGAACAGGCGCACACCCAGTGGCGGCGAGGTCCGCTCCACTCGGAGCACGCTGTCCGTGTAGTCGACACCCATGCTCGTCCCTCCCCACCACCGATCGTTCTGAGCAAGCTACCCGACACCGGCCGTCCGACACCGGTCACCCCAGGCGTCGTCGCAACCACAGCAGTGCGCCGTGCGCCTGTGCCCGCTGGAACGCTCGCACCGTCGGCAGTCCGGGCGGGGCGGGCCGCAGGCAACTCTCGGCAAAGAATCCGGCCGCGGCGGCGAGGACGGCGGTGATCCGGTCCGGGTCCACCCGCCGCGCCGCGAGGTGGGCCTCGATCGGGTCGACGGCCGGCTCGCCGTTGTGCATGATCACGCTCGGTGCCATCAGGACCACGTCGAACCACGCGGCGCCGAGTACGGCCCACGGCCAGTCGACGAAGACGACCCGGTCCGCGGTGAGCAGGATGTTGTCCGCGCGCAGGTCGCAGTGTACGAGCGCGGTGCCCTCGGCGGCGGCCGACCAGTGCGCCTCGTGCGCGGCGAGCCGATCGACGTGGGCGCGCGTCCAGGGCCCGAACGACTCGGGATCGAAACCACGCGCCCAGGCGCCGAACGTCTCGGCTAACGATTCGGCCACTGCGGGTACCTCGACGGGCGACGGATCCAGTGCGGCGGCGAGTTCGGACTGGGCGGTCAGGACCCGTTCGAGGTCCTCGGGGCGCCACGGCTGCGCGGGCGTGTGTCCGTCGACGTCCTCGAACGCCAACGCGACCCAGCCGTCCAGGTCGACCAGGGCGAGCAGGCGCGGTACGGGGGCGTCGGCCGGCAGCGCGGCGGAGATCCGGGCCTCCGCGCGGTGCAGGTCGGGCGAGTCGGGGTTGGCTTCGAGCCCGACCGCCTTGACGAACGCACGCCGGCCGTCCGCGAGTTCGACACGGGCGGCGACGCCGGGCGAAAATCCGCCGACCTGGGTGACGGCGCGGACGACCGATGCGCCGAGCCGCGCCTCGACGGCGGCACGCAGTCCGGCCGGCGCGGCCTCCCACGGCATCCGGGCACCGGCGGCAAGGGGCGGCGCCGGAACGTCCGGGCGTGGCCGGGCGGCCTGGCGGGTGGGTGGGGCCTCGGCGGCGCCCTGATCGCTCATGCCCCCAGGATTCCCATCCCGCCCGACTCCGGGCAAACGTATATCGGCCCGCACCCCGGCTCAGGCGCCCTTCCTCCGACAGCCCGCCCCCGCCGGCAGCCGTCCCGCCGGCGGCCGTCCCACGGGCAGCCCTCCCGCCGGCGGCCGTCCCCGCGCCGGGCAGCCCTCCCTCCGACGCCCGCCCTCGCGCGGCCGCGCCACCAGGAACGGATTCGGACCGGCGGCTCGGCCGTTACCGTTCCGTCCAACTTCGGCCATGTGATGTCCACCTGACGCACCGTAGGCCGCCGCTACCGTTGCCGGCATGATCCGCATCCCTCTTTCGTCCCTCGGAGTCGTCCGGTGATCGGTTGGTTCGAGGCCGTTGTACTCGGCTTGGTCCAGGGGCTCACCGAGTTCCTGCCGATCTCCTCCAGCGCACACCTGCGCATCGTGTCGGCGTTCGCCGGCTGGGAGGACCCGGGCTCGGCGTTCACCGCCGTGACCCAGATCGGGACGGAGACCGCCGTCCTGATCTACTTCCGCAAGGACATCGGCAAAATCGTCTCGACCTGGGTGAAGTCGCTGTACACCCCGTCCCTGCGCGGCGAACTCGACGCGCGCATGGGCTGGTACATCATCGTCGGCACGTTGCCGATCGGGATCCTGGGCCTGGTGTTCCAGGACACCATCGAAACCACGTTCCGCGATCTGCGGCTGATCGGTACGACGCTGGTCGTGTTCGGCCTGATCCTGCTGTTCGCGGACCGGATGGCGCTGAACAACCGGGGGATGGACAAGCTCAACGGCAAGGAGTCGTTGATCTACGGCTTCGCCCAGTCGCTCGCGCTGATTCCCGGCGTCTCGCGCTCGGGCGGCACGGTCACGGCGGGCCTGCTGATGGGATATCGGCGCGAGGTCGCGGCGCGGTACTCGTTCCTGCTGGCCATCCCGGCCGTACTGGCCTCCGGCGGCCTCGAATTGTTCAAGATCGGCGAGGGTCCGGCACCGGCGTGGGGGCCGACGATCCTGGCCACCGTGGTCGCGTTCGTGGTCGGCTACGCGGCGATCGCGTGGTTCCTGAAGTACATCAGCACGCACAGCTTCACGGTGTTCGTGGCCTACCGCGTGGTCCTGGGCCTGGTCGTCCTGGGCCTGGTGGTCTTCGGCGCGCTGGAGCCGACGGCGGGAGCGACCGAGTAGGTTCCCACCCCCCTTCGGCGCCCCCGGGGCCCGATCCTCCCGACATCATGACGCCCGGGTCCGCCGCGTACCCCACCCGGCGGGCCCGGGCGTCGCACGTTGGCGCACGGTCGCGAAGCGACCTCCCGGGCGGGTGCCCTCGCGCGCCCGTGGGTGCCGAATCCCGGCAGGCGCGGCAGGCACTTGCCGAGTCCAGTCCCGTCAGGCATGGCAGGCACTTGCCGAATCCCGGCAGGGTGCGGCAGGCACTTGCCGAATCCCGGCAAACGCAGCGGGCGCTGATCGCTCTCTCGGTATCCGCTCGTCAGTCACTCGTCGCCGAGCATGGCGAAGACGAAGGCCAGTCGGCGGTCCACCCATGGGGCCAGGACGCGGACCGGTTGATGGCGTCCGTCCGTGGTCATCACCATTTCGCCGGCGGCCTTCCAGGCGAGCACGCGTGGGCGGACCGGGCCGAGCGAACCGTCGTCGCCGGAGAGCAGGGTGTCGAAGGTGAGGCTGAGCGCGGTGTCCGCCGTGTGCGCCGCCAACCTGCGCGGATCGGTCGTGGCGAAGAGGTTGCGGCCGACGATCTCGGGCCGGCCGGGTTGGTCGATCCGCCACGTGTGCTTGAGCAGTCGACGGGCGGGCGGAATCCGGCGGATGGTACCGACGGGTTCGCCGTCGGCGGCCCGGACCCGGTCGTGCCGTACGCCGTCGACCGTCTCGGCGGCGTCCACCGTGCAGAGCAGGCTGCCGTCGGGCAGGTACAGCGAGCGGCGGTCGTCACCGGCGAACGCGCACGGGGTGAAGAAGCCGCCCGATCCGCCACCGCGGAGGATGCGGATCCCGACCCGGGAACCCGTCGCGGACTTGGCGGCGGCTGCGGACGAGGAGGCGAGCGAGCCGTACGTGAACGCGCTCACGCTCTGCCAGTCGGTCGAGTCGGCCGAATCCGTCGCGTCGGTCACGTCGGCAGGCGTCGGCCCGTGCGACTCGGGGGTCGCGGAGCCCGGGGTGCCAGTGGGACGTGCCGGGCCTGCCGGGCCTGCCACGTCTACACCGTCTGCCGCGTCTGTGACGTCTGCCAGGTCCGCGGTGCGCGCTGTAGGCCGGGCCTCGGAGGTGTTCGGCCGAGACTCGGGCGTGGGCGACCCGCTCGGATCGGCCATCGGCCCCGGCCCCGGCCCCGGCATCGAATCCGAATCCGAGTTCGAGTTCGGCGCCGACCCCGGCCCCGGTATAGCGGGCGGTTCCGCCTGGGGTCGCGCCCTGCGCCTGCCGAACACCATCCGGGCCCCGTCCTCCTCCGTCACGACACGTCGATCGGCGTGGAGGCGAGCGGGTGGCGGTCGTCCGCGCCGACGCGACCGTCCGCGCGTGATCGCCGCACCGCCCGTACGCCTGCGCGCCGGTACGGGTCCGACCGTACCGGGAGGGCTCAGTCCTCCTCGAACCCGGCACACACCGCCTTGCGTCCGCTGCTGCGCAGTTCCACCTTGAACCGCTGGGTGAGCGCGGCGACCACGAGCAGGCCGCGGCCGGCCTCCGCGTCCTCCAGTACCTCCACGGGAGACGGCAGCGAGCACGGCAGGCAGTCGAGTACCTCCACCCACAGGACCCGGCCGTGCAGCGAGGCGGAGACCTCGTAGTCGCCGTAGTCCCCGGCGTGTTCGACCGCGTTCGAGGCCAGCTCGGAGGTGACCCGGACCGGGTCGTCGGACTCGAAGCCGACCCGTTCGCAAAAGCGGCGCACGTGCGCGCGAGCGGCGGAGACCGTTTGCGGTTTCGACACGAGCCGTACAGTCGAGCGCGTTCTGGACACGGTGGTGGCCACGTCTCCCCCTCCAGTCGGTCGGGCTGCTGAGAGCACCGTGATCGAATACACCCTGGAAACGGGCCCGAACTGCGATTATCGGTCGCCGAACGTCCGCGATCTGGTAAGAACCGCGGCAAGATCGGTGAACCACTTGGAAGTTACCGAATCCGAGCGCCTTCCGGGCGGATCGCTTGGCAAAGAAAACCGCGAATCGCATCGGACAAGCCGCACGTATGACGCCAACCCGCCATCCGAGCCCGGAAGTTCACCGAATCCGCAGGTCACAGCCACCTTACCGGCGACACGACGAGAGCGCGCGACGTCGGGACGCCGATGAAAAAGCGGCCGGGCCCGGGCGCGCCGAGCAGGCGTGCGCAGGCGCGGAAGGGCGCGCGGCGGACGGGCCGAACGGCGCGTGGGGGCGTGCTTTCGCTGCGCGTAGACGCCGGCTTCGGGCGGCCGCACCGGCCGCAGGCGGATGAGAGGTGACGGGTGGGTGGCAGGTGGCAGGTGACGGGTGGGCCGGCGTGTCGAGGCCGGTGCTTACGGCACGGCACCGCACCGCACCGCATCGCATCGCACCACCCTGCGCCGCGCCGCGCCGCACGGCCCATCCCACCCGCGCTGCCCTCCGTCAGAACCGCACCGAGCGTTCGAGCGACTCGATCTCGCCGAACCGTTCGGTGGCGCTGCTCGGCGCCGAGGACAACAGGTAGATCGGTACCACCCCGGTGTCGATCACGGTGACCCGGAGCCGGAACGGGGCCACGTTCTTGTCCTCGGGGGTGCACTCGATGTCCATCAGCCACGCGTTGCGGCCGTCGATTCTGGCCGCCTCGTTGGAGCGGACCGCGTCCTGGGCCTTGGCCGGGTAGATCAGTTCGAGCTGGGCCCGGCCCACGGTCTCGGCCACCTCCGGCATCGTGCGCGGTTTGGACACGTACGCCTTGGTGTCCACCACGCCGACCATGAACGTCCCGAGCGGGTTCTTCGGGTCGGCGGTGGGCTTGGCCGTGGGATCGGCGGTCTTGGGGTCGACGGTGGAGGCGACCGAGGAGTACAGGCCGACCGCGGTGTCCGGCGGCTTGGCGTACCAGCCCTGGGGCAGCACGTACGAGATGTGCGCCTTGGGGTCGCGGATCTCGCCGGGCCGGGCCGAGTGCGTGGGCGACGGCGTCGCGGACGACCCGGCCTTGGCGTCCTCGGCGTCCTTGTCGTCGGCGGGGCCGCACGCGCCGACGGCTATCAGCGCGGCCAGGGTCACCCCCAGCGCCGCGCGCCTCATCCCTCGACCTCCACGTCGCCCGCCTCGACCGCGGCGCGGTAGGCGGCTTCGACCTCGCTCCGGTCCGCGCCCTCGCGGTCGAGCAGGTGCGCGTACAGCAGGCGCGAGCCGTCGATGCCCGAGTCGAGCGCCCGCCGGATGTGCTCGCGTGCGTCGCCGATCCGACCCGCGTCGAGTTCGGCGTCGCCGAGGTCGACCAGCGCGTCCTCCTGGCCCGCCGCGACCGCCCGGGTCAGCCACGCGATGCCGTCGTCGACCGCGTCGCCGTTGAGCAGCAGCCGGCCGAGGTTGGCCATGGCGAACTCGTCGCCGGCCTCGGCCGCCGGGCGCAGCAACGCCTCGGCCTCGGCGGCGCGGTCGAAGTCCTGAAGGAAGGCGGCGAAGTCGTTCGGCGCGTCGGGATCGCCGGCTTCGAGCGCGGAGACGTACCACCGCTCGGCCGCCTCGGGCTCGTCCAGCGCGTCGGCCAGCAGGTTCGCGATCGGCAGCGCCCACTGCGTCTCGCCGAGCCGATGCCGCTCGATCAGCAGGTCGACGGCGGCATCCACCCGGCCGGTGACCTCCAGCAGTTCGCTGAGCGCGTCCACCGCCTCGACGTCCCCCTCCGCCAACGCCTCCCGCAGGATCGCCTCGGCGGTCTCGTCGCCTCCCGCGAACATCAGCTCGCCGGCCTTGCGACGAGCCTCCGGCACGCCGGCGTCGGCGGCTTCGAGGTAGAGCTTGACGGCGGCATCCATGCGTCCCTCGCGCATTGCTTGGTCGGCCTGGGCGAGGTGGTTAGTGCCGGACATGGTCCTGCTTTCGGATCGCGGAGCGTAGACCCACGAGCCTGCCACATCCGACCCCGATCCCCACGCCCGCCACGAGTCGGCGAACACGCATGGGCGCGAGGCGCCGGGCGCGAAGCGCGGACGCGGACCGGGTCGCGGGTGGTGGCCACGGCCGGGCCGTACCGCGCCCCGGGCCGTGTCCGCGTCCGCGTCCGCATCTGCGCCCCGTCCGCCTCCGCCTTCGTCTCGCCGTCGCCCGGAACGGATGCCCTCGGAAAAAATGCGGTGCGATGTCGCCCCGCACCGTCAGCCACTGGGTTTCGGTGAAGGCGTCGAGGTTGGCGTGCGGGCCGCCGAAGCGTGCGCCCGTGCCGGACGCGGCCTGGCCACCGAACGGTGCGCGTTCGCCTCGTTTTCACTGAGCGGAAGCGGCGTGCCTCCCGTCCCCCCGCTGCCCCGCTGTCCCCGCTCTCCCCGCTCTCCCCGCTCTCCCCTCAGCCCCGACGCCTCGTCACGCTGCGGCCCCGTGCCCCGATCGCACGGGCCGAAAATGGCTGCCCGGGCGGCTGCCGCATGTGATGGGGTGGCTCGATGAACGCGACCGTGACCTCCCTGGCCTACCGCACCGACCTGATGTTGCTCACCCTCCAGGGCAGCCACGTCGAGGAGCGCGACGATTACCTGGTCGTCCGGACGCCGGCCAACCCCACCTTCCACTGGGGCAACTTCCTCCTCCTGGCCGCGCCGCCGTCCCCGGGCACGGCCGCCGCGTGGATCGACACCTTCCGCCGCGAATTCCCCGACGCGGCCCACGTCACCCTCGGCGTCGACGGCACGACCGGGGCGGCCGGCGACCCGACCGACCTGGCCGCCGCCGGCCTGTCGGTCGAACGCAGCACCGTCCTGACCGCGACGACGCTCCACGCACCCGCGCGCCCCAACACCACCGCAACCGTCCGGATCGCCGAAACCGACGACGACTGGGCCCAGGCGGTGGCCCTCAGCGAAGCCACCAACCCGGGCTTCGACCCTGCCGCCTACCGCGAATTCGTCACCCGCCGCGTCGCCGGCTTCCGCGACCTCCAGGCCCGCGGCCACGGAGCCTGGTTCGGCGCCTTCGAGGACGACCGACTCCGCGCCGGCCTGGGCCTGTTCACCGACGCCCAGGGCCTGGCCCGCTACCAAACCGTCACCACCCACCCGGCCCACCGCAACCAGGGCCTGGCCTCCACCCTGGTCCACGCCGCAGCCCGACACGCCCAGGCCCACTGGTCCACCGAAACCCTGGTCATCGTCGCCGACCCCACCTACCTGGCCATCGACCTCTACCGAGCCCTCGGCTTCACCGACACCGAAACCCAAATCCAACTCCAGACCGACCCGGTCTGACGCAACTCCTCGACCTGCGCTTTCTCGACCTGCGCACCTCGACCTGCGCATCCTCCATCCACGCCTCCTCGACCCCAGGAGAACCCGATCGGACCGCGTGGGGTGCGGGTTGGTCGGGAGGGTGGGCTGTGAGCATGGCGGGTATGGAGAATTGGTTTCCCAGGCGGCCCGGGGACGACCCCCTGGAACGGGCTTCCGTGGTGGGTGAGTTGCCGGAAGTCGAAGGGCCCGCGCGTCGGTTGGCGCAGGCGTTGCTCGGATGGCACAACGCGGCGCCCGGGGCGGCGGAACCGGCACACGAGGTGCGGGTCGTGGTGGCACCGGCCGCGCCGGCGGACCGGGAGCTGTGTTGGCGGCTCGAGGTCGCGCCGGAGCGGGTGGAGCGGTTGATCGCGTTGTTGCGGCGGGATACCGAGGCGCTGTTCGCGGCACCCGAGTGAGACTGCCGGGCCCCGACCGCCGGGCCCCGGATTCGTGACCCGGCTTCGCGTCCCGGCTTCGCGTCCCGGCTTCGCGTCCCGGCTTCGTGTCCCGGCTTCGCGTCCCGGCTTCGTGTCCCGGCTTCGCGTCCCGGCTACGGCCGAGCGAACGCGATCGCGGCCTCGCCCGTGTACATCAGGAAGGTCAGCGTCTCCTGGAAGTACAGCCGCACGTTGTCCTCGTCGTGCGACAGGTAGCCGATCGACAGGTCCTGCCCCAACCGCAACTCGTAGTCGCCGCCTCGGGTGGACAGCGCGAACGCGCCGTCGATCGCGGGTGCCCAGATCGGCTCGCCGCCCAGGATCCGGGTCAGGTGTTGCCGGATCGGGTAGCCGTGATCGGCCGCCTCGTTGACCGCGGTGTACGCCTCCGGGCCCAGCACCAACTGGTACGGGCCGTTGACGCCCGCCAGGCGCAGTTCGGTGAGCGCGCGGCTGACCGCGTCGGGGTAGTCCCGCACCGCCGCCGGCAGCGTCACCGGCGCGTTGCCGGACGCCGCCCTGATGCCCTCGATCGACGCGGCCGCGTAGCCCTCGAAGATCAGCCGATCCTCGGTGAACGCCATCTTGCGCGCGGCGTCCTTGACCGGTTGCCAGTCCGCGTCCTTGGCTCCGCGCTCGACCGCGTCGACCGCGCTGCGGGCCACGGTGAACGGCACACGCAGTTCGATCAGCGGACGGAAGTCCCGGCTGCGCGCCCGTACTCCGTCGGCCGGCGGCGCGAGGTCGGTCAGGTGACCGGTGCCCACGCCGGCCGTCTCGCTGCCGTCCGGGCCCTGCACGTCCACGACCCGGCGGCCGGCGACGTGCCGCTTGAACGTACGTCTGGCCTCGTCCTCCAGATCCGCCCAGGCGGCGTCGGAGACGGGGGCGAGTTCCCGGTGCAGGTTGTTCATGAGGTGGCGCTCCTTTGTCGGGATGGATACGGCGGCGTGGGAACGGCTGCGCGAATACGGCGGCGGGGGGACGGCGTGTGCGGCGTGGCGGTGGTGGGACGGCGAGATGCGGTAGGACGGCAAGACGCGGTGGACGGCGAGGTCTCTTGGGACGGCAAGGCGCGGCCGGACCGGCTTTCGGGGCCGGGCCGCCTTTCCGGCCTAGACGGAGCTGGGGCCGGAGCCGCGCCCGGCACCCGCACCCGCCCCCGCACCGGCACCCGCGCCGAGACCCCCGATGCCCAGCGATCCGTCGGCGGACCGACCCCCGCCGGGAACGGCCGCGGCCCCGGACGCGCCCGACGTCGGCGCGGGCAGCAGCACCGACCCCGGCCCCGAGGGCTCCTCCGCCGCGTCCGACCCGCCCGACCCGAATGCCCCGATCGACCCGGCCGCCCCGACCGCCGCCGCGCGGGCCTCGGTCGGTGCTCCCGGCGGATCCTCCAGGAAGTCCGCGGTCGGTACGAAGAACAGCCCACCGGTGATCGCGGTCGAGAAGTCCAGGATCCGGTCGTAGGTGCCCACCGGATTGCCGATGAACATGTTCCGCAACATCTGCTCCGTGACGCTCGGCGTGCTGGAGTACCCGATGAAATACGTGCCGAACTCGCCGCTGCCGACCGTGCCGAACGGCATGTTGTCGCGCAGGATGTCGCGTTCGGTGCCGTCCGGATCGGTGATCGTGTTCAGCGCGACGTGCGAGTCGATCGGCTTGATCCCGTCGGGCAGTTCGAGGTCGGAGAGCTTGGTCCGGCCGATCACCTTCTCCTGCGCCTCCACCGGGAGCGCGTTCCACGCGCGCATGTCGTGCAGGTACTTCTGCACGATCACGTAGCTCGCGCCGGCGAAGTCCGGGTCGTCCTCGGCGGTGACCGTGATCGCCTCGACCGCGTCCTGACCCTCCGGGTTCTCCGTGCCGTCGACGAAGCCCATCAGGTCCCGCTGGTCGAAGTACTTGAACCCGTGCACCTCGTCGACCACCGTCGCCGCGCCGGCGAGTCGGCCCGTGATCACCGTGGCCAATTCGAAACAGAGGTCCATCGTCCGTGCCCGCAGGTGCAGGAGCAGGTCGCCCGGTGTGGACACCGCGCGGTGCCTGGCGCCCACCAACTCCTCGAACGGGTGCAGCTCCGCAGGACGCGGCCCGGCGAACAACCGGTCCCATGCGAGCGAACCGATGCCGACCACGCACCGCAGTTCGCCGTCCGGAATCCGGAAGCCGACCGAACGGCGCAGTCCGGACAGGTCGGCCAGGAAGTCCCGCACGGTGTCCTCGGCCTCGGCGCCGGGGTCGATGGTCAGGACCAGGAACATCGCCGACTTGGCGGGCGGGCCCAGGATCGATTGCGGCTGGGGCGGAGCGGTCTCCCGCGGCTGGGTCATGGTGCGTGGCTCCTCGCCGATGACGACGCTGGTGACGGATGACGGATGACGGCGCGGGCGACCGGGGCCGGACGGCGCGCGGCCCCGGCGATCGGGCCGACCCCGGTGTCGCCGCGGATGTGGGCGGAGGTGCCGGAGATGCCGGGGGTGTCGGAGGTATGGAAAATCCCGTTGTCGACGATGGTGACGTCCGCGGCGGCCCGGTGGAAGCAGGCTCGCCCACGTTCCGCCGTGTCCGATGTGGAATCCGGCGCCGCCCGGGTCACGTGCCGGACCGAGCCCGGTCCGACGGTGGTCAGCCGGATCCCGTGTCCCGATGCGAACGCCGACGCAACGCATGCCGAGGCCGCCCGGCCGCCGCCACGGTGAACCACCGCGACGGCAGCCGACCGGACCCGGCATCGCTGTCACTCACCACCCACCGCACCACCGCACCACCGCACCACCGCATCACCGCATCACCGCATCACCGCATCACCGCACCACCGCACCACCGCATCATCGACGGATCGCGCCGCGGGCAAACCTGCTCCGACCGGCCCGATGCGGCCGAGCCGATCCTGCCGTTCGCTGCCCCGGCGGCGGCGCCGGGGCGGTTGTAGCCTTCGCGAGCAGGGTCGAGCGAGGTCGACCGGCCGGCCGGCGAGTGCTTGGGGGCGGGAATGCAGTGGAACTTCACGCGGACGCGGCTGCGTGAGGGGTACGCGATCGCCGACGTGGACGCGTTCCTGGCGTTGGTGCGCGGCAGCCTGGACGGCACCGCCGCGGTCCCGCTGACGCCGGCCCGGGTGCGCGAACAACAGTTCGCGACGGTGCGTCTGCGCGAGGGCTACGACGAGGACGAGGTGGACGCCGCACTCGACGAGATCGAGGCCCGGCTGGCGGCCCGTGCCGGGGCGTGGGGCTCGAACGGCTCACGGGGCGCGGACGCACGAGGGAAGCGGGGTACGGACCGCCCGTGGGGCGCGGACCCGGGCGTCGACGCGGACGAGGCTCGTGTGGCGGCCGACCGGTTCGCCGATGCCCGGGCCGAGGCGGACGTGAAGGCGGTGACCCTGCGGCCGGCGGGCGAGCGCTTCGACCCGGTCCGGCGCGGCTACGACCGGGACGCGGTCGACGCCCTGGTGAACCGGGTCGCCGAGGCCCTCCGGAGCCGGGTGCGGCTGTCTCCCGAGGAGGTCCTCGCCGACCGCTTCGACATCACCCGCCGCGGCTACGACCGCACCGGGGTGGACGCATGGCGCGACCGCACCGCCGACCTGCTGATCCGCCGCAGCCTGGACGACGCCCCCGGGGACTGACCGCGGGCGGCGGCCGGCCCGGGCCCGGCCTCGCGCCGGCGGACGTCGCGGCGGCGCGGGTCGGGAGGACGACCCCGCGGGCCCCGTTGCGGCGACCCGGCGGAATCCGTCCGGGCGAGCCCGTCGGCAGGGCCCCGGCCGCAACCCGGCTGGGCCCGACCCGACCCGGGTGAGCCCTGTCCACAGGCCCGGCCCCAACCGGGCTGGGCCCCGACCACCCCGACCGACCAGGCCCCCGGCACCCGCTCACCCCACCGCGTCCGCCCCCGTCCGGATCACCTGCCGGATCGCCTCGCCGCTTGCCAGGGCCTCCATCGCCTCGTTGAGGTCGGTCAGCGGCACCGTCGCGGTGTGCAGCTGCTCGACCGGCATCAGGCCCGCGCGCCACAGCGCCAGGTAGCGCGGGATGTCCCGGCGCGGCACCGCGTCGCCCATGTACGAGCCGATCAGCGACTTGCCCTCGCCCGCGAAGGCCAACGCCGGCACCGCGTCCAGCGTGCGGCCGGGTGCGGGCAGGCCGACCGAGACCACGCGGCCGCCCCGGTCCACCGCGGCCAGGCAGTCCGCGACCACGGCCGCGCTGCCGACCGCCTCGATCGCGACGTCGAGGCCGCCGTCGGTGAGGTCGCGGATCGCGGTGACGGCGTCGGCCGGGTCGTAGGCGTGCGAGGCGCCCAGGCGCAGCGCGAGTTCGCGCTTGGCCGGCACCGGGTCGACCGCGACGATCGGGTACGCGCCGGCCGCCCGCGCGCCGAGCACCGCGGAGAGTCCGACCCCGCCGAGGCCGAACACCGCGACCGACTGTCCGGGCCGGACCGCCGCCGTGTTGATCACCGCGCCCGCGCCGGTGAGCACCGCGCAGCCGAACATCGAGGCCACCGCGAACGGTACGTCGCGCGGGATCGGCACCACCGATTCCTGGGCCACCACCGCGAATTCGGCGAACGCGGAGACGCCGAGCTGGTGGTGCACCACCTCGCCCGCGGCATCGCGCAGCAGCGCGGGCCCGTGCAGGAGCCCGCCCGAGCCGTTGGCCGCCGCGGCGGCCGAGCACAGCGCCGGCCGGCCCTCGTCGCAGCGCGTGCAGTGGCCGCAGCTGGGCACGAACACGAGCGCGACGTGCTCGCCGGGCGTGACCCGGTCCACGCCGGGCCCGACGGCCTCGACCACGCCGACCGCCTCGTGCCCGAGCGCCATCGGCAGCGGCCGGACCCGGTCGCCGTTGACCACGGACAGGTCGGAGTGGCACAGGCTCGCGGCGGCGATCCGGACCAGCACCTCGCCCTCGCGCGGGTCGCCGAGTTCGAGTTCCTCGATCGCGACCGGCCGGCTCGTCCCGTACGGACGCTCGTGCGATATCCCGCGCAGTACGGCCGCGTTGATCCTCACTGGGCGGCCTCGACCGCGGCCCGGGGGGTCAGTCGCACGACGTCCCGACTCTCCAGCAGCGGTACCACCCGGCCGAGCACGATGTCGCGGAAGTGTTCGGAGGCGCAGTGCGCGGTGAAGTCGGCCTCGGCGTCGTACTCCTCGTACAGCACGATCGTGCGCGGGTCCTCGACGCCCTGGTGCACGCGGTAGCCGCGACAGCCGGGTTCGGCCAGCGAACGTCGGGTCATCTCGTCGAGCAGCGCGAGGACCCGGTCCTGCGTGTCGGGGTTGGTGCGGTAGCGGGCGACGACAACAAAACTCACGATGTGTTTCTCCTGCTTGCGGATGAAGCGGATGAAGCGGACGAAGAAGACGGGGAGGAGCCGAGCGCCACGAGCCGGTCGCGGCGCAGGTCCCACAGCCGGGGGTCGGACGTGGCCACCGCGACCGCGCCGAGCGCGAGCGCGGCGGCCGCGTCCTCGGCGGTCTCCACGAAGCCGGCCGCGACGAACGGCGACATCGCGCGCTTGGCCTCGGGGGTCATCCGGGCCACGATCGGCGACGGCATGATCTCGACCAGATCCGGTCCGCCGCGGGCGATCGCGTCGGTGCTGCGGCGCATGTTCGAGCGGTCGGTGACGAACACCTTCTGCATGGTCAGCAGCCCGAGCGGGCGGCCCTTCTCCATCAGGGAGAGTCGGGTGCTGACCATGCCGTGCGCGCCCATCGCCTTGAGGAATTCCAGCGCGCCCTTGTCCTGGGCCAGGCCCGGGCAGCTGTCCACGTTGACGAACACCGTCTTGCCCGCCTTGCCGAGCAGCTGCACGATGTTCGGCAGCTGCCCGACCGGGATGGACGCGAGGATGCACACCTTCGCCGGTGCGCCGAGGAAATTCTGCAATCGCTGGGGTCCGATGATCGACGCGATGACCGGTACGTCGACGAAGGCGGACGACAGCACGGAGGACATCCGGGGCGCGCTCGCGGGGCGGTGACTGGCGTTCATGACCTACCTGCGCTGGGTCTCGGCCGCCTCACGCATCGAAGCGGTTGGGGAGGCCCAGTTTGCCAGGATTGAGTATTCCGGCCGGGTCCAGGGTCTCCTTGACCTTGACGAACGTGTCGAAGCCGGCGCCGAGCGCGGCCGGCAGGTACGGGCCGCGGAGCAGGCCGCAGCCGTGGTGGTGGCTCAGCGCCGCACCCTGGCGGATCAGCACCTCGTTGGCCGCGTCCCACACCGCGCGGTACCACTCGCGCCGCTTGGGCCGGTCCACGTCGCCGCGCAGCGAGAAGTACACGCACGCCCCGTCGGTGTACGCGTGCGACTGGTGCGCGGACGCGGCCAGCGTGCCCGGCACCGACTGGATCGCCGCGACCACCTCGTCGTACACCTCGGCCAGGGCCGTCCACGACCCGGCGATCTCCAGTGTGTCGGCGACGAAGCCGGGGCCGGGGGTGAAGCCGTCGGAGGACTTGCCGACCAGCATCCGGTCCTTGAGCCAGCGCTCGAACACCGCGTCGCTGTCGAGCTCGGGACCGTACGCGAGGCAGACCTCCTCGCTGACCTTCAGCATGGCGTCGACCAGGATCGGGTCGCCCTCGTCCGCGATCAGCAGCAGGTTGGTCTCGGGGTGGTCGAAGTGCACCCCGCTCTCCAGCTTGTCGTACAGGCGCAGCACGGCCGGGGTCGCGCCGCGCTGCATGATCTTGCGGCACGCGTCCAGGCCCTCGGCGAAGGTGTCGAAGCCGAATGCGAGCGCCTTGGCGTACGTGGGCAGCGGGTGCACCCGGATCCGGGCGGAGGTGATCACGCCGAGCGTGCCCTCCGAACCGATGAAGATCTGCCGCAGGTCGGGGCCGGTGGCGGCGCGCGGGTAGTCGCCGTAGGTGGCGCGCGTGCCGTCGGCGTGCACGACGTCGATGCCGACGACCATGTCCTCGATCTTGCCGTAGCGCGTGGAGAGTTGGCCGGCGCCGCGGCAGGCGATCCAGCCGCCGACCGTGGAGACGGCGAACGCGGACGGCCAGTGGCCGGTGGTGGCGCCGTAGGTCTCCTGGAGTTCCTTTTCGAACAGGTCGCCGAACATGCCGGCTTCCACGTCGACGACGAGCGATTCGGCGTCGAAGGAGAGGATCCGGTTCAGTCCGCACAGGTCGAGCACGACGCCGCCGTGCACGGGCAGCGCCGCGCCGGTGACGTTGCTGCGGCCGGCCGAGGCGGTGACCGGGATGCCGGCCGCGTTGCAGATCCGCAGCACCTCGGCGACCTGGTCGGCGTCGATCACCTCGACGATCACCGCGTCGGGGGTGGCCGGGCGGCCGTCGGTCTCGCCGATCATGGTGCCGGCCCACCAGTCGCGGGTGCGGGTGACCACGTCGGCGCGGTCGGTGTGCACGGCCTTGGCCGCGCCGCGCAGGTCCGCGATCACCGACTCGGGGACCTCGACCACGGTGCCCTGGAGCGAGGCGTCGCCGTCGCCGACCGGGGTGTTGCGGGCCCATTTGGGCGGGGTGGGCGCGCCCACGATGTAGTCGCCTCGGTTGAACGGGTTGGTGATGGTCTGCCTGCTGATCACTGCTGTGCTCCTTCGGGTCCGGCGAGTCGTCGGGTGCTGCGAGTACTGCGAGTACTGCGGGTGCTGTGCCTGCCGCCGGTCATGGGCGTTTCGCGGGCGCGGCGGCGCCTGCGGACGCCTTGGGTGCCCGAGGCGGCGCGGCTGCCGCGGATGTCTCGGAGTCGCCGAGCAGGACCGCCTTCTCGTGCCGCACGGCCGCGAGGTAGTCCGCGACCTGTCGCTCGATCTCCGCTTCGGACAGGCCCAGTTCGGCGCCGAGCAGGCGGCCGACCTCGGGTGCGGCGGCGGCGGAGGCGTCGCGGGCGAACAGGCGCGAGCGGGTACGCCGGGAGAGCACGTCGTCCACCGAGCGGGCCAGTTCCGAGCGGGCCGCGTAGACCACCTCGGCCCGGATGTACGGCATGCCCGCGACCACCGGCTCGGCCAGCGTGGCGTCCTCGGCGAGCAGGTCGGAGACGAATCGGGCCTCGGTGCCGTAGCGCTCGCCCAGGTGTGCGGCCAGACCGCCGGAGGCGGCGATCGCCTCGGCGTCGTAGCCGGCGCCGCCGATCAGCGGAAGGTTGGCGGTGCGGCTGCGGCCCTTGCGGCCGAGCACCTCCATCACCTTGTCGATCACCAGTTCGCCCATGTGCCGGCTGGTGGTGAGCTTGCCGCCGGTGACGGTGACCATGCCGCCGCGACCGACGGCGATGTGGTGGTCGCGGCTCATGTCGAGGGTGGCGCCCTCCTTCTTGCCGACCAGCGGACGCAGCCCGCCGATGCTGCCGACCACGTCGTCCGGGGTGAGCTTGCCCTCGAACGCCGTGTTGGCGCCTTCGAGCAGGAACTCCATCTCCGGGCGTGTGCAGTGCACGTCGTCGACGGACCCCTGGTAGTCCTCGTCGGTGGTGCCCAGCACGACCGCGTCGCCCCAGCGTGTGCAGGTCGCCCGCCGGGCCCGACCGGGGATGGGCACGGTGACCGTGCAGTCGATCCGGACCTTGCTCCACGGGACCACGATGTGTACGCCCTTGGCGGGCCGTACCTGCGGCGCGTGCCCGGCGTCGGCCATCGCGTCGACCGCGTCGCTCCACACGCCGGTCGCGTTGACCACCGCCGACGCGCGCACGTCGAACCGTTCGCCGTCCACCTCGACCCGGGCACCCGCGGCACGGCCGCGCTCGTCCAGGACGCGGTCCACCTTGGCGCCGTTGAGCACGGTGGCGCCCAGCGCCGCGGCGGTGCGCACGATGGTCAGCACGAGCCGCGCGTCGTCGGCGCGGCCGTCGAAGTACATCAGCCCGCCCTTGAGGTGGTCCGCGCGCAGCGTGGGGGCGTGCGCGAGCACCTCGTCGACGGTCAACCGCTGGTGCAGCTTGCCGATCCGCCAGCCGCCGACCAGGTCGTAGGTCCACAGCAGGCCCTCGAAGCCCTTGGCCAACCGGGCGTCGAAGATGCCCTCCTTCTCCAGGATCGGGAACAGGAACGGCAGCCGGTGCACCAGGTGCGGTGCGTTCTTGCGGAAGCGGTGCCGCTCCAGCAGCGAGTGCCGGACCAGGTTGACGTTGCCCTGCTCGATGTAGCGCAGGCCGCCGTGCACCATCTTGGACGACTTGGAGGAGGTGCCCGAGGCGAAGTCGTCCTTCTCCACCAGGGCCACGTCCAGACCACGCGAGGCCGCGTCGAGTGCGGCGTACGCGCCGGTGACGCCGCCGCCGATCACGAGCACGTCGAACACGTGGTCCGCGAGCCGGCGCTTGGCCCGGCTCCGGTCGAGAAGCAGTGGCTCCCCTCTCGTGGCCGCCGCTGACGCACGCCGAGGCTTGCGGGCGGGCAAGGTGATCACAACATCAACTCCTGGGATCTGTCCGGCGGTTCGATGACCGGACCGCCGGGTGGTACGTGGTGCGGGTGGCCTCGCGGCCGGCCGGGGGCGGCCTGGGGTGAACGGCCGGGGGGTCGGTGGCCCGGGGTCGGGCCGCCCGGGTTTCGGGCGGCCTCGGGCGGGTGGTCGAGGTCGGACCGCGCCGTGGGTGCTCGCGCGGCCGGCCGGCGCGGTCCGCGTGCCTCAGTCGAGGTGCGGCGCGAGCACGGTCCGCCACGCGGTCCGTTGTTCCTCGCGTTGTTCGGGGGTGGTGGTCGGCGCGAAGACCCGGCCGCGCGGTTGCGCCTCGACCACCTCTTCGAGCGAGGACCACAGGCCCTCGCGGACACCTGCCAGGTAGGCGGTGCCGCGCAGGCTCGCGGTCGCCGAGTCCGCGGCGCGCTCCAGCGGCAGGCCGACGATGTCCGCCTGGATCTGCATCAGCGTGTCGCTGCCGGCCACGCCGCCGCCCACCCGCAATCGCGCGAACGGTGCGCGCATCGTCTCGGCGACGCCGTCGATCAGGTCGCATACCGAGTGCGCGATCCCGTCCAGCACGGCGCGGGCCACGTCCGCCCGGGTGGTGGCCAGGGTCAGGCCGCTGAGCGCGGCCTGCGCCTCGGGCCGCCAGACGGGGGTACGGATCCCGGCCAGCGCGGGCACGAACCACTCGCGCCGGCCCGACCCGGCGTGCCCCTGGGCTTGGGCGGCCAGTTCGCCGATCTCCGCCGGTGAGGCGAAGAAGCCCAGGTCGTCACACAACCAGCGCAGCGCCGATCCGGTGGTGGAGCAATACGCCTCCAGACTGAAGTGGGTGGTCGAGCCCTGCCGCCAACCGGGCTGGGCCAGGACTCCGGTCACGCCCGGGATCGGCAGCGCGGGGGTGTCCCCGGTGGCCGCGTCCACGAACGTTCCGGTGCCGTACACGCACATCCCCTGCCCGGCGGCCAGCCCGCCGAGCGCGATCAGCGCCGCGTGCTGGTCGCCCATGACCGCGGCCAACGGCAGGTCCACGCCCAGGAGTTCCGGGTCGATCCGGCCGTAGCCGAGGTCGTCGTCGGCGAACAGATCGGGCAACAGGTCGAGCGGGCAACCCAGTTGCCCGATCCACTCACGATCCCAGGCGTGTTCGCGGAGCAGGTAGGCGCCCACCGAACCGGCGTTGCTCGCCGAGACGGCGTGCGCGGCCCCGCCGGTGAACTTCCAGGCCAGCCAGGTGTCCACGGTGCCGAACAGCAGTGCCCCGGCGGCGTGCGCCGCGGCCACCTCGGGCTGCTCGGCGATCTGCCGGGCGGCCCACAGGAACGGCGCCCTGCTGCCCACCGGCCGGCCGAGCCGGGCGGTCAGCGGCTCGTCCCACTGCGCCTCGTAGGCGAGCAGGTCCCGGGCGTACCGCCGGTCCTGCCACACACAGGCCGGCACCAGCGGTCGGCCGGTGCGCCGATCCCACAACATCGCGGTGGCCCGCTGGGTGGACAGCGCGAGTGCGGCGATCTCGACGTCGTTCGCGCGCGCCCAGGCCAGCGCCTCGCGACAGACGGCCAACGTCGCGGTCCAGATCTCCACCGGGTCCTGTTCGACCGAGTGTTCGTCGGGATGCCGCACCGCGATCTGCCGGTACGCCACGTGGCCCACCGTCCCGGAGTCCAGCACGACTCCGGCCCGGGTCCCCGTGGTGCCCTCGTCCACGGACAGGATGCCGAGGCGCCGTCCGGGAGCGTGCAACGTCTTCGTCATCACAGCCCTTTCGGTCCGAAATATCCGATTCCAAGCTCCGCGTGAGTCTTTCGCGGGAGGTCTCCGTCAGCGGGTGACCAACGCGGGATTCGCGGGATTCGTCGGATTCGCGGGCGACTCGGTGAGCACCGGCACGTCCGGGTCCTCGTCCGGGGAGACGGCCCGGCTCGGGTCCCACTTGATCGCGATGCACGTCAGCAGGCCCAGCAGCGGCACGATGGCCAACACCAGGAAGGTCTTGTCCAGGCCGATGCCGTCCTTGATCTGCGGGAACAGGTACAGCCCCGCCACGCTGCCGAAGCTGCCGATCATCCCGGTGACGCCGGTGCCCAGGGTGCGCACCTCACTGCGGTAGGACAGCGCCGCGATGGACTTGCCGTTCGCGCCCGGGCCGGCCGAGTGACAGAAGATGAACATCGCCGGGAGGATGAACGCGATCCAGGTCGGCACCCGGTCGAACGTCAGCCCCATGGCGACCAGCATCACGAACACGCCGCCGAAGCCGATCGCCGAGCTCATCCGCAGGCCCAGCTTGCGCGCGAAGTACGCGGAGAGGATGCCGCCGACGATGCCGAAGGCGTTGAACACCATCGAGCCGAGGGTGGCCTTCTCGAAGCTGTTGCCGAAGATCGCCAGGCTGATCACCGGCAGGTACCAGCCGACCGCGAAGTACTGCATGGACTGGCCGAGCGAGATGGCCGAGGAGAGCAGGGTGCGGGGCAGGTACTTGCCGCGGAACAGGATCCCGGCCTGCCTCATGCCCACGTTCGGCGGCACCTCGTCCGCGTCCGCGTCGTCGTGCACGGCTCCCGCGGCGGCCGGCTTCGCGGCGACGGCCTCGATCCCGTAGATCCGGTGCAGGTTGCGCACCGCGTCCTCCAGCCGACCCTTGGTGGCCAGCCAGGTGGGGCTTTCCACGAGGAAGGCCCACTGGAGCACGAACAGGGACAGTGCGATCACCCCGGCCGAGCCGACCGACCAGCGCCAGATGTCCGCGCCGACGTCGAACTTGAAGCAGATCAGGGTGAGCAGCAGGTTGCCGGTGGTGGCGATGTACCAGATGCCCTGCCACAGGTTGAGCCGCCCGCGCAGCGTCTTGGGCGTGTACTCGGCGAGCAGCGCCATCGCCACCGCGAAGTCGACGCCGTAGGCGATGCCGACCAGGACCCGGCCGATCCACACGACGGTGAAGTCGTCCGCGGTGGCCGCGATCACCGCGCCGGCCAGCGCGAACAGCTTGGCCATCAGCAGTGGGGGCACCCGCCCGATCCGGGTGGCCAGCCACCCGCCGATCGGGTTGAACAGGATTGCCAGGGCCGGCGCGGTGGCGGTGAGGATGGAGACCTGAGTACTGCTCAGGTCCATCTGCTTCGTCATCGGGGCGAGCCCGGCGCCGAGCGCGGCGTTGGAGTACGCGTCGAGGAAGAGGCCCCCGAACACGAGGAACCAGATGACCTTGGCCCGACCGGAGATTCTCCCCAGTCGGTCGATGAGCGCGACGACGTCCTTGACGCCTCTGACGCTCTGCTGCTGTGCCATGTACCCGTCCTCTGAAAAAAGGACCAGTCGGCGACACGCGAGCGCTAACGCGTAGGAGGGCACAGCGAAGCCACCGACAGGTGGTCTTCGTCTGTTCCTGCCAAAGAATGATCTGGACCTTATGAGGGACATTTGGGGGTGTCAAGAGTGCGTAAACGAACGAACCCGGTTCCCGCCGCGCCCGGCGGACACGGCGCGCAGGGGGCGCCTGCCCCGTCCGTGTGCGCCGGCTGTCGAAAACGCCCGGTGCGATGTCAACCTGGAAAGCCTGGATCAGAGACCGAGGAGAAGCACATGGCCGGCAAGATCACCGTGGTCCGGGGTGAGGCGATCACCCTCCCCGAGACGCTCGCCGAAATCCGCGCCGCGTTGCCGCCCGATCAGCGGGATGCGTTCGACGAGGAGATGTACAACACGCCCCTCGACCAGATCGAGCGCCGTGCGCTCCTTGGTTGGGCGCTGCCGCCCGAGGCCCACGAGGAGGACGAGGAAGCCGCCGCGCGCATCCGGGCCGGCGACTACAGCGGGATGTACGACAACGAGGGCAATCCCGTGGAGAGGCGAGGGCGGCCGTGAGCTACTACATCCAATACACCGATGCTGCCGAAGCCGGCCTCGCCAAGGTCGACGACGCCAGGCGTCGGGAAATCAAGAGCACCGCAGACCGCACCATCGGACGGGACCCCTACGGCCACGGTTCCACCCCCGTACGCGGCAACCGCGATCGCCGGGAAGCGACGGTGGCCGGGGCGATCTTCCTCTACGAGGTGAGCGCCGGCGTACTCGTCGTATCCGTGCTGCGTGCCGTGGCGATCTGATCCCGCCCGGTATCGATCGCCGAACCGTTCGAGAGCACGCCTCGGTCGGCGGCGGAATCGGGTGTCGGCGGGGCCGAGCTCAGGCGAAGATGGGGGCATGATCCACTCTGCTGCCGATGATCGTTACGAATCCATGCGTTATCGCCGGGCCGGGCGTAGTGGGGTCAAGTTGCCCGCCGTCTCGCTCGGGCTTTGGCACAACTTCGGGGACACCCAGCCCATGGAAGTGCAACGGGCGGTGCTGCGACGGGCCTTCGACCTCGGGGTGACGCACTTCGACCTGGCGAACAACTACGGGCCGCCGTACGGCTCGGCCGAGGCGAACTTCGGGGTGCACTTCCGTGCCGACTTCCGGCCCTATCGCGACGAGATGTTCATCGCGTCCAAGGCCGGTTGGGACATGTGGCCGGGACCGTACGGCGACGGGGGCTCGCGCAAGTATCTGCTCGCGAGTCTGGACCAGTCGCTCGCCCGGATGGGGCTCGACTACGTCGACGTCTTCTACTCCCACAGGTACGACCCGGAGACCCCGCTCGAAGAGACGATGGGCGCGCTGGACACGGCCGTTCGCTCCGGGCGCGCGCTGTACGCGGGCATCTCCAACTACGGACCGGAGGAACACCGCCGGGCGGTCGCGATCCTGCGCGACCTCGGCACGCCGGTGCTGCTCAACCAGTCGGCGTACTCGATCCTGGATCGCGAACCGGAGCAGGGTGTACTGGACGCGGTCGGCGAGACCGGAACCGCGCTGATCGCCTATTCGCCGCTGGCCCAGGGGCTGTTGACGGACCGATACCTCGACGGCGTACCCGCCGATTCGCGGATGGCGGTGGGCCACTTCCTCACCCGGAACGAACTCACCGAGGAACGACTGACCCTGCTGCGCGCCCTGAACGAGCTTGCCCGGGGCCGCGGGCAGACCCTCGCGCAGCTCGCGCTGACCTGGATCCTGCGCGACGAGCGGGTCGTGTCGGTGATCGTCGGGGCAAGCAGCGTACGGCAGTTGGAGCAGAACCTGTCCGCCGTCGGGCAGCCGGATCTGACCGCCGCGGAGATCGCCGAGATCGACCGGCTCTGCGCCGCGCGCTGACGAACGCAACGCCGGCCGGCCGCGACACCGGCCGCGATCACCCTTGCGGTACCGGGGACTTGCCCAGATCCCCGGCCTCGATCGAGGCCAGGGAGGCGACCACCGTGCGGCCCGGTGCGGACGCGATCGCAGTGGTCGAGGACACCGCCAGCACGGCGCACCCGGCGGCCTCCGCCGAGGTGACGCCGACAATGGTGTCCTCGACCGCGACGCACGCGCTCGGCTCGACCCCGAGCGCGGTCGCCGCGGCCAGATAAGGGGCGGGGTCGGGCTTGGTCCGCGCCACGTCCTCGGCCGCGACGGTGACCGCGAACCGGGCCGACCCCAACGCGTCCCGCACCAGGTCCACGACCCGACGCGGCGACGCCGACACGATCGCCAACGGCACCCCGACGGCGGACAGCCCGTCCAGCAGCGCCAGGACCCCCGGCAGCGGCTCGATCCGAGCCTCCACCCGGGTCGTGAACGCCGCGTCCAGCGCATCCGTCAGCTCGTGCACACACGGCGCCTCGGCGACCACCTCGTGCAGGTAGCCCGCCGTGTGCCCGATCCCGTGCCCGACCACATCCGCCGCGTCCGTCTCCCCCAACACGTAGCCGACCCGCCCGGCCACGTCGGCAACCGCTTCCCACCACAACTGCTCGGTGTCGACGAGGGTCCCATCCATGTCGAACAACACGGCGGCGGGCAAAACGGCGAACACACTGACTCGTTTCGATGGGCTTGGCAGGACGTAGTGGGAACGCTGCCAGACCGATGTGATCTGCACACCACACCGGGGTTGCCATCACATGAACGCGCGAGCTCAAGCGGTGCCCTGCATGCCGATCCGCGTGAAACAGGCCGCCATCTGGGCAACTGCAATGTCACTCGGCGGCTCCCCTGTGTGGATGCCCACGAGATCGATCGTGCCGAGCCGCCCGCGAGGGCCAATCACCCGTAGTGTGCGACTGGTAGCGCCATTCGGGGCCGGATGCACGATGACGGCATGGGCCTGCGCCGGATCGCCGTACCCGGCCGCATAGGTGAGCAACTGGTGCACATCATCGGCACCCACACTCTTGGTGGCGTACGCCTTGTACTTGGCATCCACCGGCAGCCAACCACTCAGGCCGGGCAGTGCAACCAGGGCATCCGGGGGGAACGGTGGGTGGGTTCGTAGATCGCCGACGACCCGAACCACCTCATTCGCTGCCGGCACCGTAAGACCACCGGCCGCGGTGCCGGCCAACCGGCGAACCACCCTCTCCCACAGCGTGTTCATGTTCAGCAGCAGGCTGCCGGCGGGCAACCCGGCGTCCGTGAACAGGTCGGTAATGCCGCCACCGTCGAGGATGGCGCGGGCCCACGCATGCGCGGACCGGTAGTGCATGTCGAGGCGGTTGTGCCGAGCCCGGCGGAGCACTCGGATGGCCTCGCCTGCGGGTAACGGTGCCGGGAACTCGCGCAGCGTTTCGACGGCGTCGAGAACGACAGCCGGATCCTCGGCAAACCGGACCGCCTGTGCCAAGGCCGAGGCGCAGACCTGGTTCTCCCAAGTAGCCGAATCACGTTCGAAGGTACGCACGTGCAGTCGGTCGATCTGCCCATAGCGTCGGCCGACCTGCGCGGCGATGTCGAGGCGACCTCGCAGGACGGGAGCCACACTGTCGCACGCGACGTAGTCCCGGCGCAGCCCGCGCCGCAATAGCTTGCGGCACTCCGCGACGAGCGCTGCGGCCACCAGGTCGGGCACCCCGAGCGGGCCGATCTGCCACGCCCTCGGCGTCGGCGGATGCGGGACGGCCGTGTCCACCGCGTAGGCCAACCATTCGATCAGCCGGTCTTCGCCGAATGCGATCTTGGGAACGAGAACCAGTCGGATGCGCTCCAGCACGAGCACGCCCACAGTCGACCTGTTCTGAATTCGCCAACCTGTGCGTAGTGGATAGACATGCAGACGGTTCTGCTCGGCCAGCGCTCGCAGCAGGACAAGGTCGACCCGGCTCAGCGCACCATGGTCCAGGTCCGCGCTCGTGTACTCGCCGATCCGGACCTCGTCGAGCGCCTTACCCATCGACGTCCTCGGAGTCGACGCCACCGAACTCGGCGGCAAGGTCGATGACCAAATCGGCGGGCGCCATGTGTCGAACAGGACGTCCCGTCTCGGGATCGAGCAACCTCCCGAGTATCTCCCTCATCAACTCGGCTCGCCCGAGGGTGTAATCCTCCAGGAGCGGAACGATGTCATCGTAGAAAACGGCGCTGAGCTGGGATTCCGTCCCCAGCGGCTCGCCGCCCGCCAGTAGATACGCGTGACCGATGCAATGATCCGTACCAAGGTTCAGGGTCAATCGGGAGTTGAGTTCGGTAAGGAACGCGCCGAGGTTCAAGGCCCCGATCGAGCCGGAAACGACCTCTTCGTCCGGAGGCACCTCGACGAACGCAAACCGGCGGCGGATCGCCCAGTCGAGGTGCCCGACACTGCGGTCCGCAGTATTCATGGTGCCGATGATGCGGACATTTGATGGGACGACGAACGGAGCGTTGCTCACCGGGAGCGTCACCGCAAATCCCCGTTTGTCGGTCTCCAGGAGCGTCACCAATTCACCGAAGATTCGCGGTAGGTCACCGCGGTTGATCTCATCGATGACGAGGAGGAACTGCTCGTCCGGCCGCTTGCCGGCCGCGGTACAGACGGTATGGAAGGTGCCTGCGGTCAATGCGAGTGACAAACCCCCGCCCGGGGCCGGTGCCGGCGTCGGTTTGTAGGCTTCGACGAAATCGCCGTAGTCGTATGACGGATGGAAGGTCACCATGGTGACCCGCTCGTCGGCAAGGAGCTTCCCGATCGCCTCGTCTCGGTCGACGGGCGCGGCCTCGATGGCATCGGCGAAGCCGCTCAAGGCCAGGGCGGCGCTCAAGGCCAACCGGGTTTTGCCGGTTCCCGGAGGTCCGTACAGGATCACCTGCCCCTTGCGTTCCAACGCGTCCAGCACGCGCTTCACATCCGCCGGCGGATCGACTGCGCCTGCCGTGTCCGGCACCACGTCACTGGTGATCTGCCGCCCGGCCTTGATGGTCTTCCAGAGTTGCTGACTGACTTTACCGAACGTCTGACGCCAGCCACCTTGTTCGGATTCGAGCCGCTGGGCGTACGTTTCGTCCCAGACCACGGCCACTCGGTGGCGCCCCTCCTCGCGCGAGGCGTCGTAGGAGTACCCGTCGTCGGTAACCTGTCCCACCGCGAGGATTTCCGACAGCCCGCGGTTCGCGACCACCAAATCGCCGGGCTGCAAATCTCGATATCGCAGGAGCAGGCCCGCCAGGCTCAGATGGTAGGCAGGGCGGCTCCGGTGTGTTTGCTCCAAGGCGTCACGAAGCTCGGCGTCGTTCTTGAATTGCGCAAGGTCACCGAGCGTGTCCCAGCCGACGTAGATGTAGCCGTCGTCGCGGCAGTCCGGCCACCACACGGCTTGCGCACCAGGGGCGACCTTGAGCATTGTCGGGACTGCCGGCCTCGGATCGAAGGCGTCGTACAACAACGCGGCAAGTTCGTCGGGTTGCCATCCGTCGACCTCTGGCCGCTCGCTCAGGATTTTCCGTAGGTGGCGATTCAGCCGCCAAGTGGCTGCCCCGGGAGCCGGCGTACCGCCCACCGTTGCGATGAAGTGGCGCAGGTGTGCGGCGGAGTAGATGGGCAGGAACGAAGCCGGAAAGTAGGTCGCGAACGTCTTGGTGACCAACGCGGGGCCGTATTGCAGGATCGGCAGGCTGTCGAGTCGATCCCAGGCCCCTTCCTCGACATGCCGAAAACCGGCGACGAACTCCCCCCTCAGGCGCTGCCACGCTTCGTCCGGAGGCATGCCGTGTAGTGGCTTGGCCATCCGCCACTCGCCACTGCGGTGCCAGAACATGATGTGTTTGGCCGAACTGCCACCTTTCATGCTTCCGATCGCCGGCGTGCGGAACTCGATCAACTGGCAATAGGGCGGCTTGTCCTGGTCGCTCTGATCAAGGCCAAGCGCGTACCGCTCCAGCGGTAGTTGGGGCCACTCCTCGATCGGAAACCTGGCCTGGACGTCGGCGCGTTCGACGGTCGCGGCGGCCAGTAACTCGGTAACGGCTGCCGCCGTGCGGTCGAACGCTCGGACCGCTGCTGCGAATGTGTCGTCATCGGTCATGCGGCCACTACTGACGTTTCCGGGTCCGATTGACGGTGTGTCAAATGTGGGCATACCTGCCGTATGGGGAGCTCGGGGATGACCCCGGTGGAGCGGGATCGCCGGGAGAAGTTGCGGTTGCGGGCGGCGGGTTGGTTCGCGGAGGGTGTGTCGCAGGCGGAGGTGGCGCGTCGGTCGGGCGTGTCGCCGCAGGCGGTGTCGGTGTGGCATCGCGCGTGGGTGGACGGCGGGGTGGACGCGTTGCGCTCCGCCGGCCCGCCCGGCACTCGACGGCGTCTGTCGGACGAGGGCTTCGCCGAGGTGGCGGCGGTTCTCGAGGCCGGGCCGGAGGCATCCGGGTTCACCGGGCAGATCTGGACTCTCGCGCGGGTCGGGCGGGTGATCACGCAGGTCACGGGGGTGGTGTACGCGTCGCCGTCGAGTGTGTGGCGTCTGTTGAGGGCGCACGGCTGGTCGCGGCAGCGGCCGGCCCGGCGTGCGTGGGAACGGGACGAGGAGGCGGTGACGACCTGGAGGAGCACGGTGTGGCCCCAGGCAAAACCACCGCGGAGCGAACAGGTGCGGTGATCGTCTTCGCCGACGAGACCGCACTGTCCCTGCTGCCTCCGG
>NZ_JBITHP010000026.1:0-52148 GCF_044458105.1 Embleya sp. NPDC050493
GGGGCTCGCCCCGTGGGGGGGGGGGCCCCCCCCCCCCCCCCCGCCCCACCCCGCCCGTGGGCGGGGGGGGGGGCCCCCCCCCCCCCCCCCCCCTTCCCCGCGTCCCCGACCTCGGCCGGACCCGGCGGACCGGCCCGGCTCCGGACCGGTCCGCCGGTGCGGCCTCAGCCCTTGGGGGCCTCGAACTTCTGCGTGCGCTGCATGCCCGCGGCACGGCCCTTGGCCGAGATCACCAGGGCCATCTTGCGCGACGCCTCGTCGATCATCTCGTCACCGAGCATCGCGGCGCCCTTCATCCCGCCCTCGGCCGAGGTGCACCAGTCGTACGCGTCGAGGATCATCTCGGCGTGGTCGTAGTCGGCCTGGGTCGGCGAGTACAGCTCGTTCGCGGCGTCGATCTGGCCGGGGTGCAGCACCCACTTGCCGTCGAAGCCCAGCGCGGCCGAGCGGCCGGCCACCCGACGGAACCCGTCCACCTCCTTGATCTGGAGGTACGGGCCGTCGATCGCCTGGAGGTCGTTGGCCCGCGCGGCCATCAGGATGCGCATCAGGATGTAGTGGTACGCGTCGCCGGTGTCGTAGCCGGGCGGCTGCTCGCCGACCACGAGGGACTTCATGTTGATCGACGCCATGAAGTCGGCCGGGCCGAAGATGATCGTCTCCACGCGCGGCGACGCGGCGGCGATCTCGTCCACGTTCACCAGGCCGCGGGCGTTCTCGATCTGCGCCTCGATGCCGATCCGGCCGACCTCCAGGCCGACCGTCTTCTCGATCTGGGTGAGCAGCAGGTCCAACGCCTTGACCTGGCCTGCGTCCTGGACCTTCGGCAGCATGATGGCGTCGAGGTTGGCCCCCGCGCCCTCCACGACGGTGACCACGTCGCGGTAGGTCCAGTGCGTGGTCCAGTCGTTGACCCGCACGACGCGGATGCGATTGCCCCAGTCGCCGTTGTTCAGCGCGTCGACGATGGTGTGTCGCGCGCCCTCCTTCGCGAGTGGGGCGCAGGCGTCCTCGAGGTCGAGGAACACCTGGTCGACCGGGAGCCCCTGCGCCTTCTCGATGAAGCGCGGGTTGCTGCCGGGCACAGCCATACAGGAACGGCGGGAACGCAAGCTACGCGATGTGGCGGCCATGTGTCTGGTCCTCCCAGTGCTGCGGATCGTGCGGTCAGGTTACCGACGGGTCACCCCACCCGGGCTATGAGGTGGCGCACGTTCCGCGACCGCGCGTTGTGGGACGCTGTGGCCCATGACGGACACCGACCCACTCCCGGGAGCGAACACGCCGCGCGGGCAGGGCGCGTCGCCCGACGAAGCGGCGCGGCTCGAAGAGGGTGCACGGCTCGAAGAAGGCGCGCTGCTCGAAGAAGGCGCGAAGAAGTCCGGCCTGCTCTGGCTCACCGTGGGCACCACCCCGCCCCGCCCGGTCTGGCACGTGTGGCTGGACGGTTCGTCGTGGCTGGTGAACGCCCGCGAGGACGGCGCCGTCGAGCAGTTCGTACCCGGCCTGGCCGAGGCCGACCGGGCGCTCGTGGACATGCGCAGCAAGGACAAGGGCGGCCGGCTGCCCGGGTGGACCGCCGAGGTCGCCGTGGTCACACCGGACGACCCGGCGTACGAGCCGGCCGTGCTGGCCCTGCACGCGGCCCGGTTGAACGCGCCGGACGGCGAGGAGCAGCCGGCCCGCTGGGCGCGCGAGTGCGACCTGATCCGGCTCACCCCGACCGGCTCGGCGCGCTCCGTGCCCCGGGACGCGGGCCGCACGGTGCCGATCGGTTCGCCCGCGGTGACCCGCGGAGCCTCGCCGTTCAATCTGTCCATCGGCCGGCTGCGCCGCCGCGGCGGCTGAGCCCGGGAGGCCGCGAGCCGGCGACCACCCGGCCGAAATCCGGCCGGAGCCCTCAGGAGAACAGCAGCGGGTCGCTCCTGAGCCCGGTGGGCACCGGCGGCTTGCTCACCCGGCCGATGTCCGGGCGGCGCGTGGTGGAGGTGGAGGGCGTGCCGTTCGGAGGACGCGTCGAGGTGCCGCCGGGGCCGGACGAGGAACCGTTGCCGCCGGTCGGGCGGCCCTGGGTGGGCAGGCCCTTGTCCACCACCTCCTTGGGATCCGGCGCGTGCACGATGACCCGCTCGCCGTAGCCGAGGAAATCGAACGCGCCGGCCTGCTTGGCGTCCGGGGCCGACTCCATCCGCAACAGGTACGGGGCGCCCTCGACGGCCACCCAGATGGTGCCGCCGGTGCCCGGCGTCCGGTTCTCCAGCGCGATCGCCTTGTGCCCGTTGACCTGCTTGACCGGGCCCTTCTCCAGCTTGCCCGGCTTGCCCATCAGCTTGTTGGTCAGCCGCTCGACGTAGGTGTTCTCCACGAGGCCGTCGTATTTCTTGTCCCCGGAGGTGGGGACCTGTACGTACTTGTCGTGGTTGGCCACCTCGGTGGTGGTGCCCTCGACCTTGGACCAGAACTTCGCGTCGCCTCGGAACCAGACCTGGTTCTGCACCCGGGTGACGTAGGCGGTCGTGGTGTCCTCGACGATCTGGCCCTCGCTGCCGGTGCTGGTGAAGCGCATGTCCACGCTGAACGGCTTGGCCGGCTTGCCGGCCGCGCCCGGGACCGTCAACTCCCCCTTGACGTGCACCGACTTCGCCCCCGCCGTCGCGGCCTGGGCGCGCTGCAGGATCGCCGCCGGATCCAGGTTGTCCACCTGGTTGCCGAGCGGCGCACCCGCCGTCGGTTCGTCCACCGGTGCCTGCCACGAGCGGTGTGCGGGTCGTCCCGCACTACACCCGGCGGCCAGCACCGTGACCGATACAGCCGTAGCCACCACGAAGCCGCGCCGCACGTGATCCACCGTTGGGTTCCCTCGTCGTTCGATGTCTCGTTGGTTCGCTGACCCGAGTCGACGCCCGGGCGCGTCGACGTCCTGCCGGAAACGGTATCCCGGAGCCGGAATCGCCCGCCTCAGTCGGTGCCCGGCACCAACCCGTCGGGGTTGCCCGAGGGTTTGTCCGACGGCCTGCCGGAGGGTTTGTCGGACGGCTTGTCCGACGGCTTGACCGGGGGCTTGTCCGACGGCTCCTTGCCGTCGGTCAGCGTGCCGTAGTCGACCGTATCCTCGGCCTTGGGCAACACGAGCGGGAAGTCCTGGTCGAATTCGAAGAGTTCGAGCGCTCCCCCGCCGGGCGACGGAATGTACTTGAGCGGGAACGGCACTCCGTGCAGGGCCACCCGCAGTTCGCCGCCGCGACCTCGGTCCGCGACGAGCTTGAGCGACTCGGCTCCGCGCACCTTCTCCCGACCGTCCTTCTTGAGCTTGCCGTTGAGCCGGATCAGGTCGGTCATCATGTCCTGCATCCGGGTGAACCCGGACAGTCGGGCATAACTGGGATCGGCGGGCGGAACCTTGACGAACTTGTCCCGCAGCGCCTGGGCCGACTGTTCCACATCGGCCCCGCCGCGACCGTCCCGCCCCTGATAGAGCCGGGCGTCGCCGCGCACGAACAGGTCCTCGTTGATCCGCAGCAATTCGATGGTGCTGTCCGCGGTGACCACGGTGCCCACCCCGCCCTCGCGCTTGAGCCGCAGGTCGATCCGGAACTCTTGGCTCTGGATCTTCCACACGCCCTGCACGTGGACGGCGCCGGCCCGCGCGGCAGCCGCCTTGGACTTGCCGGCGATGGAGTCCGCGGACTCCGTACCGAGCCCGGTCTCCTCCTTCGAACACGCCGTGCCGGTGAGGACACAGGCGGCCAGGAGGGCGATCGTGGTCTTCGTCTGAGGCAAGCGCACGGGCGGCACTGTACTGAGCCGGGCACCGGGTGTCGTGATCATGCCCACCTTCACCGGTAGCCTGGGCCGTCCGGGGCACCCGCGGAGTGACCGCGCGGATCGGCCAACGCGGACGTACACATCGGCGACGGAGGGACCACGGCATGGGTGCGTCATCCGGGCGAGTGTTCATCTCGCACCTGGCCGGCGTGGCCGTGTTCGACCCCAACGGCGACCACGTCGGCCGGCTGCGCGACGTGGTGGTGATGCTGCGTACCGCCCAGCTCCCCCCGCGCGTGCTCGGCCTGGTGGTCGAGGTGGCCACCCGCCGGCGGATCTTCGTACCGATGACCCGGGTGACCAGTGTGGAGACCGGCGAGGTGATCACCACCGGGCTGGTCAACATGCGCCGCTTCGAGCAGCGGCCGAGCGAGACGCTGGTGCTCGCCGAGATGCTGGACCGCCGGGTGACCCTCGCCGAGAACGACGAGGCGGTGACCGTCCTGGACGTCGCGATGGCGCTCGGGCGCGGTCGCGACTGGTTGATCTCCAAGCTGTTCGTGCAAAAGGGCGGCACCTCCGGGCTGCGCCGGCGGCGCGGCGAGACGATCACCGTCGACTGGAACGCGGTGGTCGGCTTCGAGCGTCCGGAGGATCAGCAGGGCGCGGCCAACCTGCTCGCCACCTTCGAGCAGCTGCGACCCGCCGACCTGGCGAACGTGCTGCACAACCTGTCCGCCAAGCGCCGCGCCGAGGTGGCCGCGGCGCTGGACGACGACCGCCTCGCGGACGTGCTGGAGGAACTGCCCGAGGACGACCAGGTCGAGATCCTGGGCCAGCTCCAGGAGGAACGCGCGGCCGACGTGCTGGAGGCGATGGACCCGGACGACGCGGCCGACCTGATCTCCGAGCTGCCCGAGGACACCGCGGAACGCCTGCTCGGCCTGATGGAGCCCGAGGAGGCGGAGGACGTACGCCGCCTGCTGACCTACGTCGAGGACACCGCCGGCGGCATGATGACCACCGAGCCGATCGTCCTGGAACCGGGCGCCACGATCGCCGAGGCGCTCGCGCACGTGCGCAACTCCGACCTGTCGCCGGCCCTGGCGAGCCAGGTCTACGTCTGCCGGCCGCCGACCGAGACGCCGACCGGCAAGTATCTGGGCACGGTGCACTTCCAGCGGCTGCTGCGCGATCCGCCGTTCACCCTGGTCGGCGCGGTCCTGGACACCGACCTGATGCCGCTGCGGCCGGACACCCCGCTCGCCGAGGTGACCAGCTTCCTGGCCGCGTACAACATGGTCGCCGCGCCCGTGGTGGACGAGGACGACCACCTGCTCGGCGCGGTCACCGTCGACGACGTGCTCGACCACCTGCTGCCCGAGGACTGGCGCGAGGGTGCCATACACGGAGACGGGGGTGTCCGCCGTGGCACGTGAGAGCACGAGCACCGACAAGCGCCGCCGCCCGCGCCTGGATCAACCGCGCGACCCGCGGCGGCGTCCGCTGCTGCCCGCGTACGACCCGGAGGCGTTCGGCCGGTTCTCCGAGCGGATCGCCCGGTTCCTGGGCACCGGTCGGTTCCTGGTCTACATGACCGCCACGGTGATCGTGTGGATCGCCTGGAACATCTTCGTGCCGCCGGCGCTGCGCTTCGACGAGTACCCGTTCATCTTCCTCACCCTGGCGCTGTCCCTCCAGGCGTCCTACGCGGCGCCGCTGATCCTGCTCGCACAGAACCGACAGGACGACCGGGACCGGGTCAACCTGGAGCAGGACCGGGCCCGCAACGAGCGCAACATCGCGGACACCGAATACCTGACCCGCGAGGTCGCGGCGCTGCGGATCGCCCTCGGCGAGGTCGCCACCCGCGACTTCCTGCGCTCGGAACTCCAGTCCATGCTCAAGGAGTTGGACGAGCGTCGGGAGACCGACGGGTGGCTGATGGGCCGCAACGTGACCGACGCGCACCTGACCCGGCAGCAGCCCCCGCCGGACCCCGAGCACTCCTGAGCCGAGGACCGGGTCCGCCGGCGCCGCCGGATCCGGGGTGTCGTCCGGCCTCGGCATCTTTTTATACAAGTGTATCAGTCATTTGTATAAGACAATTGTCTAGCACGGGGTTACGATCACTTCATGGGACATCGCGAAGACCTGCTGGCCGGAGCCAAACGTTGTCTGTACGAGAAGGGCTACATGCGCACCACCGCGCGCGACATCGTCGCCGCGTCGGGAACCAACCTCGGATCGATCGGCTACCACTACGGGTCCAAGGACGCGCTGATGCAGCAGGCGCTGCTGGAGTCGATCGAGGGGTGGGGCGCGGAACTGGCCGACGCGCTGGCCGACGCCGTGGGCAGCCAGACCGCGCCGCTGGAGCGCTTCGAGGCGATCTGGACGCGCGTGATCGACCTGATGGAGGCGCACCGGATGATGTGGGCGGCCAATTTCGAGATCCTGGCCCATCTCGACGAGCTGCCGGAGATCCACAAGGTGCTCGCCGCGGCGCAGAACGACGGCCGCTCCGGGCTGGCCTCGATCTTCCTGGGCGTACCCGAGGAGGGCAACGAGCACCTCACCGGCACGGTCGGGGCGCTGTGTCAGGCGCTCCTGGTGGGCGTGGTCAGTCAGTGGATGTTCGCCCCGGAGAACGCCCCCACCGGCCGGGATCTCGCCGAGGGCATGCGCGTGCTCATGACCGCGAACCCGACCGGCTGAACCGGCCGCCGGACAGCACCAGGTGGGCCAGGACACCCGCGATCAGTCCCCAGAACGCGGACCCGATCCCGCCGATGGTGACCCCGGACGCGGTGGCCAGGAAGGTGATCAGCGCCGCCTCGCGGTGCTCGTCGTCGGCCATCGCGCCGGTGAGGCCGCTCGCCAGCGCGCCGAACAGCGCCACGCCCGCCACCGCGGCGACCAGTTCCTTGGGCAGGCCCGCGAACAGGGCCACCAGGGTCGACCCGAACATGCCCACGACCAGGTAGAAGACGCCGCACGAGACCCCCGCGACGTAGCGCCTGCGGGGGTCGTGGTGCGCCTCGGGGCCGGTACAGATCGCGGCGGTGATCGCGGCCAGGTTGATCGCGTGCGACCCGAACGGGGCGAGCAGCGTGGACACCGCCCCGGTCGAGCCGATCAGCACCCGGTCGTTCGGCGCATAGCCGGACGCGGCCAACACCCCCATCCCGGGCGCGTTCTGCGACGCGAGGGTGGCCACCAGGAGCGGCACCGCGATCCCGATCAGGGCCGGCACCGACAGGTGCGGCGTGGTCCACTCCGGACGCGCGATCTCGAACGTGTCGATGTGCACGTGCAGCCGCGAGGTCGCCGCCGCGCAGGCCACCCCGACCACCAACGCGACCAGTACCGCGTAGCGCGCGAGGAACCGCTTCCCGACCAGGTAGGCGAGCAGCACGCCGCCGCCGATCCAGGGCGCGGTCCGGACCGACGTGAACACCCCGGTACCGAACGAGAACAGGATCCCGGCCAGCATCGCGGACACCACCGCGGCCGGCACCCGCCGCATCAACCGGCCGAACACGCCGGTCACCCCGATCACCGTGATCAGCACACCGGTGACCACGAACGCGCCGATCGCCTCGGGATACGAGTACGAGCCCAGGCTGGTCACCAGCAGTGCGGCGCCCGGGGTGGACCACGCGGTGACGATCGGCATCCGGGTGTACAGGCTCAGGCCCAGGCAGGTCAGCCCGCTGCCGATGGACAGCGCCCAGACCCACGAGCCGGTCTGCTCGGCGGTCAGCCCGCCGGCGGACGCCGCGGTCAGCACGATCACCAGCGGCCCCGAGTAGGAGACCAGCACCGCGATCAGACCGGCGAGCACGGCCGAGAAGGACGCGTCCCGCCACAGGTTCGGCGCGGTCGCGGACGCCGCCGGCTCGGTGTTCGTCGTGGTCCCCGTACTCACCCGGCGCCTCGCCTCGTGCTCAATCGTGGTCGTAGACGGTGACCTGGACACCGCACGCGCTCAACCGTTCGAGGACGAGCGGCTCCACCCTGCCCCAGTTGCCCCCCGCCAGACCACAGCCAATTCGCGGCATGTGGACCGATGCCCCGAGTTCGAGCGCCCGGCGGCCGAGTTCGGTCAGCGCCCGATCGATCGCGTCGTAGCGCACCGGCGGTCCCTTGCTGCCGGTGCGCATGCCGTGTTGGCCGATCATGTTGGCCACCCACAGGTAGGTGTCCACCCGGACCAGGCGCACCGCGCCGAGCCCGAAATCGTTGTGCGCCCGCTCGCGATGCCATCGCCGGTAGTCCCGCTCCGGCTCGGGCCATCGCCCGGACAGCGCGAGCACGAAGCCCTTGCCCCACCCGCCCTGGTCGTTGCAGACGTGCGCGATCACCTTGACGCCCTTGCCCAGCGGCGTGGTGGCGTCTCCTCGGACATACGCGACGGTCGCCATGCGCGGCACGCTAACCGCCTGCACCGACGCCGTGACACCGGTTTCACGGCCGGCCGAACAGGCGCGCCGCGTTGTCGTGGCAGACCGCCCGCAGCCAGTCGTCGCCCAGGTCGAGCCGGGTCAGCGCGTCGAGCGCGTGCGCGTAGCCGTAGGGGATGTTCGGGAAGTCGCTGCCCCACAGGATCCGGTCCGCCGCGTCCCGCAGTCGAACCCGATCGGCGGGCGGGAACGGGGTGAACTCCTCGACGAAGTCGGTGAAGGCCATCGTGGTGTCCAAGTGCACGCCCTCGTGGCGGTCCGCGAGATCCAGGAACTCGCCGTACTCCGGCATCCCCATGTGCGCGACGATCAGCCGCAGCCGCGGGTGTCGGGCCAGTACCCGCGAGACGGGCCCGGGCCCGGTGTGCGCGCCCGGCACCGGCCCCGACCCGCAGTGCGCGACCACCGGCACCCCCGCGTCCGCGAGCGTGCCCCACACGTCCGCCAGGAGCGGATCGGTCGGGTCGTACCCACCGACCTGGACGTGCGCCTTGAACACGACCGCCCCCGACTCGATCGCCTCGCGCACGTACTTCCCCGCGCCCGGTTCGGCGAAGAAGGTCGCCGTGTGCAGGCAGTCCGGGGTGCGCGCGGCGAACTCGCGCGCCCACGCGTTCAGCCACGCGGCCATCCCGGGCTTGTGCGGATACAGCATCGAGGTGAACGCCGACACGCCGAATGCGCGCAGCCTGGCGACCCGTTCGTCCTCGTCGAGCCGATAGGTGATCGGCCAGGGCCGACCGATCAGCGGGCCGGCCGCGTCGAAGTAGGCCCACACCTTGTCCAGCACCTGCTTGGGCATGAAGTGCGTGTGCACGTCGATCAACGACGCCAGGCCCAGCTCCCGGCGGAACCGGGCCACTCGCGTCTCCTCGGCCACCGTCGTCACGCGGCCACCACCCCATCCGGCTCGGAGGTCGATGCTCTCGAAGTCTTTTGCCGAGGGCGTCGTAAGCTCACGGTATGGCTTCTGCAACCCTGCCCTCGGCGGACGACGTCCAGGATGCGCTGGCGACCGTCCAGGACCCCGAGATCCACCGGCCCATCACCGAATTGGGCATGGTCAAATCCGTCGAGATCCACGCCGACGGGCGGGTCGAGGTCGGGGTGTTCCTGACCGTCAGCGGCTGCCCGATGCGCGAGACGATCATCAGCCGGGTCGAGACGGCGGTCGGCGCCCTGCCCGGCGTGACCGCGGTCCGGGTCGAGCTCGACGTGATGAGCGACGCACAACGCAAGGAACTCGCGAGCAACCTGCGCGGCGGCCAGGCCGAGCGCGAGGTGCCGTTCGCCCGGCCCGGCTCGCTCACCCGCGTGTACGCCGTGGCATCCGGCAAGGGCGGCGTCGGCAAGTCGTCGGTGACCGTGAACCTGGCCGCCTCGATGGTCGCCCAGGGCCTCAAGGTCGGCATCGTGGACGCGGACATCTACGGCCACTCGGTACCGCGCATGCTCGGCGTGGAGGGCAAGCCCACCCAGGTCGAGAACATGATCATGCCGCCGTCGGCACAGGGCGTGAAGGTGATCTCGATCGGCATGTTCACCCCGGGCAACACCCCGGTGGTGTGGCGCGGCCCGATGTTGCACCGCGCACTCCAGCAGTTCCTCGCCGACGTCTACTGGGGCGACCTGGACGTGCTGTTGCTCGACCTCCCGCCGGGCACCGGCGACATCGCCATCTCGGTCGCGCAGTTGGTCCCCAACGCGGAGATCCTGGTGGTGACCACGCCGCAGCAGGCCGCCGCCGAGGTCGCCGAGCGGGCGGGCACCATCGCCGTGGAAACGCGCCAGACCATCGCCGGCGTGATCGAGAACATGGCCGGGCTGCCCTGCCCGCACTGCGGCGAGATGGTCGACGTGTTCGGCTCCGGTGGTGGTCAGCGGGTCGCCGACGGCCTGTCCGCGGCCACCGGCACCAAGGTCCCGCTGCTCGGTTCGATCCCGATCGACACCCGGCTGCGCGAGGGCGGCGACACCGGCAAGCCGGTCGTGCTGGACGCCCCGGAATCGCTCGCCGCCATCGCGCTGAGCGCGATCGCCGCCAGGCTCGGCGGACGCGAGCGCGGGCTCTCCGGCCTCCAACTCGGCCTGACCCCGCTGCGCAACTTCTAGGCCGGTCCGGGTCGGTCCGGTCGGTTCGGGCCGCCCGGGCACGGGCACCCCGCCGGTGCGCGGAGCGCGCCCGGCCATGCCGGCTCCACCGCGATGATCCCGAGGGCACGCGCGCCCGCTCCACCGGTCGCGCCCGTGCCCCCGGGGTCATCGCCGCACAGTCACGAATCCGGCGTCGCGTACGTGCGCAGGTCCACCGCGCGGGACAGGCCCAGGCCGTACGCACTCGCGCCGCGGCCGTACACCCCCAGGTACACGCCCGCGCTCTCGCCCGCGAGCACCCAGCCGTAGGCCGACTCCCGATAGCGGAACCGCGCGGGCACCCCGTCCACCGGGATGGCCAGGTCCGTCCATCCGGGGCCGGTCAGGTTGTCGGACAGATCCCACGCGATGTTGGTCTGCTGATCCAGCCACTCCGCCCGGGTCGCCCGGTCCAGCTGCCACGGCCAACTGTCCGCGAGCAAGGCCACCCCTGCGAGTGACGCCGCACTCGCCCGGGAGGTGGCCTCCATCTGTCCGGTACCGTCCCCGGCCGGCCGCTTGGGTCGCCGCGGAACGGTCACCACGGACACGAACCGGCGTGGCGTGGGATCACCGGGGCGCCGGCTGGGCAGGTCGCCGTGGCCGAGGGTGCCGTACTCGATCGCGCGCCGGCCCCTGCACACCGACGCCAACCAACGACGCCCGTTCCAGCCCTCGTCCAGGCCGTACCAGGGGAAGTCCGCGCCCAGGTATTCCGCCAACAGGTCGGGCTTGCCGGCCTCGTCGGCGGGCAACGCCTCGCCCGCGTGGCTGATTGTGTCCATACTCCGCCTCAGGTCCTCTCGCGCGGCGCGGCGGCGCCGCCGGCTGCCTCGGTCACGCCATGTCCGGAGCCCACCTCCCCCGGCGACTCCCGGTGGACCGACCGTCCGATACATGTATCCGCCGAGTCACCGACCACACACCGCCCGTGTACTCCGGCTCCATACTGCCCGAATGCGCACGCGGCCCCGCACCGTGCGCGGCGGGCGGCGGGTGGGAATCGGCGGCGGCCCGGAGCGGTCCTCGAACCCGCGTCGGAAAGGACCCCGGACGCGGGAAGCGTCGACGTCAGGTCGCGTCGGCGTCGTACGGCGGGCGTTCGCCGGGCTCGACCCGGGAAGCGGCGGTCTTCTTCTGCAAGGACGGCGGGCTGTACGAGGTGTCCGGCAGGTCCGGGTCGTAGGGGCTGCCACCGGCCAGCCCCTTGATCTCCTCGAAGTCCTTGCCGAGCGAGTCGCGCAGTTCCCGGATGCCCAGGTCGTCGTCGCCGTCACCCATCAGGTTCTTGCGCACGAACGTCTTGGGGTTGAGGTCCTCCAGGTGCATGTCCTGGAACTCCGGGCCCAGTTCCTTCTTCAGATCCGCACGGGCCCCGGAGGAGAACTCGCGAAACTTGCGAATGGTGCGGGCCACGTCGCCGATCATCTTCGGCAGCTTCTCCGGGCCGAAGATCACGATCGCGAGGATGACGAGCGCGACCATCTCGGGTGCACCGACGTCGAACACCTGGACTCCACGAGATTGCGCCGAAGGGGTTCGATCGGGCGACCGAACCCCCTCAGAGTAGTCGTCGACGCCCGGAGCGGAAGGCCGCGGCCGGCATCGAACGTTCCGTTTGGTGCCTATCGTCGGAAGATGTGACCGTCCGGACATGTGTACGTCATGTCCGGGTCATCCGGCTTCGAGGGTCATGTCGACCGTGCGCTCGGTCCCGTCCCGTTCGATGGTCAGCTTGACCACCGCGCCGGGGGCCTTGGCCCGGATCGCCACGATCAACTCGTTGGCGTCGTGCACCTTGCGGCCGTCGATCGCCTTGATCACATCGCCCGGCTTGAGGCCGGCCCGGTCGGCCGGTCCCCCGGCCCGGACCGGCGGCGTCCCCTTGACGTCGGTCGGCGAGATCCGCGCGCCGTCGCCCTGGTAGGCCACGTCCAACGAAACGCCGATCACCGGGTGCGACGCCTTGCCGGTGTCGATCAACTGCTGCGCGACGCGGCGCGCCTGGTTGATCGGGATGGCGAAGCCGAGACCGATGCTGCCCGCCTCCTGCTGCGCTCCGAACGGATTGCCCTGCCCGCCGCCGGCCGAGCGGATCGCCGAGTTGATCCCGATCACCGAGCCCGCCGCATCGATCAACGGACCACCGGAGTTGCCCGGGTTGATCGGCGCGTCGGTCTGCAACGCGCTGATGTAGGACACGTCGCTGCCCGAGCTGCCCGCACTCACGGCGCGGTCCTTGGCGCTGATGATGCCGGAGGTGACGGTGCCCTCCAGGTTGAACGGCGCACCGATGGCGATCACCGGATCGCCGACCTGGACACTGTCGGAGTTGCCCAGCGGCAGCGGGTGCAGCCCCTGCACGCCCGCGACCCGGATGACCGCGAGGTCGTAACCGGTGTCCCGGCCGACCAGGGTCGCCGAGGTCTGCTGGCCGTCGTTGAAGGTGACCGTGATCGTGCCGCCGGAGGAGGCCGCCTCGACCACGTGGTTGTTGGTCAGGATGTCGCCGGCGGTGTCCAGGACGAAGCCGGTGCCGGTGGCCTCGCCGCGGCCGGTCTTGGTGTGGATGTACACGACGCCGGGCAGCGTGCTGCCCGCGAGCCCGGCGATGGTGTCCTTGCCCCGAGCCGGACCGCTGGGCGGCGGGTCGCCGAGCCGGACCTTGGTGTCCTGCCGATCGGCGACCCAGGCTCCGATGCCGCCGCCGATCAGTCCGGCCACCAACGCGATGGCCGCGGCCCAGACCACCAACCGGCGCCCGTAGCGCCTGCCGAGGTCCTCCGTCGGCCCGCCGGCGCCGGTCATGTCCCCCGGCACCGGATAGCCGTACGGCACGGCCTGATAGGGCGTGTAGGCCGCCTGCGGGGCATACGAGGGGTACGGCCCGTACGGCCCGTAGCCGGGCTGTCCCGCGCCGGGGTGGGTGCCGTAGGGGCCGGCCTGTCCGGGCCACGGCTGCGGCCGGGTCGGCGCGGCGGGCGGGGGCGGCTGCGGAGGTGGCGCGAAGGGGTCGTACGCCGGATCGTCCGCGCTCGGCAGCTCGGCGGTCCCGTGCACCACCGGCACCTCGGCGGTGACCGCTTCGCGCACATCCGGAACCGGGGGCCCGAATGCGGCCGGCTCGGTGGCCGGATCGGCGGCGTGCTCGGGCGGCACGGGCTCGGCGGCGTGCCCGAACCGGGTCGCGCCGTCGCGGGCGCCGGCCTCCTCGGCCGCCGCGTCCTGCTCCGCCGCCGCGTCCTGCACCGGGCGGTCGGGCTCGGCCAACGACGGCCGGGCCGGGAACGCGTCGGGTTCGGCGTCGGGGCCGGGCTCGGCCGGGTGTTCCGGCGGGGTCTCGGTCGATGCTCCGGCCGGTGTCTCCGGCCCGGCATCGGCAGCCGGTGCCGGCTCGGCCGATTCGGCGGATCGACCCGGCTCGGGCTCGTCCTCCCGCCGGGCACCCGCCGCCGAGGGCGGTGCTCCGGGCGGGAAGGCCGCCGGCTCCGCGTCGTGATCGGGTCCCGGCCCGGCCGGCGCGTCGTCGCCTCGCGGCGGCTCCGCTCCCCCGCGGCCGTATGCGTCGCTCATCGTGTGCCTTCCTACCGCTCCCGGTGTGCCGAGCACCTGCTGCTTCCCCGACACGGCCACAGTCTTGCGCGTGCCGATCGGTGCCGTCCCGGCGGCAGTGGATACCCGCCCCACCACGCCGCACGCGCGGTCGGCCGAAAGTGCCCCACCCGGTCGGCCCGCACACCCGGGCCGACCGCGACGAACCGTTTCCGCCGATTCCCGCGACGGCCGACACCGGGCGGCGCGAGCAGACCGGCGAAGCCGGAGCCGGCCCGGTACCGGACACGGCCCGGTACCGAACTCGGCCTAGTGCCGGACACCCTCCGGCTGGACCGCCACCGTCAGCGGTGTCCCGGCCAGCACCTGCGCGGGGCGTCGGGGCGCCGAGCCCGCCGGCAGTGCGGTCGTGGTGGCGGCCTGCTCCACGAGATAGCGCTCCACGGCCGGCGCCGCGGGACGTCCCTCGGTGCCGCCGCTGGTCCCGCCCGGCACGAACGCGCTGCTCAGCGCGACGGCCATCATCGAGAACGCGCCCGCGGCGGCGAACGTCAGCCGACGTCGGCTCACCGGCGGGCGCACCCGCTCGGGCATGTTGCCGGGCCGACCGGCCCGCGGACCGGTCGAGCGCGAGCGCCCGCGTGCCGAGGCCGCCGATCGCCCGGCGGTCGGGAAGGTGAAACGGTCCCCCGACGCGGGCGGCGGAGGCGGCTCCTGGGCGGGTTCGCCGAGAGCCGACAGCCGTGCCATCAGGTCGTCCGACGGACCGGGCTGCCGCACCTTGCCGAGCAGTTGTTTCACCTGGCGCTGCTCCTCGGCCTCCACGCGACAGTCCGCGCATTCGGCGAGGTGCGCCAGCACCTTCTCCCGGGCCTCATGGCCCAGCTCACCGTCCACATAGGCGGCGAGTTTGTCGTCGAGGTGGCTCATGTCCCCACCTCGCATGCCCCACGTCGGGTCGCGGCGCGCCCCACCCGTGTGGCACTCACTACCCCCCTGCCCAAGCGGTCGCCGGGCTCACTGGTCACGGTCCCTCATCTCCGCACCGTGGTCCGGACCTCCGCAGCCGTCTCCTGGCCTGCCTTGTTCCGGGGAGCACGATGCCGCAGCGCCGCACGGAGCTGGGACCGGCCGCGGTGAATGCGGCTGCGCACGGTCCCGAGTTTCACTCCGAGCGTGGTGGCGATCTCCTCGTACGACAGGCCCTCGATGTCACACAGCACGACCGCGGCGCGGAACTCCGGGGCGAGGGCATCCAGCGCCTGCTGGACGTCCGCGTCCAGGTGGGCGTCGTCGTATGCCTGCGCGGGTGAGAGCTCACGACCGGCGAGGCGTTCGCCCGCGTCGTCGCCCAGACCCTCGAAGCGGATGCGCTGACGGCGCCGAACCATGTCGAGGAAAAGGTTCGTGGTGATGCGGTGCAGCCAACCCTCGAACGTGCCGGGCGTGTAGCTCGACAACGATCGGAACACTCGGACGAACACCTCTTGGGTGATGTCGTCCGCATCGTGCGGGTTGCCGCTGAGGCGGTAGGCGAGCCGATAGACCCGAGCGGAGTGGGTGCGGACGATGTCCTCCCACGACGGCGGGACCCATTCGGCCTGGGCTGGGCTGCTGATTGCGTTTGCGGCTTCGGCCACGTGATCCGGCATCGGCGACGCGTCGCGGGTACAGGATTGTTCCCCGCGGTGGTCGACCACTGCCACACCTCCTCTTCCGAGTAGCGCAACCACCATAGGCGCCCTGCCTGTTAAGCCCGGATAAGGGCGCCGAGCCCGGATCCGACCCACCTGCGGTGCCGCGAGACCACGAGCCTCGTGTTCACCTGTCTTCCGAGGGGGCCAACGAACCGCGCCCGGACGGGGTTCCCCGATTCCGGCCCGGTCGCCGGACGCCGGTCGCCGACGGCGCTCGGGCGCACTCGTGCGGCGCTCCCCGGCCGGGCGGATGACCCCTCGGTAATACGCTTGCGCTCAGGTGGCCGACCCGTCGAGACGCGTACGGGCGGCCGGGACAGAGGAGGAAGCCATTTCCGGCAATCGCCAGGCGAGCTGGGCGTTCGCGGAAGAGTACGTCGGCGAGGACGCCGTCCTCGCGGGCGCCCGCGCCCGCGCCCGGGAAGTCGGCGTGGTCCCGATAGGTCCGGGCGGCGGCGCCGCGCTGCGCTTCCTCGCGGCCGCGGTGGAGGCCAAGGCGGTCGCCGAGATCGGAACCGGGACCGGGGTCTCCGGCCTCTACCTGCTGCGCGGCATGCGCTCCGACGGCGTGCTCACCACGGTCGACGCCGACCCGGAGAACCAGCGGCTCGCGAAGGAGACCTTCACCGAGGCGGGCTTCCCCAGCGGTCGCGCCCGCTTCATCCCGGGTCGCGCCCTGGAGGTGCTGCCCCGGCTCGCCGACGGCGGCTACGACCTGGTGTTCTGCGACGGCGACAAACTGGAGTACCTGGACTACCTGGCCGAGGCGCTGCGCCTGCTGCGGCCCGGCGGCGTGGTGTGCTTCGACAACGCGTTCCTGCACGACCGGGTGGCCGATCCGGCGCACCGCGACGCGGAGACCGCGGCCGTGCGCGACGTGCTGCGGGTGATCCGCGAGCACGAGTCGCTCGTGCCGGCCCTGCTCCCGGTCGGCGACGGCCTGCTGTGCGCGGCCCGCCGGGGCTGATCGGCGCGGTTCGCGTGCCGGTCGCCGGGAGTCGCCCGGACATGCCGACGGCCCCGATCCGGACATGAGTATCCATGTCCGGATCGGGGCCGTCGCATCACGACTTTCGTCGAGGGCGTCGCCCCTGGGGGTCAGCCCACGGCGTTCTTCAGCGCCTCGCTCAGGGCGCCGGCCTCATCGGCCGACAGCTCGACTACGAGCCGTCCACCGCCCTCAAGCGGAACGCGCATGACGATGCCCCGCCCTTCCTTGGTCACCTCGAGCGGGCCGTCGCCCGTCCGCGGCTTCATGGCCGCCATGCTCGTTCCCCTTCCTGCATATCGACGCACCGGTGCTCAAACCGGCCACCGGTCTTCGAGAGCATTGATCAGGGACCATTATCCCGCATCGAACGGTGGGGTGAGCAACATCGGGTCCCGTCGGCCTCTCGAACCTCGTCCGTACGACGACGGAATGAGACGGTCCGTCCCGGCTCGGTCCCGACTCGGGAATGAGCTGACGGTCCGTCAGGGCCGGGCGGGGGCACGGCCTGGCGGTCCGGCATGCTGTGCACATCCCACCTGCGGTGATGTACGTGATGCGGAGGCAGGCCATGGCCGACAAGACCGACAATGTGCGCTACGAAGTCGTCGACGGAGTCGCGACCGTCACGCTGAACCGTCCCGACGCGATGAACTCGCTGGACGAGCCGACCAAGATCGCGTTGCGCGACACGGTGCTCCGCGCGGCCGAGGACGCCGACGTGCGGGCCGTCCTGCTGACCGGCAGCGGTCGGGCATTTTGTGCCGGTCAGGATCTCAAGGCGCACATCCGACAGCTGGAGACGGGCCCCGAGGCCACCTTCGCGACCGTGCGTGAGCACTACAACCCGCTGGTGACCGCGCTCGCCACGATGGCCAAGCCGGTGATCGCCGCGGTCAACGGGGTCGCGGCGGGGGCCGGCGCGGCGATCGCGTGGGCCTGCGACTTCCGGATCATGGCGGACACGGCCGGCTTCAACACCGCGTTCGCGGGTGTCGCGCTGACCGCCGACTCCGGCGCGTCCTGGACGCTGCCGCGCCTGGTCGGTCAGGCCCGGGCGATCGACCTGCTGATGTTGCCGCGCACGGTCAAGGCGGCCGAGGCGCTCGAACTGGGCCTGGCCAACCAGGTGGTACCGGCCGATCGGGTCCTGGACACGGCCCGCGAACTGGCCCGCCGGCTGGCCGAGGGGCCGACCGTGGCGCTGGCCGCGCTCAAGGAGTCGGTGGCCTACGGCGCGTCCCACTCGCTGATCGACACCCTGGCCAAGGAGGAGGAGCTGCAACTGCGCGCGGGCGGCTCCGAGGATCACCGGATCGCGGTCGCGGCGTTCGTCGCCAAGGAGAAGCCGGCCTTCGTCGGCCGCTGAGCCCGGGCCCGGTCCGGCGGGTCTCGGTGGCCCCGCCGAGACCCGCCGGACGGGTCCCCGGGGGCGCCGGCGCGCGAGGTTCCTCGCGCCGGCGGTGCCCGATGCTCAGCGGGACACGCAGCCCTTCAGATGGTCGTTGACCAACCCGCAGGCCTGCATCAGCGCATAGGCCGTGGTCGGGCCGACGAACCGGAATCCCTTGCGCTTGAGTTCCTTGGCCAGCGCGGTGGACTCCTCGGTGACCGCCGGTACGTCCGACAGGGCCGCGGGAGCCTTCCGGCGTCCGGAAGGTGCGAAGGACCACACGAGCGCGTCCAGACCGCCCTGGAGGGCCTGCGCCGCGTGTGCGTTGGCTATCGCGGCGTCGATCTTGGCCCGATTGCGGATGATGCCCTCGTCGGCGAGCAGCCGCGCCCGGTCCGCGTCGTCGAATCGCGCCACCCGGGCAATCGAGAAGTCCGCGAAGGCGGCCCGGAAGCCGGCCCGTCGGCGCAGGATGGTCAGCCAGGACAATCCGGACTGGAACGCCTCCAGGCACAGCCGTTCGTACAGCGCGTCCTCGCCGTGCACGGGGAGGCCCCACTCGGTGTCGTGGTAGGTCCGGTAGTCCTCCGGGCCGGTCGCGCCCCACGGGCAGCGCAGCAGTCCGTCCGGTCCCGCGACCGGACCACCTACGACGGTCACGGCTTCGGGTCGCCCTTCGGCTCGGCGGTCGGCGTGGCGACGTCGGTGGGGGCGTCGGCGTCGGCCGGGGCGGCCGGGGCGTCGGCATCGGCCGAGGCGGTCTCGTCGGTGGAGGTCCCCGCGTCGGTCGCGGCATCCGCCGGCTCGGCGTTCTGCTCGGCGGTCGACTCGGCGGTCGGCTCACCCGTCGCCGGCTCACCGGTCCGCTCGGCGACGGCCTGGGCAGCCGTCCCGCCCGCGACCGACTCACGCGTGTCGTCCGCGCCCTCGTCCGCACCCGCGGCCACGCTCACGGGCCGTGTGGCGGCCTGGACAGCCGTCCCGCCCGTGATCGACTCACGCGTGTCGTCCGCACCCTCGTCCGCACCCGCGGTCACGCTCACGGGCCGTGGCGCGTCCCGGTCGGGCTCGGTCGACTCGGCCGGGCCCGGCTTCTCCAGGGACAGTGTGGTGCCGCCCGCGGCGCGCGGCGGCGGGGCGAGCCGGCCGGCGCCGAGCGCGCTCGCCCCGACGGTGGCGGCGCCCGGGACGGACACGGTGATGCCGGCCGGGGTGGTGCCGCTGATCTTGTATTCGAGTTCCAGGATGCGCGCGTCGCGCGCCGCGAGTTCGCCGGTGAGGCGGTCCAGGACCACGTCGACCTCGCTCATCCGGTAGCCGCGGAAGACCACCGGGAACCGGATGTCGTCGACATCCGCGCTCGTGAGCGGGCGGTCGCCGGGCATCCGCAGCTCGGGCTGTTCGCGGTGGGCGTCGGGAAGGGAGCCACCCGCCCCGAGCACGACCGCGGCGATCACGAGGATCACCCCGGTCACCACGACAAGCTGGATCCAGAACACGGACGGCTCCCCTTCGACGGTGGTGCAGGTGCTGGGACGGGTGTCCGCTCCGGCGGCTTCGGGAAGCCCCCGGGTCGTCGCACGGGACGATCGTGCCACGATCAGGGGGTCAGGTGGCACGTGCAGGGTGTGGTTAGCGGAGGTCGACGGGGTGACGACGCTGAGGCTGGGGCGACGGGAGTTCGATGGCGACGAGTTGGTGATCATGGCGATCATCAACCGCACACCGGACTCGTTTTTCGACAAGGGCGCGACCTTCGACGATCGACCGGCCCTGGACGCGGTCGAACGCGCGGTGGCCGAGGGCGCGGGGATCGTGGACATCGGGGGTGTCAAGGCCGGGCCGGGGGCCGAGGTGGACGTGGCGGAGGAGATCCGCCGCACGGCGTCCTTCGTGGCCGAGGTCCGCCGCCGCCACCCCGACGTGGTGATCAGCGTCGACACCTGGCGGCACGAGGTGGCCGAGGCGGTCTGCGAGGCGGGCGCGGACCTGATGAACGACGCATGGGGCGGCGTGGACCCCAAGCTCGCCGAGGTGGCCGCCAAGTACGACGTGGGCATCGTGTGCACCCACGCCGGTCGCGCGCAGCCGCGTACCCGGCCGCACCGGATCGGCTACGTGGACGTGATGGCCGACATCCTGGACGTCACGGTCGGCCTGGCCGAGCGGGCCGCCCGGTTGGGGGTGCGCCGGGACGCGATCCTGATCGACCCCGGGCACGACTTCGGCAAGAACACCCGGCACTCGCTGGAGGCGACCCGCCGACTCGGCGAGATGGTCGACACCGGCTGGCCGGTCCTGGTGTCGTTGTCCAACAAGGACTTCGTCGGCGAGACGCTGGACAAGCCGGTGAACGAGCGCCTGCTCGGCACCCTCGCCACCACGGCGGTCAGCGCGTGGCTGGGTGCCCGGGTGTACCGCGCGCACCAGGTCGAGGAGACCCGGCAGGTGCTGGACATGGTGTCCTCGATCCACGGCACCCGGCAGCCCGCGGTGGCCCGGCGCGCCCTGGCCTGACCGACCCGCGGGGCCGCCGCCGCGCGGTCCCGCGGGGAACGCGCTTCGGCGCCCGCGCCCACCGGGGAGGTGGGCGCGGGCGCCGGGGCGTGCACGCCGACCGCAGCCGGCGAATCAGCGGATCAGCAGCGCTTCCAGGGGCCCTGGATCGCGTACATCGTGCCCGGGGTCTGCATGTTCGCGAACAGCGTGCGGCCGTCCTCGGAGAAGACCGGGCCGGTCATCTCGCTGCCACCGGGCACGTCGTTGCGGGCGATCGGGTAGGTCTTGCCGTCCTCGGTCGCGCCGAGCAGGTGCTGCACACCCTCGCCGTCCTCGGCGATGATCACGCCGCCGTGCGGCGAGACGCTGATGTTGTCCGGGCCGTCGTACGGGCCGTCCACGTCCGGCGTGGTGTTGACGCCGAAGCGCAGCTTCAGGGTCAGCCGGCCCCGACGCGGGTCGTAGAACCAGACCTGGCCGTCGTGCGGCGTACCCGGGCTCTCCTTGCGGGCGAAGCTGGTGACGACGTACGCGCCGCCGTCGCCCCACCAGATGCCCTCGATCTTGCGACCGCGGGTGATGTCGGTGTTCTGGAACTGCTTGCGGATGGACACCGTGCGCGCGTCGCGCTCCTGCACCGTCACCCAGTTCACCGCGTAGGTGGTGCCGATCTCGGTCGCCCGGGAGAGGTCGTCCACGTGCTTGCCGCTCGCGTCCACGCAGCGCATCGCCGCGAGGGTGCCCGCGTCGTCGGCGAGCTTGCGCAGCCGACCCCGGCCGCCGTCCCAGTGGCGCGGGGGCTCCCAGCGGTAGAACAGCCCGTTCGGGTTGCTCGCGTCCTCGGTCAGGTACATGTGGCCGCGGCGCGGGTCGACCGCGACGGCCTCGTGGGCGAACCGGCCGAGCGCCTTGATCGGCTTGGGGTCGCGGTTGGCGCGGCGGTCGTAGGGGTCGACCTCGAACACGTAGCCGTGGTCCTTGGTCGCGCTGCCCTGACCGGCCAGCTGCTCGGTCTCCTCACAGGTCAGCCAGGTGTCCCACGGGGTCACCCCGCCCGCGCAGTTGGTCGCGGTGCCGGCCACGCCGACGTACTCGCGGATGCGCCTGCCGTAACGGTTCACCTCGACCACGGTGCAGCCGCCGGCCAGACCCTCGTCGTAGACCAGGCCGGACAGGTGCGGAACCGGGAGCGGGGTGTCCTTGAGCGAACCGCCGAGCTCGTGGTTGTTGACCAGCACCGTGCCGCCGCCGCGCAGCTTGAAGGCGCCGGTGCCGTCGTGGTTGCTCGGGGTGACCTCGCCCGACTCGAGCTTGGTGACACCGGCCTCGGTGACTATCTGGTACGAGAAACCCTTGGGCAGCGCCAGGCGCCCGGCCGGGTCGTCGATCAGCGCACCGTAACCCGGCTGGGCCGGCGGCCGGCCGTGCCCGTTGTGCCGGGACGAGGCGGAGGCGTTCGGGGCCAGCAGCATGCCGGTGCTGCCGATGAGGGCGACACCGGCACCGGTGGTGGCGGTGCGACCGAGGAAGCCCCTGCGGGACAGCGACATCTGGTTTCTCCAGTGACAGGCAGGAAATATCGGGACGCCCCTACGCTTTCGCCCGCCGGTGTCCACCGAGTGAACGCGGCGGGGCGCCCGAATGCCCGTCAGGTGGCAATTGCTCCGCCACCGGCGCGGCGTTCCGCCGCGGCCTTGTCCGCACGGGACTCGGCCTCGATCTTCGAGACCTCCAGGTCGGCGTCGCGAATGATCCGCACCGCCTCGTCCACGTCGTCGGTGATCCGGATCAGGTCCAGGTCGGCCGGTGACGCCTTGCCCTGGGCGATCACCACGTCGCGGACCCAGTCGATCAGGCCGGTCCAGTAGTCGTGGCCGATCAGCACCACCGGGAAGTGGGTGACCTTGCCGGTCTGGACCAGGGTCAGCGCCTCGAACAACTCGTCCAGCGTGCCGATCCCGCCGGGCAGCACGATGAAGCCCTGCGCGTACTTGACGAACATCGTCTTGCGGGCGAAGAAGTACCGGAAGGTGATGCCCCGGTCCACGTACGGGTTGAGCCCGGACTCGAAGGGGAGCTTGATGCCCACGCCCACGGACTGCCCGCCCGCGTCCCGGGCGCCCTTGTTGGCCGCCTCCATCGCGCCGGGACCGCCGCCGGTGATCACCGCGTAGCCGGCCTCGGCCAGCGCCCGGCCGACCCGCTCGCCGATCCGGTACTCGGCCGACCCCGGCTTGGTCCGGGCGGATCCGAACACGCTCACCGCCCGGCCGAGGTCGGCGAGCATGCCGAACCCGTCCACGAACTCGGTCTGGATCCGCAGCACGCGCCACGCCTCGGTACCGAGGTGCCCCATGCCGGGATGCTGTTCCTCGACCTCACTGGGCGAGGCGAACTCGGGTGGCTCCTCCGGAGCGAATCGCGCATCCATCCGGCCACCCTGTCACGCCGCGGCAATGGTTGATCGCATTTACCCGGGAAGCACCGGGAACGGACCGCCGGTCGCGGCGCTAGCGAAGCCAGCGCAGCAGCCTGCTCTCGCTGTCCCCGATCAGCGCGATCTCGACGTGCTCGTCCCGCTTGTGCGCGAGATTGGGGTCGCCGGGCCCGTAGTTGACCGCGGGGATGCCCAGCGCGGAGAACCGGGCCACGTCGGTCCAGCCGAACTTGGCCCGCGGCGGGGTCCCGATCGCCGCCACGAACGCCGCCGCCGCGGGTCGGTCCAGACCGGGCAGCGCACCGGCGGCCGCATCGGTGAGCACCACGTCGAAACCGGCGAACACCTCCCGCACGTGCTCGAGCGCCTGCTCGACGCTGCGGTTGGGGGCGAAGCGGAAGTTGACCGTCACGGTGCAGGCGTCGGGGATGACGTTGCCCGCGACACCGCCCTCGATCGCGACCGCGCTGAGTCCCTCGCGGTATTCGAGCCCGTCGATCACGACCCTGGCCGCCTCGTAGCCCTGCAACCGGGTCAGAATCGGCGCCGCCGCGTGGATCGCGTTGTCGCCCAGCCACGAGCGGGCCGAGTGCGCCCGGGTGCCCCGCGTGGTGATCCGCACCCGCAACGTGCCCTGGCAGCCGCCCTCGACCGCGCCGCCGGTCGGCTCCATCAGCACCGCAAAGTCGGCCACGAGCCACTCCGGGTGGGTGTTCGCCAGTCGCAGCAGACCGTTGCGGGACGCCTCGATCTCCTCGCAGTCGTAGAACACGTAGGTGACGTCGCGATTGGGCTCGGTCAGGTGCGCGGCGAGCCGCAGTTGCACCGCGACGCCGCTCTTCATGTCCGAGGTGCCGCACCCGTACATCAGCGGGCCCTCGATCCGCGACGGCAGGTTGTCCGCGATCGGGACGGTGTCCAGGTGACCCGCGATCAGGATGCGTTCGGACCGACCGAGGTCGGTGCGCGCGACCACCGAGTCGCCGTCCCGGTACACGGTCAGGTGCGGGTGGGCGCGCAGCGCCTCCTCCACCGCGTCGGCGAGCGCTCGCTCGTCGCCGCTGACGGACGGGATGTCGACGAGTTGCGCGGTGAGCGATGCCGCGTCCTGGGACAGATCAAGCCTCACGGTCATGCCGGCAGCCTATCCCGGTCCCGGGACGCGTCATCTGACGATACGTCAGGTGAATCGGGCCTCGTCACTCGACAATTGCCCGGCTCAACCGTTCTTGAGGCGCTCCACGCCCGCCGCCACCCGCTCGTCGGTCGCGGTGAACGCGATCCGCACGTGCCGGTCGCCCAGCGGGCCGTAGAAGTCGCCCGGGGCGGCCAGGATGCCGCGCTCGGCGAACCAGGCCACGGTCTCCCAGCAGTCCTCGTCGCGCGTGGTCCACAGGTACAGGCTCGCCTGGGAGTGCTCGATCCGGAAGCCGGCCGACTCCAGCGCACCGCGCAGCGCGGTGCGTCGGGCCGCATAGCGGGCCTTTTGCACCGCGACGTGCTCGTCGTCCGCGAAAGCCACGGCCATCGCCGCCTGCACCGGGCCCGGCACGATGTGCCCCGAGTGCTTGCGCACCGCGAGCAGCTCGCGGATCACCGCGAGGTCGCCGGTGACGAACCCCGCCCGGTAGCCGGCCAGGTTGCTGCGCTTGGACAACGAATGCAGGGCCAACAGCCCCTCGTGCGAGCCGCCGCACACGTCCGGATGCAGCACCGAGACCGCCTGGGTGTCCCAGCACAGCTCGATGTAGCACTCGTCGGAGACCACCAGGATGTCGTGCGCGCGGGCCCACTCGACCACCGTGCGCAACTCCTGGACCGAGCGCACCGCGCCGTGCGGGTTGCCCGGCGAGTTCAGCCAGATCATCCGCACGCCGGCGGGATCCGGCAGCGTGCCGTCCACCACCGCGAGCGGAGTGGCCCCGGCCAGCCGCGCACCCACGTCGTAGGTGGGGTAGGCCAGCGCCGGGTGCGCGACGACGTCGCCCGGGCCGAGCCCGAGCTGGTTGGGCAGCGCCGCGACCAGTTCCTTGGTGCCGATCACCGGCAGCACCGCGTCCGGGTTCGCGCCGGCGATCCCCAGTCGGCGGACCAGCCACGCGGCGATCGACTCGCGCAGTTCGGGCCTGCCGTACACGGTCGGGTATCCGGGCGAGTCGGCGGCAGCGCTCAGCGCGTCCCGGATCAGCTCCGGGGTGGGGTCGACCGGCGTGCCGACCGACAGGTCGACCACGCCGCCCGGGTGGGCCCGCGCGCGTGCGCCGAACGGTTCGAGGCGGTCCCAGGGGAACACGGGGAGCAGATCGGTGACGCGACGCGCCCGCCGACCCCGCGCGGCTGCGGGGTCGGTAGGCGTTTCCGCACCGTTGTGCGAAGCGGTCACGTCGCTCTACTCGCCGGTCGCCTGCGGCGGCAGCGCGGCGATGAGCGGGTGGTCCTTGGCGATCAGGCCCATCTTCGAGGCGCCACCCGGGGAACCGAGGTCGTCGAAGAACTCCACATTCGCCTTGTAGTAGTCCTTCCACTGCTCCGGGGTGTCGTCCTCGTAGAAGATTGCCTCGACCGGGCAGACGGGCTCGCAGGCTCCACAGTCGACGCATTCGTCGGGGTGGATGTACAGCGCACGTTCACCCTCGTAGATGCAGTCGACGGGGCACTCCTCGATGCATGCCTTGTCCTTCAGGTCGACGCAGGGCTGCGCGATGACGTAGGTCACGTCGGGTTCCTCCTCATGCGGGCGGTACAGGGTGCGCGGGAGCGCGGCAACGTCGGTGCCCGCAACTAGTATCGCGGTGGGCCGGGGCCTACTCCTAGCAGGTGGCCCTTACCTGTGGGCCGGGAACATGTCAGCAGACGTGGGCGGACGAGGTCAGCACGGATCGGGGAAGCCGGACAGGTGAAGAGGATCACACCACGGGATGTGGGCAGACGCGTGTCGGTGCGCCGCGAGCTGCCGCCCGAGGACTCCGGAGCGACCTATACGGACGTCGTGGGCGACCTCGTGGACTGGCGCGACGGTGTGCTGACAATCACCCGCAAGGACGGCAGTATCGCCCGGGTGGCCGAAGCGAGCATCGTGGCCGCCAAGGTGGTCCCGCCGCCCGTGCAACGGCTCACCCCGGCCCGATTGCAGGACGTGGCCAGCCGATCCTGGCCCGCGCCGGAGGTCGCCACGTTCGGCGAGTGGCTGCTGCGCGCGGCGGAGGGCTTCACCCGGCGGGCCAACTCGGTGCTGGTTCTGGGCGAGCCCGGTGTCCCGTTCCCGGAGGCGCTCGATCGAGTGAACCGCTGGTACGAGAAGCGCCGGTTGCCGACCCTGTTCCAGGTCGCGCACGACGACCCGTTCGACCGCTTCCTCGACACGGCCGGATGGCTGACCGAGGGCGACGCCCTGATGCGCACCGGGCGGCTGGTGCGCGCGGCGGACGTGCTGCACGACGTGGACGCGAGTGCGGTCCGGGTGCGGGACACCCTCACCGACGCGTGGCTCTCCCTCTACCACCACGTCGCGGGCCGCTCGGGCGGCGGCGCCGAACGACACGTGCTCCAGGGCCCGCCGGGCACCCTGTTCGCGACCGTGTGCGATCCGAACTCGGGCACACCGATCGCGATCGGGCGCGTGTGCGTGCTCGGTCGGTATGCGGGCTTCGCCGCCCTGGAGGTCGACCCGGCCCATCGTCGGCAGGGCCACGCCCGGGCGATCGTCCGGGCGCTGACCGATCGGGCGCTGGCGAACGGCGCGGTCACCGGGTGGCTCCAGGTGGAGGCGGACAACCGGCCGGCCCGCGAGCTCTACGACGCGCTCGGCTTCACCGACCACCACCGCTACCACTACCGCCGATCACCGGTCACGGGCCCGTGAGCGTTCCCGGGAATCCACGCGACCGGTTCGCCTCGGTGGTCCGGGCGGACGAGGTGGATCTGGCCGAGGCCGCTTTGCTGATGGGCGTCGAGGTCGATCCGGCCTTCGACCCGGCCACGGGCATCGCCGAGCTGGACCGGCTCGCGGCGGCCGTGCGGGCCGAGGCGGGATCGGGGTACGACCCGGCGCGGGCCGCCGCGGCGCTCGCGCTCGTGCTCGGCGGCCGGGCCCGCTTCTTCGGACAGCAGTCGGACTACGCCGACCTGCGCTCGTCGCTGCTGCACGAGGTGCTGCGCCGCCGACGCGGATTGCCGATCCTGCTGTCGGTGGTGTGGATCGAGGTGGGCCGCCGGGCCGGGCTGCCGGTGTACGGCGTCGCGTTGCCGGGACATTTCGTGGTCGGGATCGGCGATCCGGACGGCGCGTTCGAGCTGGCCGACCCGTTCCACGGCGGAGTCCCGCTGTCGGTGTCGCGGGCCCGTCGCCTGGCCGCGGAGGCGGGCGGGCAGGCCGGCGACCCGGCGCTCCTGCAGCCGGCCCGGCCGACCGCGATCCTGCTCCGGGTGCTCAACAACATCCGCGCGTGGGCCGCCCAGCCCGAACGCGGCATCGAGGGCGCCTGGACCCGGCTGTGGGCGGTCGAGCTGTCCCTGCTGCTGCCGCGCCATCCGGCGGCGCTGCGCCACGAGCGCGGTTCGCTGCTCGCCAAGACCGGCCAGTTCGCGGCCGGGGCCCGGCAGCTGGAGGAGTACGCCGAACTGGTCGAGCGCATCGATCCGAAAGTCGCCGAGGGCGTGCTGGCCGAGGCCAAGGCGGCCCGGGCCCGGCTGAACTGAGCGCGGCCACCGAGGCCGGGTCCGGTGGATCCTGGTGGATCAGGTCGCGTCGTCCGGTGCCGTGGCTCGGCGTGCCGGAGAAGCAGCCGCACAGTGGTTCCCTTCGGCTGTTTCTCCGGTGCGGCGAGACGAGCGCGGCGAGGAGCCCGAAGGGCGGATGCCGGGCGGCGCGACCCCACCAGGATCCGCCGGACACGGCCCAGGCCCCGTGCCGCGGCGGGCGACCGCCTCCCGGCCGCCGGCGCTCAGCCGCCGAGGATGCGCAGGAACGCGTCGGCGTCCTGGGCGATCCCGCTGCACGTGGGCTCGGCGCCCGCATCGGCGCCGCCGCCGGTGGGGCACGGCCGGTCCCGCGCGGCGGACCACCAGGCGACCCGGCCCAGGCGCACCGTGCGGGCGAACTCGGCGAACCTGCGCGCGTCGTCGAGGGTGAACACCTCGCCCGCGACGTCGTTGCGGCCGATCATCACCGTCACGGACACCCGCCGCCAGGCCTGCTCCTCGGACAGGTGCGGCCACACCTCGCGGATCTGTCCCTGCACGGCGTGCGCGGCGTCGCTCGCGAATTGGCCCATCCGGTCCTGCGGTCGCGGGGCCACCGCGGCACCGTAGTTGAGCGCCTTGACGTTGACGTAGGAGACCTCGACCCGCCGCGTGACCGCGTCCCGCAGCAGCGCCTTGGCCTCGTCGCCCAGGCCCTGGAGCGGATCCACCGGCAGCGAGTACCCGATGTCCACGGCCCCGCCGGCCGCCCGGGCGCTCTCCTGGAGCAGGTGCAGCGCCGCGTTGCGCCGCTGGACCACGTCGGGACGCACCAGCGAGCGGCCCTCGATGTCCAGGTCCATGCCGGTCGCCCCGGTCGCGGTCAGCACCTGCCGGTAGACGGTGGCCAGTTCCTCGGGTGTGCCGCACGACGCGGCCAGGTCGGTGCCGCCCGCGCCGCCGAAGGCGACCCGGATCGTCCCGCCGGCATCGCGCAGCGCGGCGATCCGACCGGTGGTCACCGGGTCGTCGAGTCGGGTCACCCCGCCCCACATCGGCCGACACCCACCGCCGTCCACGACGTAGGCCAGCGTGCGCTCGCGCACCGTGCCCGGCGCGCCCGCCCGGATGGGGTCGAACGGACCGGCGAGCGTCATGTCCAGGTACGGCGCGATGTGTTCGATCGTGCCCGAGCGCGGCGCGGTGCCGCCGGCTCCGTTCGGGCTCGGGGGCGGCGACGTGGTCGTGGGAGCGGCGGCCCGGCCGGTGCCGGTGGGGACGGGCGTACCGGTGTGGTGGTCGGCGCCGTCGGGCGGCCCGGTCGGCGGGATCGGCCCGGCCGTGGCCGAGCGGTCGCCGGACGCGGTCGGGGCGGGCACGTTGCACGGCTTGTCGTTGATCGTGCAGGCCATCGGGCCGTCGGAGCGGACCGGTTCGCTCGCGGTCGGCACCCCGGCGCCCTCCCGGCGCACCTCGAAGCCGACCACGATGCTCTCGCCCGGGCGCAGCGCCTTGTTCCAATTCTCGTTGCGCACCGTGTACTTGCCCTCGGCCGGTTCCAGGCGGCCGTTCCACACGTTCGCGATCCGGGTGCCCGCCGGCAGGTCGAAGCGCAGCGTCCAGCCCTTGACCGTGTCCGAGCCGACGTTGCGCAGCACGTACTGGCCGCTGTACCCGGTGGGCCACGAACCGGTGCGGACGTAGTCGGCGCTGAGCACGCGGTCGTGCCCGGGCGAGTCCCCGGACAGGGCCACGACCAACGCTGCGGGCAACGCGGCGAGCGCGGCACTGGCGGCGGCCCAGCGGATCCGCTCCCGGCGGGGACGACCGGCGCCCGGCTCGGGACCGCTTGCCCGGTGCGACCCCATGCCCATTTCCTCCGACATCCTCTCCGGCGGCACTCGGGCCGCCGGGCAGGAGGACTCTACCGGCCTTCGGGCCCGGGTCCCATCGACCCGGTCCGGGCGATCGAAGCAAAAGATCCTTCGTCTCGGACCCGGAGATACGGGTATCGAACTCCGGCTACGAGCCGTGCATTCCCGGGCATCGCCCGGCACGCTCCCGGACTCGGCACGAGCGCCGCGCCCGACCGCGCCCCGTCCCGGGCACCGCCGGATCCGGGCCGGGATCGCACCCCGGGCGGCCCGGTGCGAGCCGCGGCGCACAACCGGTCGTTCCGCCGCTCACAACCAGCCGTTCTCGTGCGCGATGCGCACCGCGTCCGCCCGGTTGCGGGCGTGCGTCTTGCCGATGCACGAGGACAGATGGTTGCGCACGGTGCCCTCGGACAGGTGCAGCCGGGAGGCGATCTCGGACACCGTCGAGCCGTCGGCCGCCGCGCGCAGCACGTCGCGCTCGCGCTCGGTCAGCGGATCGGCGCCCACCGAGAGCGCGGTCGCCGCGAGCGTGGGGTCGATCACCCGCTCCCCGCGCAGTACCCGGCGGACCGCGTCGGCCAGCTGCGCCGCGGGCGCGTCCTTGACCAGGAACGCGTCCGCGCCCAGTTCCATCGCCCGGCGCAGATAGCCGGGGCGGCCGAACGTGGTCAGCATGACGATCCGGCACCCGGGTACGGCCCGGCGCAACTCGGCGGCGGCGGCGAGGCCGTCCTGACCGGGCATCTCGATGTCCAGCAGCGCCACGTCGGCGCCGCTGGTGCGCACCGCGTCGAGCACCTCGTCCCCGCGTGCGACCTGGGCCACGACGCGAATGTCCTCCTCCAGGCCGAGCAACGCGGCCAGCGCCTCACGCACCATGGCCTGGTCCTCGGCGAGCAGCACATTGATCACGGGCCGAACGTTAGCGGTTCACCTCGTGGGCGATCCGCCCCACGTCGTCCTTACCGGGAAGCACCGGGACCGAAGCGGTCAATCTGAACCCGCGCCCCCCGTCGGGCACACCCACCCGAATGTCGCCGTCGGCCGACGCGAACCGCTCGCGCAGCCCGGTCAGCCCGTTCCCCTCGCGCCGCGCCGCACCGCGCCCGTCGTCCGCGACGTCCAGGCTCCACACCGCTCCCGTGCCCAGCGTGATCGTGCAGCGCCGTGCGCCGCTGTGCCGCACCGTGTTGGTGACCGCCTCGCGCAGCGCCCACGCGAGCACCGCCTCCGCCTCCGGATCCGGGCACACCGGCCACTGTTCGGGCACCAGGGCCAGTTCGATCCCCACCGCCTTGGCGGCGATCCGAGCGCCCGCCAACTCGACCGCGAAGGTCGGCCGCCGGTAGCCGCCGACCGCCTCGCGCACGTCCACCAGCGCCTGCCGGCTGACCCGCTCGATGTCCGCGACCTGTTCCGCCGCCCGCTCGACGTGCCCGGGCAGGAACCGGCCGGCGAGTTCGCTCTTGAGCGTGATCAGCGACAACGAGTGGCCGAGCACGTCGTGCAGGTCGCGGGCCATCCGCAGGCGCTCCTCGTTCGCGGAGAGCTGGGCCACGATCTCCCGGGCCTCGCGCAACTCGACCAGCGTCTCCATGAGTCGGCGCATCCCGATCATCAGCCCGCCGGTGAGCACCGTGACGAACGCGAGCACCAGGACGTCGTCCCCGGGCGCGTCCAGCAGCGTGCCCAGGGCCAGCCCGGTCAGCACGCAGCCCAGGATCGCCCACATCGACTGCGGGAAGCGCAGCCCGGCCCCCAGCGACACCGACACGTAGACCATCAGGCCCAGCCACGCGTCGTCGAAGGCCAGGATCAGCCCGACCGCGGTCGCCCACAACACCAGGCAGGTCAGCTCCAGGATGCGATCGGTGTCCAGCACCCGGCGCACGGCGGTCTCCGCCCGGCCGAACAGACCGAACCAGCCGATCCCGCCGAACACCAGCGAGACGTAGCAGACCACCACCACCAGCAGCCCGAACGAGCCCAGCGCCAGCCGGATCGGGCCGTAGCCCCCGGTCGCCAGGTCGTGCACGATCGGGGTGAGGAAGAACAGCCACAACAACGACCACGACATCCGGATCGCCCGCCCTCGCGCGCTGTCCTGCCGCGTCGGGTCCGACCACTTCATGCCGTGTGCTCCTCCGTGCGAGAGATCCCGTGCCGAGCGATCCGGACTCAGGCCGCGACCTTTTGCTCGTCGCGACGGTAGCGCCACGCCGCCAAGGCGGTGAACGCGACCAGATACAGCGCCAGGATCGCGATGTCCGAGATCCGGGGATGCCGGCCGCCCAGCACCTCCCAGCCGAGTTGGCCGAGCCGATACGTGGGCATCACGTGCCCGATGTCCTGGAGGAATCGCGGGAACCCGGTCAACGGGACCCACATCCCGCCGAGCACCGCCATGCCCAGGTAGACCAGCATGAACACCGGCTGCGCGGAGTCGGGCGCGACCAGGTAGCCCAGCCCGATCCCCAGCACCGCGAACACGAACGAGCCGAACCACAGCGCGATCACGAGCACGCCCCACTGCCACGGGTCCAGTCGGACCCCGCGCAGGAAGCCGGTGAACAGCACCAGCACGATCGCGGGCAGGCCGACCACCGCCGCCGACGCGAGCTTGGAGATCACGTACTGCCGCCCGGTCAGCGTGGTCAGCCGCAGCTGGCGGGTCCAGCCGCTCTGCCGCTCCGCCGCGATCCGCTGCACACCCGCGCTGAGCGTCGCGCCGACCGCGCCGAACGAGGCCATCGACACCATGATGTAGGCGGCGACGTCGGTGCCGTCGACATCACCCGACTGGCTGCCGAAGATCAGGTACATCGCGACCGGGTAGGCGAGCGTGAAGATCAGGTACCGGCGGTTGCGCAGCATCCGCAGGATCTCCAGCCTCAACAGGGTCCTCATGACGCGATCTCCATGCCTTCCGCCTCGTCCGCCTGCTGGGTGATCGCCAGGAACGCCTGCTCCAGGCCGAGTCCGGCCACCTCCAGGCCGCGCGGCCGAAGGCCGGCGGCGTAGATCGCGGCGACCGTCGCGTCGGCGTCGTCGCTGCGCATGCGCACCGTGTTGCCGCCGAGTTCGAGCTGCACCACGCCGGGCAGCGCGCGCAGGGTGGGCTCGTACCGCTCGACCGTCTCGGCCAGGTCGAAGGCGATCCGGCGCAGTCCCGCGCGGGCCTTGATCTGCGCCGCGCTCGCGTCGGCGAGCAGTTTGCCGCGGTGCAGCACGAGCACCCGGTCGGCGACGTTGTCCGCCTCTTCCAGGTAGTGCGTCGCGAACAGCACGGTGCGACCCAGCTCGGCCTGCTCGCGCATGCTCCCCCAGAATCGCTGCCGGCTGTCCACGTCCATGCCGGTGGTGGGCTCGTCCAGCACGATCAGGTCCACCTCGCCCGCGATGGCGACCGCGAAGCGCACCCGCTGGGCCTGACCGCCGGAGAGCTTGGCGACGTTCTTGCCGACCAGTTCCTCGATCCCGGCCCGACGCAGCACCTCCGCCTGCGGCAACGGGCGCGGGTGCAGGTCCCGGGCCAGCCGGACCATCTCGCCGACGGTCACGTCCGGCATCAGGCCACCGCTCTGCAACATCGCGCCCACCCGGCCCAGGCGGATCGCGTCGCGCGGGTCGCCGCCGAACAGCGCGACGGTGCCCTCGGTGGGCCGGCTCAGGCCCAGCAGCAGGTCCAGCGTGGTGGACTTGCCGGCGCCGTTGGGGCCCAGGAGTGCCACCGTCTCGCCCTGGTGCAGTTCCAGGTCGAGACCGTCCACGGCGCGCAGGTCGCCGAAGCTCTTGCGCACACCGCTGAGCGCGACGGCCGGCGCGGTCGTCTGTTTTCCAGCCGTGATCGTCATGGATCAACAGTGGCGGCGGGCGCCGACCCGGCGAAGTGGGAAACCTCCTGATCGCGCCATGACAGATGTCATGGGCGCCTACCGTGGGCGCATGGTGCGACTGACCGACTCCCAGACCGGCAAGTCCGAGCCCGTGACCAGCTCGATCGGCAGACGGGTGCGCGTCGCGTATCCGAGCCGCTCGTTGCGCGCGGCGATCCTCGCCGACACCTTCCGCCGCGTCGCGGGCCGGCACCGGCTGACCGTGACGATTCATCAGCTGCCCTACCGCGCGCAGGTGGCGGACGCGGCGGGCTACGGGCGGTACAACATGCCGGTGCCCACCACCGGGCAGCCGGACGGCGCGATCGACCTGTACATCGGCGAGAGCGGCGATCAGGGCCCGAGGGCCCGGGTGCACGTGCTGCATCCGGCGGCGTTGATCGAGACGGCGCCGCGGCGCCCGGTCCCGCATCCCGAGGACCCGCTCACGCTGCGCCTGCTGCTGCTCTCGCTGGCCGCGGACGAGCCGCTGCGCGCCGACCCGAAGGGCTATCTCGGGGCCGCCGAGGCCGAGCGCACCCTCGCCGAGCTGCGTGCCCGGACGGCCCGGTGCGCCGAGTCCCCGTCCCGGGCCCTGCCCGCCGAGGCGGTGGAGCCGATCCACGCGGCGCTCGACGACGACCTGGACACCCGCACCGCGCTCCGGCTGGTGCTGGAGCTGGCCCGCGACGAGGGGCTGGCGCCCGGCGCCCGGTTCGAGGCGCTGGCCCACCTGGACCGCTTCCTGGCCCTGGACCTGTCCCGCGACGTGGGCCGTCCCACGGACTGACCGGGCCCGCCCCGAACACACCGACGCCGGACGGGCGTGGCGCCCGTCCGGCGTCGGTGCGGTGCCAGGCGGCGCGACCTCATCCACCAAGATCCGCCGGACACGGCCTAGTCGTCCGAGGCGCGCACCGGCATCCCGCCCGGCGGTGGTGAGTCCGCCGTGCGTCCCTGGCCCTCGCCCTCCGCGCCGCCGGTGCGATCACAGGTGATCTTGTCCGCCGGGTCGTACTTGGTGTGGAACTTCTCCCGCGCGGTTTCCTTGCCGCCCTGGATGAACACCCGCGTGACGTCGATCTTGAACCCGTCGGAGGCGGCCTGCTCCACGCAGCCGGCCGACTTGTCCACCACCGACTTGGGCTTGACCACGTCGTACTTGCTGCCCGGCTCGGCCTTGATGTCGTCGAACCGGCGTGTGCCGAGCAGGGTCACCGTCACCGTGGAGTCGGTGTACGTGGACTCCAGGTAGACGTTCTTCCCGGAGTCGTTCTGGAACTTCAGGTCCAGCGAGGGCCAGGCCACGGTGGCCTCGCGACCGGCCGGGTAGCGGTCGATCCAGAAGCTGTGCGGGCGGTGCATGACGTCCTTGAGCCCGGCGAAGAACACCGCGTTGAAGGTCGTCGTGGCCACCTGCGACACGCCGCCGCCGAAGTCGGTCTGGAAGCGCCCGTTGTTGATGATCGTGCCCTTGGCGAAGCCGTTCTCCGCGGTGCGCTCGCCGACCGTCTTGTTCAGACTCCAGGTGTCGCCGGGCTTGATCACCGAGCCGGTGATCAGGTCGGCGGCCCGGTGGATGTTGGTCAACCGGTATGGGGCGAACGGGTAGTTCGTCGTGTACGTCGACATCACCTCGGTGATGCCGAGCTTGTTCGCCGCCTCGGTGGTCAGTTCCGGCTCGATCGGGCCGAGGTTGACCTTCGCGGTGCGGGCCGTGCCGGTCTTGGCCAGCACCGTCAGCAGCGCGTCGGCCGCGGTCGCACCGGAGACGCCCTTGCCCGCCACGGACGGTACGACGGACACCTTGGCGCCGGCCGCCAACTTGCCCTCGACCTTGAACGTCGCGTTCTTCGGCTTGTCGCCGACCGAGGAGAAGGTCTGGCCCAGTTCGTCCTGCAGGCCGTTCGCGTCGATCTTGGGCTGGAGCCTGCCGTTGCCGTCCGGAACCATCGTGAGGTACTTCGCGAGCACGGCCGGAGTCAGCTTGATGCTCTTGGTGCCGGCCGTCAGGGTGACCGGTCCGGACATCGCGGGCACCGCGAACTCGCGCATCGCGCGGTCCACTTCGGCCTGGGTGACCTTCGGATCGGCGGTCTTGGTGGGCAGTTCGACCGGAGCGTCGCCGCGCAGGAAGGCGGCCTGGACCAGCTTGACCGCGGCGGCGGTGTCCAGCACCTTGCCCTTGGTCGGCGCGACCGCGGCGGCCTGACCACCCGCGAACGTGATGCCACCGTCCAGCTGCGCGCCACCGGCCTCGGCGGCGAGCGCCTCCAGCTGGGCCCCCAGCTTGACCGGGTCCACGACCGTACGCGGCGCCGTCTCCCGGGTCTTGCCGAACATCGCCGGCACCGAGGTGAGCGGGTTCATCCCGCCCTTCGAGGCCTCGCTGACCGTCGCACGCGCGTCGAGCAGCAGTCCGGCCACGGCCGGATCGAGCTGGAGCTGCTTGCCCGCCAGGGTCAGTCGGATCGGCTTGGTGGTGCGGTCGCCGAGCTTTTGTTCGAGCGTACGAACCGCCTCGTCGCGGGACTGGCCGCCGATGTTGACGCCGAGCACGGAGGTGCCGCGCGGCACCCCGCCGCCGGCATAGGCCAGCGAGGCGCCGTACACCCCGCCCAGCACGGCGAGCCCGGCCGCACACGCGATCAGCGCCTTCGGCTTGCGCCGCCGCGGTCGGGCGGGCGCCGGTCGCGGATCGTCGGCGCGGTCCCCGGTGTCGTCGGGGTGCGCCGCACCGGTGTCCGCCGCGTGCGCGTCGGTCGTGCCGTACTGCGGGAACCCGTGGTCGGCGGCGTCCTGCTCCTGCCGCGTCTGGTACTCGTACGGCCCGTCCGCCTCGCCGTCGCGCGTCCAGCGCGGTGGGTCCTGCGAGGGCAGCGGTGCCTGGCCGCGCAGCACCACCGGCGGGATCGGCCGCGATCCGGGGATCTTGATGCTGACCCGGGTCGTCATGGTCTGGTCGCCCGACTCGGCATCCGATTCGGCGTCCGACTCCGCGGCCGGCGGAACCGGCGCCGGGTTGGCCTCGGGCGTGCCGAAGCCGGCGATCAACCGGCGCCGACCCACCCGGGTCGGCAGCGCGCCGCTCTCCGGGGGTGCCTCGCCCGGCGCCGCGTCGCTCGGCCCGGTCGGGTGGGCGAACGGCTCGGACCCGGGCGGCGGGCCGTAACCGGCGTCGTCCAGACCCGCGCCGGGCACACCCGCGCCGCGCTCGCCCGCGTGGGCGGCGGGCGCGCCGGAGTGACCCTGCGGCGGTTTCCGGTGGAGCGGCGGCTGCCCGGACTGCCCCGGTACGAACGCCGGCGGCGGCGCGTCCGAGAACGGCACCGGACCGGGCGCGCCCGTACCGTCGGCCGTCAGACTCCTGGCTCCCGAGGCGCCGGGAACGCGCTGCGGCAGTCCGTTGGGCCCCAGCGGCGGGGCCTCCTGCCGCGGCGGTTCCGCGACGGGCGGCACATCGTCGTCCGCGCTGGGCCACGACGAGCCACCCGGCGGCCCCGCGACGGGCGCGGGCCGGGGCGGTTCGTCGTCGAACCACGACGCGAACTCGTCGTCGTCCCCGAACGGATCGGGGGATGGATGCGGAGACGACGCGGGCGCGGCGGATCGCTCACGGGCAGCGGGCGCAGCCGGCGACGGGCGGCCGACCCGTCCGAAGAACGGATGCGGATCACCGCCGAGATCGTCACGGCGCGGCTGCGCGCCCGGGTCGTCGGGCGTGGGGGGCTGGTCGTTACTCACGAAGAACGAGCTCTCCGACAGCTGAAGGTTGCGTGGCGGCGCACGGCCGCCCCCGCCCGGGGTCGGACGGTATCCAGGAAAGTGCGACGGCGGTGCGTTGACACACGCCGTGTGCGGGTCGTGACACCGCCTCCGAGGGTTTTGCTGCTCCCCATCGAAAGCGAGTGGACGAACTCGGCCACCGAGGTTGCCCGGTACGACGGGCTAGAGGAGTCGGCCGCGACGGCCCCATGGACAGGGCATGACGCGCACCGCACCTCGGCAACCACAATACTGCGCTCCTGCCACACCGTTACCCCGCACCGTCGCCTGCCTCGAAGCACGCGCCGTCGGCAAGCATGGCGGGGCAAGGAACTCACCTCGTATGCGTCTTCACCGATTCACCCGAAAGAAGGACGGGTTTGATGCCGCCCCAGGGGTAAGTGGCTGCGGCCACACCGAAGATCGTGCCACCGAGCAGGTAGATGTAGGACAGGACCCCGCTGACGAAGATCCAGTCGCCCTCGGGCTTGGTCCAGCTCGCCAACCACAGCACGGTCAGCATCCAGCCGGCGACCGGTACCGCGGCGCCCGCCTTCGTCTCGAGCAGCGAACCGCCCGCGACGAACAGCCCGCCGCTGCCCGCGAGCGCGACGATCAGCCCGGCGGGTGGGTAGGCCGCCTGGGTGAACGCCCCGATGAAGGCGATCACCACGCCGAGCAGGAACAGCACGACGTATGCCGCGATGCGGCCGGCTTTCTCTGGCACGACGGCTACCTTACGGGCGCAGTCCGGCGAACAGGTCGTCCTCGCGGCCGTCCGGGCCGGTGGGCCCGAGTTCGCCGCGGACCAGTCGATAGTGCTCGACCGACATGATGCTCTGGCCGATGTTGTTGGACAGCGCGAAGAAGCCCTCCTCCACCGAGACCTGGGTGGGATAGGCCCGCAGCGCATCGTACTTCGCGCCCACATGGTCGCCCGCGTCCACGGCGGTGGTGACCTGGTCGTCGTCCACCGCGAACGGCAACTCGTCCACCTCGACCACGGTGAACGGCACGTCCTGGCCGGCCTCGATCATCCGCTCGATGCCGGCCTTGAGGATCGACCGGGGCATCACGTTGTAGTAGATCTTCGCGATCGTCCAGGACTCGCCCTCGCCCTCGGCGTAGGTCGGATCGGCGGCCAACTCGGCGGCGCGCAGCGCCACCCGGTGGGCCTGGATGTGGTCCGGGTGGCCGTAGCCGCCGCGCTCGTCGTAGGTGGCCAGCACCTGCGGGCGCACCTCGCGGATCACCGGCACCAGGTGCGTCGCGGCCTCGTCGACGTCGGCCTGCCAGAAGCAGTCGGGCCGGTCGTTGCTCGGCACGCCCATCATCCCGGAGTCGCGGTAGCGGCCCGGGCCGCCCAGAAAACGCTGGTCGGAGATGCCGAGCGCCTTCATCGAGTCGGCGATCTCGGTCATCCGATGCGGACCGAGCGCATCCTCGCGGTCGGCCGCCAGGTGAGCCAGTTCGGGCACCAGGATCTCGCCCTCCTCACCGAGCGTGCAGGTGACGAGCGTGACGTGCACACCCTCGGCCGCGTAGCGCGCCATCGAGGCGCCGTTGTTGATCACTTCGTCGTCCGGGTGGGCGTGGACGAGCAACAGGCGCAGCGGGCTCTCGGCAGTGCGTTCGGTCATGCTCGACAGCCTACGCAGCCGAGCCGGGTGCCCGGCGGGCCGGGCCCGCGACCGCGGGCTCAGCCGGTCGGCCGCGCATGCACGGCCACCACGTAGTCGCCGCCGTCGATCCAGCGCTCGCGCCCCCAGCCGGCGTACCGGGTGCGGCGGGTCAGGCCGGCCGCCGCGCACGCGGCCTCGTACCGGTCGACGTCGATGGTGGCCCCGACCCCGTCGGGACCACCGGTGAGGCTGAAGCCGGCGACCAGGATCCCGCCCGGCCGCAACATCGTGGCCAGCGTGCGCACGACCTCGGCCTCGCTGCCCGGGGTCAGGAAGATCATCACGTTGCCGGCGGCCACCACCAGGTCGAAGCTGCCGCGCCCGCCGAGCGGCAGCGGGTCCAGGTCGGCGAGGTCGTCGAGCACCCAGGTCAGTCCGGGCGCCGCCGCCTCGGCCTCGGCCAGCATCGAGGCGTCCAGGTCGACGCCGACCACCTCGTGGCCCTGCCGGGCCAGCTCGATCGCCACCCGACCCGTCCCGCACCCCGCGTCCAGCACGCGTGCGGGCTCGGCCAGCAGCGCGTCGCAGAACCGCGCCTCGCCGTGCATGTCCCGCCCTTCGGCGGCGAGCCTGCGAAACCGCTCGGCGTACTCGGGCCCACGGGTGCCGCCGGTATTGGCCAGCCATCGATTGGTCATGGCAGACGAGCCTACAAAGCCCGACCCGCCACCCGGCCCGGCGAGCCCGCGATCGCACCCGGATTCCGTACACCACAACGGCGGTGAATCAGCCCGGAAGCGATCCCCGGACCCGCGTCGACGGCACCCGCTCGGAAACGAATCCCGTTCAGAAGTGGATCCCGTTCACCACTCCGGCGAAGCTCATCCCCGCGTCTCGGATCGAGGGCGCCATCGACGTCGTCGACAGATAGAAGCCGAGCATCGTGCAGGTGATCGCGTGGACGGGCCTGAGCGCGGACTTTCGGACGAAGAAGACGACGGTGACACCGAGCAGCAGCACGGCGGAGACGGACACCACCACAGTCACGCACCTCCTGTGCGCAGGGGGTTCGCGGCTTGCTCGGGGAAGCCGGCCGGCGGACCCAAAGGGACATGTCTACACACAGACTGTAAGCCGGCGATCACGAACAGCGTTCACTCGTTCAGCGGGCGTGAGGTGGTGTTCGTACGGGCGTCCGCACTCTCCCTCGGTCTCCCCTTCCCTCGACGTCACCGCCACGTACGCTGTGGCGCATGAGCTCGGAGATCACATTTCCCCGGCAATACGCCCGCACGCAGCGCTTCACCCAAGGCGCTCCGCGCAGCTTCGGCATCGCCGACGGCCGGATCACTTTCCTGCGGTCCAAGGCCGCCGACGACCCCACCACGTGCCTGTGGACGCTCGATCCCGAGACCGGCGTCGAGCGCCTGGTGGCCGATCCCGCGGTGCTCCTCGGCGGCGCGGCCGAGGACCTCTCCGCCGAGGAGCGGGCCCGGCGCGAACGCAGTCGCGAGGGGGCGGCCGGCATCGTCGGCTACGCGCTCGACAGCGCCGGCGATCTGGCGGCTTTCACCCTTTCGGGCCGGCTGTTCGCCGTCTCCCTCGCCACCGGGGAGGCCCCGCGCGAGCTGACCGTGCCCGGCCCGGTGATCGATCCGCGTCCCTCCCCGACCGGCACGCACATCGCCTATGCGGCGGGCGGCGCCCTGCGCGTCGTGGCCGTCGACGGCTCCGGGGACACCGCGCTCGCCGAGCCCGACGGCGACGACGTCGTCTGGGGCCTGGCGGAGTTCATCGCCGCCGAGGAGATGTCCCGCTTCCGGGGCTATTGGTGGGCCCCCGACGGCTCCGCGCTGATCGTCGCGCGGGTGGACGACGGGCCGGTGGACCGCTGGTGGATCAGCGACCCGGCCAACCCGGCCGGTGCGCCGACCCGGGTCGCCTATCCGGCGGCCGGCACCCCCAACGCCGATGTCACCGCGTGGCTGATCGGCCTCGACGGCAGCCGTACCGAGCTGACCTGGGATCGCGCGACATACCCCTACCTGGCGAGCGTGCACTGGTCGGCCGGCGGCGATCCGCTGCTGAGCGTGCAGCCGCGCGACCAGAAGCGCCTGCTCACCCTCGCCGTCGACGTCGCCGCCGGGACCACCCGCGAGCTGCACGCCGAGACCGACGACGTGTGGATCGACCTGGTCCCGGGCGTGCCCGCGTGGACGCCGGACGGCCGGCTGGTCCGGCTGGCGGACGCCGACGGCGCACGCCGCGTGGTGGTCGCGGACAAGGAGCTGACCGACCGGCGTCTGTTCGTGCGCTCGATCCTGGACATCGCCGACGAGGACGTGCTGATCACCGCATCGGCCGGCACCGACGCGAGCGATCCCGAGATCGGCGAGATCCACGTGTACCGGGTCGCCGCCGACGGGGTCACCCGGGTGAGCACCGAACCCGGCGTGCACAACGCGGTGCGCTCCGGCGACACCACCGTGCTGCTGTCCTCCTCGCTCGACCGCTTCGGCGCCCGGGTCACCGTGCACCGCGCGGGAGCCGAACTCGCCGAGATCACCTCGCACGCGGCCACCCCCGTGCTCACCGCGCGGGTCGAGCTGCTCCGCGCCGGCGCCCGCGACATCCCCTGCGCACTGCTGCTGCCGACCGGGTTCGACCCCGCCTCCGGCGAGCGGCTGCCGATCCTGCTGGACCCGTACGGCGGCCCGCACGGCCCGCGGGTGCTGGCCGCGCGCAACCCGCACCTGACCTCGCAGTGGTTCGCCGATCAGGGCTTCGCGGTGCTGGTCGCGGACGGCCGCGGCACTCCCGGCCACTCCCCCGAGTGGGAGAAGTCGGTTCACCTCGACCTCGGCCCGGTCACCCTCCAGGACCAGGTGGACGCCCTGGCGGCGGTCGCCGCCGAGCGGCCCTGGCTGGACACCACGCGGGTGGGCATCCGGGGCTGGTCCTACGGCGGCTACCTGGCGGCGCTGGCCGTGCTGCGCCGTCCGGACGTCTTCCACGCGGCGGTCGCCGGCGCGCCGGTCACCGACTGGGAGCTCTACGACACGCACTACACCGAGCGCTACCTCGGCCTGCCGGCCGAACAGCCGGACGCCTACCGGCGGAACTCGTTGGTGACCGCCGGCCGGGCGGGCGAGCAGCCGACGACCCGTCGGCCGCTGATGCTGGTGCACGGTCTCGCCGACGACAACGTGGTCGCGGCGCACACGCTGCGGCTGAGCAGCAGCCTGCTCGCGTCGGGCTACCCGCACGAGGTGTTGCCGCTGTCCGGCGTCACCCACATGACGCCGCAGGAGCAGGTCGCGGAGAACCTCCTGCTCCTTCAGGTCGACTTCCTGCGCCGCGCGCTGGCGCGTCCCGCGACCGACTGACCCACCGGCGAGCGACACGAGCCGCCACACGCCGCAGCGCCCGCCGTTCCCGATCGGGAACGGCGGGCGCTGCGGCGTCGGGACGCGGGTCAGGCCGCGCCGACGATGTCCTTCTCCTCGGCGAAGTGGCACGCGCTGTCGTGCGCACCCAGTCCGGAGAGGCCCTTGCGGATCTCCAGCAACGGCTCCTGCTCGGCGCAGATGTCCTGCGCCTTCCAGCAGCGGGTGCGGAACCGGCAGCCCGAGGGCGGGTTCGCCGGCGACGGCACGTCACCGGTGAGGATGATCCGCTCGCGGTGCTCGCGGCCGTCCGGGTCCGGCACCGGCACCGCGGACAGCAGTGCCTGGGTGTACGGGTGCGTCGGGTGGTCGTAGATCTGCGCATCGGTGCCGATCTCGGCGATCCGCCCGAGGTACATCACCGCGACGCGGTCCGAGATGTGCCGCACCACGGAGAGGTCGTGCGCGATGAACAGGTACGACAGACCCAGTTCGTTCTGCAGCTTCTCCAGCAGGTTGACCACCTGCGCCTGCACCGACACGTCCAGTGCGGAGACCGGCTCGTCCGCGATGATGATCTCCGGGTTGAGCGCGAGGCCTCGGGCGATCCCGATGCGCTGGCGCTGACCGCCGGAGAACTGGTGCGGATACCGGTTGATGTGCTCCGGGTTCAGGCCCACCAGGTCGAGCAGTTCCTGTACCCGCCGCTTGCGGTCGCCCCGGGGCGCGACCTCGGGGTGGATGTCGTACGGCTCGCCGATGATGTCGGCGACCGTCATCCGCGGGTTCAGCGACGTGTACGGGTCCTGGAAGACCATCTGGATGTTGCGACGCACCGCCTTGAGCGCGCGACCGGACAACTTCGCCAGGTCGTCGCCCTTGTAGAGCACGCTGCCCGCGGTGATCGACTCCAGGTTCATCAGCAGCCGGGCGACCGTGGACTTGCCACAACCCGACTCGCCGACGAGACCGAGAGTCTCGCCCTTCATCAGGTCGAAGGTGACGCCGTCGACGGCCTTGACGGCGCCGATCTTCTTCTGGAAGAGGATGCCCTGGGTGATCGGGAAGTGCTTGACCAGCCCCCGCACCTGAAGGATCGGCTCGCCCTGCGTCACCGGCTTGACGACCTTGCGCAGGTCGGCGGCGGTCGCGCCGCTCGGGGACTCAGTCACGGACTTCTCCCTCCATCACGGTCTCCCAGAAGTGGCATGCGCTGCCACGCCCGACCGAGATCTCGTGCAGCGGCGGAATCTCGCTGCGACACACGTCCTGCGCATACGGGCAGCGCGGGTTGAACGCGCAGCCGGACGGGATGCGCATCAGGTTCGGCGGCAGGCCCTTGATCGCGTACAACTCGCGACCCTTGTGGTCCAGCCGCGGGATCGATTCGAGCAGACCCTTGGTGTACGGGTGGGTCGGCTGCCGGTACAGCTCGCGCACCGGCGCCTGCTCGACGATCCGGCCCGCGTACATGACCGCGATCTTGTCCGCGACGTCGGCGACCACGCCGAGGTCGTGGGTGATCAGGATCAGACCCATGTTGCGCTCGCGCTGGAGTTCCGCGAGCAGGTCCATCACCTGCGCCTGAACGGTCACGTCGAGCGCGGTGGTCGGCTCGTCCGCGATGATCAGCTCGGGGTCCAGCGCGAGTGCCATCGCGATCATGATCCGCTGGCGCATACCGCCGGAGAACTGGTGCGGGTAGTCGTTCACCCGGTCCTTGGCGGCCGGGATGCGCACCTGGTCCATCAACTCGATGGACTTGAGCTTGGCGTCCTTCTTGGACATCCCGCGGTGCACGGTGTACATCTCGGCGAGCTGGAAGCCCACCGAGTACACCGGGTTGAGCGCGGAGAGCGCGTCCTGGAAGATCATCGAGATCTTCTGGCCGCGGATCTTCCGGCGCTCCTCCTTGGACATCTTGAGCATGTCCTTGCCGTGGAAGCGGATCTCACCGCCGGTGATGTGCCCCGGCGGCATGTCCAGGATGCCCATGATCGTCTGCGCGGTCACCGACTTGCCGGACCCGGACTCGCCGAGCACCGCGAGCGTCTCGCCCGCGCTGACGTCGTACGAGACACCGTTGATCGCCTTGGCCACGCCGTCGCGGGTGCGGAACTCGACGTGGAGGTTGTCCACTTCGAGCAGCGGCGCGGCGGCGGCCGAGCCCGAGCCCTCGGGCTTGTTCTTCGTGTCGATCGTCGTCACTTGTCTGTCCCCTCCCTCAGCGGAGCTTCGGGTCGAGGGCGTCGCGCACCGCGTCGCCGAGCAGGATGAAGCTGAACACCGTGACCGAGAGGAAGATCGACGGGAAGATCAGCTGGTACGGCGAGTCGCGCAGCGCGGTGGTCGCGGAGCTGATGTCCGCACCCCACGAGATCTCGGTGGGCGGCAGTCCGATGCCCAGGAAGGACAGCGTCGCCTCGGTGGCGATGAAGGTGCCGAGCGAGATGGTCGCGACCACGATCACCGGGGCGATCGCGTTCGGGAGCACGTGTCGACCCAGGATGCGCGGGGTGCCGGCGCCGAGCGCCCTGGCGGCCACCACGTAGTCGGACTTCTTCACCGTGATCACCGAGCCGCGCATGATGCGCGCGATCTGCATCCAGCCGAAGACACCGAGCGCGGCCACCACGGTCCACACGGTGCGGTCCTTGACCGAGCTCATGAACACCAGCGCCGCCAGCAGCAGCGGGATGCCGAAGAAGATGTCCGTGATGCGGGCCAGGATGGTGTCCAGCCAGCCGCCGAAGTAGCCCGACAGCGCACCGACGAGGCCGCCGATGACCACGATCAGCGCGGTCGTGGCGACGCCGACGATGATCGAGGCGCGGGCACCGTAGACGGTGCGCGCGTACACGTCGCAACCCTGCACGTTGGTGCCGAACCAGTGGTCGCCGGACGGGTCCTTGTTGGTGTCCAGGATCGGGCAGTGCCGCGGGTCGATGTCGGTGAACACACCCGGGAAGGCCGCCATGAACACCAGGAAGAGCAGCAGCACACCCGACACGTAGAAGCTCGGGCTGTTGCGCAGCTCGCGCCACGCCTCGGCCCAGGCTCCGCGGGGCTTGTCCTGCGGTCCCTGCACGTCCGGTGCGGAGTACGCGCCGCGCTTCTCCAGCGTGGTGCCCTCTTCGTCCGCGAGCAGCATCCCCGGCAGCTCGATGGCCGACTGCGGCTGCTCGTCGCTGCTGGTCGCCAGTTGTTCGCGCTGCTGCTTGTTCATGTCAGGCATACCGGATCCTCGGGTCCAGGACGGCGTACAGCAGGTCGACGATCAGGTTCATGACCAGATAGATCATCACCAATGCCGCCACCGCGCCGACCACTGTCGAGCTCTCGTGCTTGGTGACCGCGAGGTAGATCAGGCGGCCGACACCGTCGACGTTGAAGATGCCCTCGGTCACGATCGCGCCGGCCATCAGGGCACCGAGATCCGCACCGAGGAACGTCACCACGGGGATGAGCGAGTTGCGCAGCAGGTGGCGGGTGACCACCCGACGGCGCGGAAGACCCTTGGCGGTCGCCGTGCGGACGTAGTCGGCGCGCATGTTTTCCGCGACGCTGGTCCGGGTGAGTCGGGCGACGAAGGCCAAGGAAAGCGAGCCGAGCACGATGCCCGGCAGCAGGAGCTGACTCCAGGTCGCGTCGCCCACGGTGGCGGTGGCCTCGAAGATGCCCCACTCCGAACCCAGCCAGAACTGGGCGACGGTGCCGAGCACGAAGACCGGGATCGAGATGACCACGAGCGTGCCGGCGAGAACGAGCGTGTCGACGAACTTGCCGCGGCGCAGGCCGGACAGCAGGCCCAGACCGACACCGACGACGACCTCGATCGCAAATGCGATCATCGCGAGCCGGATCGACACGGGGAAGGCCCGCTTGAGTTCGTCGGCGACGGGACGGCCGTTGAAGCTCGTCCCGAAATCACCATGGAGCAGGTCGGTGATGTAGTACCAGTACTGCACGATCAGCGGGTCGTTCAGGTGGAACTCTTCCCGCATCTGGCGCACGAAGACAGGGTCGGCACCCTTGTCGCCGAACATGGCCGCGATGGGGTCGCCACCGAGCTGGTACACCATGTAATAGATCAAGAACGTCGTCCCGATGAACACCGGGATCATCTGGAGCAGTCGCCGTACGACATATCGCCCCATTGCCAGCCTCCTGCTGTCGTCGTCGGCCCGAAGCGAGGGATCGGACCAGCGACCGGCGCCGTGGATCGCACGTCGCCGGCCCGGCCCGCCACCGGCAAGGTCCGGCCGCACCCAGGGTGCGGCCGGACCGATGTCAGTGCCGGGTCATATCCGGATCACTACTTGACGGTGACCTCGGTGAAGACCGGGTTGCCGTAGGGGTCGAACTGGACGTTGGAGACCTTGGTCGAGGAGCCGCCCTTGGTCACGTAGTACCACAGCGGGATGGACGGAACGTCCTTCGCCATCTGCTGCTCGGCCTGCTGCCAGAGCTTGACACCCTCGGTCTGGTCCGGGGCGGCCATCGCACGCTTGGCCAGGTCGTCGAAGACCGGGCTGGAGTAGCCGGAGTCGTTGGACGCGGCACCGGTCAGGTAGATGTCGGCGAGGAAGTTGTCCGGGAACGGGTAGTCCCCACGCCAGCCGGTGCGGTACGCGCCGGTCATCTTCTTCTCGGTGATGTCCTTGCGCGCCACGCTGAACTCGGGGTACAGCTTCGGCTCACAGGCGCCCGGCTGCTTCAGCGCCTCGTTGATGCTGTTGCAGACCGCGGTGACCCATTCCTTGTGCGGGCCGTCCGCGTTCGTGGCGATCGTGAGCTTGCCACCGGGGATGCCGCCGCCGGCCTGGACGAGCTCGCGAGCCTTCGCGGGGTCGTACTTGGTCAGGTCGCCGGTGATGTCCTTGCTGTAACCCGGGATGTTCGGGGCCAGCCAGTCGGTCGCCGGCTGCTCGGCGCCCTTGTAGATCGCCTTGACGATGCTCGCCCGGTCGATCGCCATGGACAGGCCCTGGCGGACCTTCTCCTTGCCCGGCGCGCCCCAGCCGGCGTCGTACAGCGGGAAGCCGATCTTCTGGATCGAGTACTGCGGAGCCTCGATCGCGCGGTCGCCCAGGTCCTTCTTGAAGCTGCCCACGGCCGACGTCGGGATCTGGTCGATCACGTCGAGCTTGTTGTCGCGCAGCGCCGTGTAGGCGGCGTCGTACGTGGTGTACATGTCCAGACGCACACCGTTGGACTTCGGCTTGTCGTCACCGGCGTACTTGTCGTACTTCTTCACGGTGATCGACTTCTTGTGGTTCCAGCCGCCGTTGGCGGTGTCCAGCTGGAACGGACCGTTGCCGATCGGCGCCTCGCCGTACTTCTTGGGGTCCTTGAAGAACTCCTGCGGCAGCGGCGAGTAGACCACGTAACCGAGGCTCGCCTTGAAGGACGAGACGGCCTGCGTGAGCTTGATGGTGAACGTGTTGTCGTCCACCACCTTGAGGCCGGACATCTCCTTGGTCGTCGGCGCACCGTTCTCCGGGTGCACCGCGTCGTAGCCCTCGATCTTGGCGAACCAGCTCGAGTTGATCTGCTTGTTGTCGGAGTTGGCGCCCCAGTTCCACGCGTCGACGAAGGACTTCGCCGTGACCGGCTCGCCGTTGTGGAAGGTCCACCCCGGCTTGAGCTTCACGGTGTAGTTCGTCGAGTCCGGGCTCTCCACCGACTGCGCCATGGCCGGCACGGGCTGGCCGGTCTTGGAGTCGTAGGTGTACAGACCGCGGAACATGAGCTGCAGCGGGTAGAACCCACCGGTCTCGTTCGAGTTCGCCGGCTGAATCGGGTTCTGCGGCTCGGTGCTGCTGGCGGAGTAGTAACCGGCCGGAAGCCCGCCGCCACCGCCCTTGCTGCCCTTGTCGTCATCGCTGCTGCCACACGCAGTCGCCGCCAGGCCGAGAACGGCCATGCCGACGACCCACTTCACGCGCGTTGTTCCGCGCATGGGTTGCCTCCTCGTGGAATCACTACCGAAGTGAAGTGCAACGGGGCGTCCCGATCGGGAAGCTTCCGTCACAGCTGCTCGTAGAGTCGGCGCCCCCGAGCGCGTGACCAGGTTCCGAGCACAAGCGGATCTACTATCCGTCACCAAATGGCTTCGACCAATCCCCTACAGGTTTCAGTTTGATCACGTAAATCCGTGATCAATCTCGAAACCCGCACATATGAGACCAGTAATGAAGCCGTATCAAACGGACACCATGTACCGCTGCCCGGAGCATACAGTCCGATGAACGAACACCCATAGCACGCCCCCTACCTCGTCTCGACAGGCGAGAAACGCTACCGAGGGTGACGATACTCGCCCGGGCCCGACGGCGCGGACCCGCTGGTCGAACGGGTTCAACGCGCGTAGCTGACCTGCAGGAAAGCACGAAGAACGGGATGCCACCAAATCGGTGGCATCCCGTTCGGGACTGCGCTATAACAACCGGCCGTTACTCCGGGTCGGAACTGATCCCCGCTTCCAGGGCCGCTTCGATCCGCTCCTCGGGCATGGTCTCCTCCGCTTTCGCGGTGGCTTCCAGTGGTCCGGGGAAGTGGCACGCGACGCGATGGCCCGCCAGCAGCGTCTCGATGCCGATCAGCGGCGGCTCCTCGTTCGCGCACACGTCCTGCGCCTTGGGGCAGCGGGTGCGGAACCGGCAACCCGACGGCGGGTTGATCGGACTGGGCATGTCCCCGTAGGCGTGCACGCGTGTCCGGTTCGCGCTCTTGTCCGGGTCCGCCTCCGGCACCGCGGCCAGCAGCGTGTGCGTGTACGGGTGGTGCGGGTTCGAGTACAGCGACGCGCGATCGGCGATCTCCACGATCTTGCCGAGGTACATCACCGCGACCCGCTGGGAGAAGTGCCGGACCACCGCGAGGTCGTGCGCGATGAACACGAACGCGATGCCCATGTCCCGTTGCAGGCCCTGGAGCAGGTTGATCACCTGGGCCTGGATCGACACGTCGAGCGCGGAGACCGGTTCGTCGGCCACGATCAGCCTCGGTTGCAGCGCCAGCGCGCGGGCGATGCCGATCCGCTGCCGCTGGCCGCCGGAGAACTCGTGCGGGAAGCGGTTGTAGTGCTCGGGGTTCAGCCCCACCCGCTCCAGCAGTTCCTGCACCCGCTTTTTTCGGCCACCCTCCGGATCGATCCCGTTGACCTCCATCGGCGACGCGATGATCGCGCCCACCGTCTGTCGCGGGTTCAGCGACGAGTACGGGTCCTGGAAGATCATCTGGATCTCGGTGCGGATCGGCGCGATCTGCCGCCGGGTGGCGTGCGTGATGTCCTTGCCGTCGTAGCGGATCGTGCCGCCGGAGGGTTCGAGCAGCCGGCTGATCAGCCGGCCGGTCGTGGACTTGCCACAGCCGGACTCGCCGACCAGGCCCACGCTCTCCCCCGCCGCGACCGACAGGTCGATGCCGTCCACCGCGCGCACGTGCAGCATCTTGCGGCGGACCAGACCGCCCCCCTTGACGGGGAAGTACTTGACCAGGCCCCGCACGTCGAGCAGCGGCTCGCCGGGCGACTCGGGCGCGGGGTCCGGGGTCGGCGCCGGGGACTCGCTGATCGTCTCGGTCATCGTCGTTACTCCTGCTTTCTACCGTCGTCGGCCGGGCTGGGGCGGTCAGCCGAGCAGCGGACGGACGTCGTCGATGAAGATCCGCTGCTTGTCCTCGGCACTCAGGTGGCACGCGGCGCCGCGGCCGTCCACCAGGGCGAGCGGGGGGCGCTCGCTCGAACACCGATCGCCGCCCACCGCGTCGACGTAGTCGCACCGCGGGTGGAACGGGCAGCCCGAGGGCGGCGCCAGCAGGCTCGGCGGGGTGCCACGCACCGGCCGCAGCGGAATGTCGACGTCGCCCGACAGGTTGGGCATCGAGGACAGCAGCCCCCACGTGTACGGATGCCGGGGGTTCTTCAGCACCTCGCGCACGGAGCCCTTCTCCACGCTGCGCCCCGCGTACATCACCAGCACGTCGTGCGCCATCGACGCGATCACGCCGAGGTCGTGCGTGATGAACAGGATCGCGGTGCCGAACTCGTCCTGGAGGTCCCGCAACAGATCGAGGATCTGCGCCTGGACCGTCACGTCGAGCGCGGTCGTCGGCTCGTCGGCGATCAGCAGGTCGGGGTCGCAGACGAGGGACATCGCGATCATCGCGCGCTGGCGCATGCCGCCGGAGAAGTGGTGCGGATAGTCGTTCACGCGGGTCTTGGGGTTGGGGATGCCGACCCGGTCCAGCATCTCGATGGCCCGCGCGTGCGCGTCGTGCCGATTGGCGCCCGTATGCCGGCGGTAGGACTCGGCGATCTGCTCGCCGACCGTGTAGAACGGCGACAGCGCGGTCAGCGGGTCCTGGAAGATCATCGAGATCCGTCGCCCGCGCAGGTCGCGCAGTTTGCGCTCGGGCATCCCGACCAACTCGTGACCGTCGAACCGGATCTCGCCGTGGATCCTGGTCCGCTCGCGGTTGTGCAGCCCCAGGATGGTCAGCGAGGAGACCGACTTGCCCGATCCGGACTCGCCGACGATGCCGAGCGTGCGGCCCTTCTCGACGTCGAAGGACAACCCGTCGACGGCCTTGACCACACCGTCCTCGGTGTTGAAGTGGACCTGGAGATCGCGGACCGACAGGAACGCGTCGGGTCGGTCGCCGGATCCGCTCGAATCCCGCTGCCTGACCAGACTCGGGGTGCCGTCGGTGGTGTCGGTGCCGGCGGCCATGTCCTGCTCCCGGGCCTGTTCGTCGGAGACCGTGGCATCCCTGGATGCCGCGGCCGTGGTGGGCTTGGTGGACGCTCCGGAGGGAGCGGGGCTCGTGGCCGCGCTGCGGCGCAGTCTCATCGCGGGCCGCCCGTCATGACAGCCGCACCCGGGGGTCGATGGCCGCGTACGCCATGTCCACGGCGAGGTTCGCGAGCATCGTGAAGGTGGCCGCGACCATCACCACGCCCATCATCATCGGCAGATCCGAGTCGACCACCGAGGTCACCGCGAGCATGCCGATGCCGTGCAGGCTGAAGGTGGACTCGGTGATGATCGTGCCGCTCATCAGGACGCCGATGTCGACGCCCAGGACGGTGACGATCGGGCTGAGCGCGCCGCGGAACGCGTGTTTGAGGTAGACGCTGCGGCCGGACAGACCCTTGGCCTTGAGTGTTCGGACGTAGTCCTCGGACAACACGTCGACCATGGTGGATCTGGTGAGGCGGCAGTACATCGCCATATGGATCGTCATCAGACACACCCACGGCAGCAGCAACGCGGATACCCATCCTCCGGGATCACCGAAGAACGATGGGGGGTCCGTCGGTCGGTCGAGCCATCCGAGTTGCTGGACGAAGACGTAGATGAACAGCGGGCCCAGGACGTAGATCGGGGCGGAGCCACTGAGCAGCGCGACACCGGTGGTCACCTTGTCCGTGGCCTTGCCGCGCTTGAGCGCGGCCAACACGCCCATCCCGATGCCGATCCCGATGCTCAGCACGATCGCACCGATCGCGAGCGACAGGGTCACCGGGAATCGGTCGGCCAACTTGTCGAAGACGTTCTCGTTGTTGGCGAACGAGTAGCCCAGGCACGGCGCGTCGCACACCTTGTCGCCGATGGTGCGCCCCGTGAAGATCCCCGAGATGAAGATCCAGAACTGTTCGATGAGGGGTTTGTCCAGGCCGAGGTTCTGCCGGACGACTTCGCGCATCTCCGGGGTGCAGTTGCGACCGCACGAAAGTCGTACGACGTCGTCGGCGCCGGAGGCCGCGAAGAAGAGATAGAAGGTGATGCCGCTGACGACGAGCAGGATCGCCACTACGCCGATCAGCCGACGGACCAGGAATCGAAGCATGAGGCCGGGCTTCCTCCGCGATGTGCCCAGAGGGTGATCCGTCCCGTCGCGGTGGGGGGGGGGCCCCCCGGGGGGGGGGCGCGCCCCCAACCCGTCAACCAGCGTGAAACTCCAGCGCGGGGGGGGGCGCGCAAAGTTAGAATAACGGTTTGTGAGTG
>NZ_JBITHP010000026.1:52158-156317 GCF_044458105.1 Embleya sp. NPDC050493
CTCCAACAAATCCTGCGGGGGTGTTTCAGCCGTTTTTCGCCCGCTCGTTCCCCCGGCCCTGGCGGTTGGGGGGCGCCCCCCGGGGGGGGGCGCCCCCCCCCCAACGCTTCACCGTCGGATCAACCGGAAGAGGGGCTGACGGCTACTACTTGACGAAGACGTTGTGCAGGTCGATCGCACCGTGGATGTTCAGTCCGGCCCCACCGATCTGCGGGCCGTAGACGAGACGGTGCCGCTGGTACAGGTACGGGATCGTCGGCACGTCTTCCATGATCTTCTGGTCCAGCTTCATCCACTCGACGGCCTGCTGGTTCACGTCCGTGATCTTGAGGATCCGGTCGATCTCCGTGTTCACGCTCGGGTTGTTGTACTGCGAGTAGTTCTCACCGTCGTCGACGATCTTGCGGCCGTCGAAGACCGGGGTGTAGACGGTGGCGCCGGTCGGCCAGTCCGCGCCCCAGCCGGCCCAGTACAGGTCGCAGGGGGTGTCCAGCTTGCCGATGACGTCGTAGTACTCCTTGTCGGAGATCTCCTTGCGCTCCATCTGGAAGCCCGCCTTGTTCAGCGAGTCGATGATGGGCAGCGCGCGCTCCTGCTGGGTCTTCGAGGTGGTGAAGCAGAAGACGACCTTCTGGCCGACCTTGCCCGCCGCTTCCAGCATCTGCTTGGCCTTGGCCTGGTCACCGTCCGGCGGCAGACCGTCGAACAGGCTCTTGTACGGCGCGAAGCCGAGCTGGGTGACCGACGCGAGCGAGTTCGCAAAGTCGCCGGCGGTCGGGCCGCCCTCGGCCAGTCGGGCCGAGTTGCGCGGGAACGCGGTCAGCATCGCCTTGCGGACGTTGACGTCGGTGATCCGCTTGTTGTTGATGTCCCAGCGGTTCGTGTACGGGCCCACGGCGTCGGTGACCCGGTTCTTCAGTGCCGGGTCGGTCGCGATCTGCTGCGCGAAGTTGGCGTCGGGGCGCTCGTTCAGGGTGAACGCGGCGGCGTCACTGCCGGCCGCGGCGGTCAGCCGCTGGAACTGCTGCGGAGCCGTGACCCCGAGCTCGAACTTGAACTGGTCCACGTACTGGTGCCGGATCGCGTCGGTGGCCGGATCCCAGTTCGTGTTCTTGTCCAGGACCAGAGCCTTGTCCGGCTCGTGCGTGGTGACCTTGTACGGACCGCTCGCGAACGGCTTGCGGTCGTTGTCGTCCTTGGTCTCCTTGGCCTTGGGCATCGGCGAAGAGGTGCCCATGGCGACCGCGAAGGGGAAGTCGGGGTGCGGTTCGGTCAACTTGAAGATGATCGTCTTCGCGTCGGGCACCTCGATCTTGTCCGGGCCCAACTCCTTGCCGTTGAACGGGCCCTCGTAGACCTCGAAGTAGTTCTCACTGCCCGTCAGCCACTGCTGCACCCACTTGGGGCCCTGGTTGTAGGCCTTGTGGAAGGAGCGCTCCACGCCGTACTTGACGTCCGCCGCGACGATCGGCGAACCGTCCTCGTACTTGAGGTTGTCCTTCAGGGTGAACTTCCAGGTCTTGCCACCGTCGGTGGTGGTGCCCGGGTCGGTGGCCAGGTCACCCACGAGCGTGGTCTTGTCGCCCTCCTTCTTGTAGAAGGTCAGGCGCCGGGAGACCAGTTCGGAGATGGTCATCAGGTTGCTGACGTACGCGCGCTGCGGGTCGAGGTGGGAGAAGCCGCTGCGGTTGAGGACGCCGGCGACCCCGCCCTTCTTGGCCCCGGGGATCTCGGGAGCGGGCCCCTTCGAGTCCGCGGCCGTACCCACGGAGACCGCCGCGGTCTTGGCCTGCGGCTTGCCCTGCTCTTCCTTCTCGTCCCCGCCACCGCTGCTGCACGCGGATGCCGAGGCCGCGAGGGCCCCCACTGCGAGCAACGCGGCGAACCGGTGCTTCCCCGACGTTTTCATGTAATCCCCTCATCAGAAAATCCGGGTTCACCCGGCTGTGCTTTACGACATGCAGGAAGTGCCAGAAGCAGACTTGAAGGCCGCGACGGGATGCGGTTTATGCGCGTCGACCCGGGAGGCGACCGTGCTCGGTCACCGGTTGGCCTTGGGGTCCAGTGCGTCGCGAACCGAGTCGCCGAAGAGGTTGAAGGCGAGCACGAAGATCACCATCGCGGCGGCCGGGAAGGCCATGTAGGTGACATCGCTCTGCATGTTCTCGAAGCCCTTGTGGATCATCCGGCCCCAGTCCGGGGTCGGCTCCGTCATGCCGACGCCGAGGAAGGAGAGCGCGGCCTCGGTGGTGACGTAGGTCGGCACCTCGATCGTCGCGACGATCAGGATCGGGGTCCACAGGTTGGGCAGGAGCTCGCGGAAGATGATCCGCCTGGAGCTCGCGCCGCTGATCTTGGCGGCTTCGATGAACTCGCGTTCACGCATCGACAACACCTGCCCGCGCAGGATCCGGGCGATCCGGGTCCAGCCGAAGAGCGACAGCACGATGATCAGCGCGGTGGCCCTGAGCCAGGTCGGCGTGGTCTCGCGATCGCTCACGAACAGCGCGAGGGCGATCGGCGTGAAGGCGATGAAGAAGAGCTGCGAGGGCATCGCCAGGAGGGTGTCGATGACGCGGCTGATCACGTAGTCGGTCCGGCCGCCGAGGTAGCCGGCCGTGATCCCGAGGATGGTGCCGGTGATCGTGACGATCAGGACCACGATGATCGCGAGCAGCAGGGACGTCCGGATGCCGTAGACGAGTTGGGTCAGCACGTCCCGACCCAGCGTCGGCTCGATGCCGAACCAGTAGTCCCCGGACATGCCACCGTTGGGCGCGATCGGGAAGCCGCGAGAGTTGAGCAGCCCGGGCTCGGTCTGGCCGTAACGCGTGTAAGGGTCCTTGCCGTACAGCTTGGAGATCAAGGGCGCGGCAAAAGCGATCACGAAAAAGAAAATCACTATGGCCGTCGAGACCATACCGATACGATCCTTGCGAAAGCGCCGCCAGGCCAGTTGGCTCGGCGAGCGCCCCACTATCTCTTTCGGTACGGCGCCGACGCCCGTTTTGTCGAGCATCGCGCCGGGTTCCCCTGAAGCCGGGGGTCCGCCCGCTTCCGGGACCAGCTGGGGTTGCATGGTCATTGCCGCAAATACCCCCGAGGTGAGGTCGGGTTCGACCGAGTGCCGTTTGGTTTGGTGGCCGCACGGACTCTCGCAACCCAATTACCCGGACGTCAAGAGGCAGTCAGAGTAAACCTTGAAACGAAAAGTAATTAACATTTACGTTTCTTTGAAACTTCGAAGTTGATCGATTATTGACCGATTATTTCGCTCACATAGCCAACATAACGAATATAACCGGGCAAAGATATCGACTTGGTCTCAGCATGCGAAAAGCCGGTGACCTGCGGGTTCGACCGCAGGTCACCGGCTCGTTTCGGGTCGCTCGACGGCGACCGTCAACCGATCAGCGCTTGGCGCGCGAGGCCGTGCGGCCACGCTCCTTCTGATCGAGAACGACCTTGCGGATGCGCACGGTCTCCGGGGTCACCTCGATGCACTCGTCCTCGCGGCAGAACTCCAGCGCCTGCTCCAGCGAGAGCCTGCGCGGCGGGATCAGCTTCTCGGTCTCGTCGGAGGTCGACGAGCGCATGTTGGTGAGCTTCTTCTCCTTGGTGATGTTGACGTCCATGTCGTCGGCGCGCGAGTTCTCGCCGACGATCATGCCCTCGTACACCTCGGTCGTCGGCTCGACGAACATCTGGCCGCGCTCCTGCAGGTTCATCATCGCGAACGGCGTCGCGACACCCGCCCGGTCGGCGACCAGGGAGCCGTTGTTGCGGGTCCGGATCTCGCCGAACCACGGCTCGTAGCCCTCGTGCACGCTGTGCGCGATGCCGGTGCCCCGGGTGTCCGTGAGGAACTCGGTACGGAAGCCGATCAGGCCGCGCGCGGGCACCACGAACTCCATCCGGATCCAGCCGGTGCCGTGGTTGGTCATGGTCTCCATGCGGCCCTTGCGGGACGCCAGGAGCTGGGTGATCCCGCCGAGGTACTCCTCGGGCGAGTCGATGGTCAGGCGCTCCACCGGCTCGTGGATCTTGCCGTTGACCTCACGGGTGACCACCTGCGGCTTGCCGACGGTGAGCTCGAAGCCCTCCCGGCGCATGGTCTCGACCAGGATCGCCAGCGCGAGCTCGCCGCGGCCCTGGACCTCCCACGTGTCGGGACGCTCGGTGGGCAGCACGCGCAGCGACACGTTGCCGACCAGTTCGCGCTCCAGGCGGTCCTTCACCAGGCGGGCGGTGACCTTGTGGCCCTTGCCGCCCTTGCCGACCAGCGGCGAGGTGTTGGTGCCGATGGTCATCGAGATCGCGGGCTCGTCCACCGTGATCAGCGGCAGCGGACGCGGGTCCTCGGGGTCGGCGATGGTGTCGCCGATCATGATGTCCGGGATGCCGGCGATGGCGATGATGTCACCGGGGCCGGCCGACTCGGCGGGCTTGCGCTCGAGCTGGTCGGTCATCAGCAGCTCGGTGATCTTGACCCGCTCGATGGTGCCGTCGTGCCGGCACCACGAGGCCTGCTGGCCCTTGCGGATGGTGCCCTGGTGCACGCGGCACAGCGCGATCCGGCCGAGGAAGTTGGACGCGTCCAGGTTGGTCACGTGCGCCTGGAGCGGCGCGCCCTCCTCGTACTCCGGGGCGGGGATGGAGTCCAGGATGGCCTGGAAGAACGGCTCCAGGCTGTCGCTGTCGGTCGGCACGGAGCCGTCTGCGGGGCGTACGAGGGTGGCCACACCGTCCCGCGCGCACGCGTAGACGATCGGGAACTCGATCTGCTCCTCGGTCGCGTCCAGGTCCATGAACAGCTCGTAGGTCTCGTCGACGACCTCGGAGATGCGCGAGTCGGGACGGTCGACCTTGTTGATGCACAGGATGACCGGCATCTTCGCCGCGAGCGCCTTGCGGAGCACGAAACGGGTCTGCGGGAGCGGGCCTTCCGAAGCGTCGACGAGCAGCACGACACCGTCCACCATCGACAGGCCGCGCTCCACCTCTCCGCCGAAGTCGGCGTGGCCGGGCGTGTCGATGATGTTGATGGTGACCGTGGGGCCACCGTCCTTGGGGTGATAGGCGACGGCGGTGTTCTTCGCGAGAATGGTGATGCCCTTCTCGCGCTCCAAGTCGTTGGAGTCCATCACCCGATCGTCCATCTGGTGGTGGGCACTGAACGTGCCCGCCTGCTTCAGCATGGCGTCGACGAGGGTGGTCTTGCCGTGGTCGACGTGGGCGACGATGGCGACGTTGCGGATGTCATGGCGCGTGGGCACGGCTGCGTGTCTCTCGGCTTCAGTCGGGGATGCTACGGACGGGCCGGCGACCGCGAGCCTCCTCAGCCGCGCGATGAGCATCGCGCGAACCGGCCTGCCTCCTCGGCGCCAAGGTCAATCGTACGGGGAGGAGCGTCCTGCGCTCGGTCCCGGAGCCCGCCCGGCCGCCGTTCGAGGCCCCCACAGGGCAGAATCCGTAGGTGTGAGCGAGTCTGGCGAATCTTTCAACGAGCGCATCCGCAAACGGTGGTCCAGGCGGGCCGCGGACCGGCCGGACGGGACCTTTGGACCTGTTCCGGCCGATATGGGGGCCGACGCGACGCCTCCACCGTCCGACCAGGGCACCCCGGCGGGGCGAGCCCGACTGCTCTACGAGCGGGCCACCGAGGCCTATCGCGACGGCGATGTCGCCATGGTCGAACAATTGGCCGATCTCATCCCCGAGGGCCCCGAAAGTGAGCCCTATCGCACTTTCGCGCGGGTCCAGGCGCTGGAGGCGCACGCGGACGACGCCGCCGCGGCGGCGGTCGCGCGGGCCTATCTGGACCGCATCGGTCCGAGCCATCCCGCCTGGGACACCGGTCGCGCGTTGTTCGGCGAGGTGATGGTGCAGGCGCTGATCATGGGCACGGTGCCGCTCGCGGACAATCTGGCCGCCGCCGAGGAGGCCCTGCGCAAGCCCGAGGACTCCTACCGGCACCCGTCGGGCGCGACCATCCGCTTCGAGTCCGAGGACGAGGAGCCGCTGCTGATGGTGCTGCACGGAAATGCGACGAAGGCGGTACGAGCCGCCAAACGCCTCGTCGGGACGGAAAAGCGGTCGTCTCGTGCCGGTCACGCCGACGCCTTGTGCACGTTCGCCCTGTGTGTCTGCGCCGCGGGCGACATCACCGCCGCCCGCGCGGCGCTCGTCGAAGCGGAGGGGATTCTTCCGGGCCGTCCGCGCATCGCCGCGACCCGCGCCCGGGTGGAATCCAGCCCGGCCGCCACATTGCGCTCGGAAGATCGTTAAACCTCGACTTTCCCGAGCCTCGCCGAGAGATTCGAACCCCGTTCGACCTGATCACCGGAATTCGATCTTGTTTATCGAAGATCGAATTCCGGTGATCTTTGTTTCGGTGATCACGTTTTTCCGATCTGTGACCCATCAGATCCACGAAACACTTTCCTTTGATTGATCGTTCGCGCCAGACTGCCGACGTTCCCACCTCGGGAATCAATGGCAAGTCCGCAACACCATCCCCATCCGCCGGCCCCCCGACGACGTGGCGCCGGAAAAGCAGGAGGTGAGCGCGATCTTGACGACTCGGGCGCACGAGGACCTGGCCCAGGCCAGGCGCAGGCTCGACGATCTGGCACGCGCGGCGCGCGCGCTGCGCCGCACGCTCGGCGACACATACGGCGTTCGCAGACTCTGCGACGACGTGGAACGGGCCCGAACCAGTCTCGCTTTCCTGGCCGAGACGGTCGCCGAGAGCGAACCGGCGGACGCTCCCGTCCCGACGCCGGTCGAAGTGATGTCCGACCTGCCTTACGACCCGGTCCTCTTCGCGGACGCGGACGACGAAGGTGTGGGCGGCATGCGTCCGCCCCACCGAACAGGAAGGTGACGTCTTGGCTACAGGGACGACGGGACCCGCCGGCAGCACCGGCACCAACGCGCCCGGCCGGGCCCAAATCCAGGCCCGGCATCTGCGCACGGACCGCTGGTGGCTCTCGCCGGCGGTGACGGTGGCCATCCTGTCCGCGTTCATCGTCTACTCGACCTGGCGCGCGTTCGCGAACGACGACTACTTCGCCGAGCCGTACGTGTCGCCGTTCTACTCGCCGTGTCTGGCATCCAAGTGCGACAGCATGCCGATGAGCGCCAACGCGCCGCTGTTCGGCGACTGGTGGGGGTTGTCCCCGGCGCTGCTGATCCTGATCTTCCCGCTGGGCTTCCGGCTGACCTGCTACTACTACCGCAAGGCGTACTACCGGGGGTTCTGGGCGTCGCCGTCGGCGTGCGCGGTCCCCGAGCCGCGCGGCAGGTACTCGGGCGAGACCCGGTTCCCGCTGATCATGCAGAACATCCACCGCTACTTCTTCTACTTCGCCGGCGTGGTGGCGGTGATCCTGTCCTGGGACGTACTGATCGCCTTCCGCGACGAGCACGGCGCCTGGGGGCACATGGGGCTCGGCACCCTGGTGCTGCTCGCGAACGTCCTGCTGATCTGGGCGTACACGCTCTCCTGCCACTCGTGCCGACACATCGTCGGCGGCAAGCTCAAGCACTTCTCCAAGCACCCGGTGCGCTACCGCTTGTGGGGCTACGTCAGCAGGCTCAACGGCCGACACATGGAACTGGCCTGGGCCTCGCTGTTCAGCGTCGCGCTGGCCGACCTGTACGTGTACCTGGTCGCGAGCAACGTCTTCGACGACCCCCGCTTCTTCTGAGCGACCGGCTCGCCCTCGGGCCGCGAAACCCTCCGCACCTGCCCGACCCCGTACATCTGCCCAGCCCAGTACAGGAGTTGCCCTCGTGTCCGAAGTGGAACGTCATTCGTACGACGTGGTCGTGATCGGCGCGGGCGGCGCCGGGTTGCGGGCCGCGATCGAGGCCCGCATGCGCGGCATGCGTACCGCCGTCGTCTGCAAGTCGCTGTTCGGCAAGGCCCATACGGTGATGGCCGAGGGCGGCATCGCCGCCTCGATGGGCAACGTGAACTCGCAGGACAGCTGGAAGGTGCACTTCCGCGACACGATGCGTGGCGGCAAGTTCCTCAACCACTGGCGGATGGCCGAACTGCATGCCAAGGAAGCACCCGACCGGGTCTGGGAGTTGGAGTCCTGGGGCGCGCTGTTCGACCGCACCGCGGACGGCCGGATCAGCCAGCGCAACTTCGGCGGCCACGAGTACCCGCGACTGGCGCACGTCGGCGACCGCACCGGGTTGGAACTGATCCGCACCCTGCAGCAGCAGATCGTCGCCCTGCAACAGCAGGACGAGCGCGAGTTCGGCGACCCCGAGGCGCGGCTGAAGGTCTTCCAGGAGTGCACCATCACCCGTCTGTTGACCGTCCCGGACGCCGGTTCCGACACCGGCAACCGGATCACCGGCGCATTCGGCTACTGGCGCGAGTCGGGCCGCTTCACCGTCTTCGACGCACCGGCCGTCGTGCTCGCCACCGGCGGGATCGGCAAGGGCTTCAAGGTGACCTCGAACTCGTGGGAGTACACCGGCGACGGGCAGGCCCTCGCGCTGCTCGCGGGGGCGCCGCTGATCAACATGGAGTTCGTCCAGTTCCACCCGACCGGCATGGTCTGGCCGCCGTCGGTGAAGGGCATCCTGGTCACCGAGTCGGTGCGCGGCGACGGCGGGGTCCTGCTCAACTCCGAGGGCAAGCGGTTCATGTTCGACTACATCCCGGACGTGTTCAAGGAGAAGTACGCCAAGTCCGAGGCCGAGGGCGACCGTTGGTACACCGACCAGGAGAACAACAAGCGCCCGCCCGAGCTGCTGCCCCGGGACGAGGTGGCGCGCGCGATCAACTCCGAGGTCAAGGCGGGCCGCGGCTCGCCGCACGGCGGGGTGTTCCTGACCGTGGTGGGCCGGATGGCGGGCGGCACCGAGGAGATCCGCCGCAAACTGCCGTCGATGTACCACCAGTTCAAGGAACTGGCCGACGTGGACATCACCGCCGAGGCGATGGAGGTCGGGCCCACCTGCCACTACGTGATGGGCGGGATCGCGGTGGATCCGGACACCGCGGCGACGCCGGGCGTGCTCGGCCTGTACGCGGCCGGTGAGGTCGCCGGCGGCATGCACGGCAGCAATCGGCTCGGCGGCAACTCACTGTCCGACCTGCTGGTGTTCGGCCGGCGCGCGGGCGAGCACGCGGCGCGCTACGCCGAGGGAATCGGCGAGGAGCGGCGCGAGCCCGCCGAGGCGCAGATCGACGCGGCCGCCGCCGAGGCTCTGGCCCCGTTCGCGGTGGAGAGCGCGGAGAACCCGTACACGGTCCACCAGGAGCTCCAGCAGACCATGAACGACCTGGTCGGCATCATCCGCCGAGAGGGCGAGATGACCGAGGCGCTGACCCGCCTGGAGGAGCTCAAGGCGCGCGCGGCCAAGGCCGGCGTGGAGGGCCATCGGCAGTACAACCCGGGCTGGCACCTGGCCCTGGACCTGCGGAACATGTTGCTGGTCTGCGAGTGCGTGGCGCGCTCGGCACTGGAACGCCGGGAGAGCCGGGGCGGGCACACCCGCGACGACTTCCCGGCGATGTCGGCCGAGTGGCGTCGGGTGGTGCTCGCGTGCTCGATCGTCGACCCGGACGCGGAACACCTGTCCGTGGCCCTGACCCGGAGCGAGGCCGTGCCGATGCGCGCCGACCTGCTCGAACTCTTCGAGCGCGACGAGCTGAAGAAGTATCTGACCGACGCAGAACTTCCCGGGGAGGACGGCTGATGTCCTACAAGGCGGACTTTCGCATCTGGCGCGGCGACGTCGACGGCGGCGAGCTGCGCGACTTCAAGGTCGAGGTGAACGAGGGCGAGGTCGTCCTCGACATCATCCACCGCCTCCAGGCCACCCAGGCCCCGGATCTCGCGGTGCGCTGGAACTGCAAGGCGGGCAAGTGCGGTTCGTGCAGCGCGGAGATCAACGGCCGCCCCCGGCTGCTGTGCATGACCCGGATGAGCACGTTCACGCCGGAGGAGGTGGTCACGGTCACCCCGATGCGCACGTTCCCGGTGATCCGCGACCTGGTCACCGACGTGTCGTTCAACTACGCCAAGGCCCGGCAGGTGCCCTCGTTCACCCCGCCGGCGGACCTGAAGCCGGGCGAGTACCGGATGCAGCAGGTCGACGTCGAGCGTTCGCAGGAGTTCCGCAAGTGCATCGAGTGCTTCCTGTGCCAGAACACCTGCCACGTCATCCGTGACTTCGAGGACAACAAGCCGGCCTTCTCCGGCCCGCGCTTCCTGATGCGGATCGCCGAGTTGGACATGCACCCCCTGGACGTCGCGGACCGACAGAAGGCCGCCCAGGAGGAGCACGGCCTGGGGCTGTGCAACATCACCAAGTGTTGTACGGACGTGTGTCCCGAGAACATCCACATCACCGACAACGCGCTGATTCCGATGAAGGAGCGGGTGGCGGACCGCAAGTACGACCCGCTGGTGTGGCTGGGCAACAAGATCCGGCGGCGGGGGTCGGGGGACTGACGAGCCCTCCGCTCCGGGTCGAGCGTCGTCACCCGGGCCGGCCGGAAACAGCCGGTCGGCCCGGACCGACGCACGGCACCCGCGCGACACGTCCTCGCTTCGCCGGCCCGCCTCGGTCGCGCGAAGGCTCCTCGCCCGCCGGCAACGGCTACTCCGGCAGCGGGAGTTCGAACCAGACCGTCTTGCCGTGGCCGGATTTTCGGCTGCCCCAGCGTTCCGCGAGTTGGTTGACCAGTTGGAGGCCGCGGCCGCCCTCGTCGGTGTCCTCCGCCTCGCGCATCCGTGGCAGCGTGGTGCCCGCGTCGGCGACCTCGCACAGGAGCGCCCGACCGCGCAGCAGGCGGAGTCGGATCGGGCCGGCGCCGTACCGGAGTGCGTTCGTGACCAGTTCGCTGACCAGCAGCTCGGTGATGTCGATCAGGGCGTCCAGGCCCCACTCGGAGAGGGTCTTGCGGCCGAGCTCCCGGGCGCGGGAGACCACGGCGGGTTCGGCCGGCAGCCACCAGGACGCCACCGAGTCCTCGGCGAGCGCGTCCAGGCGGGCCACGAGCAGGGCCACGTCGTCGAAGCCGGGCTCCTCGTGCACGTCGGCCAGGATCTTGTCGGCGACCTGCTCCAGTGTGCCCGGCGGCCCCGCCATCGCATCGCACAGCAGGTTGATGCCCACGTCGAGGGAGCGGTCCCGGGTCTCCACCAGGCCGTCGGTGTACAGCACCAGCGTGCTGCCCGACTCGACCGCGAAATCGCCCTGCTCGAAGCCGATGCCGCCCACGCCCAGGACCGTGCCGGGCGGGTTGTCGATCACGCGCGGTCGCCCGCCCGTCGGCACCAGCACCGGCGGCATGTGGCCCGCGCTGGCGAACTCGCAGGTGCGCGCCACCGGGTCGTAGACCACGTAGACACACGTCGCGTAGTGCAACTCGCCGAGCCCCACCACGATGTCGTCCAAGTGCCCGAGCACCTCGGCCGGCGGCAGTTCCAGGCCCGCGAGCGTGCGCACCGCGGTGCGCAGCTGGCCCATCACCGCCGCCGCGTGCACACCGTGCCCCATCACGTCGCCGACCACGAGCCCGATCCGCCCGCCCGACAGCGGGATCACGTCGTACCAGTCGCCGCCCACCTCGGTCACCGAACTGCCCGGCAGGTAGCGGTGCGCGACCGAGATGCCCGGCAACTCCGGCAGGTTCTGCGGCAACAGGCTCCGCTGGAGCATCACCGCGGTCTCCCGCTGGTGGTGGTACAGCCGCGCGTTGTCCACCGACACGGCCGCTCGCGCGCCCAGTTCGGTGGCGAGCGTGAGGTCGTCCGGGTCGAACGCCGGCCGGCCCTCGCCGCGCCCGAGCAACATCGTGCCGAGCACCACCCCGCGGGCGCTGAGCGGGACCACGATCATGGTGTGCAGGCCCAGCGCGCGGGCGGCCTCGGCCCGGCCCGGGTCGTGGATCAGCTCGTCGTACATGTCGTCCTGCACGTTGCGCATCAGGTACGAGCCGCCCGTGCGCAGACAGCGACCGAACGTCGAGTCGGCCGCGTAGACCAGCGTGCTGCCCTGGCGGAGCAGTTCGTCGGTGTACCGCCCCGGGCGCGCGCCGCGCGAGGCGACCCGTTGCAGCCGGGCCTTCTCGGCGTGCGCGCCGGGCGGGATCTCCTCGCCCCGGACGATCGCCTCCAGCAGGTCCACGGCGGCCAGATCGGCGAAGCCGGGCACCACCGACGCGGTCAGCTCCTCGGCGATCCGGGGGATGTCCAACGTGGCGCCGAGCCGGGTGCCGGCCTCGTTCAGCAGCGCGAGGCGCTTGCGCGCGGCGTCCACCTTGACCATCGCGTAGTGCCGCTCGGTCACGTCGATCAGCGAGCAACTGATGCCCAGGATCCGGCCGCCGGGCGCCTCCAGGCGGTTGTACGACATCGACCACACGGTGCGCGGGCTGCCGTCGGTGGGGATCGGACCGAAGATCCGCGAGTCGACCACGGGCTCGCCGGTCTCCAGGACGCGCTGTTGGATCGTGCGCACCCGCTCGGTGTCCATCCCCGGACGGACCTCTTCGAGCCGGCGCCCGATGTGCTCCTCGGCGGGAGTCCGGTTGATCGCGGCGAGCGCGTCGTTGACCGCGACGTAGCGCAGGTCGGCGTCGAAGATGCCCACCCCGATCGGCGACTGGTCGAACAGCGCCTCGCGGATCGCCAGGTCCGCCTCGACCTTGCGCACCACCGTCGAGTCCATCGAGGTGATCAGGACGTAGCGGTTCCCGGCCAGGTCCTCGGCGAAGGCCGCGCGCGACTCGACCGTGCACAGCGTGCCGTCGCCGCGGCGCATCGTGTACAGGCCGGCGAAGACGTCCGCGCCCGCGACCGCCTGCTGGGTGGCCGCCTCCTGCGCGGCGGTGAGCGGCGGATGCACCAGGTCGACCGCGCGGGCGCCGAGGATGTCCTCGCGCCGGTAGCCGAACAGCTGCTCGGCGGCGGCGCTCCACATCACGATCCGGCCGTCGGCGTCGAGCACCCACGTGGCCGACGGGACGAGGTCGAAGAGGGATCCGGGCGCCGAGGATCGCCGGGCAGGGTCCCCCGGATTCCGGTCGGCTTGTCGGCGCTGCTCCATGGACGGCGGATCCCTTTGTCGCTGCTACTCCGGACCGTTTTCCCGGTTGATCACGTTCTCAAGCCCGGCCCCCGGGTGCGGCCGCACCGCCCCCGAACGCGCTGTCGGCTCCCGTGCGTCGTGCCCGCCCAACTCGACGGCGACCAGTTCCGCCGCCGGGCGATCCGGTGCCAGCCAGGCCAGGTCGGACATCTCGTCCGGGCCCAGCCAGCGCAGCGCCGAGTGATCCTGGAGCGCCCGGGGCTCGCCCGCGACCAGGTCGGCGAGCCACACGTGCAGTACATACCCCCGGGCGAGCGGCCACGCCCCGGGCAGTCGGCGAACCGGTCGCACGGTCGCGCCGAGCTCCTCGCGGCACTCGCGCACCAGCGCGGCGGACTCGCTCTCGCCCGGTTCGACCTTGCCGCCGGGGAACTCCCAACCACCCGCCAACTCGGCCGGCGCGCTGCGGCACGCGGCCAGTACGCGCCCTCGGTGGAGGATCGCGGCGCCGACGACGATGCGGGTCCCGGTCATGGCGGACAACTCTACGTGCCGAGCGGTCGTCGCATGCGGCAACCTTTGACGGTTCGCGAACGTCTGAGTTCGGGGACATGCTTGCGAAACACATGTGTTTTCCGAAATGCATGGGTTCCCGAAACGAACCGGATCCGGACCCGGATCGCCGAACGAGGTGGGGTGGCTGTGGCGGGATCCCGGTGCGCGGGCCTGCGGGTGGCCCGGATGCTCGCGGTGTTCGCCGCGGTCGCCGCGGTGCTCGCGGTGTTCGCGCCGGCCCGGCTGACCGCCCGCCAGGCCGACCCGGCCGGCTTCACCGGATCGGCCGCCGCGGACACCGGGTGCAACGGGCGGGACCGACAGGGCTGGGTGAGCGTCCCGGTGTCCTTCTCCGGCGAGACCTACCGGGTCCAGGCGTACGTCCCGCAGAGTTACGACGGCGCGGATCCGCGACCGCTGGTGCTCAACCTGCACGGCAGCAACAGCACCGGCACGGCGCAGATGGCGATCACCGGCATGGGCGCGTCCGCCGAGCGCTACGGTTTCGTGGTCGCGGTCCCGGAGGGCGGTCTGGGCTATCCGGGCTCGACCGGCGGGCGGGCCTGGAACATCCCCGGCGTGCCGCTGTACGGCGGACACCCGGCCGCGGTCGGCGGCCGGGACGAGGTCGGCTTCGTCGGCGCCACGCTGGACGCGCTGGACCGCTCGTTGTGCCTGGACGATCGGCGTGTGTACGCGACCGGGTTCTCCGGCGGCGCCCGGATGACCTCGCTGCTGGGCTGCACGCTCAGTCGGCGGATAGCGGCCATCGCCCCGGTCGCGGGTCTGCGTGCGGACGGCACCGACGGCGCCCGGCCGGCGCCGTGCCGACCGATCCGACCGGTCCCGGTGCTGACCCTGCACGGCCTGGCCGACCAGGCCAACCCCTACGAGGGCGGGATCGCGTCGCGCTGGACCTACCCGGTGACCGACGCGGTGCGGCGCTGGGCCGCGATCGACGACTGCCCGGGCACGCCGGTGCGTACGCGCGTGTCCCGCCACGTCGAGCGCACCGCGTACACCGGCTGTGCGGGCGGCGCGACGGTGGTCCTGTACACCCAGTCCGACGCGGGACACACCTGGCCGGGCGCGGCGGGCACCGAGGTGCGCGGGTTCGGCCGGATCAACCAGGAGATCTCGGCCAATGAACTGATGTGGGCGTTCTTCTCCAGGTACCGGCTCTGACCCTCGCTCCGACGCACACACCGCCGCCGAGCGCCGGCCCGTCGCCGCTCAGGGGGTCGGCCGCAACCGGTCGAAGCCGCGCATGATCGCGCGATGCGCGGGGCGCTCCACCAGCACCGTGAGCAGCCAGCCGAGCAGCACGGCCAGTACACCCAGCGCGAGCAGCTGACCCGTCGCGCCCACGCCGTGGTCCTGGAGCCGGCGCATCACCACATAGCCGATCGACTGGTGCACCAGATACATCGCGTACGTGATGCCGGCCGTCCACTGTGCGAGCCGGGCCACCCACGCGGGCAGGAACCGGTCCCAGTCCGGGCCCAGGGCCGCGACGCAGATCGCGCCGATGCCCAGCACCAGCCCGACCGTCCAGGACGGGTGCCGGGTCTGGCACAGGTGGACGAACGCGCACGCGCCGAGCAGGAACACCGCGTGCGGGCCGCGGATCCGGCGCCGCGACCACAACTGCACGGCGATGCCCGCCACGAACAGGTGCACGCGGTACAGCCCGAACCCGTCGTAGAGGGTGCGGAACGCCTCCGACTGCAGGTGCAACCGGGGCGGTAACAGGACCAGTTCGAGGCACACCACCAGCCACAGCGTGCGCACCGTCGCGTCGCCGTGCACCCGCCGTGCGCGCCACAGCGCGAAGATCGCGGTGAACCACAACAGTTGCAGCGGAATCGTCCAATAGGCCGCGTCCACATAGGTGTACGACTGCGGTTTCCAGTTCCACAACATGGCCAGATTGGCGAGCACGTCGGGCAGGCTCGGCGCGTACCACCCCGGGGGTGCGCACAACCGCAGGAACAGCGAGGTACCCAGTACGCCGACGAAGAAGGCGGGCAACATGCGCGCCATCCGGCCGACCCACCAGCGGACCACGTCGCCCCTGCGCAGCGAGACCGCGGCGAAGTAGCCGGAGACCACCAGGAGCAGGCTCGCGCCCAACTGGTACGGAAAGACGAACGGGCGGGCGACCAGTTCGGGGTGCCACTGCCGGGCCAGGTAGGTGCCGTGGAACAGCAGCACCAGCGCCACGAACGCCACCCGCAGGAGGTCCCAGCTGACCCGGCGCCGCTTCGCGGGCTCCGATCGGCGGGAGGTGTCGTTTCCGGGCCGTTCCGCTGAGCTGAAGGGCATCCGACGTCTTCCCGTGGACGGCGTGGGCGGGCCGGGTCCGGTCCGGGACGTCTCGGTGGCTTGACGGATCGGGACCCGGGAGGCGCGACGCTTCGAAGGCCGGCTCCGACAAAGGACCCTATTACGTGCGCTATGCCGCGCGGAGCCGGGTGGATCACCCGGGAGCGCCCGTACGATGGATCCATGTCGTCAACCAGCCGCGTCCTGCTCGCCGCCCCCCGGGGGTACTGCGCGGGCGTCGACCGAGCCGTCGAGACCGTCGAGAAGGCCCTCGATCTGTACGGTGCGCCGGTGTACGTGCGCAAGCAGATCGTGCACAACAAATACGTCGTCGAGACGCTGGAGAAGCGCGGGGCGATCTTCGTGGACGAGACGGCGGAGGTGCCCGAGGGCGCCACGGTCGTCTTCTCCGCCCACGGTGTGGCTCCCGTGGTGCACGAGGAGGCGGCGGCCCGCTCGCTGCGCACGATCGACGCCACGTGTCCGCTCGTGACCAAGGTGCACAAGGAGGCCGTGCGCTTCGCCGAGGAGGGCTACGACATCCTCCTGATCGGCCACGAGGGTCACGAGGAGGTGATCGGCACCGCCGGTGAGGCGCCCGATCACATCCACCTGGTGGACGGCCCCGAGGGCGTCGCGAACGTCGAGGTGCGCGACCCGTCGAAGGTGGCCTGGCTCTCCCAGACCACGCTGTCCGTGGACGAGACCGTCGCCACGGTCAAGGAGCTGCGCAAGAAGCTCCCGCTGCTGATGGACCCGCCGAGCGACGACATCTGCTACGCGACGCAGAACCGCCAGGTCGCGGTGAAGCAGATCGCCGCCGAGTCCGACCTGGTGATCGTGGTCGGCTCGACCAACTCGTCCAACTCGGTGCGCCTGGTCGAGGTCGCACTGGAGGCGGGCGCCCGGGCGTCGTACCTGGTCGACTACGCGGAAGAGCTGAAGGACGAGTGGCTGGAGGGGGTCGGCACGGTCGGCGTCACCTCCGGCGCGTCGGTGCCCGAGGTGCTCGTGGACGGCGTGCTCGCGTGGCTGGCCGAGCGCGGCTTCGCCGACGTGCACATCCACCGGTCGGTCGAGGAACGGCTGCAGTTCGCGCTGCCGCAGGAGCTGCGCCGGGATCTGCGCAACACCTGAGGGGCGGGCGAACCGGAGTCGGGTCGGCTCAGGAACCGAACCCGGACCCGGAGTCGGATGGAGCGTCGCGGGATCGTCGCGGGATCGAAGAACCGAAGAGTCGTGCTGTGGGCCGGTCCGAGCGATCGGACGGGCCCCGCGCCGTCGTGGGCCGGGGCGCACTCGGATCAGTGGTGGTCGGCCGCTCGGCGTTTGACCAGGACGACGACGCCGGCCAGGGCGGTACCGCCCCACAGCAGGCCGGCCTTGAAGGACAGCGCGGTGATCAGGTCCAGGCCCACCCGGGAGAGATAGGTCTCCTGGGTGTCGGCGCCCAGGAACGTGCTCACGAGCACGACGGTCGCGGCGAACGCGATCGGGGGCGTGATGATCGCGGCGATCCAGTCCTGGGTGCGTACCTTCCAGGCCACGAACACCGAGCTGAGCAGGAACGCGAAGCCGAACACGAAGCCGAGTTCGTCGGTCGCCAGGTGATCGACGAGGCCGCCGAGCAGTGTGCCGCCGAATCCGAACACGGCCGCGCCCGCGGCGGTCAGGCTGCTGCCGGACATCCGCGAGCCGCCCGGGGCACCGTTCGCCCGGCGCGGTGGGGCGGGCCGACGCGGTCGGGCCTGTGCCCGGGCCGGGTGGCTCCCGTTCCGGCCCGGGGGCATCTCGCGGCCGCCCGCCGGCGTCGCGGGCGGCGGGGCGGACGGGTCGGGTCGACGGCGCACGGCCTCACCTCGTCCCGGTGCCGGCACGGGAGGCCGTTTCGGTGGGTTCCGGGTCGGTACGGGACGCGCTCCCGCTCGGCTGCGCTGTTCCATCCACACACGGTATTGCCGCATCACGGTCAAACCCGCCCAAGAACACGAAAAACCTCACCCCGTCTGTGTCGAACCGTCCGCCCGGTCGCCGCTCACCTCGTCCTCGACCGATCCGTTCCTGCCCCGATTCCTCGGGGTTCACCAGGGAGGACGCTTGTTCGGGCGGGATTGGTGGCGGTTTCGGGCGAGCAATTCCGGCCCACGGTCGCGCGGGGCCGCCGGGGGCGGGGCGGGCACGGCGGCCGTGGGGGTTCGGATTGGGTGGGTCTCGGGCGGCGGCCGGAGCCGGGTCAGGGGCCGAGGCCGGGTCGAGGGCCCGGGTCCGGTCCGAGGGCCGGAGGTCACACCTGGGCGCCGCTTTCCACCAGCTCCACCGCACGGACCACCTCGTCGGAGCTCTTGACCTGGACCGGGATGCCGCGGGACGCCGCGTACCGACGCAGGTCCACGGCCAGATAGGGCAACATCCCCTTGTCCAGGAAGTTGATCGTGTGCTGCTTCCGGCCACCGGCACGCATCTCGCAGCGCACGACGGCGTAGCAGTGCGTATCCCCACCGTTACCCTTGAGCTTGACCTCGACCGCGGAGATCTCCTCCCAACGCAGGCCGCGGGTACGGAACAGGCCGTGGAAAACCAGACCGTTGGGCCCGATCGACAACTTGCGATACTGGTAGAGCGCGAAGCCGAGCAGGACGAAGAGGCCGAGCCCGCCGTAGAGCGCGAAGGCCACGACGGTCGGCAGCCCGAGGCCGGCCACGTCGAACAGGCCGAGCGCGACCGGGACGAACGCGGTGAGCAACAGGATCCGCATCGGTTTGGACTCCCACAGGACGCCGTCCATCAGCTGCCTGCGGTTGTGGCTGGTGTTCGAGGTGCGGCTCATCGATGTCCCCGTCGTTGAGTGGCCGTCGTACGAAACCAGGGATGCTACTGGCCACAGGCCACCACCTACACTTTCCGCAGGCGCTTGTATGTCCGCAGTGCGCCACATCGATCGCCGAGAAGCCAGGGAATCCAGTTGTCGCTCACCATCGGAATCGTCGGCCTGCCCAACGTCGGCAAGTCGACGCTCTTCAACGCCCTGACCAAGAACGACGTGCTCGCGGCGAACTACCCGTTCGCGACCATCGAGCCGAACGTGGGCGTGGTGGGCGTACCGGACCCGCGTCTGGACACGCTGGCCGAGATCTTCGGATCGGCCAAGAAGGTCCCGGCGACCGTCGACTTCGTGGACATCGCGGGCATCGTGCGCGGCGCCTCCGAGGGTGAGGGCCTGGGCAACAAGTTCCTCGCCAACATTCGCGAGTCGGACGCGATCTGCCAGGTCATCCGGGTCTTCACCGACCCGGACGTGGTGCACGTCGACGGCAAGATCTCGCCGGCCGACGACAAGGAGATCATCGAGACCGAGCTGATCCTGGCCGACCTGCAGACGATCGAGAAGGTCCTGCCGCGCCTGCAGAAGGACTCGCGCCTGCAGAAGGACAAGGTCGCGGTGGCCGCCGCCGTGGAGAAGGCCAAGGAGGTGCTGGAGGCGGGCACCACGGTCTTCGCCGCCGGCCTCGACCCGGAGCCGCTGCGCGAGCTGCACCTGCTCACCGCCAAGCCGTTCCTGTACGTCTTCAACGTCGACGAGGACGAGCTGGTCAACGAGGAGCTCAAGAACGAACTGCGCGAGCTGGTCGCACCGGCCGAGGCGATCTTCCTGGACGCCAAGATCGAGTCCGAGCTGATCGAGCTGGACGAGGCCGAGGCCCTGGAACTGCTCCAGAGCCTGGGCCAGGAGGAATCCGGCCTGTCGATCCTGGCCCGGGTCGGCTTCGACACCCTGGGCCTGCAGACCTACCTCACGGCCGGCCCCAAGGAGGCCCGCGCCTGGACGGTCGCCAAGGGCGCCACCGCCCCCGAGGCCGCCGGCGTGATCCACACCGACTTCCAGCGCGGCTTCATCAAGGCCGAGGTGATCGGCTTCGACGACCTGGTCGAAACCGGCAGCCGCGCCGAGGCCCGCACCAAGGGCAAGGCCCGCATGGAGGGCAAGGACTACATCATGCAGGACGGCGACGTGGTGGAGTTCCGCTTCAACGTGTGACCGACCCGCCGCCAGGCATTACGCATGGTGTCGGGCGCGCGGATCGAAAGGGTCGGGCTCGGACGAGCCCGACCCTTTCGCCGTTCCCGTCTCGAACAGGTGCCGGAAAGCCCACGCGGGGCCGGCGGTGATCACGTCCCGTAGACGGTGGAGCGGTGTCCGACGTGAACGACCCACACCACGAGTTCCCCGCTGTCGATCGTGTAGACGACGCGATAGTCGCCGACTCGCAGGCGACGACGCTCGGGTTGGGACACGAGTGCGGTGGTGTTGAAACCGAGCGGATCGGTCTCCAGTTCGGTCAGCTTGGTCAGGATGCGCAGTGCCATATCGCGGGGGATCTTGCGGAGTTCGGCCTGCGCCTCGGGCCGGAAGACGGTTCGGTACTCAGTCACCGCGCGCCAGCGTCTCCCTCATGATGTCCTCGATCGGGATGCCGGACGCGGGGTTGGCCATACGCTCGTCGATGATCCGATTGATCTCGCGCTCTTCCCACTCCTGATACTTGCGCAGCACCTCGATGGAGACGACGGCGGCGACTTCCTTGCCTCGGCGTGTGATCACTGTGGGCACGTCGTCGCGGTCTGCGCGCTCCACGACGTCCGCCAAGTGCGCGCGCACGTCGCGGATGGACTCTACGGGCAGTGGCTGCGTCATGCGCTCAAGCGTACCGAGTGTTCCATGTGTACACAACGGAGTCGTGGCGGTGGACAGGCCCTCGTTGCTGCGGTCGCGCGCGCGGATCGAAAGGGTCGGGCTCGGACGAGCCCGGCCCTTTCGCCGTTCCCGCGCCGAGCAGGCGCCAAGTGACATTCTGGTGATGATCAACTGCTAATGGTTACTTTCATTGGACGTTTGATATCCTGCGCCCGATGAAAGTATCGCCCGGCTTGCTCCCCATCCTGCGATCCCGCATGCAGGGCGAGCTTCTCGCTCTCGTGCTCCTGCACCCGGAACGCGAGTACAGCATCACCGAACTCGCCACCGACGTCGGTGTGACACCCACGGCTGTTCTCCGCGAGGTGGATCGGCTGACCGACGCCGGCATCCTGACCGATCGGAAGGTGGGGCGCAGTCGCCTCGTCAAGGCGCGCACGGATACCCCGCTCTACCGCCCGCTGAGCGAACTCATGTCCGTTTCCTTCGGCCCCTTGCCGGTACTCACCGACGCACTCGCGGGCCTCGAAGGCGTACAGCAGGCCTACATCTACGGTTCCTGGGCCGCTCGGTACAACGGTGAGCAGGGGCCGCCGCCCCACGATGTGGATGTCCTCGTCGTCGGTGCCCCCGACGCCGATGCGCTCTTCGACCTCGCCGAGGAGGTCTCACGACGAGTGCGTCGTGTGGTCAACGTCCATCGGGTCTCCGTCGAGGCGTGGGAGACCCATACGGACGATCCGTTCCTCACCAGCGTGCGGGAACGTCCGTTGGTGGGGCTGAACCTCGAACCGGGGGCATGATGACGCGCTGGAATCAGGGGCGGTCGACGGTCGACGCGCTCATCGACGGTGGTGGGCTCGAACGTGTCCCCGCTTCCCGGCAGGCCGCAGAGGCGGAACTGGTCCGGGCCCGCACGCATGTCGGCTCCGCGCGGCAGTTGACGGCGACGGACCCGGAAGGTGCGTACACCTTGGCCTATGACGCCGCTCGCAGGGCGTTGGCCGCGGTATTGCAGAACCAGGGGCTGCGCGCGACCAGCCGGCTTGCGGTGAAGGCGATCCCGAACATGCCACGTTATTGACGACGCCCCCACGAGCCCATGACGGGGACGGCCTCGTCTGCCGTGCTCCGGTACCTGCAAAGGTTCGGTCTCGGGCCTTGGCAACGGTGTGCGACGGTGAGAGTTCGACGGGTCCACGAGCGGGGAGGGTGGTCGCGTGGGGTCGGTCGAGATCGGGTGTCACTCCTGCGAGCAGGAGGCGCGGTTCGGCGGGTTGCCGTCGCGGGAGCGGGTCGCGTTCGATGCGTGGTGGCGGGTGGCGCATGCCTTCGACAGTGCGTTGCCGGGGTGGCTGGTGCTGGTTCCGCGGCGGCATGTCGTGTCCGTTGCGGAGTTGACCGATGACGAGGCGGGCGCGCTCGGGACCTGGCAGGTCGCGCTCGCGCGGGCGCTGCGCGAGGTGACCGGGTGTGCGAAGACCTACGTGGCGCAGTTCGCCGAGCGGGAGGGGTTCGCGCACGTGCACTTCCACATCGTGCCGCGACCCCCCGACCTGGCGGCGGAGCTGCGGGGGCCGCGTGCGTTCGCGATGCTCGGGCGGCCGGAGGGCGAGCGGGTCCCGGCGGAGCACATGGACGCGTTGGCCGACGCGTTGCGCGCCGCCCTGGGCACGGCCCCGGGCGGGCCGACGATTTCCGGCCGGCCCGCCTGACCGACCACCGCGACCACGCCGCTGTGTGGGATTCGTGGTTCGGGGACGCTGATCCGTCCGGGGGCGGCGGTGGTCGGGGCGCCGGGGCGGGAGCCGGGGCGGTTAGCCTCTGGGGATGGCTCTTACGACTTCTGCGGATGCGCCCCTGCCCGTGGCCGAGATTTCTCGGTTGATCGGGGGGTGGATCGATCGGCTCGGGGATGTGTGGGTCGAGGGGCAGATCACCCAGCTCAGTCGGCGGCCGGGGGCCGGGGTGGTGTTCATGACGCTGCGTGATGCCGAGCAGGACGTGTCGATCTCGGTGACCTGCTATCGGAAGGTGTTCGACGCGGTCGGGGACATCGTGACCGAGGGCTCGCGGGTGGTCGTGCACGCGAAGGCGGATTGGTACCGGGCGCGCGGGACGTTGTCGTTGCGGGCCGCGGAGATTCGGCCGGTGGGGATCGGCGAGTTGTTGGCGCGGTTGGAGCAGCTCAAGCGGGCGCTCACCGCCGAGGGGTTGTTCGATCCGCGGCACAAGCAGCCGCTGCCGTTTCTGCCGCACCGGGTCGGGCTGGTCTGCGGGCGTGCCTCGGCCGCCGAGCGGGACGTGTTGGAGAACGCCAAACGGCGGTGGCCGGCCGTGCGGTTCGCGGTGCGCAACGTCGCGGTGCAGGGGGTCAGTGCGGTGTCCCAGGTGGTCGCGGCGATCCGCGAGTTGGACGCCGACCCGGACGTCGACCTGATCGTGGTGGCCCGGGGCGGCGGCAGCGTGGAGGATCTGTTGCCGTTCTCCAGCGAGGAGTTGGTGCGGGTCGTCTTCGCGTGTACGACACCGGTGGTGAGCGCGATCGGGCACGAGCCGGACTCGCCGCTGCTGGACCTGGTGGCCGACTTTCGGGCGTCCACGCCCACCGACGCCGCGAAACGGATCGTGCCGGACATCCGCGAGGAGCTGCATCGGGTGCACCAGGTGCGCGATCGTGGACGGCTCGCGCTGGGGGCCCGGCTCGATCGGGAGTACCAGGGCCTGCGGGCCGCCCGTTCGCGGCCGGTACTGGCCGATCCGCAGCGCATGGTGGACCTGCGCGCGGAGGAGGTGACCGGGCTCGTGGACCGGTCCCGGCGCACCCTGCGGCACCTCCTGGACCGCGCCGCGAGCGACCTCGTGCACACGCGCGCGCGGGTCGTCGCGCTCTCCCCCGCGGCCACCCTGGAGCGCGGCTACGCGGTGTTGCAGCGGGCGGACGGGCACGCGGTCCGCGACCCCGCGGAGGTGGCGGCCGGCGACCGGCTGACCGCCCGCGTGGCGGCCGGACGCTTCGACGTGGTCGTCCCGAAGGAATGAAGCAACGAAGGACGGCGGGACGGCGGGAACGATCGGCGCACCGGTCGAAGGATGGATTATTTGACCCGTTCGTATGACAAGCAGTGACGTCTCACCCGATCGGCGGCGAAAACGGCTTAGTTTGCGCGTGTGTTGCGTCATCTGCTCGCCGCGTCCGCGTTGTTGCTCACCGGCGTCGCCACGTCCTCCGTGGCCGCCGCCGAGGACTCGCCCGCGCGGTGGAATCCGTCAGCCGCCGACTCCTACGTCAACTACGTCGCACCCCGGGACCCGTTGCCACCCGACGGGCCGCCGGGCGTCTCGCCCGAGGTGCGTGAGCACGCGCTCGCGGCCGAGCGGCGGGCCCGGCACTACGATCGCAAGTTCGCCGCGGGCAACCCGGCCCCCGCCCGCCGACTCGCCCGCGCCGAGGCGACCGCGGCCAGGACCGGCACGAGCCCGCGCGCGCAGGACGGCGCGGCGAAGCGGGACGCGCGGCTGCTGACCATCCTGGTCGAGTTCGACGACCGGGCCGACGACGACTTCTCCGGCTTCCGGCGACCGACCAGTGTCGCCGACCCGACCTGCGTGACCGAGCCGCCCGGCACGGTCAAGAACGGCCCGCGGCACAACCTGCTGCCCGATCCGGCGATCGGCGGGCAGGACAACAACACGCTGTGGGTCAAGGACTTCGACCCGACCCACTACGCGCGCATGCTCTACTCCGAGGAGGGCCTCACCGAGCGGGTCCGGCCCGACCTGACCGGCCCGGACGGCAGGCCCGGTGTCGACCTCGCGGGTCTGACCATGCGCAACATGTACCGGGAGATGTCGCACGGCGCGTACACGATCGGCGGCGAGGCGGCCGGCTGGGTGAGCGTCCCGCACTCCGAGGCCTGGTACGCCGCCGGCCACTGCGGCGCCATCCGCCAGGACAACAGCGGCAGCCCGGACAACCCGCGCGGCGTAAGGCAGTTCGTCACCGACGCGGTGGACGCGCTGGCCGCCGCCCGGCCGGACTTCCCGTGGTCCGACTACGACCGGGAGGACCCGGGCGACGCCGACAACGACGGCGACACCCGGGAGCCGGACGGGGTGATCGACCACCTCGTGCTGGTGCACGCGGGCAAGGACAAGTCGGCCGGCGGCGGCGCCGAGGGCACCTACGCGATCTGGGCGCACGCGAGCACCGTGCTGGGCGGGCACCCCGTCCCGGGCACCGACCTCAGGGTCGCGAACTACATCGTGCAGCCCGAGGACTCCGGAGTGGGCGTGTTCGCCCACGAGTTCGGGCACGACCTGGGCCTGCCCGACCTGTACGACAACTTCAGCGGCGGCGAGACGGACGTCGACTTCTGGGACCTGATGTCCTCCGGCTCGCACGCCGGGCCGCTGTTCCAGACCATGCCCACCCACATGGGCGCGTGGTCGAAGTACGTGCTGGGCTGGATCGATCCGCCGGTGGTCCCGGTCGGCGGGAACGCGCGCACCGTACTGCTCGGCGCCGCCGCCGACCCGCGAGCCGGCACCCGGGACGCGGTCCGGGTGAACCTGCCGAACGAGCGCATCCGGATCGGCACCCCGCACAGCGGGACGAGCATGTGGTACTCGGAACGCGACCAGGAATGGTCCGACGGCCGGATCGTCCGGGACGTCGCGGTGCCCGCCGGCGGACCCGCGACCTTCTCGATGTGGAACGACTACACCATCGAACAGGACTGGGACTTCGGCTTCGTCGAGGTGTCCGCCGACGACGGTGCGACCTGGACCCAGCTCGCCGTGCACGACGACGCGGGCACCCTGGTCAGCACCCCGCCCGACTATCCCGACCCCAACCGCAACCTCTCCGAACTGCGCAAGGTCAACGGACTCACCGGCGGCACCGGAGGATGGCGGCACGACAACGTGGACCTGACCCCGTACGCGGGCCGGAACATCAAGCTGCGGCTGGACCTGAACACCGATGCCGCGCTCATGGAGAAGGGCTGGTTCGCCGACGACTTCACCCTCACCGGCGGCGCCGACGGCGGCACGGTGTGGTCGGACGACGTGGAGAGCGGCGACAACGGCTGGACCGCGATCAAGGGCACGAGCACGGTGACCCGCGGGGCCGGTTGGGGCCGCAGCTCCGGCGAGGTCGAGCGCGAGCAGTACTACCTGATGGAGTGGCGGGCACCGGTCGGCTTCGATCGGGGCCTGAACTTCGCGTACACCCCGGAGCACAGCGACCGGCGCGGCGTGCGGGTGCGCCGGTTGGGTTACGACGTGCCCGGCATGCTGGTGTGGTTGCGCGATGCCGAGTATCAGAACAACGGCGTGAACTTCAATCTGAGCGCGCCGCCCAGCTACGGCGCCAAGGGTCAGACGCTGCTCGTGGACGCGCATCCGGATCCGCGTCGGTGGACCGGCGAGGCCGGTGAGCACTACCGGGTCGAGAGCAACCCCCGGAAGAATCTGGACAGCCGGGCGCAGTCCGCGGACGCCGCGTTCGGCTTCCTGCCCACGCCGGCGTTCGGTGCGTGCCACGGCAACGGCGCGTGGTGTCAGGACTTCGCGGCCCGCGAACCGGTCCGCGCGTTCGGCGACGACCGCGGCTGGGCCCCGGGCGTCGAGTACGTCGACGGCGCGCCGGTGGACCGCTTCACCGACGGGTCCACCGTGGTGCCCGCGCGCGGCCCGTACAGCACCAGGGTCGTCACGCCGGACGGTGCGCCCGATCCGGCGCACCACGGCGTGCCGTACAAGGGCTCCGTGCTCGGCACCGGCGATCCCGGCCCCGACCTCGCCTACGGCGCCTCGGCCACCCTGGTCGGACCGCTGTCGCGGGCGAATCCGGAGCACGGGGCCGCCGTGCGGGTCACCGCGGCCCGGCCGTGATCCGTGCCCGGGTCCGGTTCGGGTCGGGCCGGTTCGGGGACCCCGGCCGCGCGGGATCCCGGCCGCCGGACACGGCCTAAGCTGGCGGCATGAGCGAGCAGACCGCACCCGCGCCGGACGAGGCACCGGCCTACGAGCAGGCCCGCGACGAGCTGATCGAGGTCGTGCGTCGCCTGGAGACCGGTGGCATCACCCTGGAGGAGTCGTTGGCCCTGTGGGAGCGCGGCGAGCAGCTCGCCGTGGTGTGCGAGCAGTGGCTCGACGGCGCCCGGGCCAGGCTGGACGCGGCGGTCCGCGCCGAGCGGGCCGGTGCCGGGTCGGACGAGCCCGGCGAGGACGACTGACCCGAGCACGGCGGTTCGGCGAACGACGAAAGGGGCGCTCCCGGTTCGGGAGCGCCCCTCGCGTTTCACCCGGCCCCGACCACACCGTCACCGGGTGGTCGGGGGTGGGGCACCTACTTCTGAGCCGGCAGGATCCAGACGACCGCACCGGTGTTGCCCGGCAGCGGGAGCACCGGCAGCACGGTCACGCCGTAGCCCTTGTCGAAGCCCGGGTTGCCCGTGCCCAGTTCGGAACCGTGGAACAACTTGCCGAAGTTGTCCCGGTCCAGCGAACCGTCCGCCTTGGTGATCTTGGTGGTGTACGGCCCCTTCGCCGGCACCACGGTCGAGCCGTAGCGGTCCTTCGGCAGGACCCGGCCCTTGTAGACCTCGGTACCCGGTGCCCAGCCGAGGGTGTCGGTGAACAGCGTCACCGGCGCCTGCGCCTGGAACGAGGTGCAGTAGGCCGTGCCGGGGATGCAGTCCGTGAACGGCGACGTCTTGACGAAGCCGAACGCCGCGTTCGCGGCCTGCGGCCGGGTCGGGATGTTGGCGAAGACGTTCCGCTTCTCGATGTTCGGCACGTTCGGGTCGGGCTGCGGGAACTGCGCCTTGGCATCGCCGGTGTAGCGCAGCGGGTCCGGGTGCGAGTCGACGATCAACAGCTCGCCCTTGGGGCCCCACGAGGGCCCGTTGTCGATGTTGAAGTTGACGCCGTTGTTCTGGTACTGGTTGTCGCGCAGCCAGACCAGCATGCCCGGGGCGTTGTACGGGACCCGGTTGGTCTTGCCGTTGGGACCGGAGGTGTACGCGTACTTCAGGCCCTCGTCGAAGCCGGACAGGTTGCGCCACTCCAGCAGGTAGTACTGCTCCCGCTCGAAGGTGCCGCTGGTCCGGCCCCAGCCCGCGCCGCTGGTGATCGCGTTGGTGCCCTTGATCGCGGTCCAGCCGTTGTCGCCGCTCTCCACGTCGTCCGACCACACCGTGGTGGTGCCGTTGGTGAGCGAGAAGTCGTCGGCGAACCAACCCTTCTCCATGAACGCGGCGTCGGTGTTCAGGTCCAGCCGCAGCTTGATGTTCTGACCCGCGTACGGGGTGAGGTCGACGTTGTCGTGCCGCCATCCGCCGCTGTCACCGGTCAGACCGCTGGTCTTGCGGAACGTGGCCAGGTTCTTCGTCGGGTCCGGGTAGTCCGGCGGCGTGCTGACCAGCTTGCCGGACTCGTCCTTGACCGCCAGCTGCTTCCAGGTGGCACCGTTGTCGGTGGACACCTCGACGAAGCCGAAGTCCCAGTCCTGCTCGATGACGTAGTCGTTCCACATCCAGAACTTCACGTCCGAGCCGGCGGGCACCGCGATGTTCCGCTCGATCCGGATGTCGGACCAGGCCTGGTCCTGGCCGGAGTACCACATGTTCTGGCCGCCGTGCGGCGTACCGACCTGGACCTGCTTGTTCGGCAGGTTCACCCGGATGCCCCGCGAGGTGCCCTTGGGCGTCTTGGCGGCCTGGCCCAGGGTGGCGACCTTGGCGCGGTCACCGACCTTGACCAGGTCCGGGGTCAGCCAACCGAGCGCGTACTTGTCCCAGATGCCCATGTGCGCGGGCTGCGACTGGAACAGCGGCCCGGAGTGCGAACCGGAGGACATCAGGTCCCAGAAGTTCAGGTCCGTCTCGCCGGCGCTGAAGTTGTCGTACAGGTCGGGCAGGCCCAGGTCGTGGCCGAACTCGTGGGCGAACACGCCCACTCCGGAGTCCTCGGGCTGCACGATGTAGTTCGCGATCTTGATGTTGCTGCCGGGCACCTGGTGGCCGAAGAGCACGGTGCTCGCGTGCGCCCAGATCGCATAGGTGCCCTCGGCGCCGCCGCCGGCGGACTTGTCCTTGCCCGCGTGCACCAGGACCAGGTGGTCCACCACGCCGTCGGGCTCCTGGGTGTTGCCGTCGTGGTCGGCGTCGCCCGGGTCTTCCTTGTCGTAGTCGGCCCACGGGAAGTTCGGCTGCTGCTTGGCCAGCTCGTCGACCGCGTCGATGGCCAGCTTCTGCGCGCCGAGCGGGTTGTCCGGGCTGCCGCTGTTGTCCTGGCGCGCGTTGCCGCAGGCGCCCGCGCCGTACCAGGCCTCGGAGTGCGGCGCCTTGACCCACGGCGTCGCCTCACCGGAAACCGAGTACTTTCCGGCGGACATCTCCTCGTACATGTTGCGCATGGTCTGGCCCGCGAGGCTGATGCCCGGCTTGCCGTCCGGCCCCGTGAGGTCGGTGCGCATGCGCTCGGTGATGCCCTCCTTGGAGTAGAGCATCTTGTTGAAGTGGGTCTGGTCGAAGTTCGGCACCCACTGCGAGTTGTTGTCGTTCGGGTTCAGCGCCGGGTTCGGGATCCGGTTGTGCAGCGGCCCGTTCTTGATGGTGCCGGGGGGCTCGGTGACACAGGTCGGGTCCGAAACGCTGGTCGGGCGCTTGAAGCCGGAGAAGTCGTCGTTGGCCTGGTCGTTGAACTCGACCAGGACGGTCAGCAACTTCGCGGTCTGCTTGGCGTCGACGGGCTTGCCGCTGCGCTCGGCCTTGATCTCGGCCGGGCTCTTGCCGGTACGTCCGGCCTCGGCCTCCAGTGCCTTGATCTGCGCGGCGGCGCGGGGGTTGCCGTCGGAGTTCTTGCGGTCGGCCGCGGCGTTCTTCGCCTTCAGCGACGCGGCCACGGCCGGGTCGCCGGGCAGCGCACTGGTGTCGATCGCCGCGTCGACGGAGTTGACGTAGTGGTCCTCGGGGCCCGGATTCCACACCGCGCGGGTCGTGTCGACGCGCGTAGGCGCGGCCGAGGTCGAGGGGGCGGTCGTGGCGGCAAGTCCGGTGATCGCTAGCGCGGATACGGACAGCAGTGCCACACGGCGTTTCACCCGCCGGACGCCGTTCGCAGGCGTCGGGCCCCTCCCGGGTATCGCTGGACTCAACGTGCTCCCCTTTCCGACCGGGGAACGATCCCCGGACGCAAAGCGACGTCGCGTGGGATCTGATCAAGCGCACACGACGTCGGGCCGACTCGGAAAGCCCGACGGACACATGGCGGCAACCATCGGGTCACGACGATGCCGACACACGTTCGACCGGGCTTCCGGACCCTAGGGGCGGGAGTAACGCGCGGGGCAGAGGAAGGCGTGTGGTCTTTACAGAGTCTTTACAAGCCCCTGTACATCCTGTGCAGCCGGGTGCCCGAATCACCCGGATAGGTCCGGCGGATCCGCCGGCTTTCGGCTCAGCCGACGGCAGTTCGCAGGGATGCGGCGAGAACGGTCAAATCCTCGAAAGTCGCATTGCCGGTGACCATCGTGGTCACGCCGTCGCGGACCCGGACCAGCGAGCGGTACTTGGGGCCGTCGTACGCCTTCCACTGCTCGCCGGCCACGTCCCGGTTGCCGATCGGCTGCCCGCGCTTGCCCTTGTCCCGGACGAGTTCGTCGGTGAAGCCGTTGGTCTGCTCGACCGCGGCGTAGGTGTCGTTCGGGTTGATGAAGCCGATGTGCCACGTGGTCCGGTTGCGGTCGGCCCCCTCGAAGTTCACCGACGTGGCCCGCCACCGCTCGCTCAGCCCCTGCGGGGCGAGCAGCGGATACGGCGAGACCCGGGCCGCCTGCCGGAAGGAGAGTTCGTAGGGCACCCGCTTCACCGGATCCCCGCCGCTGTGCGGTGCCACCAGAAACAGCGCACCGACCACCAGGCCGCACGCTCCCAGGGAAAGAACCATGTCCCGAACGGTCTCTCGACCCGACTTCCTCGCCACCCGTACATGGTCGCATTGCACGCTGTCTCGTTGTGCACGGGCTACCTGCACCGATACCACCGCTCACCGATAACATCGGGGCAATCCCGTTGGAACCAGTCCGGACTCGGGGCCGCGCAATCGCCGTGCCACCCGCAGCGATGACGCACGGCTCCGGGGGATCAGGGCACCCCTCGCGGTTACGGACCGGTTCCCCTACAGGAAGGCCCGCCCAGATGACGGACCAATCTGTACCTCCGCAGCTCGAAGTCGCGCCGGAAGCCCCGGACCGCAACCTCGCACTCGAACTCGTCCGGGTCACCGAGGCCGCCGCGATGGCGGCCGGCCGCTGGGTCGGTCGAGGTGACAAGAACGGCGCGGACGGCGCCGCCGTGAAGGCGATGCGCAGCCTGATCCACACCGTGTCGATGAACGGTGTCGTCGTGATCGGCGAGGGCGAGAAGGACGACGCCCCGATGTTGTTCAACGGCGAACGGGTCGGCGACGGCTCCGGACCCGAGTGCGACGTCGCGGTCGACCCGGTGGACGGCACCACGCTGACCGCCAAGGGGATGAACAACGCGGTCGCGGTGATGGCCGTGTCCGAGCGCGGCAGCATGTACGACCCCTCGGCCGTGTTCTACATGGAGAAGCTGGTCACCGGCCCCGAGGCGGCCGACGTGGTGGACCTGACCGCGCCGATCGCGGAGAACATCCGCCGGGTGGCCAAGGCCAAGCACAGTGCCGTCGAGGACGTCACGGTCTGCATCCTGGACCGGCCCCGGCACGACTCGATGGTCAAGGAGATCCGCGAGGCAGGCGCCCGCATCAAGTTCATCACCGACGGCGACGTGGCCGGCGCGATCATGGCGGCCAAGGACGGCACCGGCGTCGACCTGCTGCTCGGCATCGGCGGCACACCGGAGGGCATCATCGCCGCCGCCGCGATCAAGTGCATGGGCGGCGTGATCCAGGGCCGGCTGTGGCCCAAGGACGAGGCCGAGCGGGCGAAGGCGATCGACGCCGGGCACGACCTGTCCCGGGTGCTGCTGACCGACGACCTGGTCCGCGGCGACAACGTCTTCTTCGTCGCGACCGGCATCACCGACGGCGAACTCCTGCGCGGGGTGCGGTACCGCTCCAGCACGGCGCTCACCTCGTCGCTGGTGATGCGCTCCAAGAGCGGCACGATCCGGCAGATCGACAGCCAGCACCGGCTCGCGAAGCTGCGGGCGTACAGCGCGATCGACTTCGACCACGCTCGTTGACCGTGCACGTCGGGCGTGCGTGTCGGCCGTGCGGCCGGGGGTGAGCCGACCCGGCCTTCGGCCGAGCCGACCGTGACCGCCGGCCGGGCCGATTTCGGCTCGGCCGGTGGTCGGTCCCCAGGCTGCCTGCGGTGCGTGTCCCACTAATAGGCGCGGATTTTGTACCTGTTTGTGGGGACCCTCCTTGAGCATCGATCAAGGAGGCCACCGGATGACCGCGCGGCACGGCAGACCTGGCAGCAGCCCGGCGAAGGCCGAGCCGGCGCCCCGGCTCGGGCTGATCCTGACCGGGCTGATGCTCGGGTTGCTGGTGGCCGCGCTCGACCAGACCATCGTCTCCACCGCGTTGCCGACCATCGTCGGCGACCTCGGCGGGCTCAACCACCTGTCCTGGGTGGTCACCGCGTACCTGCTCGCGTCGACCGTGAGCACGCCGCTGTGGGGCAAGCTCGGCGACCTGTTCGGGCGCAAGAAGCTCTACCAGGCGTCGATCGTGATCTTCCTGATCGGCTCGGTGTTGTGCGGCATCGCCCAGGGCATGTTCGAGCTGATCGCGTTCCGGGCGATCCAGGGGCTCGGTGGCGGCGGCCTGATGGTGTTGTCCCAGGCGATCATCGGCGACGTGGTGCCGCCACGGGAGCGCGGGCGCTACCAGGGCCTGTTCGGCGCGGTGTTCGGGGTCACCTCGGTGGCCGGGCCGCTGCTCGGCGGGTTCTTCGTGGACCATCTCAGCTGGCGCTGGGTCTTCTACATCAACCTGCCGATCGGCGTGATCGCACTGGTGGTGATCGCCGCCGCGCTGCACACCAAGGAGATGCACACCCGGCCGAGCATCGACTATCTCGGCATCACGCTGCTCGCCGGCGGCACCACCTGCCTGGTCCTGCTCAGCACCTTCGGCGGCACCACCTACCCGTGGGCCTCCGCACAGATCGTCGGACTGGGCGTCGCCGCGGTGGTGTTGCTCGCCGGGTTCGTCGCGGTCGAGCGGCGCGCGCCGGAGCCGGTGCTGCCGCTGAAGCTGTTCCACAACCGGATCTTCTCGGTGACCGCGGGCATCGGCTTCATCGTCGGCTTCGCGATGATGGGCGGGCTGAGCTTCCTGCCGCTGTTCATGCAGGTCGTCAACGGCACCACGCCCACCGAATCGGGCCTGCGCCTGCTGCCGATGATGGGCGGCCTGCTGATCACCTCGATCCTCAGCGGGCAACTGATCACCCGGACCGGCAGGTACAAGATCTACCCGATCCTGGGCACCGCCGTGATGGCCGTCGGCATGTTCCTCATGTCGCGGATGGACGAGTTCACCACCACGGCCGCGTCCTCGCTGTACATGCTGGTCTTCGGCATCGGCCTGGGTCTGGTCATGCAGGTGATCGTGCTCGCCGTGCAGAACTCGGTGCCCTACGCGGACCTGGGTGTGGCCACCGCGGGCGCGACCTTCTTCCGGTCCATCGGCGGCTCGTTCGGCGCGGCGATCTTCGGCACGATCTTCAACAACCGGCTCACGGTGCACCTGCGGGAGGCCGCGGCGCGCGGCGAGGGCATGCCGCCCGGCACGACCGCCGGGTCGTCGTCCGCGATCAACCCGGCCGACCTGAACAAGCTGCCGCCCGCGTCCAAGTCCGGCTTCATCCACGCCTACGCCCAGTCGTTGCAGACGGTGTTCCTGGCCGCCTCCTGCATCGTGCTGGTCGCGTTCGTACTGTCCTTCCTGCTCAAGGAGGTCCCGCTGCGCGAGGCCACCCGCGAGACCGAGCGCACCCCGCCGATGTCGCCGACCGCGCGCAGTTCGGTGGACGAGATCGAGCGCGCGATGTCGCAGATGGTGCGCCGGGAGAACGGCTGGTCCCGCTACGAACGCATGATCCAGCGCTCCGGCGTGGACCTGTCGGTCCCGTGCGCGTACGGGCTCGTGCAGCTCGACCGGTTGAGCCCGATCTCGATCCCCGACCTCGCGGCCCGGCTCCACGAGTCGGAGGACCGGGTGCGCCGATACGCCGACGAGCTGACCTTCGCCGGCTACATCGAGCGCCTCGGCGAGGGCACGATGCAGCTCACCGCCAAGGGTCACGTGGCGCTGGAGGCGCTGGTCGAGGCCCGTCGGCAGATCCTCACCGAGGTGATGGCGGACTGGTCACCGGAGCAATCCGAGGAACTGACCGCGCTGTTGCGCAAGCTGGCCCGGCTGACCACGGACACCCCGCGCGACCACATCGTCGGCGAGGCCGACCGGCACGCGGGTTGACGCCGGCTCGGTGACCGGCAGGCGATTCGACCCCGACTCAGTGGTGGGCGCGGCGTCGACGCACGGCGCCCCGCTCGTTCGGGGTCAGGCCGCCGCGGACGCCAACCGGGGTGGTCTCGGCCAGGGCGCTCGCACGGCATTCGAGCAGGACGGAACAGCGCGCGCAGACGCGCTTGGCGTCCTCCTCACGCGCGAGACGGGCGACGACGGGTTCACCGGGATAACCGAGAAACAACTGCCGATCCGCGGTCGCACACGCGCCGGCCACCGGGGGCGTCCAGGTCGCGGTGCGGGTTCCGCGGACTATGTCGATCGGTTCCGTCACGCTGCTCTCCTCGGGTCGGCTGTGCCAGTCGCCTACCCGGGTCGAACCGACACATGCGCACATCACGACAAGGCGACGACAAGTAACCCCAAGGAAATGTGGTGGACATCCGGCACACGCCAAGGTCGGCCGCCCGCCCTTCGCCGGCACACCGCGCGCGGTCCGCGGATGCTCCGGCGTACCTGTTCCGCCGACACTCGGCGTGCCCGGGTGACCGACACCCGCCGCACCCGCCGCACCGACGCTCGGTCGATTTCCGCTCGGAACCGGGATAATCGCCCAATGATCTTCGGCATCCTGGGACCGGTGGACGTTCGACTGCCCGACGGCAGCCCGGTTGCCGTCGGCGGACCCGGAGCGCGGGCGCTGCTCGCGCTGTTGTTGCTGGACGCGGGACACGTCGTGCCCACCGAGCGACTGATCGACGGGCTGTACGGCGAGGACCCGCCGGCAGGCGCGGCGAACGCGTTGCAGTCGCACGTGTCCCGGCTGCGCCGCGGACTCCGACCGCATACCGGCGATGTCGAGCCGATCGAGTTCCACACGACCGGCTACCGGCTCGCGGTGGATCCGGAGGCGGTGGACGCGCATCGGTTCGAGCGACTGGTCCAAACCGGTCGGCAGGCGCTCGCGGCGGGCGAACAGGCGGACGCCGCCGCGTTGCTCGGCGAGGCGGTCGCGTTGTGGCGCGGGCCTGCGCTGGCGGACGTGCCGTACGCGCGGGCACGGGCCACCCGCCTGGAGGAGCTGCGGGTGACCGCGGCCGAGGACCGGATCGAGGCCGAGATCGCGCTCGGCGGACTGCGCGCGGCGATCCCGGAGCTGCGCGTCCTGGTCGACGCGCACCCGCTGCGCGAGCGTGCGCGCGGGCTGCTGATGCGGGCGCTGAGCGGCAGCGGCCGGCAGGCCGAGGCGCTGGAGGTGTACGAGGACCTGCGCCGGGTGCTGGCCGAGGAACTCGGCGCCGACCCCTCCCCCGAACTGGCCGCCGTGCACGTCGCGGTGCTGCGCGGCGAACTCGGCGGGCCGCCTGCGCCGATGCTGCCGACGCCGCGCGCGCCGCTGGCCGAGGCTCCGCTGCCGGTCCCCGAATTCGCCGCGCCGCCCGGTCGGCTCACCGGCTTCGTCGGCCGCGAACACGAACTGGCCCGGCTGACCGCGTCGGCCGGCGCGCGGCTGGTCACGCTGACCGGGCCCGGCGGCACCGGGAAGACCCGGCTCGCCGTGGAGACCGCCGCGCGCACCGTCGAGCAGGTGTGCTTCGTCGACCTCACCCGGGCCGCCGACGACGCGGCGCTGCCGCATGTGGTGGCGGCGGCGCTGGGCATCCGCGAGCCGGGCGGCGTGAGTGCGCGGACCGCGGAGAGCGATCCCGGTGCGCGGATCGTCGCGGTGCTCGCCGAGCATCGACTGCTGCTGATCCTGGACAACTGCGAGCACGTGGTGGAGGGTGCGGCCGTGCTCGCGCACCGGGTCCTGGACGGCTGCCCGGGAGTGCGGATCCTGGCCACGAGCCGCGAACCGCTGGGCATCACCGGCGAGGTGTTGTGCCCGGTGCCGCAACTGGCGCTGCCCGCCGCCGACGCCGACCTGGACATGCTGCGTGCGGCGCCCGCGGTCGAGCTGTTCGCCGCACGCGCCGCGGCGGTGCGGCCCGACTTCGTGGTCACCGCCGACAACGCGCCGGACGTGGCGCGGATCTGCGCCGCGCTCGACGGACTGCCGCTGGCCATCGAACTCGCCGCCGCGCGGCTGCGCACACTGCCGTTGGCGGAGGTCGCCGCGCGGTTGGACGACCGGTTCCGACTGCTCTCGCGCGGGAGCCGGACCGCGGCCCCTCGGCATCGCACGCTGCACGCGGTCGTCGAGTGGAGCTGGGACCTGCTCGATCGCGACGAACGCGCGCTCGCCCGCCGGCTCACCGTGTTCGCCGGCGGTGCGACGTTGGCCGCGATCGCCGCGGTGTGCGGTTTCTCCGCGGACGAGGCCGACGACCTGCTCGCCGGGCTGGCCGAGAAGTCGCTGGTCACCGTGGCGGACGGGGACGGCGGCCGGTTCCGGATGCTGGAGACGATACGTGCCTTCGGCGTGGCCCGGCTCGCCGAGGCCGGCGAGGAGGAGCGGCTACGGCGCGCGCACGCCGAATACTTCCTGACTCTGGCCGGCGAGGCGGACGCGGGCCTGCGCGGCCCGAACCAACTCACCCTGCTGCGCCGGCTCACCGCCGAACACGGCAATACCGACGCCGCGCTGCGCTGGGCCATCGGCGCGGACCCCGAACTCGCCCTGCGCCTGCATGCCGTCCTGACCTGGTCGTGGTGGCTCGGCGGCACCCGGGGCGCCAACTCGGCCCGCTCGGCCGAACTCTTCACGGCGGTGACAGGCGGCAGCGCGGCGGACGGCAGCGCGGCGGACGGAGACTTCTCGGCGGACAGCGAGCTGGCCGAGGAGTACGTGTTGTGCGTGGTGAACGCTGCCGCCGCTCCCGGGGCGGGTGGCCGGCTGCTGGACGCGGCGCTGGATCGGGCCGCGGCGATCATGGGCGGCATCCGCCGTCCGCTGCGGCATCCCGCGCTGATGGTGCAGTGGGCCCTGGTCGGCGGCCCCGACCGAACCGATTTGCAAACGCACGCCGCGCAGGCCGCCGACGACCCGTGGGCGCGTGCGGTCGGACTGCTCGGGACCGGCTATCTCGCCCTGTTCACCGGCAACACCGAGGCCGCGGCCGGCCCGCTGTCGACGGCGGCCGACGGGTTCCGGACGCTGGGCGACCGCTGGGGGCTGGCCAACGTGCTCGAACCGCTCGCGCAACTCGCCGACTGGCGCGGCGACTCCGCCGGATCGGCCGAACTGATCGACGAGGCGATCGCCCTGGCCTCGGAACTCGGCTCGATCGAGGACCTGGTCGACTTCCTCAACTGCCGCGCCGACCTGGATCTGCGGGCCGGTCGGACCGCGCCCGCCCGATTCGGATTCGCCCGGGCCGAGGAGCTCGCCCGCCGCACCGGCGCGCCCATGAAGGTCCGCGTGGCGCTGCGCGGCCTGGGCGACGTGGCCCGGCTGACGGGCGACCCGGTCACGGCGAACCGGCTGTACCGCCAGGCGATCCACAGCGACCCGGAAGTCGCGTTGTGGTACCTGGAGACGCGGGCGCTCGCCCGGGTCGGCCTGGGCCGGATCGCCGCCGCGGAGGGCGACCGCACGACCGCGCACGAGCACTACGGCGCGGCCCTGGACGCCGCGCTCACCCCGCCGGTCAGCGCGGTGGGCGCCGCGGCGGCCGTCCTGGGCCTGGCCGAGTCGGCCGCACACGCCGGGGACGAACGGCGGGCCGCGCTGCTGCTCGGCGCCGCCGCCGTACTGCGCGGCGGCAACCGGGTCGACACGGACGTCACCGCGACCGAGTCCGCGATCCGGGCCGCGGTGGCCGGACCCGAGTTCACCGAGCACTACCACCGAGGCACGGCTTTGACCCGCGACGAGGCGATCCGCGCGGCCCGCACGATCGAGTGACGCACCCGGCACCAAGCCGGCCCGGCGCCCGGAGAGCGCGGGCGTGATCGAGCGCGCCCGGGACGCCGCCGACAGCCGGGCGATCCGAGCCGGGTGCCGGCCCGGAGAGAGGGGATCCCCGAGCCGGTCGGGCTCACGCGCGCCGGTTGATCCGCAACGTCGGCGTGGTCACGTCGGCGAAGAAGTCCTGGCCCTTGTCGTCGACCACGATGAAGGCCGGGAAGTCCTCGACCTCGATCTTCCAGACCGCCTCCATGCCCAGCTCCGGGTACTCCAGCACCTCGACCTTCTTGATGCAGTCCTGGGCCAGCCGCGCCGCCGGGCCGCCGATCGAGCCGAGGTAGAAGCCGCCGTGCGTCTTGCACGCGTCGGTGACCTGCTTGCTGCGGTTGCCCTTGGCCAGCATCACGAACGAGCCGCCCGCGGCCTGGAACTGCTCGACGTAGGAGTCCATCCTGCCCGCGGTGGTCGGGCCGAACGAGCCGGACGCGTAGCCCTCGGGGGTCTTGGCCGGGCCCGCGTAGTAGACCGCGTGGTCGCGCAGGTATTGCGGCATCGGCCGACCCGCGTCGAGCAGTTCCTTGATCTTCGCGTGCGCGATGTCGCGGGCGACGACGACCGGTCCGGTCAGCGACAGCCGGGTCTTCACCGGGTACTTGGACAACTCGGCGCGGATCTCGCTCATCGGCCGGTTGAGGTCGATCTGCACGACGGAGTCGTCCAGGTCCTCGTGGGTGGTGTCCGGGAGGTACGTGGCCGGGTCGGTCTCCAGCTCCTCCAGGAACACGCCCTCGGCGGTGATCTTGGCCAGCGCCTGGCGGTCGGCCGAGCAGGACACCGCGATCGCCACCGGGCAGGACGCGCCGTGCCGGGGCAGTCGGATCACCCGCACGTCGTGGCAGAAGTACTTGCCGCCGAACTGCGCGCCGATGCCCATCTGCTGGGTCAGCGCCAGCACCTCGGCCTCGAACTCGACGTCGCGGAAGCCGTGGCCCAGCGGCGAGCCCTGGCCGGGCAGCGTGTCCAGGTAACGGGTGGAGGCGTACTTCGCGGTCTTGAGCGCGTGCTCGGCGCTGGTGCCGCCGACCACGATGGCCAGGTGGTACGGCGGACAGGCCGCGGTGCCCAGCGAGCGGATCTTCTCGTCCAGGAAGCGCAGCATGCTCTGCGGGTTCAGGACGGCCTTGGTCTCCTGGTACAGGTACGACTTGTTGGCGCTGCCGCCGCCCTTGGCCATGAACAGGAACTTGTACGCCTCGCCGGGGGTCGCGTACAGCTCGATCTGGGCGGGCAGGTTGTTGCCGGTGTTCTTCTCGTCCCACATGGTCAGCGGGGCCATCTGCGAGTAGCGCAGGTTCAGCTCGGTGTACGCGTTGGAGATGCCGCGGGACAGGTGCTCCTCGTCCCGCCCGTCGGTGAGCACGTGCTGGCCGCGCTTGCCCATCACGATCGCGGTGCCGGTGTCCTGGCACATCGGCAGCACGCCGCCGGCCGCGATGTTGGCGTTCTTGAGCAGGTCGAGCGCGACGAAGCGGTCGTTGGCCGAGGCCTCGGGGTCCTCCAGGATCCGCGCCACCTGGGCCAGGTGGCCGGGCCGCAGCAGGTGCGAGATGTCGCGCATCGCGGTCCGCGCGAGCAGCGTCATCGCCTCGGGTTCGACGTTGAGGAACCGGCGCCCGCCCGCCTCGAACGTGGACACGCCGTCGGCGGTCAGCAGCCGGTACGGCGTGGTGTCCTCCCCCAGCGGCAGCAGATCCGTGTAGGCGCTGAAGGTGTTCTCAGGGGCGGGCATCGTGATCCTCATTCATGCGGTAACGGGGCCTGGTCCAGGGTAGAGCGGCCCGAACCGATCACCGCGCCGAGGTCGCCGGCGGGGTCGGCGAGTAGCGGTTCGTGGGCGGCGGGCCCACGATTGTCGCGGGCCGCGCGGAGATTTCCTCGGCCGACCCCCGCAATCGCTCCGTTCCCGGTGGCAGCGGTACCGGCGGGATCACCGATCCCGCGGATGCCGCCGGTGCCACCGGCTCCGCCGGGTCCTCCCGCTCGGCCCGCATGCCCAGGACGACGCCCACGCCGACCAGGAGCGCGCCGCCGAACTGCCCCGCGGTCGGCGCACCGGTGCCCAGGACCAGACCGGACAGCGCCGCGGTCACCGGCACCAGGCCCATGAACAGCCCGGCCCGCTCCGGCTCGATCCGGGCCAGCGCCGAGTACCACAGCAGGAACGCCCCGGCGGTGAGCGGCAACGCCAGGTAGAGCAGCGCGGCGAGCTCCGTCCCGGACGGCATCCGGATCAGCTCGGTGCCGTCGGTGAACGCCCCGACCACCAACATCTGCGGGATCGCCATCGCGGTCGCGTACGCGGCGATCCGCCAGGCCCCCAGCCGCGGCAGCAGCGGCACCGCGATCAGCGTGAAGCCCATCTCGCACAGCGCCACCCCGCATGCGAAGAGCAACCCGAGCGCCGTACCGCCACCGAGCCCCTGCACCACCGCCGCCCCCGCGACCACCACGAGCGAGGCGAGCAGCACCGACCGGCTCGGCCGCCGCCCGCCCAGCACCGGCGCGGCCAGCACCAGCAGCAGCGGCGTGGCACCCAGGATGCTGCCCACCGTGGCCGGATCCGCCCGGTCCAGCGCGGCGAACAGGAACAGGTTGAACAGGGTCTGGCCGCACAACGCGAGCAACCCCAACCGGACCAGTTCCCGCCGGGTCGGCCGCAGCAACGGGATCCGGCGCAGCCGCAGCACCCCGAACAGCACGAGCGCGGCCACCGCGTAGCGCAGCATCTGGCCACCGGTCACCGGATAGTCCGACAACACCGCGGAGACCCCGGCGGCGGCACCGATCAGCCCCTGCGCGGACGCCGCACACACCAGGCCGATCGAGCGGGGAGACATCGAGGAGGACTTCATGTGACGTAACGTTAGGAAGCCGGTGGAGTCCCCGGCAGAGCCACTTCCGGGCCGAAAAACCGGACCAATTCCGGATCGCCGACGGATCGCCGACGGCCACCGAACGATCACGGCCCGACCGCCGACGACCCACCCGGCCCCGACGAAGCCCGAAGGCAGGTGTCCCGAGTGCGCGAACTCCTCGTCCACCTCGACCGATCGGCGGGCCGGCTCGGCGCCCAGGTGCAGGCCGGCCTGCGTGCCGCGATCCGCTCCGGCCGACTCCCGGCCGGCTTCCGGATGCCGTCCACCCGGGCGCTCGCGGAAGACCTGGGCGTCTCCCGCGGCATGGTCGTCGACGCGTACGAGCAACTGGTCGCCGAGGGGTATCTGTCCTCCCGGCACGGCTCCGGCACCCGGGTCACCGCGGCGTGCACGGCGCCGCGGCCCGCCGACCCGGCCGGCTGCGATCCGACGATCCCGATCACCCACGACCTCAAGCCCGGCGTGCCCGACCTGTCCGCGTTCCCCCGCGCCGCGTGGTCGACCGCGACCCGGTACGTGCTGCGCACCGCCCCGCACGCCGCGTTCGACTACCCCGGCCCGTCCGGCACGAGCGAACTGCGCGTCGCACTGACCGACTACCTGGGCCGGGTCCGCGCCGCGCAGGCCCGCCCCGAACACATCGTGGTGGTCAACGGCGTGGCCCAGGGCCTGTCCCTGGTCTCCCAGGCGCTGCGCCGACTCGGCCTGGACGTACTCGCGGTGGAGGACCCCTCCAGCGATCGCCAACGCGGCATCTTCACCACCCACGGCCTCACCGTCGCCTACGCCCCCACCGACGCCGAGGGCATCGACGTCGATGCCCTCGCCCGCACCGGCGCCCGCGCCGTGCTGGTCACCCCGGCCCACCAGTACCCCACCGGCGTGGTCCTGTCGCCCCGCCGCCGCGCGGCCCTGGTCGACTGGGCCCGCACGCACGACGGGCTGATCGTGGAGGACGACTACGACGCCGAGTTCCGCTACGACCGCGACCCGGTCGGCTGCCTCCAGGGTCTGGCCCCGGACCGGGTGGTGCACCTGGGTTCGACCAGCAAGGCGCTGGCACCGGGGATGCGGCTGGGCTGGGCCGTGCTGCCCGCCGAACTGATCGAGCGAATCCACGATCTCAAGACCAACGCCGACCTCGGCTCGGCCACCCTCCCCCAACTGACCCTGGTGCGGATGCTGGCCACCGGGGCGTACGAGCGCCACCTGCGCACCATGCGCGCGCACTACCGGACCCGCCGCGACGCGGTGGCCGAGGCCCTCGCCGAGCACCTGCCGGCGGCCCGCGTGCACGGCATCGCCGCGGGCATCCACCTCTACGTCGAACTCCCGCCCGGCTCCGACGAATCGGCCACCGTGCGACGGGCCCGCGAGCACGGCGTACGGGTCGAGCCGATGGCCGGGATGCGCGCGTTCGCGACCGGCCCGCCCGCGGTGATCATCGGTTACGCCGGACTCTCGCCCGACCGGCTGCGCGAAGCGGTCCGGCTGCTCGCCCGGTCCGTACTCCCGGCCGTTGCACCCCGGCACTAGATTTACCTCGTGGACAACAGCCCAGAGCGTCGAGCCCAGCCGCCCACCCCCGAGCTGCGCGCCTCCGACGCCGACCGCGACCGCTACGTGAACGTGCTGCGGGACGCGCTCGCGGAGGGCCGGCTGACCGCCGACGAACACGCGGAGCGGGTGGACGCGGCGCTGGCCGCGAAGACGCTCCGCCAACTCGAACCGCTGATCGCCGACCTCCCGGCGCCGGGGCCGATCGGCTACGAGCCCGCGGCGGCCAACGCGGTGCCGCCCCGCCCCGCCCGGTCGAACATGTTCGCGTTCTGGAGCAGTTCCGTCCGCAAGGGTCGCTGGCGTGCGGGTTCGAAGCTGAACGCGGTCGCGGTGATGGGCGGCGTGGAGATCGACCTCACCGACGCGGTGTTCGACGAACCCGAGTTGGTGATCAACGTGTTCACGATCTGGGGTGGCATCGACATCCGGATCCCGGAGGGGGTCACCGTCCGCGATCACGGGTTCGGCTTCATGGGCGGCTTCGAGGTGCACGAGCAGTACACCGACGATCCGCGCGCACCCGTCGTGGTGGTCAAGGGTCTGGCGATCATGGGTGGCGTGGTGGTCAAGGCGAAGCGCCGCAAGGAGCAGCGCCGCCGCGAGTTCGGCGACGATCCCCGCTTCCGCTCGGGCGCGGACCGACCGGAGGGCGACCGCTTCCGCAAGGCCCCGGAGCAGCCGGAGTACGACCGCTTCCGCAAGGACTCGGACTGACCCGTACGCGGCGGCTTCCGCACTCCTGCGGCCCGAACCGGCGGCCCGTTCCTGCCCGTTCGCGATGTGCGCCGCGATGACGGGGGCTCCCTCGGACCGAACCCGGCGCACCGCGGCCCCCGCCCGTGCTCGGGGCGGGGGCCGGGTATGCGACCTGCGGATCAGTAGGCGTCGTACGGAATCACCGAGTACGGCAGCGGCACCGAGGCGCCCGCCGTCCACTGCTGCGTGGCCGAGGCTCCGGCCGGCTGCTGGGTGATCGCCCCGTTGCCCGCGGTCGGCGCGGTCGCGACCAGCCCGGAGACCCGGCTGATCAGTCGGCCGTCCGCGCCCACGTCGAAGCGCAGGTTGTTCAGGTACGCGCCGTGCGCGTCGTCACAGCGCCAGATGCCCATGGCGCTGCCCGCCGCCGTGGCACCGCGGTTGTCGAGGCAGAACGCCGGGTCCCTGAGGCTGTGCACCTGGCCCGTGGCGGCGTTGCGCCACCACTTCTGGTTGTCGTTGCCGGTGCAGTCCCAGGCCAGCACGCCGCGCCCGGAGGTCATCGTGCCGCCGTCCACGTCCAGGCACTTGGCGGTGCCCCCGGACTTCAGCTCGGCGAACCGCACCGCCTGCCCGGTCTCCTTCACCCAGCGCTGCGCCGTCGATCCGTCGCATCCGGCGAGCACGAGCCTGGCCCCCAGGGTCGAATCCACCGCCGCCGGCGCGACGCACAGGGACTGCGTGTCGGCCGGTCGCAGCGTGCCCGCGACCTCGACGAAGCGCTGGTTGCCGCCGCCGTCGCAGTTCCACAACACCAGCGCGGTGCCCGGACCGCGCCCGCCGCCCTGCGGATCCACACATCGATCCTGGCTCAGCTCGGTGTGCAGCGACTGGTTCGCGGCGTCGTACCAGAAGCCCTGGTTGCGTCCGCCGTGGCAGGGCCACAGGTCCACCGGGGTTCGGTTGCGCGAGGAGAAGCCGTACGCGTCGGCGCACAACCCGGTGCCCTCGTTGCGCAGTTGCCTGAAGTCGGCGCTGGGCACGCCGCGGTACAGCGTGACCGCTCCCGTGCTTGCCGAGTCCGCACAACCGGCTTGGTTCCAGCCGGAGTTGTACAGCTGGGTCAGGCAGGACGCGAAGGCCAGGTGGCCGCGGGCGTTGGGGTGGAAGCTCTGCCGGGTGGTGTTCGGGTCGAGGATGTCCGGCCCGGCGAACCACAACCCGCGCGCCCAGGTGTTGTCGGTACAGACCTCGTGGCCGTGGAACAGCCGCGAGTTGTCCAGGTAGATCGCGCCGGTGTTCGCCGCGGCCTGCCGCTCCGCCCGCTCGAAGATCGGCACCGCCTCGTTGCGTCCCCACGCCGCGTCACGCAGGTAGCCGAGGCACCCGCCCGCGTACCAGCCGGGGAAGTCGGGGTTGTCCTCGACGTCCGGGGCGATCGGCGACGGGTAGCCCATCACCACGAGCTTGTAGTCGCCGCTTCGGTAGCCCGCGTCCGCCATCGTGGTCTTCAGATCGCGAACGGTCTGCTCGACCTTGGGTCGCATCGCGTCCGCGCGCGCCTGCCAGCCGGGCTGGTAGGTGCCGTAGCACTCGCCCTGGAAGAGCACCCGCCTGGTCACGCAGTCGGTCATGGTCGGGCCGAACCGGATGTCGTCGTTGGCGCCCGCCACCAGCAGGATCAGTTGCACGCGCGTGTTGCGCGCCTTGATCGCCAGGTTGTCCGATTGCACGAGTTCGTCGGCGTACTGCTTGCTGCCGCCGATCCGGATGTTCACGGTGGACGCCCCGGAGCACGCGACGTTGTACGTCACGTCGGCCGGGATCCCGGTCCGGTGGATGGCCGCGTCGGGCGACCGGTGACACCAGTTGTCCGGGCCGTCCGTGCCGGGTTCGTACACGCCGACGCCCTCACCGGCGATCTCGCTGTCGCCGAGCGAGATCAGCGAGGTCTTGCGCTCGGCCAACGGCTTGACCCCGGTGCTCCCGTACAGCGCCTGGGCCTCGCTCTGCCGGATCGCCTCCAGTTGCGGGGACAGCGCGGTGGCCGCGGAGCCGGCCGCGGTGGTGCCCGCCGCCCGGCCCGGCAGGCCGCCGGTGAGGCCGATCAGGGTCGCCATCAGCGCCACCGGTAGGACCTTGTCGCGCACACGCTCGAATGTGGACATGCACCCTCGCCTTCGTGGCATGGAAGGAACACGCACGAGCCGCCCAAAGGGGACTTGGGCACTGTGAAGCGAATGAAAGCTACCGGTGGGTAGACGGGAAATGAAGGCATTTACCCGACAACCCTGGCCGCACCGACAGGACGCGAGCGCGCATCCGAACCGATCGAACCGGTTGCCCTATCGTGGAAGAACGGTGGGATGGACCGTCCGCACGCATTCGACAGGTGATGTACATCAGCACTCGCACGCCGACGTTGTCGCAGCTCAGGGCCTTTTCCGCGGTCGCCGACCACCTGCATTTCCGCGACGCGGCCGCCGCGGTGGGCACCAGCCAGCCCGCACTCTCCGGAGCGATCGCCGCGCTGGAGGAGGCGCTGGGCACCCGGTTGGTGGAGCGCACCACGCGCCGGGTCCTGCTCACCCCGGCCGGCGAGCGGGTCGCCCGGCACGCGCGCCGCGTGCTCGACGCGCTCGCCGACCTGGTCGACGAGGCGGAATCCGCCCGCCGCCCGTTCACCGGCCCGCTGCACCTGGGGGTGATCCCCACGGTCGCCCCGTACGTGCTGCCGGCGCTGCTGCGGCTGGTCCGCGAGGAGTATCCGGAGCTGCGGCTGTACGTGCACGAGGAGCAGACCGGCTCGCTGCTGGACGGTCTCACCAGCGGTCGGCTGGACCTGCTGCTGCTCGCGCTGCCCTCCGGCATCTCGGGCGTCGAGGAGATCCCGCTCTACGAGGAGGACTTCACCCTGGTCGTGCCCGAGGGACACGAGCTGGCGGACCGCTCCGACGTGCCGCGCTCCGCGCTGCGCGGCCTGGACGTACTACTCCTGGACGAGGGCCACTGCCTGCGCGACCAGGCCCTGGACGTGTGCCGCGAGGTGGGTGCGGGCGAGGCGGGGGCGACCCGCGCGGCGAGCCTGCCCACCCTGGTGCAACTGGTCGCGGGCGGCCTGGGCGTCACCCTGCTGCCGCAGACCGCGATCGACGTGGAGACCCGACCGGGCTCACAACTGGCGGTGTCCCGCTTCGCCGCACCCGCCCCGTACCGGCGCATCGGCCTGGTGATGCGCTCCAGCACGGGACGAAGCGAGGAGTTCGCCGACCTGGCGATAGCCCTGCGCCGCGCGGTCGACGCCCTGCCGGTGCGAGTGGTGCGTTAGGCCGTGTCCGGCGGATCCTGGGGACCGCGCCACCCCGGCCTCCTGCCGGACCGGAACGACCGACCCGGTCGGAGCAACCGCCCCGGCCCCGCCCCGGCGTCGGGCGCGGGTCACACCCGCGCCCCGACCGCTTTCTCGCCGGCTTCCGGTCGCCCTCCACCCCGTCCGGGAGAGCCGAACGGGCCCGAACGGTCAGCCGTTGATCGGCTGCGTGCGCCAGAAGTCGACGACCTCCAGGAAGGTCGGGTCGGTGACCACCCGGAGCACCTGCTCGTTGCTCACCGGCGGCGCCGAGTCGGTCCGCTCGTCCCGGAACAGGGTGAACATCACCTCGGCCCCGTGATAGGCGAAATGCGCGATCGGCGTGGACGGGGGCGGCGGACCCTCCTTGATGCCGCTCGGCCCGGCGCCCTTCGCCGCCGAGATGTGGCCGACCGAGATCGCACTCCCGTCCGGCAACCGCCCGTCGGCGCACGGCACCGGCGGGTTCTGGGGCAGCCGCGCGGAACAGGGCTTGTTCCCCGCTACCGCGTTGCTGCCCGCCGGGCCGTTCGCGAGACCGGTTTCGTCGGCGGCAGGCGTCGGCGGGTCGACCCGGACCGTGAAGTTGTACGTCCTGTCACCGGCGACCAGGCGGAACGCGTTCACGCTGTTGTCCGGAATCACGATGCGGCCCGCGTCCGGGGGCAACAGCTTCGTGATCACATCCGCGACCTTCTGCTTGAAGGCGTACCGCAGTTCGACCTCGGCTCGGGTCGGCTCCCCGGTCCTGCCCTCCCTGGTCGGCGTCACGTGCACCGTCGGATATGCCGTCGTCGGCGCGGCGAGCGGCTGGTCGGTCGGCCAGTTCGCCGGATTCAGCGGCAGCTCGCCGGGCCGTGAACTGCCCGCCCGGCCCGTGTCGCCGCCCGCCCATGGCGCGAGCAGCAGGGTCGGCGCGGCGATCGCCGCGACCGAAGCGGCGCCCACCACACCGATCATCGCCCGGGACCGAAGCCGCCGCCGACGCCCCTGGCGCACCGCGCCGGGGACCAGGTCGGGCAGCGGGGGCAGTTCGGCCGTGGCCCGATCCAACACCATCCGAAACTCCCGATCACCACTGTCTTCGCGCAGCATGACGACCCCTCAGCTTTCCGTCGAGTACAGGTGGAGGTCTCCGAGTTCGGCCCGCAGCTTGGCCATCGAACGAGCGCACTGGCTCTTGACGTTGCCGGTGCTGCAGCGCAACAGGGTGGCGACGCTCTCCACGCTCAGGTCCTCCCAGTAGCGCAGGATGACCATCACGCGCGGCTTGGGCGGCAGCATGTCCAGCGCGGCGAGCAGGGTCAGCCGCAGGTCCGGGTGTTGTCCCGACTCGGGTGCTCTCGAACCGAGTTCGTGCGCCGCGTGTTCGCGTCGCCGGCCGCGCTGCTCGCTCAGGAAGGTGCGGCTGAGCACGGTCTTGGCATACGCGTCCAGGTTCTCCGCGCGGCTCGCCCGCTTCCAATGCCGGAACAGCTTGGCCAGCGTGGTCTGAGCCAGGTCCTGGGCCCGATCGGCGTCCCCGCACAGCAGGTACGCGGTGCGATAGAGCTGATGTTGGCGTGCCCGCGCGTACTCCTCGAAATCTCGCCGGCCGGTTGTCGGCATCTCGACCCCCTCGTTGTCACCCCGTTCAGAGCGACCGAGAGTCGAAAGGGTTGCACCCGAGTTCCGGCGGAGCGCGAAAACACGTCGGGCCCGACCGAGGTCGGGCCCGAGTTCCCGCGGAAGCGGCTACGCGATCCGGACGTTGTCCGCCCAGTCGTCCGGGAGTTGCGGCAGCGGCCAGGCCGGGTCCGGGCGCCAGTTCTCCCAGCCCTGGTCGAACGGCGCGCCCCAGGCCCGGATGGCCTCGACCGCGGCCCGCCCCTCGGCCTCGATCGCCTCGACCTGCTCGTCGGTGAGCCGGCCCGCCTCCCGGGAGGCGGCCAGTTCGTCCTGGTCCTTGTACTCCCAGCGCCGGTCCGGGGTGACCCACACGTCCAGCACGTGGTCCTCGGTGTCCACACCGCCGGACCACCGGGTGCGCGGGCGTTCGAGGTTGACGTACCAGCCGGAGAAGCGCCAGTCGGCCTGCCAGAACAGCCAGACCGACCACGGTTCGCCGGGTCGGGCCAGCATCAGCACCCCGGTCCCGGTCCACTCGACGATCGAGGGGATCCGGCCGAGCCGAAATCTGCGTTCGATCGGCGCCGTTCGGATGTCGGACCCGTCCGGCAACATCGGCTTGACCCGGGACGTGCCCCCGGCCAGCCAGACCGCGAGTTGGTCCGGGTCGTCGCGAACGACGGTCACCGGACGGCAGTCCAGGACCTGGTCGCCGCGCAGATAGCGCCACAACACCTGGTCGCCGGGAGACCAGGCGCCGGGCGCGGAGCGGGGATCCTCGAAGTGCTCGTGCATGCGCAGGATGTTAGACATGACGTTGATTTACCCAGCGCCCGTAACACCTGACCGTGAGTCATGTTACGGGTGGGTCATCATGCGAAGAACATCACGGGTGTGTGCGTACGCACCCGTGACCCTGCGTACGCGCCGACCGCCGTGCACCCGCCCCACTCCCACCGCCGCGCACACGCCGCAGTGCGCCCACCGCCCACCGCCCGCCGGCCGACGCGCCGTGTCACGGGTGGGTCATCCCGAGCACGTCCAACGCCGCGTCGAGTTCGGCCTCGGTCAGCCGGCCCGCCGACACGTGTCCGCGCTCGATCACCACCTGCCGGATCGTCTTGCGCTCGGCCAGCGACTGCTTGGCGATCCTCGCCGCCTCCTCGTAGCCCAGGAAGCGGTTCAGCGGGGTGACCACCGAGGGGGACGATTCGGCGTACTCGCGCATGCGTTCCACGTCCGCCTCGATGCCGGCCACCGTGCGGTCGGCCAGCACCCGCGTCACGTTGCCGAGCAGCCGGATCGATTCGAGCAGGTTGCGGGCGATCACCGGCAACATCACGTTGAGTTCGAAGTTGCCCGCCGCGCCGCCGAAGGCCACCGCCGCGTCGTTGCCGATCACCTGCGCGACCACCTGGCCGACCGCCTCGGGGATCACCGGATTGACCTTGCCCGGCATGATCGAGCTACCCGGTTGCAGATCCGGCAGCCGGATCTCGGCCAGCCCGGTGCGCGGCCCCGAGCCCATCCAGCGCAGGTCGTTGACGATCTTGTTCAGGCCGACCGCGATGGTGCGCAACTGGCCGGACAACTCGACCAGTCCGTCCCGCGCGCCCTGCGCCTCGAAGTGGTCGCGCGCCTCGGTGAAGCCCAGCCCGGTGGAGGCCGCGATCTCCGCGATCACCCGCGCCGAGAAACCCGGCGGGGTATTGATGCCGGTGCCCACCGCGGTGCCGCCCAGCGGCAGTTCGACCACACGGGGCAGGCTCGCCTGCAACCGCTCGACGCCGTAACGCACCTGCGCCGCATAGCCGCCGAACTCCTGACCCAGGGTCACCGGCGTGGCGTCCATCAGGTGGGTGCGCCCGGACTTGACCACGTCGGCGAACTCGACCGCCTTCGATTCCAGGGTGGAGGCGAGGTGGTCGAGCGAGGGGATCAGCCGGTGGGTGACCGCGAGCGCCGCCGCGATGTGGATCGAGGACGGGAACACGTCGTTGGACGACTGGGACGCGTTGACGTGGTCGTTGGGGTGCACGTCCCGGCCCAGGCGCTCGGTGGCCAGGGTGGCGAGCACCTCGTTCATGTTCATGTTCGAGGAGGTGCCCGAGCCGGTCTGGAACACGTCCACCGGGAACTGGTCGGCCCATCGGCCGGTCACGACCTCCATCGCGGCCTGCTCGATCGCCTCCGCGGTGTCCTTGTCCAGCACGCCCAGTTCGGCGTTCACCCGCGCTGCCGCGCCCTTGATCCGGGCCAGCGCCTCCACGTGCGCGGGCTCCAGGCGCTGCCCGGAGATCGGGAAGTTCTCGACGGCGCGCTGGGTCTGCGCCCGCCACTTGGCGGCGACGGGCACCCGCACCTCGCCCATCGAGTCGTGCTCGATGCGGAACTCGGCGGTCGAATCTGCGGACGGTGCTGCCTCGGACATCGCTGTCGCCTCCTGGATGAGCGTTCCAAGGCCACAACGGCCCGCCGGCCCGGCCTGTTCCTGAGGGATGCCCCGCACACTCGGCTACCCGATCAGCAGGACGTGCAACGTGCGCGGCCCGTGTACGCCCTCCACCCGCGCCAGTTCGATGTCGCTGGTCGCCGACGGGCCGGAGATCCAGGTCTGCGGACGGCGCGGATCCAGCAGGGCGACCGCCTCCGGCACGGTGCCCACGATCTGGTCGGCGCGCACCACGCACAGGTGGTAGTCGGGCAGCAGGGTGAGCACCCGACGACCCTGGTCCGGGCCGGTGTCCAGGACGATCGTGCCGGTCTCGGCGATGGCCAGCGCACATCCGGTGGCCACCGCGTCGATCTCGCCGAGCGTGTCGTGGTCCAGCGCGGGCGAGTCCGCCACCAGTTCGACGCCGAGCCGGGCCAGCCAGGCGAGCTTCTTCCCGGACGGCACCACCATGCGGGTCACGCCGGCTTCGCGCAGCAGGTCGCTCGCGGCCGGCAGCAAATCCCGGGTGTCGTGCACGCGCAGCACGGTGGCCTCGTAGTCGGCGACCCGTTCGGCGAACCGGCCGGCCACGTCCAGGCCCGCCGGGCGTTCGCGCCGGTACGTCCGACGCACCGGCGGCGGCTTGGGCCGGTCGTCCAGGGCCGTGCGCAGCCGGTCGAGGATCACCGTACGAGCGTCGCGGTCCGCCTCGTATCGCTCCACCGTCATTCCTCCAGACCGCCGTCGGTGCGCTTGAACCAGGAGCGGAACGACTCGGCCGGCGGCGCGGGCGCGTCCCGGTCGCCGAACCACGCGCCGACCGGACCGGTGAACCGCTTCGGCAGCGGGACCCGGCCGATCACCCCGTGCCGGACGAACCGCGCGCCGACCCCGGCCACGTGCTGCGCGAAGCCGATCCGCCACGGTTTCTCGAAGGCCCACCGCACGGCCGTCATGCCGGCTTCCTCGGCCCGGTCGTGCGGTCCCCGCCCGCCGTCCACAACCTGTGCACGAAGGTGGAGGAGCACCTCGGGGATGTCGATCCGCACCGGGCACGCGTCGAAGCACGCGCCGCACAGCGAGGACGCGAACGGCAACGACGCGGTCTGCGCGTCCACCCGGTGTGCCGCGATACCGCGCAGCTGCGGGGTGAGGATCGCGCCGATCGGCCCGGGATACACCGACCCGTACGCGTGGCCGCCGGTGCGCTCGTACACCGGACACACGTTCAGGCAGGCCGAGCAGCGGATGCAGCGCAGCGCCTGCCGGCCCACCGGGTCGGCCAACACGTCCGAGCGGCCGTTGTCGAGCAGGATCAGGTGGAACTCCTGCGGGCCGTCGCCGGGGGTGACTCCGGTCCACATCGAGGTGTACGGGTTCATCCGCTCGCCGGTCGCACTGCGCGGGAGCAGTTGCAGGAACACCTCCAAATCGCCCCACGTGGGCAGCAGCTTCTCCACGCCGAGCACGGTGATCAGCGTCTCGGGCAGGGTCAGGCACATCCGCCCGTTGCCCTCGGACTCGACCACGCACACCGTGCCGGTGTCGGCGATCGCGAAGTTGCCGCCGGAGACCGCGACCCTGGCGCGCAGGAACTTCTCCCGCAGATGCCGGCGGGCGGCGGCGGCCAGTGCGGCCGGGTCGTCGCTCAGGTGCTTGGGCGCCGGTCGGCCGACCCGGCCCATCTCGCGGACGAAGATGTCCCGGATCTCGGCCCGGTTGCGGTGGATCGCGGGCACCAGGATGTGCGACGGCAGATCCTCGCCGAGCTGCACGATCAGCTGTGCCAGGTCGGTCTCCCACGCGTGGATGCCCGCCTCGGCCAGCGCGTTGTTCAGCTCGATCTCCTCGGTGACCATCGACTTGACCTTGACCACCTCGTCCACGCCCGCGGCCCGGGCGATCGCGACCACGATCGCGTTCGCCTCGGCCGCGTCCCGGGCCCAGTGCACGACGCCGCCGGCCGCGCGCACCGCGACCTCCAGGCGTTCGAGGTGGTCGGGCAGTCGGGCCAGCACGTCGTCCTTGATCGCCGCGCCTGCGCGCCGCAGCAGCTCCCAGTCGGGCAGCTCGGCGACCACCTCGTCGCGCCTGGCCCGGATGGTGTGCGTGGCCGCGCGCAGGTTGGCCCGCTGTACGTCGTTCGCCAGCTCCGCGTGCGCGGCCTCCGGGAACGGCGGCATGCCGACGAAGGTGGGTTCCCTGCGTACGGACGCGGTCATCGCGCCACCTCCGGTCCCGGGGTCTGCGCGGCGAGGAACCCCGCGCCGGTGTCCGGGCCCGGCCCGTACGGCGGCACGTCCGGCAGCGCCTCGGTGCAGGCCAGGATGTCCGCGAGGTGCAGCACCCGGATGCCCGCCTGTTGTCGCGAGATCAGTCCGCCGATGTGGGTCAGGCACGAGTTGTCCCCCGCGCACAACACCTGCGCGCCCGATTCCAGCGCGGCGCTCACCTTGTCGGCGCCCATCGCCACCGAGGTGTCCACGTTCTTGACCGCGAACGTGCCGCCGAATCCGCAACATTCGTCCGCGCGCGACAGGTCCACCAGGGTGAGGCCGCGGACCGCGCGCAGCAGCCGGGTCGGCCGATCGCCCACCCGCAGCAGCCGCAGCGAGTGGCAGGTGGGGTGGTAGGCGACGCTGTGCGGGAAGTAGGCGCCCACGTCGGTGACGCCGAGCACGTCGACCAGGAACTCGCCGAACTCGAACACCTTCGGCGCGACCCGGGCGACGCCGGCCGGCAGCGTGCCGCCCGCCTGTCGGGCAACGCTCGCGTGGTACTCGCGCACCATCGCGGTGCACGACCCGGACGGCACGACCACCGCGTCGTAGCCCTCGAAGGCGTCGACGAAGGAGCGCACCAGCGGCACCGCGTCCTCGCGGTAGCCGGAGTTGAAGTGCATCTGCCCGCAGCACACCTGGCCGTACGGGAACTCCACCTCGTGTCCGAGGCGCCGCAACACCCGAACCACGGACTTGCCGGTCTCCGGGAAGAGCGTGTCGTTGAAGCACGTGATGAAAAGGGCAAGGCGCACAATTGACCTCCTCGATCGACTGTACGGATGTCCTCCGGCGGGCGCCCGGCCAAACCTGCCGCACGCGTCCGGTCGTGTGACGCCGGGTCGGCGGGGGATCGGGCGGGACGGCCCGGCGGGGGCCTGGGCGTGTCTGCGGCTTTGCACCACGTAGGGTCGGCCCATGAGCCTCCGGACGGCACTCGGCCGCCCCTTTGCCGTTGCGCGTTCGCGGTTGACCACGCGTCGATCACGTGTCCTGGCCGCCGTCCTGGCCCTCGTGGTGGTGATCGTCGCGGTACTGGGGATCGGCGCTCTGGTTCGGGACCACCCGGCGCCGCCGGTATCGGCCACCGAGCAGCGCATCGACGTCGCCGCCGGGCCGGGCGATCCGGCCCGGATCGGCATCGACACCACGCTGTTCCTGCCGCCGGGAGTGCGCGAGCGGGCGCCCGCCGTACTGCTCGCGCACGGATTCGGCGGCAGCAAGGCCGAGTTGCGCCGGGACGCGGAGGCGCTGGCCCGTTCGGGGTATGTGGTGCTGACCTACTCGGCACGCGGCTTCGGCGGCTCGGCCGGGCAGATCATGCTGGACCAGCCGGACTACGAGGTGGCCGACGCGCGGGCGCTGATCGACTGGCTGGCGGCCCGGCCCGAGGTGCGTCTGGACGGGCCGGGCGACCCGCGCGTGGGTGTCGCGGGCGCCTCCTACGGCGGTGCGCTCGCGCTGCTGACCGCGGCCTACGACCCGCGGGTGGACACGATCGCTCCGCAGATCACCTGGCACGACCTCGCCGGCGCGCTGCTGCCGAACGCGGCGGGCGGCGGGCCCGCCGACGGGGTGTTCAAGAAGATGTGGGCCGGGCTGTTCTTCTCCTCCGGCACCGCTCCGCTGGGCGCGCTCGCCCCGATAGACGCGAACACCGGCTGCGGCCGGTTCGCCGAGCAGGTGTGCACGATCTACCGCGAGGTGGCCGTCGGGGGCAAGTCCACGCCACAGGCGGTCGACCTGCTTCGGCGGGCCAGTCCGGCGTCGGTCGCGGACCGGATCGCGGTGCCCACGCTGTTGATCCAGGGCCAGAACGACTCGCTGTTCCCGCTCGACCAAGCCGACCGCAATGCCGCCGCGATCGCGCACAACGGCGCGCCGGTGGAAGTGGTGTGGACGGCGGGCGGGCACGACGGCGGCCGGCCGCAGAGCGCGATGGTGCGCGATCGGGTCACCGGGTGGTTCGACCGGTGGCTGAAGCCGGTCGAGACCGCGCCGAAGGCGGGCGCGCCGACCGCCGCCGGGGAGTTTCGGGTGACCCGCTCGGGCGGGGTGGACAGCGCCACGCGTGAGCAGCGGCTGCGGGTCGCCGACGCCGCCCGCTATCCCGGCCTCGACGGCACCCGGCAGCGTGCGGTCGCGCTGGCCGGGCCGGAGCAGACGGTGGCCAATCCGCCGGGGGGTGCGCCGACCTCGGTGTCCGGGCTGCCCGGGCTGGGCCTGCTGGCCGGCGCCGGCAGCCTGGGCGCGCTCGCGTCGGGGGCGGGCGACCTGGGCGGGATCGCGTTCGACCTGCCGGGGCAGAGCGCGTTCTTCCAGAGCGAGCGCTTCGACCAGAGCACCTGGATCACCGGCTCGCCGACCGCACGGGTGCGGGTCTCCGGCGCCGACGACGTCGTGCTGTTCGCGAAGCTGTACGACGTCGCACCGGGTGGCGGCACCGTGTTGCCGCACCAGCTCGCGGCGCCGATCCGGGTGACCGGTGCGGCGGCCGGGCGGGACGTGGAGATCCGGTTGCCGGCGATCGACCATCAGGTCGACTCGGGCCACCGGCTGCGGCTCGTGCTCACCGCGACCGACCTGGGCTTCGCGTCGCCGAACGTGCCCGCGAGCTATCGGGTCGCGCTCGCCGGCCCGTTGACCGTGCCGTCGGTGCCGCAGTTGCACGTGGCCTCGACCGGCTACCCGTGGTGGACGTGGGGCCTGCCGCTGATCGCGGTGCTCGTCGCGCTCGCGCTGCTGCTCACCGGGCGGCGCCGCGCGGCGGCGGCCGCACCGGATCCGGCCCTGGCCGAGGTGCCGCTGCAGATCCGGAACCTGACCAAGCGCTACAAGGGCGGCAAGCTCGCCGTCGACGACCTGTCCTTCCAGGTGGAGGCGGGCCAGGTGCTCGGCCTGCTCGGCCCCAACGGCGCGGGCAAGACCACGACGCTGCGGATGCTGATGGGGCTGATCCACCCGGACGGCGGCGGGATAAGAATCTTCGGCCGGATGGTCGGGCCCGGTGCGCCGGTGTTGTCCCGGCTCGGCTCGTTCGTCGAGGGTCCCGGCTTCCTGCCGCACCTGTCCGGGCGGGAGAACCTGTCGCTGTACTGGCGCGCCACCGGCCGCCCGCACGCCGACGCGCACTTCGACGAGGCGTTGGAGATCGCCGGGTTGGGCGAGGCGCTGGACCGCAACGTGCGCACCTACTCGCAGGGCATGCGGCAGCGGCTCGCCATCGCGCAGGCGATGCTCGGCCTGCCGGACCTGCTCGTGCTGGACGAGCCGACCAACGGGCTCGACCCGCCGCAGATCCGGGCGATGCGCGATGTGCTGATCGGCTACGCGGCCACCGGCCGCACCGTGGTGGTCTCCAGCCACCTGCTGGCCGAGGTCGAACAGACCTGTACGCACGTCGTGGTGATGCACCGCGGCCGGCTGATCGCCTCCGGCCCGGTCGCCGAGATCGTCGGCAACGGCAACACGCTGGTGATCGGAACTCCCGTGCCGGACCTGGCGATCGCAACCCTGAAGGATCTGCCGGGCGTGGGCTCGGTGGAGCCCGAGGAGGGCGGCGTACTCGTGCACCTCGCGGGTGCGCGGACCTCCGCCCTGGTGGCCGAACTCGTCGGCGCGGGCGTCGCGGTCGACCGGGTGACCGCGCGCCGCCGCCTGGAAGACGCGTTCCTGACGCTCATCGGGGAGTCCTGATGACCCGCACGCTCATTGGGGAGTCCGGGATGGCTCGCACGCTCACTGGGGAGTCCGGGATGGCTCATACGCTCTTGGGGACGTCCCGGACGACCCGCACGCTCATTGGGGAGTTCCGATGACCCGTACGCTCCCCGATCTGCCGACCGACGAGGGTGCGCACCCGATCCCGGGTGCGGCACACGCGCACGGCTATCGGCCCCGGCACACGCTGCCGATGTGGGTCGAGACCGTGCGCCAATTCCGGCGCCGACGCACCCTGTTCATGATCGGCCTGCTGCTCGCGCTGCCGTGGATCCTGGTCGCCGCGTTCAAGATCGGCGGCGATCCGTCGGCGGACGCGGTACCGACACTGGTGGACGTGGCGACCAAGAGCGCGCTGAACTTCACCGCGTTCACGCTGTTCGTCTCGACCGGCTTCCTGCTGGTCGTGGCGGTGGCGCTGTTCTGCGGCGACACCGTTGCCGGCGAGGCGAGTTGGTCCTCGCTGCGCTATCTGCTGGCGGCGCCGGTGCCGCGGGCGCGGCTGCTGTGGGTCAAGCTCGTGGTCGCGCTCGGCTACAGCGTGCTGGCCCTGGTGCTGCTGCCGCTGATGGCGATGATCGCGGGCACGATCGCGTTCGGCTGGGGCCCGTTGGACCTGCCGGTGGGGGCGTCGCTGCCCACCGGCGAGGCGCTCGGGCGCATGTCGGTCGTGGTCGTCTACGGCGTGGTGGCGCAACTGGTGGTGATGGGCATGGCGTTCTGGCTGTCCACGGTCACCGACGCACCACTGGGCGCGGTGGGCGGCGCGGTCGGCCTGGTGGTGGTCTCCAACATCGTCGACGCGGTCACGGCGCTCGGTTCGTGGCGGAACTACCTGCCCACCCACTGGCAGTTCGCCTGGGTCGACGTCCTCCAGACCGACCCCCAATGGGACGGCATGATCAAGGGCGCGGCGGTCTCGGTCTCCTACGCGGTCGTCTTCCTGGCCCTGGCCTTCCGCCACTTCGGCCGCAAGGACATCGTGTCCTGAGCCCATGGGGTTGCCGTGTGCGTCAGTCGTAGGCGGCGGACCGCTTGCCGCGCGGGAAGTGGCAGACGCCGTCGGGGTTGATGTGCACACGGCTGCCGTGGATCGGTAGGCCGCCTTCGGCATTCAGGCGGTGTCGGACGCGTCCAGTGCGGTCCACAAACGGCGCGGGCCGCTCTGATGGACCGTGGGCGCCTCGATCCACGTCGCCGAGGCACGCGCCCATGAACCGTCGGCGTGCACGAGCCACGCCGTACCTGCTCGCTTCGCTCTTCATGGTGAGCTTCGACGGCCGGGAGGGAGGTCTGCCCTCCGCCGCTGTAGCTCGACTTCCGCCACTGGCTCCCGACCGTGCCTGCATCCTCTACGAGCGTTGCGTGACCTTCGCCGTATGGAACCGGACTACTTCGTCGCCTCCAGGAAGGCTGTCCAGGAAGTGACAGCTATCGCTATATGGCCACTCTCGCGGCTCTTGGTGTCGCGGACTCCCGTGGCTGTGTCGGCCAACGGCGCCACCTCGACGCACTCGCTGCTTGCCGAGCTTCCGGAGTACGTAGACGTGCGCCAAGTCGGGGGTATCTGCTGAGGGTTCACAACTCTTCCAACCTCGTAGCGATGCACTTTCCGGTGTCCTCGGGAGACAGTGCGCTGTCGTGCAGGTGATTCAACAGGCGCCGGAACCGACGCACGTCGATTACCGAATCCTTTGCGTCCATGCCGGCTTCGTACTCGGTATAGACAACGCTCGGATCGATCCCTTCCGGAAAGTCGAACAGGACGATGCCACCGGTGAGAATCACCCGCTGGGCGCTGAAGGGGATCACTCGAACCTCGACGTTCGGCCGTTCCATGACTGCCGCAACGTGCCACAGTTGCTCACGCAGTACTTCCCGGCCGCCGGTCTCCGCATAGAGCAGTGCGGCGCTGATGGTGGCCACGATCTCGACGTCTTCGTCGTCAAGGATCTTCTGACGCCGGACACGAAGTTCGACAAGTGCGTCGGCGACATCGGGGTCCGGCACATGCGGCCCGGAAGCAAAGACCGCGCGGGCGTAGCCGGGCGCCTGGAGCAGCCCGGGAAACACTCCGATGTTGGCGGTGTGGATCCTGACCGCCTGGGATTCCAGCGCGATGAACTCTTCGAGCGTGGGCGTGATCACGTGGTTGTACGCCTGCCACCAGCGGAAGCTGTTCGTCTCGTCCAACCATCCCTCGACGCGCCGGACTTCGTCCTGGTCTGCGTCGTAGAGGCGGCACAGCCTCAGCAGGTCGTGCCGGGTCAACGAGACCTTCGCGGACTCGATGCGGATCAGTTTGGTCCGACTCCATTCGAGCCCCTGGACGACTTGATCCACCGTCAAGGCGGCTTCGGTACGCAGCCGACGCAACTCGACGCCGAGCCGCCGCCGCGCATGGCTCGGCTGGACGGCCATGGCGTCACCCCCTTCGGGTCCTAGTCTGCGCCGGCATTCTCCCCCACGGCATGCCCCTCGGCGCGGCCTTTCCCCATCGCTCGCAACCATCGAGTGATCTTTGAGAGATCCAGTGGCGCGCACTGGTGCGCGCCATCTATCGTCCCGAACAGCAGCCACCTACGCATGACGGGACATACCACCTCGTGCGCGGAGTCGGCTGTACCTCCTGCCACTTGGAGTGACGTATGGCCTCATCACCTCCCGAAACCTTCCCCAACCAAGGCGCCCAGCCTTGGGCAGGTGCCGAGTTGATCGCGAGCCTGCCCGCGCGGATCGATGCCGAGGCGCTTCGGGGGCTGGTGGACGATGTCGTGGGGATCGTCGGGGGCGATGAGGACGCCGCGTTCGATCTCCGGGTGTGCCTCGCCGAGTTGCACGGGAATGCGCTTCGGCACGGTGGCGGGGCAACTCGGGTGCAGGTGTGGCGACTTCCAGGCGGCGATCGGCTGTTGGTGGCCGTCGGCGACAGGTGCACCGCACCGCCGGTACGCGACGTCGAGCCCGGGCCGGATGACGAGGGTGGGCGCGGGCTGATGCTCGTGGCGGCGCTCTCCCTGGCCGGCGGCCACGTGGTGCACGCGGCCGGCAAAGACGTCTGGTTCGCCGTCGCGATCCCGGGCGGCCACCGCGAACACGCCACTGGCCCATAGCCGTTGCCAAGGCGAATGGCCGCCGAGAGTTGCCTCGGTGGCGCGTAGGACTTCCCGCGCGGGCCGACCGAGGTCCCATACCGCTCCCGCGCCACGGCACGGGGACGGGCGGTGTAGGGGGTGGGGGCTACCTGGACAGTGCCCCCACCCCCTCGCGCCCCGACAGAAAGGACACAGGTCAACGATGACAGATGAAGCCGAAGGTCTTCACCACAACACCAGGGGAGCTTCCGGGCTCGAACGGGTGCCGGATGGGCGGTTGCGGTTGCCGATTCCGGACGTGGGCCGGGGCGAGGGTGAGTCGGCCGGCGCGCCGGCTGTCTGGACGGCTGCCGGCACGTCGACCGCGCTGGTGCGTACGGTCCGTGCCGATCGTCCCGCAACGGCCCCTCTGACCATGAACTCGACCCAGCGGGTGGCGGGTTGGTCGACCGGTGCGGAGATCAACAAGGCCGCCGCGTTCGTCGAGCGCTACCGGGACGCCTGGTGCCGCGACGGCCACACCGGACGCGAGGGCACCCTCACGGCCGTCAACGGTCGCAGCGCCTACCTACGCGCCATGAACGGCGTCGAGTTCACCTGCCGCCTGCCCATGCTCGCCATCGTCCGGCTCCCACCCCCGGGCCTCTACCGCCGCGTCCGCTACGTCGGCAACGACAACACGGGCCGCCGCCCGCCGGGAGGCATCATGGAGCTGTGGGCCGTCTCCGACGGCACCCTCGCCATCGTGCAACCACCCACCGGACCCGCCTGGTTCGCCCTCCTGGCCGACCTCGAACGCGACCTACCGACCGGGCCGGTCGCCGAGTGGGACAACCCACCCTTCGGCCCGGACCCGGAGACGCAAACACAGGTGCAGACACAGACACGGCGACAGGCACAGGCGGACCCGGAACCGGCGGAGTAACCGCGTCGCCGATCACTCCGAGCACGGGCCGGACCGAGCCGAAACCGCCCGGGCCGGGCCTCGAACCGGCATCGATCACGAGCCGTAACTGCCGTCGTCACCCACTCGGCTCCACCACACCCCGCACGCCACCTCGATCGCCGCCGGGCAGGCCCGATCGCAAGATCATCCCAATGTCCCGATTCGGTGTTCGACGCAACGGCGCGTAGGCTCCTCGTCCGCCTGTCGTTCGCCACACATCGCGCGATCGAACCGGTGAGCGTGGCGCTGAGCTGGGCACATTCCGCCCTCGCCCACTGATAGGTGATCACGATCAATGGTTGAGCCGTTGCTTATTTCATCTATCAATTCCGCTGTGGCATCGTGATCAACGTACGTCCGACCGGGATGGTGAACCTGCCTTCCCGGCCCCTTCGCGGAGGAGACCCAGTGCTTACTGTCGGTAACCAGTTCCCCGAGTACGACCTCACCGGCGTTGTGTCGCTGGAGGCGGACAAGGCCTTCGAGCAGATCACCAACAAGTCCTACGACGGCAAGTGGCGCGTCGTGTTCTTCTGGCCGAAGGACTTCACCTTCGTCTGTCCGACCGAGATCGCCGCCTTCGGTCGGCTCAACGAGGACTTCCAGGACCGTGACGCGCAGCTGCTCGGCGTATCCGTGGACTCCGAGTTCGTGCACCTGGCCTGGCGCAAGGACCACCCGGACCTGACCGACCTGCCCTTCCCGATGTTGTCCGACCTCAAGCGCGAGCTGTCCTCGGCCGCCGGCGTGCTCAACGCCGACGGTGTCGCGGACCGCGCGGTCTTCATCATCGACCCGAACAACGAGATCCAGTTCGTCATGGTCACCGCCGGCTCGGTGGGCCGCAACCCCGACGAGGTCCTGCGGGTCCTCGACGCGCTGCAGACCGACGAACTGTGCCCGTGCAACTGGCAGAAGGGCGGCGAGACCCTCGACGCCGCCAAGCTGATGGACGCCTGATCCATGGGTCTCGACGTCCTGAAGGCCGCACTGCCCGAGTACGCCAAGGACCTCAAGCTCAACCTGGGCTCGGTCGTGGGCAACTCGAAGCTCGCCGAACAAACGCTCTGGGGCACGGTGCTCGCCTGCGCGATCGCCACGCGTAGCCCCAAGGTGCTCGCCGAACTCGAGCCGGAGGCCAAGAGCCGGCTGTCCGACGAGGCGTTCACCGCCGCCAAGGCCGCTGCCGCGATCATGGCGATGAACAACGTCTACTACCGCTCGATGCACCTCATCGGCGACCCGGAATACAGCAACCTCCGGGCCGGGCTGCGGATGAACGTGATGGCCAACCCGGGTGCCCCGAAGGCCGACTTCGAGCTGTGGTCGCTGGCGGTCTCGGCGATCAACGGTTGCGGCCGGTGCCTGGAGTCGCACGAGCAGGTCCTGCGCAAGGAGGGCGTGTCGCGCGAGACGATCCAGGAGGCGATCAAGATCGCCGCCGTGATCCACGCGGTCGGCGTGACGCTGGAGACCGACCAGGGCTGAGCACGCCCTGATCGCCCACCGGCGCACTCCCCGCGACACCCCGCTTCACCCCGCGACAACGCACGAGAGCCCGTCCCCACTCCCGGGGACGGGCTCTCGTGCGTTCGTCGAACCGACCACCACCACCGCAACCGCCGTACCCGAAGCCGGCAACCGCGACCGCGACCAATCACCGTCGCCCGCGCGCGCGAACCACCGGGCGGGAGCGGATCGCCCACCGCGAGCGAGTCACCCACAACGCACACGTCGCCCACCACAGTCGAGTCAGGCCGTACAACCGGGTCACCCGACGCAGCCGAACCGACCCCGACCGGCGGCCGAACGCCGACGCGCCGTGCCGCGGGCTCACCGCGCCGCCCTCATCCCGACCAGCGCGACCTCCCGGTACAGCCCCACCGCGTCCCGCACGCCCATCCCGCGATATATCCGACTCCCCGTCGAGATCGCCGTGCGCAACACCCGCTGGGTGAACACCGGGTCCAGGTCCGGGTGGAAGTCGCCGGAGCGGATGCCGCCGGCCAGCGCCCGGGTCCAGGTGTCGGAGACCTTGGCACGCTGCGCGGCCAGCCGGCTCGCCGGGAGTTCGTCGCCACGCACCTCGTTTATCGCCAGGACCGTGGACACCCCGTGGTAGGCGTGCGCCTCCACGGTCCGCCCGATCAAACCGGCCAGTCGCTCCACCGGCGTCGGTTGCGCGGCGGCGTCCTTGTCGAACGCGGTGCGCAGGTCGCCGAGGAACTCGCCGAGCAGTTCGGCGAGCAACTGCTCCTTGGAACCGATGTGATGGGCAAGGCTGCCGACCGGCACACCGGCCAGGTCGGCGATCCGACGCACCGTGGTGCCCGCGTACCCGTCCTGCTCGAAGAGCAGGTTGGAGGCGATCCGAATCCGGGTGCGCGCGTCGGCCTGGCGGGGCACCCGGGCCATCCGCCGCTCCGCCTCGACCCTGGCGTCCTCGACCGGGCCGACCCTTCGCAGGGTGGGCATGGCATAGCGGGCGGGCCCGAGCAGGTTGCAGATCCGCTGCGAGGCGTAGCGCCCGGGCCGCACGATGCCGCGCACGAACACGTCCACCAGGCGTCCCGCGGCCGCGTCCGGGTCGTAGCGGCCGCTCGGTCGATACCACTGGGCCATCCCCCACACCGCCGACTGCAACATCAGCGACAACAACACGGGGTGCAGGTCGCGGCGCAGGCTGCCGTCCTCGATCCCCCGGCGCAGCACCCGCCCCCACAGGGTGGACGCCTCGGCGGTGCGGTCGGACAACCAGACGAAGCCCTCGGTGCGGGAGAGCCGACGCGATTCGCCGACCACCACGACCGCCGCGTCGGGGCTGTTGCCGATCACTTCGAGGCTGTCCCGCAACAGGCCGCGCAGTGTGGCGATCGGCTCCTCGCCGCGCTCGACCGTGGCCCGCTGCCGACTCATGATGTCCGCGAAGAAGGTGTCGAGTACTTCGAGCAACATCGCTTCCTTGGACGGGAAGTGGTGGTACAGGCTGCCCGAGAGCATGTCCGCGGATTCGGCGATCTGACGGACCGTCGTGGCGCCGTAGCCCCGCTTGGCGAACAGCGCACAGGCGTGTCTGATGATCTCCGCGCGTCGATCCGCTCGCGGCCTGATGTGACGCTCCGCACCCGCTCGATCGCTCAACACGTGCCAAGCGTAGTACGCCTGGGAATCCCATGCGGAATCTCACGTTCCGGTAGTCCCTACCGGTCCCACCAACCCCACCCGAACCATCCGCGAGCGGACCCGGGTCGTAGTGCGAACGAGCGCGGAGCGCCCATGGATGCGCACGACCGCGGAGCACACGGGACACGAGGCGAGGTGCCGACCGAAACGGCACCCGGACCCCGGGGCGCCGGCGGAATCCAAGCCGGCACACGCGCTACGACCCGAGGCGACGACCGCAGCAGGACCCGGGACGCCCCGGACCGGGACGAGACGGGTTCGACCCCATGACATCATATCCTTGACTTAGTCATACACCTGGGGCAGGGTGAGATCAGGCTGGATCAATGCGTCGCCATCCGTGGCCCGGCCCCGAGGACCGGCCACTCAGGACTCGCTAGGAGCGACCCCATGGGCAACCCCGTCATCGTCGAAGCCGTGCGCACCCCCATCGGCAAGCGCAACGGCCGGCTCGCCGGCCTGCACCCGGTGCAGTTGTTGTCGGCCGTCCAGCGCGGGCTGATCGAGCGGGCCGGGATCGACCCCGAACTGGTGGACCAGGTGATCGGCGGCTGTGTCACCCAGGCCGGCGAGCAGTCCGGCGACATCGTCAAGCACGCGTGGTTGTACGCCGGCCTGCCGCATCGCACCGGCGGCACCACGATCGACTGCCAGTGCGGCTCCGCCCAGCAGTCGGTGCACCTGATCGCCGGACTGATCGCGACCGGGGCCATCGATGCGGGAGTTGCATGCGGCATCGAGTCGATGAGCCGCAACCCGCTCGGGCACACCGCCAAGCCCGGCCAGAAGTCCAAGCCGGAGGACTGGGCGATCGACCTGCCCGACCAGTTCACCGCCGCGGAGCGGATCGCCCGCAACCGCGGCATCACCCGCGCCGACGTGGACGCCCTGGGTGTGCGCTCGCAGGCCAACGCCAAACGCGCGTGGGACGAGGGCCGGTTCACCTCGCAGGTGGTGCCGGTCGAGGCCCCCGTACTGGACGCCGAGGGCAAGCCCACCGGCGAGACCGTGCTGGTCGACCGCGACCAGGGCCTGCGCGACACCACGATCGAGAGCCTGACCCGGCTCAAGCCGGTCCTGCCCGACGGCATCCACACCGCCGGCAACTCGTCGCAGATCTCCGACGGTGCCGCGGCACTGCTGATCATGGACGAGGACAAGGCGCGTGCGCTCGGCCTGCGTCCGCGCGCGCGGATCGTCGCGCAGGCGATGGTCGGCGCCGACCCGCACTACCACCTGGACGGCCCGAACGACGCGACCGAGCGGCTGTTCGCCCGCTCCGGGATGTCGATGTCCGACATCGACCTGTTCGAGGTCAACGAGGCGTTCGCGTCCGTCGTGCTCTCCTGGGCCCAGGTGCAGAAGGCCGACCTGGACCGGGTCAACGTCAACGGCGGCGCGATCGCCCTCGGCCACCCGGTCGGCTCCACCGGCGGCCGGCTGCTGACCACCGCGCTCTACGAACTGGAGCGCACCGACAAGCAGTTCGCTCTCGTGACGATGTGCGCGGGCGGCGCCAACGCGTCCGGCACGATCATCGAGCGGATCTGACCGGAAAGAAAGCGCCGAACACGAAGGCAGCGAACACGATCGAGCCCCGTACGCCGTTCGGCGTACGGGGCTCGATCAGGTTCGAGGGCGAGTCACGTGACTCGCGGTCGACTCAGTACCAGTGGTGGCTCTGCCAGAACGTCCACGCCTGGCACGGGCTGCCGTAGCGCTCGTTCATGTAGCTCAGGCCCCACTTGATCTGGGTCGCGGGGTTGGTCCGCCAGTCCGCGCCGGCCGAGGCCATCTTGCTCGCGGGCAGCGCCTGTACCAGACCGTACGCGCCGGAGGAGGCGTTGGTGGCGTTGACCCGCCAGCCGCTCTCCCGCTCGACGATGTTGCTGAAGCACGTGTACTGGGTCGAGCTCATCATCGACTTGGCGATCGCCTGGGCGTCGGCGGCGGACGCCGACACCTTCTCCACGGCGCCGCGGTTGTCGGAGCGCGCCGCACGTTCCTGGGCGGCCTTGCGGTCGGCGGCCGCCTTCTCCTCGGCGGCCTTGTCCGCTGCGGCCTTGTCGGCCGCGGCCTTCTCCGCGGCGGCCTTCTCGGCCGCGTCGCGCTCGGCCTTGACCCGGGCGGCCTCTTCGGCCTGCACACGCTGCGCCTCGTCGTAGGCGGCGGTCTGCGCGTCTGCCTGCTGGGTGATCCCGGTGCTCAGTTGCTGCGCCTGGGGGGCGGCAGGAACCTCGAGAAGCTTCGTGGTGCTCGCTTCGTCTACCGTCTGGGCGTCGGCGGACGCGGAAACGCCCGTTCCACTGAATCCGACGACGGCGCCAACGGCCGTGACAGCGGTGGCGGATGCCACGGCTATCCCCCGAACCGAGATCCGGCTCACACACGTTCCTTCCGACAGGCGCGCACCGCGGTCGAAGCGGCGTACGAGTCCCACCCCCGGTCTCCCCATGCTCCCCGAGGGAGCATTTCGGCCCGCGCACCGAACTGATTCCTCGGTGCGTGTGTGGGCGGCGTACAGCAGGTCAAGTGTCGAGTTGTCGGGCAGCGCTGTACGCGAGGGTCTTACAAGTCCAGCAGCCTGCCTCAGCCAAACATTCGGAAGCAATTTTCGAAGGCGTGGCGAACATCACAACTCCCGGAAACGCGAAGCCTTTTCCTTTCGGCCTCAGCCCGTTTCCACCCGGAATATGCGGACACGTGCGCGGGGCGCCACCGGCGCGGAAACCCGCGGGCGCGAAGACACGGGGCACGGGGGCGCGAGCACCGGGGCGGGGAGGCGCGGTGGCGCCGGCGTGCGGGCCCGGAGGCGCGAAGCGGAAACCCGCACGCGCCGGGACACGCAAGCGCCCACGGGAAGGCCCCGCCGGGAACGTCTCGAAGCAGTCGAGGCGTTCGCCGGCGGGGCCGGGTCGATCGATTTCCCGTGGGCCCCTCACCGGGCATCCGTCAGCCCGGCAGGTCCTCCAACATCTCGGTCACCAGGGCCGCGATCGGCGACCGTTCGGACCGGGTGAGCGTCACGTGCGCGAACAGCGGATGCCCCTTGAGCTTTTCCACCACCGCGACCACGCCGTCGTGTCGACCGACGCGCAGGTTGTCCCGCTGCGCGACATCGTGGGTGAGCACCACCCGCGAGTTGCTGCCGATCCGCGACAGCACGGTCAGCAGCACATTGCGCTCCAGCGACTGTGCCTCGTCCACGATCACGAACGCGTCGTGCAACGACCGGCCGCGAATGTGGGTGAGCGGCAGGACCTCCAACATCCCGCGCGCGACGACCTCCTCGATCACGTCGGACGTGGTGACCGCCGACAGCGTGTCGAAGACCGCCTGGGCCCAGGGGCTCATCTTCTCGTTCTCGGTGCCGGGCAGGTAGCCGAGCTCCTGACCGCCGACCGCGTAGAGAGGACGGAAGACCATCACCTTGCGGTGCTGGTTGCGCTCCAACACCGCCTCCAGACCGGCGCACATCGCCAGCGCCGACTTGCCGGTGCCCGCCCGGCCGCCCATCGACACGATGCCGATGTCCGGGTCGAGCAGCAGATCCAGCGCTATCCGCTGCTCGGCACTGCGCCCGTGCAGGCCGAACACGTCCCGGTCGCCGCGCACCAGCCGGACCTGCTTGTCCGCGGTGACCCGACCGAGCGCCTTGCCGCGCTCGGAGACCAGCACCAGTCCGGTGTGACAGGGCAGGTCGGCGGCCTGCTCGATGTGGGTGCGATCGTGCTCGAACAGGGCGTCGATGTCCGCCGAGTCGACGGTGAGTTCGGCCATCCCGGTCCAGCCCGAGGTGTTCACCAGTTCGGCGCGGTACTCCTCCGCGCTCAGCCCCACCGCGGAGGCCTTGACCCGCATCGGCACGTCCTTGGACACCAGCGTCACATCGTGTCCCTCGGCCATGAGGTGCCTGGCCACCGCCAGGATCCGCGAGTCGTTGTCCCCCAGCCGGAATCCGGGCGGGAGCACGGTCGCGTCGATGTGATTGAGCTCCACCCGCAGGGTGCCGCCGGAGTCCCCGATCGGCACCGGGGCGTCCAGCCGCCCGTACTGCGTGCGAAGTTCGTCCAGCATCCGCAGCGCGTGTCGGGCGAAGTAGCCCAGTTCCGGGTGGTGCCGTTTGGCCTCCAACTCGGTGATCACGACGACGGGCAGAACCACCTCGTGCTCGTCGAACTTCAAGAGCGCCGACGGATCGGCAAGGAGCACGCTGGTGTCGAGGACATACGTCCGGTGCTGCGGAGCACGGCGTTGGATCGTGGCCACGGAGTGCCTCGCCCCCTCTCAGGGCACGCGCACCGTGCGCCCTGATCGCTCGGAGTCCGGGCCCCGGCCCGAAGGCCGGGTGCCCGGCCCTCCTGTCGCCGTGAACTGTGGAGCATGTAGTGCACGGAAGGGCCTCCCGGGCAGGTGACGGGGTGTCACCCACATATCGCACCGGCCCACATGGATGTGCGCCGGCCCGACGGGGTTATTCCCGTCCGGGGCACGGTCAACACAAAACGGATGATCACATGCCGATGGAAACCCCGCCGTGAGCAGGAGCGGTGACGAGGCGTCAGGCCCCGTAGCGGCGGTGTCGGGCGGAGTAGTCGCGCAGGGCCCGGAGAAAATCGACCTTGCGGAAGTCCGGCCAGAAGGCCTCGCAGAAGTAGAACTCCGAATGTGCGCTCTGCCACAACAGGAAACCGGACAGCCGCTGTTCACCCGACGTTCGGATGACCAGGTCCGGGTCGGGCTGGCCGCGGGTGTACAGGTGCTCGGCGATGTGCTCGACGTCCAGCACCTCGGCCAGTTCCTCGATCGAGGTGCCCTTGCCGGCATGCTCCACGAGCAGCGAGCGGACCGCGTCGGCGATCTCGTGCCGGCCGCCGTAGCCGACCGCGACGTTGACGAACACGCCGGTCAGGTCCGCAGTCTCGGTCTCGGAGCGCTTGAGCACCTCGCGGGTGTGTTCGGGCAGCAGGTCCAGTGCGCCGACCGGGTGCACCCGCCAGCGGCGCGCGGCGGCCAGGTCGGTGACCGCATTCTCGATGATCACCATCAGATCGGCCAGTTCTTCCGGTGGCCGATTGAGGTTGTCGGTGGACAGCAGCCACAGCGTGACCACCTCGACACCGACCTCTTCACACCAGGTGAGCAGCTCGTGGATCTTGTCGGCACCCTTGCGGTGGCCCTCGGCGACCTGTTCGCCGTACGCCTTCGCCCAGCGGCGGTTGCCGTCCAGGATGACGCCGACGTGACGCGGTATCACCGTACGGTCGAGCGACGCCTCGATGCGCTTGCCGTATGCGCCGTATGCGAGGTCCCGCAGGCCCATGTCCACCTGCTCCTCCGTCCGTGATCACCCGCGCCGAAAACCCTACTCCCGTCCGACACCCGCTCGACGTCACGTGGCGGAGGGCGGGCGTGAAGATGCGGTGAAGGTCGGCTCGCGGACGGCGTGTCGCGCGCTCGTCCGAGGATGGCTTTCCGAACGCCGAGGGCCCGGCGGGAGGGATCCCGCCGGGCCCGGAGCGTACCGGTATTTTGACGTCGAGTCAGCTTCAGCCGTCGAGTCGCGAGACCAGCTTGTTGTACTCGTCCCACAGGCCCTGCGGGGTGTGCGAACCGAACTTCTCCAGGTGCTCGGGGACCAGCGCGGCCTCCTGCTTCCAGATCTCCCGGTCCACGGTCAGGAGCAGGTCCAGCTCCGCGTCGGTGAGGTCCAGGCCCTTGAGGTCCAGGGATTCACGCGTCGGCAGTACGCCGATCGGGGAGTCCACCCCGTCGGCGAGCCCTTCCAGGCGCTCGACGATCCACTTGAGCACCCGGCTGTTCTCGCCGAAGCCCGGCCAGACGAACTTGCCGTCCGCGTCCTTGCGGAACCAGTTCACGTAGTAGATCTTCGGCAGCTTGTCCGCCGAGGTGGCCTGGCCGATGTCCAGCCAGTGCGCCATGTAGTCGCCCATGTTGTAACCGCAGAACGGCAGCATGGCGAACGGGTCGCGACGCAGCTCGCCGACCGTGCCCTCGGCGGCGGCGGTCTTCTCCGAGGCGACGTTCGCGCCCAGGAAGACACCGTGCTGCCAGTCGAAGGACTCGGTCACCAGCGGCACCGCACTGGCCCGCCGACCACCGAAGAGGATGGCCGAGATCGGCACACCCTTCGGGTCCTCCCACTCGGGCGCGATCGTCGGGCACTGTGCGGCCGGGACGGTGAAGCGCGCGTTGGGGTGGGCGGCGGGGGTCTCCGACTCGGGAGTCCAGTCGTTGCCCTTCCAGTCGATCAGGTGCGCGGGCTTGTCCTCCGTCATGCCCTCCCACCAGACGTCGTTGTCGTCGGTGAGCGCGACGTTGGTGAAGACCGAGTTGCCCCACATGGTCTTCATCGCGTTGGCGTTGGTGTGCTCACCGGTGCCCGGCGCGACACCGAAGAAGCCCGCCTCGGGGTTGATCGCGTACAGCCGGCCGTCCTCGCCGAACCGCATCCACGCGATGTCGTCGCCGACGGTCTCCACCTTCCAGCCCGGAATGGTCGGCTGGAGCATCGCGAGGTTGGTCTTGCCACACGCGGAGGGGAAGGCGGCGGCGATGAACTTCGGCTCGGCGCCCGAGGGAGGCGTGAGCTTCAGGATCAGCATGTGCTCGGCCATCCAGCCCTCGTCGCGCGCCATGACCGACGCGATCCGGAGCGCGTAGCACTTCTTGCCGAGCAGGGCGTTGCCGCCGTAGCCCGAACCGTAGGACCAGATCTCCCGGTCCTCGGGGAAGTGCGTGATGTACTTCTCGCTGTTGCACGGCCACGGCACGTCCGCCTCGCCCTCGGCGAGCGGGGCCCCGACGGTGTGCACGGCCTTGACGAACTCGCCGTCGGTGCCCAGGAAGTCCAGCACCGCTTGGCCCATTCGGGTCATCGTGCGCATCGAGACCGCGACGTAGGCGGAGTCGGTGATCTCGACCCCGTAGGCGGCCAGCGACGAGCCGATCGGCCCCATGCAGAACGGCACCACATACATCGTGCGGCCACGCATCGAGCCGGCGAACAGGCCGCCGAGCTTGGTGCGCATCTCGGCCGGGGCTATCCAGTTGTTGGTCGGACCCGCGTCCTCCTCCTTCTCGGAGCAGATGAAGGTCCGGTCCTCGACGCGCGCGACATCCCGAGGGTCGGAGGTCGCGTAGTAGCTGTTGGGGCGCTTGTTCTCGTCGAGCTTGCGGAAGGTGCCCTTGTCGACGAGGAGGTCGGCGAGGCGCTGGTACTCCTCGTCCGAACCGTCACACCATTCGATCCGGTCGGGCTGAGTCAGCCGGGCGATCTCGCTCACCCAGTCGAGCAGCTGCCTGTGTTTCGTCGGGACCTCGTTGGCCACGATCGCTCCATTTCGCGCCTGGGACGGCGAGTCCCCGGCGTCGGGGTTGAGGGTTGCGGGGATTTTATCCGGTCGGCCGGGCTTGGAACCGCCCGGGACAGGGCCCCACCTGGAAGTTGTGCCCCGTACCGGACCGAAAACCCCAAAGACGTGCGGTTTCGCGCCCCTCCGGGACAAGATCTCCCGTGATGCGTCTCACTTCGTACCTGTCAGTAACCTACGTAGGCGTAAGTACACTCGGCGACATGAGTGTGGACGCGCACGCCTTGACGGCGCCCTTGACGCCCATCAAACCCAAGCTGCGCGGATGGATCCACGCGGGGACATTTCCCCTCGCCGTGGCCTCCGGCATCGTCCTGGTCGCCCTGGCCGCGGATACCAAATCCCGCATCGCGTGCAGCGTGTTCGCGGTCACCGCGGCGATGCTCTTCGGCACGTCCGGGGTCTACCACCGAGGCAACTGGGGACCGCGCGGTGAGGCGGTGTTGCGCAGGCTGGATCACGCCAACATCTTCCTGATCATCGCGGGCACCTACACCCCGCTGACCATCCTATTGTTGGGCAAAAGCGATCAAATCCTGCTGTGGGTGGTGTGGATCGGGGCACTCGCCGGGATCGGTTTCCGGGTCTTCTGGATCGGCGCACCGCGCTGGCTCTACACCCCGATCTATGTCGCGCTGGGCTGGGCCGCGGTGTTCTACCTGCCCGAGTTCATGCGCGAGGGCGGCGTCGCGGTGGTGGTCCTGGTGATCGTCGGCGGCGTGCTCTACAGCCTCGGCGCGGTGGTCTACGGGATCAAGCGGCCCAACCCCTCGCCGCAGTGGTTCGGCTTCCACGAGGTCTTCCACGCCTTCACTCTGCTCGCGTTCGCGAGCCACTTCATCGCCGTCGCCCTGGTGGCCGTGGACTGATCTCCCCCTCGCTCATCGGCCCGAAGGCCCGCCGCTCCATTCGGAGTTGCGGGCCTTCGGGCTTTTCCGGGTTTTCCCCCGAGCTTGGGCTGCTCTTTGCCGAAGATTTTGACAGTCGGCCGATTTTGAGAGCTACTGTCACAAGGCAGAGGCAACCAATAGATGGGGACTGTCGTGGATGCAACGAAGCAGGAGCCGAACCGGGTGAACGAGGCGGACGGCCCACTCGACCCGAGGCGGTGGTGGGCGCTGGGCGCGCTGGTGGTCGGACTCCTGGTGGTCGGCCTGGACACCACGATCATCAACGTGGCGATGCCGACGATGAGCGCACAGCTCGGCGCGAGCACGGGCGACCTCCAGTGGATCGCCGACTCGTACATCGTGGTGTTCGCGGCGCTGATGCTCCCGGCCGGACTGATCGGCGACCGCTACGGCCGGCGGCTCTTCCTGCTGGTGGGGCTCGCGATATTCGGCGTCGGCTCGGTGGTCGGCGCGCTGGTCGGCTCGGTCGAGGGGGTGATCGCGGCGCGCGCGCTGATGGGCGTCGGCGGGGCGTTCATCATGCCGCTGTCGTTGTCCATCCTGCCCTCGCTCTTCCCGGCCGCCGAGCGCGGCAAGGCGATCTCGGTCTGGGCCGCGAGCACGGCTCTGGGCATCCCGCTCGGGCCGATCCTGGGCGGGCTGCTGCTGGAGCACTTCTGGTGGGGTTCGGTGTTCCTGATCAACATCCCGATGGTCGGGCTGGCCCTGCTCGTGTGCGGGTTCCTGCTCCCGGTGTCGCGCTCGGCCGACGCCCCCAGGGTGGACGTCGCGGTCACCGTCCTGGTCGTCGCGGGGCTGACCACGCTGATCTTCGCGCTGATCGAGGCGCCCGAATGGGGCTGGGCCGACGCGCGCGTGCTCGCCCTGTTCGGCGCCGCGGCACTGCTCATCGCGAGCGTGGCGGTGCGCGAGAGCAGGGCCCGGAACCCGATGATCGACTTCGGGCTGTTCCGCGACCGCAACTTCCTGTGGGGCACGGTCGCCGCCCTGGTGCCGTCCTTCGCCATGGCGGGCGTCCTGTTCGTGGTCCCGCAGCGGTTCCAGGGCGTGGACGGACACAACGCACTCGGGACCGGTCTGCGGCTGCTGCCGTTGCTCGGCGGGTTGTTCGTGACCGCCCTGGCCAGCGACAAGCTCGTGCCCCGGCTGGGCTACAAGGTGGTCATCCCGACCGGCCTGTTCGTGCTCGGCGGCGGGCTGTTGACGGGGGCGAGCGGATCGGTGCACGACGGGTACGCGTGGACGGCCGCCTGGCTGGCCGTGAGCGGCCTGGGGCTGGGACTCTCGATGGTGCCCGCGATGGACGCGGTGATGGCCAACCTGGCGCCGGAGCGCGCCGGGATGGGGTCGGCCCTGGTGCAGACCCTGCGTCAGGTGGCGGGCGCGCTGGGGGTGGCGATCCTGGGCAGCGTGCTCGCATCCGCGTACCTGGACCGGATCGACACCAGCGGGCGCCCGGACGAGGTCGCCGACACCGCACGCGACTCGATCGGCGGCGCGGTCGAGGCGGCGGGCCGCAGCGGCGACCCGGCGCTGCTCGACTCGGCCCGGGACGCGTTCGTGCACGGTATGGACCTGAGCCTGCTGATCTGCGGCGTCGCGTCGTTGGCCGTCGCCGTCGCGGTGGCCGCCTTCCTGCCCCGCCGCACCGCCGCCGACCCTCGGCCTGCGCCGGCCCCCGCCGGACCGGGAGAATCGGGGCATGACCGCGAAGGAGCCCTCCATCCCTGACCTGCCCGGCTCGCCCGTGGGGCTGCGCGAGCGCAAGAAGATCAAGACCCGCCAGGCGATCCGCCGGGAGGCCTATCGGCTCTTTCGCGAGCACGGCTACGACGCGACCACCGTCGACCGGATCGCCGAGGCCGCGGAGATCTCGCCCAGCACGTTCTTCCGCTACTTCCCGACCAAGGAGGACCTCGTACTCACCGACGAGTACGACCCCCTCCTGGTACGGATCCTGCGGGCCGCGCCCAAGGACGCGAGCATGATCCGGGTGGTGCGCACCGGTGTGTTGGACGCCCTGCGCGAGATCCTTCGCGAGGAGCGTGAAGAGATGGTCACCCGGATGACGCTGGTGCACAACGTCCCGGCGTTGCGCCGGCGCACCCACGAGCAGCAGATGCAGAGCTGGACCCTGATCTCCGAAACGTTCGCCGAGCGAACGGGACGCTCGCCGGACGACCTCGAATTGCGGGTCGCCGCCGCCTCGATCAACGCGGCGATCTCCGAGGCGGTCTTCCACTGGACCCGGCACGGCTGCACCGGGGACCTGGTCGAACTGGTCGACCAGGCCCTGATGGTGCTGGAAAAGGGGCTGCGCGACAACCCGTGACCCCGGATCGGGCGCGGGGGGTCGCGGCGCGGGAGCGCCGGGGCGTCGGGACGCCGGGCTCAGGCTCGGGCCACCGCCTTGGCCAGGACCTGTGCGGCCAGGTGCTCCGGATCGGTCACCGGCGCGTCGCACGTGAAGTGCCGACACACGTACGCCGCCGGTCGGCCGCCCACCAGCGGTCGGTCGCGCAGCAGCGGCACCGGCGACTCCTCGGCCGGGTCGCCCATCGCGACCACCGCGCCGGGGGCGGTGGACATCAGCGCGGTCAGGTAGAGCGCCCAGGTCGCGTCGTCGTCGCGCGGGCCGACCACGGCGATCTCGCGCGGCCCGTCCAACCACGCCTCGGCGACCGCCAGGCCCCAGCCGATCTGCCGCGGGGCCCGGTCCGCCAGCACCCGGACCAGGCCGAGCGCGCGGCCGGCGGCCTCGCGGTGGTCCTCCGAGCCCAGGTGCGCCGCGTAGCCGAGCAGGGCGCCGGCGGCACCGGTCCAGCCGGACGGGGTGACCCCGTCGGTGGGGTCCTGCGGCCGACGGAACAGCTCCTCCGCGTCGTCCGCGGTGTCGTACAGCGCGCCGTCCTCGTCCACGAAGTGCCCCAGCACCACGTCCACGAGCACGCCGGCGAAGGTCAGCCACGCATCGTCCGAGGTCACCGCGTACAGCGCGAGGAAACCCTCGGCCACGTCCGCGTAGTCCTCCAGGACGCCCGCGTTCGGCCCGGGTCGGCCGTCGCGCGAGGTGCGCACCAGCCGGTCGCCGAGTTCGTCGTCCTCGTCGCCGCCCAGGTGCACCGCGAGCAGCAGGTCGGCCGCCGCGAGTGCGGCCTCCAGCAGGTCGGGGCGGGAGAACAGGGTGCCGGCCTCGGCCAGCGCCGCGATGGCCAGCCCGTTCCAGGCGGCCACCACCTTGTCGTCCCGGCCCGGCCGGGCCCGCTCCGCGCGCGCGGCCAGCAACTTCGCCCGTACGTCGGTCAGTCGCTCGATGTCCTCGGGGTCGTCGAGCAGTTGCAGGACGGACATGCCGTGCTCGAAGGTGCCCTCCTCGGTCACCGCGAACACGTCGGCCGCCCACGCGCCGTCCTGTTCGCCGAGCACCTCGATCAACTGCGCCCGGGTCCAGGCGTAGAACGCGCCCTCGACCGAGCGGCCCTGCGCGTCCAGGCTGTCCGCGTCCAGCGCGGAGGCGAACGCGCCCTCGGGGGTGCGCAGTTCGCGCACCACGAAGTCGGCCGTCTCCAGCGCGATCCTTCGGGCGAACTCGCTTCCGGTGGCCCGCCACAGGTGGGTGTACACCCGGATCAACTGGGCGTTGTCGTAGAGCATCTTCTCGAAGTGCGGCACCACCCACGCGGCATCCACCGAGTAGCGGGCGAAGCCGCCGCCGAGTTGGTCGTAGATGCCGCCCCGGGCCATCGCCTCGCAGGTCTCCTGGGCGATCTCCAGGGCCGCCTCGGACTCGGTCCGGGCGTGGTGGCGCAGCAGGAACTCCAGCACCATCGACGGCGGGAACTTGGGCGCGGCGCCGAACCCGCCGTGCACGCCGTCGTACTCGCGCGCGAGCAGGGTCAGCGCCGCGTCCAGATCCTCGGCGGTCGGCGTCTCGCCGCCGGTGTGCAGGTCGCGCGGGGCGGCCAGGGAGGCGGCGACCTGGAGGCCGGTGCGGCGCACCTCGTCGTTGCGGTCGACCCAGGCCTTGTTGATCTCGTACATCACCTGCCGGAACGAGGGCATCCCGCGGCGGGCCTCGCTCGGGTAGTAGGTGCCGCAGTAGAACGGCTCCCCGTCGGGCGTGGCGAACACGGTCATCGGCCAGCCGCCCTGGCCGTGGTTCATCGCGACCGTGGCCTCCATGTAGACCGCGTCCACGTCCGGGCGTTCCTCGCGGTCGACCTTGATCGCGACGAAGTTCGCGTTGACGATCGCGGCGGTGGCCTCGTCCTCGAAGGACTCGTGGGCCATCACGTGGCACCAGTGGCACGCGCTGTACCCGACGCTGAGCAGGATCGGGACATCACGGCGGCGGGCCTCGGCAAACGCCTCCTCACCCCACGGCCACCAGTCGACCGGGTTGTCGACGTGTTGGAGGAGGTACGGCGATGTGGACCCAGCGAGACGATTCGGCATGGGGCCATCCTCGCGCGCCGGCTCCGGAAATCCCGGGAGGCCCCTCCCGGGGGTCGATCGCATGCGGCGGGCGGGGCCGCCATCCGGCCGGCTCGGCCCGGCGGTGCCGGGCACGAGAGGGTCGAATCCGGACTTGCCGGTCCGATTCCGGCGACCTACGCCGCCGGCGGGCCGGTCAGGTACCGGGGGTGTCCTCGGTGTCCTTCGGCATCTCCCGGGCTGCGCGGGAGGGGCGCGGGGTGTCGGTCGGCCAGTTGCTCTGGTTGGCGTCCACCCGCTTGAGCTGCTTGTTCATCGACTTGATCAGGAACCAGGTGGCGACGGCGATCGCGGCGACGACCACGAACCCGAGCAGGCCGGGCGTGACCTTGCTCTCCTCGACCGCGAGCTGGAGCGCGAGCGGTGTCATGACGAACTACCTCCTGGATCGGAACCCCTTGTGAACAAGAGTGACATCCGATCGGCGGGACGTACGCACCGAGGGCCCGGAGAGATGTTCTCCGGGCCCTCTTTCGCGTCGTCCCGGGTCGTCCCCGAGGCACCGGCTAGCGCCGCACGCCCACCCGGACGCCCGCGAACAGGTCGTCCTCCGGCAGGTCGGTGTCCACCAGCGAGCGGACCAGTTCGTAGTCCTCGGTCGGCCACACCTCGCGCTGCACCGAGATCGGCACCCGGAACCAGAAGCCGTCCGGGTCCACCTGGGTGGCGTGTGCGATCAGCGCCCGGTCGCGGGTCTCGAACCAGTCGGCGCACGGGATGCGCGTGGTGATGTCCCGCTCGTCGCGGTCGCCCCAGCGCTCCAGCCACTCGCCGTACGGCGACTCCAGACCGCGGCTGAGCATGCCCTCGTGCAGGGCCTCGATCCGGGCCCGGGAGATGCCCTGGTTGTAGTACAGCTTCAGCGGCTGCCACGGCTCGCCGGAGTCCGGGTACGCGTCCGGATCGCCCGCCGCGTCGAAGGCCACCATGGTGATCTTGTGCGTCTGGATGTGGTCGGGGTGCGGGTAGCCGCCGTTCTCGTCGTACGTGGTGATCACGTGCGGACGGAACTCGCGGATCAGCCGGACCAGCGGCTCGGCCGCCTTGTCCACGTCGAGCACCGCGAAGCAGCCGTCCGGGAGCGGCGGCAGCGGGTCCCCCTCGGGCAGCCCCGAGTCCTCCCAGCCCAGCCACGCCTGCTGCACGCCGAGGATCTCGCGTGCCGCGTCCATCTCCTTGCGGCGCACCTCGTGGATGTTCGCCTCGATCTCCGGGTTGCCCTGGAGAGCGGGGTTGAGCACCGAGCCGCGTTCGCCGCCGGTACAGGTCGCGACGAGGACCTCGGCCCCCTCGGCGACATAGCGCGCCATGGTGGCCGCGCCCTTGCTCGACTCGTCGTCGGGGTGCGCGTGCACCGCCATCAGCCTCAGCCGATCGTCACTCACCGGAACGTCGCTCCTCATCCGTGCCCCGTGTCCCAGCCGCCGGGTCGTACCGCCGGGACCTGTCGAGGGCCGCTCTTGCACCGGACATATAGTGGCCGATAGATCTCGCTCGGGCGCAAACCCGGGCCCGTCCCGCAGGAGACCCGGTGAGCGCAACGCCCGTCACCCGTTACGGCAAGGGCGCCACCCGAAACGACCGCAAGCTGCGGATCGCCTTCGCGGTCTTCATGGTCGTGCTCGTGGCCGGGACGGTGTGGATCGGCCTCGATGTGGCGAACCCCGGCGTGCGCGGGTCTATTCCGAGCTTCAGGGTCGTCTCGGATTCCTCGGTGGAGGTCCGGGTGGAGATCCGCAAGGACGCCGACAAGGAAGCCGTCTGCGTACTGCGCTCGCGCGACGAGGGCGGCGCCGAGGTGGGCCGCCGCCAACTGCGCTTCGCCAAGGGCGACAAGCACATCGAGCGCACCGAGACGCTCCAGACGGCGGGTCGACCCAACACCGCCGAGCTGGAGGATTGTCACACCGTCGGCTGACCGACGGTCGCGCCGATCGCGGATCGGCCTCCCGAGTCGCCCGGGTGTGCGTGACTGCCCGAGACGTCGGGAGATTGTTACTCTCGAAGCTTCGTCCCCTCACGACCCGAGGTGTTCACACCGCGGACGGTGAGGGGGCGCTGGTATATGTGACACCTCTCCGTGCCGCCCGGGCCCGCCCCGACGGCCGGTCGGGTCGCGTGTACCTCTTTCGTACGCACCGTGTACGCAACCCCTGTCGCAGACCTACGAGGAGCACCCCGTGACCCAGACCAGCGAAAGCGTCACCTGGCTCACCCAGGAGGCGTACGACCGGCTCAAGGCCGAGCTGGAACACCTGTCGGGTCCCGCCCGTGCCGAAATCGCCGTGAAGATCGAAGAGGCCCGCCAGGAGGGCGACCTCAAGGAGAACGCGGGCTACCACGCGGCCAAGGAGGAGCAGGGCAAGCAGGAGCTGCGCATCCGCCAGCTCATCGGCCTGCTGCAGAACGCCAAGGTGGGCGAGGCCCCCGCGGACGACGGCGTGGTCGAGCCCGGCATGGTCGTCACCGTCATCTTCAACGGCGACCACGACGAGCCCACGACCTTCCTGCTCGGCTCGCGCGAGGACGCCGTGAGCGACGTGGACGTCTACTCGCCGCAGTCGCCGCTGGGCAAGGCGATCAACGGCAAGTCGGTCGGCCACAAGGCCACGTTCGCGCTGCCGAACGGCAAGAGCACCAGTGTCGAGGTCCTGGCGGCCAAGCCCTACAAGGGCTGAGCAACGACCCGAAGCGGCCCGGATCCCCCGTGACTGGGGGCCGGGCCGCTTGCGTTTCGCTCGCCGCTCGCTCGACGAACCTTGATCAGCCGGTCGCCCGGAGGTACTTGCGGACCGCCAGCGCGCGGAAGGTCACGATGATCAGAGCGGACCAGATCAGCGAGGCCCACACCGGGTGTTGCATGGGCCAGGCGTCGGACTGCACGACGCCCGGATTGCCGAACAACACTCGGGCCGCCTGCACCGTCGCGCTGAACGGGTTCCACTCGGCGATGTGCCGCACCCACGGCGTCATCTGGCTGGAGTCCACGAAGGCGTTCGAAATGAACGTGACCGGGAACAGCCAGATGATCCCGCCCGAGGTGGCCGCCTCCGGGGTTCGTACGGACAGACCGATCAGTGCCCCGATCCAGGTGAACGCGTATCCCAGAAGGAGGAGCAGGCCGAAGCCGGCCATCACCCTTCCGGCGGTGGTCGAGTCGGCGGAACCGGTGCGCCAGCCCACGATCAGCGCGACGATCGCCAGGACGAGCATCGTGATGGCCGTCTGGACGAGGTCGGCAACCGTACGGCCGGTCAGCACGGCGCCACGCGCCATGGGAAGCGAGCGGAACCGGTCGATGAGCCCCTTCTGCATGTCGTCCGCGATGCCGGCGGCCGATCCCGCGGTGGCGAACGTGACGGTCTGCGCGAAGATGCCCGCCATCAGGAAGTTCTTGTAGACGTCCGAATCGGTGCTGCCGCCGACCTTCATCGAGCCGCCGAAGACGTATGTGAACAGCACGACGAACATCACCGGCTGAATGACCCCGAAGAGGATCATCTCCGGGATCCTGGTCATCCGGATCAGATTCCTGCGGGCGATGACCAGGGAATCGTGGATCGAGCGCCCCACGTCGCTGCGGGCTGTGGGCGTACCCACGGAAGTCTTGGTCAGCACGGCCATCACTGCTTCACCGCCTCGACACGGTCGCGCTGCGGACCGCCTTCGCTCGGATTCTCGTCATCGTCGTCGCCGCTGCCGCCGTCGCCGATCTCGGACTCCGTCGCATGGCCGGTGAGCGCGATGAACACGTCGTCCAGGGTGGGCCGGCGCAGCCCGATGTCGTCTATCTCGATGCCCCGCGCGTCGAGTTCGCGAATGATCTCGGCGAGCAGCTTGGCGCCGCCGGTGACCGGGACGGTGATCCGCCGCTGGAGCTTGACCACGCCCAACTCGCCCTTGCCGAACGAGGTGAGCATCTCGCTCGCGTCGGCCAGCCGCGCCTGGTCGTGCACGACCACCTCGACCCGCTCGCCGCCGACCTTGGCCTTGAGCTCGTCGGCGGTGCCGCGCGCGATCACCTTGCCGTGGTCGACCACGGCGATGTCGTGCGCGAGGTGGTCGGCCTCCTCCAGGTACTGCGTGGTCAGCAGCAACGTGGTGCCGCCCGCGACGAGTTCCTCGATCACCCGCCACAGCGCCATCCGGTTGCGCGGGTCGAGGCCGGTGGTCGGCTCGTCCATGAACATCACCGGAGGACTCACCACGAGTGCCGCGGCCAGGTCGAGCCGGCGGCGCATGCCGCCCGAATAGGTCTTGGCGGGCCGGTCGCCCGCCTCGGACAGGTCGAACTGGGAGAGCAGTTCGTCGGCCCGACGCTTGGCGTCGCGACCGCTGAGCTGGTACAGCTCGCCGACCATCCGCAGGTTCTCCCGGCCGGTCAGGTACTCGTCCACGGCTGCGAACTGGCCGGACAGGCCGATCGAGCGGCGGACCGCGTCGGGATTCTTGAGCACGTCGTGACCGGCCACCACGGCTCGCCCGGAATCGGGTTCGAGCAGTGTGGTCAGCACACGTACGCATGTGGTCTTGCCTGCGCCGTTCGGTCCGAGCAGGCCCAGGACGGTGCCGGTGGGCACGCTCACGTCCACGCCGTCGAGTGCTCGGACCGAGCCGAAGGTCTTGACCAGACCTTCGGCGACGATCGCTTCCTGCATGTCGGTGGATCACTCCTCGTGCGGATGGGACATGGGGGCGGGCCGATCGATTCAGACATCCACCATGCGCCCAACGCACCGAGCATGCGACCGCTTTTCTCCGGAAGCGTAACTCTTCGTGTCCGGTCGGCGGCGCTCCGGGAACCGCCCGTTCGTACGTCGACGGCCCCGGTTGCCTCTCGGCCGCGTCCTCCGTGGGACATGGCTTGGTCGCCCAGCCAAGCACACCGCACCGACAACCGCTCCGGTAGCCGCCCTGCCGCCCGCCTTTCGGCGGCCTCCGGGCCCATGCCCGCAGGCACGGCCCCGGACACGGCCTAGCTCTTGCCGACCGTGTACCCCGCGCCGTAGAGCGCTTCGACCACGGCCGCGCAGTGGCTGCGGCCCTTGGTCTCCAATTGCAGGTCCACGTCCGCCTCGCCGACCCGCAGCGTCGCGTCGGTGCGCACGTGCGAGACCGCCGCGATGTTGGCGTCGGTCTCCGCCAACCGCCCCAGCAGGGTGGCCAGCGCGCCCGGGCTGTCGGGAATGCGCACGCGCAGCGACAGGTAACGCCCGGCCGAGGCCAGACCGTGCCGGAGTACCCGAAGCATCAGCAGCGGGTCCACGTTGCCGCCGGACAGCACCGCCACCACCGGCCCCTCGATCGGCTCACCGGTCTCCAGCAGCGCCGCCACCGACGCGGCGCCGGCGGGCTCGACCACCAACTTGGCCCGCTCCATGCACAGCAGCAGGGCCTGCGACAGGGACTCCTCGCCGACCGTGCGGATGCCGTCGGCGTGCTCGCGGATCAGCGCGAACGGGACCTCGCCGGGGCGGCCGACCGCGATTCCGTCGGCCATCGTGCCGAACGAGGGCAGCGACACCGGTGCACCGGCGGCGAGCGAGGGCGGGTACGCGGCGGCGGACGCCGCCTGCACGCCGATCACCTTGACGTCGGGCCGAATCGCCTTGACCGCGACCGCGATTCCGGCCAGCAGGCCACCACCGCCGGTGCCCACCAGGATGGTCTTGACCTCGGGGCACTGCTCCAGGATCTCCAGGCCGACGGTGCCCTGGCCGGCCACCACGTCGCGGTGGTCGAACGGGTGGATGAACACCGCCCCGGTCTCGTCCGCGTACGCGCGCGCGGCGGCGAGCGCGTGCTCGACGTTGTCGCCGCCCAGGATCACCTCGGCGCCGTACGAGCGGGTCGCGGCCACCTTGGGCAGCGGCGCACCGGCCGGCATGAACACCGTGGACGCGACGCCCAGGGTGCGGGCCGCGAGCGCGACCCCCTGGGCGTGGTTGCCGGCGCTCGCCGCGACCACGCCCCGAGCGCGCTCGGCCTCGGACAGACCCGCGATCCGCACGTACGCGCCGCGAATCTTGAAGGACCCGGTGCGCTGGAGGTTCTCGCACTTGAGATGGACCGGCGTGCCGACGCGGTCGGTCAGCGCCCGACACGACCTGATCGGTGTCTCGCGAACGACGCTTTCCAGCATCTTTCGCGCGATCCGGATGTCGTGCAGGGTCACCGTGGCCGGGGCAGGGCTGCTCATACGCCGAGTGTCGCACCAACCGCCCGTGCGGATATGCCGGGTCTCCTACCGCCCCGGGAGTCCCGAGAGTTGCCCCGCCCGCCCCGGGGTTCAGGAACCGGCCGGGTTGCGGCTCTGTCGACGCTCCATCGAGGCGTTGAACCGGGTGAGCAACTCGGTGAACCGCTCGCGGTCGTCCAGGCTCCACCCGGCACAGATCTCCGCCATCAGGCGCTGCCGGGCGTGCCGGACCTGGTGCAGCCGATCCCGGCCCTCGGCGGAGAGTTCGAGCAGCACGGCGCGGCCGTCGTCGGGATTGGGCACCCGATCCACCAGGCCCTGTTCGACCAACGGGGTGACCTGCCGGGTCACCGTGGACGAGTCGATCGTCATCGCCTGCGCGAGTGCCTTGACGCCCATCGGCCCGCCCGTTTCGAGCCGGCCGAGCAGCAGGTAGGCCGCACGGTCCATGGAGTTGCGCAGTTCGCCGACGGCACCGAGCCGGGTCTGCTCGGCACGGCGCGCGAACAACGCCACCTCGTGCTGCAGGCGGTCGTAGAGCGGGTCGGCAGAGCCGGTGGGGTCGTCATGGGCCTGGTCCGGTGTCATCGCCGCTCGTTCGTCGATCGGATGTGGTGCTCCGAAGGATATTGCGCGGACCGGGATCGGCGGGCCCGACCGGTCGATTCCACCCCGCTTCGGGGGTCGCGCGTTTTACCGTGACGGCAACGGAGGGTGGTGCCGTGGTGGCCGGTCGGTGCGGTATGCCGAGGGTGACAAGTGGCAAGGGGCGACATGTCGCGATACGCGACTACCCGAACAGGTGTGGGGCAGCAACACAGAGAGCGGCGACGGCAACGGGCCGGCCCCAGGGCATCCGCTCGGCAGACCTGCGGGAGGGACCGTGCACAGGCGCGATGCTCGCGAGTTCGATCTCTTCGTCCACACCGTCGGCACTCAACTCCTGCAGGCCGCCGACCTGCTCACCGGCGACCGACAACGCGCCGAGCGCCGGGTCGAGCGGGCCCTGGCGCAGGCGTGCGTGCGCTGGAGCAGGTCGCCCGGCCAGGATCCGGTCCGCACCGCGTGGCGTGCGCTGATGACCGGATACCTGGACCCGTGGCGGCCGGGCCCACGCGGCCGGCGGGGCGAACCTCCGGGCGGGGACGAGCCGTTCGCCACCCTGGACCGACTCGGCCGGGTCGAGCGGGCCGCCGTGGTGCTGCGGCTGTACGCCCGCCTGGACGAGTACGACGCCGCCGAGGCGCTGGGGTTGCCGATCGAGACGGTGGCCGGTGCGTGGCGGCGCGGGATGGCCGAGGTGCTGGCCGGCGACGCGTTGTCGCCCGCGAGGCCGCGGCCGGTCCCGAGCGCGGAACCGGTCCCGAGCGCGGGATCGATCCGATGAGCGTGACGGCGCCGACGCCCGGGGCGGCGGAACCGGAGGAGATACCCGAGCCGCCGGAGTTCCCCTATCGGCCACTGCCCGCGAACCTGGCCCGGCGGGTACGCCGGCGGGCGTACCTGCACCGACTGCGGCACGTGATCGGCTCGGGCCTGCTGGCCGGCGCGGTGATCGGCGGGGTGTGGCTGGCCACGCCCGCGACCGGTGGCGGAGGCGGGCTGCCACCGGCACCGTCGGACCCGACACCGCTGTGGCCGATCGAGAACATCGAGCCGCCTCGGCTGCGCACCGACGTCGGGCTCGGCGGTTCGGCGTGGATCGGCTACGCGGGTCCCGAGCACTCTTCGTCGTGGTGTCTGGGCAGCGCGGCCGAGCCGAGCGAGTCGACCGAGTCGAGCGCACCGACCTGCCACTTCCTGCCGGCCCCCGGCAGGCTGGACACCGCGACCCTGGACCCGGGCGTGTACGCGCCGACCGGGCAGCGCCTGGTGGTCGCGATCCTGGTCGGCCAGAGCATGCCCGCCCCGGCGGTACGCGGCGAACTGCGCGAGGCGACGGGCGCCCGACAGATGCGCCTGGACCGCCCGCCCGGCCTGCCTGGCGTCGCCTACCTGTGGGCCTTCAGCACCGAGACCCCGGTCTCGATCACCGTCTTCGACGAGGCGGGCAACCTGGTGACGGCGTGCTCGCCGTGCACGGGGACGACCCGCTAGGACCTGTGCGGGCCGACGGCGCGACCCGTCGGAATCGGCCGGGCCGGGCCCGGAGGCGGCCTTCGGTTGCTGCGGCTCGCGTCGAGCGCCGGACGAGCTCTCGGCCCGGCCGGTGTCCGCGGACACCGGCCGGGCCGGTCCGGCGCCGGCCGCGAGGACCTCAGGCCAGCGCCTGTTCCAGGTCCGCCAGCAGGTCGTCGGCGGACTCGATGCCCACGGACAGCCGGACCAGGTCGCCGGGCACCTCCAGCGGCGAGCCGGCCGCCGACGCGTGGGTCATCCGGCCCGGGTGCTCGATCAGCGACTCGACGCCGCCGAGCGACTCGCCCAGGATGAACAACTCGGTCCGGTTGCACACCTGTACGGCGGCCTCCTCGCCACCGTTCACCCGGAACGACACCATGCCGCCGAACGCCTTCATCTGCTTGACCGCGACGTCGTGCCCCGGGTGCCCGGGCAGCCCGGGATACAGCACCTCGCTCACCCGCGGGTGCCGGGACAGCAGCTCCACGACGCGCTCGGCGTTCGCGCAGTGCCGGTCCATCCGGACCCCGAGGGTCTTCAGGCCGCGCAGCGTCAGCCACGCGTCGAACGGCGCGGGCACCGCGCCCATCGCGTTCTGGTGGAACACCAACTCGGCGGCCAGCGCGGCATCGTCGACCACGAGCGCGCCGCCGATGACGTCGGAGTGCCCGCCCATGTACTTCGTCGTCGAGTGCACGACGACGTCGGCGCCCAGGGTGAGCGGCTGTTGGAGGTAGGGCGAGGCGAACGTGTTGTCCACCACCAGGAGCGCGCCCGCGTCGTGCGCGACGCTCGCCAGCGCGGCGATGTCCGCGACGCCGAGCAGCGGGTTGCTCGGCGTCTCGCACCACACGAGCCGGGTCACGCCCGGCCGGATCGCGGCACGTACCGCGTCGAGGTCGCCGGCGTGCGCGGGGGTGTACTCGATGCCCCACCGGGAGGCGACCTTCGCGAACAGCCGATAGGTGCCGCCGTAGGCGTCGTCCGGGATCACCGCGTGGTCGCCGGGTGCGCACAGGGAGCGCAGCAGGCAGTCCTCGGCGGCCAGGCCGGACGCGAAGGTCAGTGCCCTGGTGCCGTCCTCCAGGGCCGCGATGCACTCCTCCAGCGCGGTACGGGTCGGGTTGCCGGAGCGGCTGTACTCGTAGCCGCCGCGCAGCCCGCCGACGCCGTCCTGCTTGTACGTGGACACCTGGTAGATCGGCGGAACCACGGCCCCGGTCAGCGGGTCGGGTTCCTGCCCGGCATGGATCGCCAGAGTCTCAAAGCCGTGCGATTGGGTCATGACCGAAACGTTAGTCGCCCGAGCGGGCGGGCGCTCACGCGTCGCCGGCCGGGACGCGCGTCGGGCCCGGCCGATCCGCGGCCCGCCGGCTCCGCACGGGCGGACGGGCCGGACAGCACCTCCGGCGCGGCTACTTCCGCACCAGCCGGTCCAGCATCAGGCGGGCCGCCTGGGTGGTGCGGTCGCGTACCTCGGACAGGCGAGCGGCGTCGGGGGCGCTGAAGTAGGAGGACATCACGACCGTGTCCTTGCGCACCGTCACCACGACGTACGGGTACGGTTCGCCGCCGTCCTTGGGGTACATCAGGCCCTCTTCGGCGAACGCCTCGTCCGCCTCGGCGAAGGTGGGCTGCGCGGCGCCGGGGGTGTCCTTGGCCCGGGTGCCGTCCGGGTAGGTGCGGGTCGGGCAGCGGTCCTTCACCTGGTGCGCGTTCCGTACCTGCTCGCGCGCGCCGCGCACGTCCGTGTGCACGAGCACGGCGGTGCTGCCGCTGGGGAGCACCGTGGCCTGCGCGCCGCCCGGCAGTTGCACCTGGCGCACCCACTGGCCGACGAGGCTCGGCGGCAGCGGCACGGTCCGCTGCGTGCAGTCGGCGGCGTAGTCCGTGAAGGTCTCGCCCGCGAACTCGTAGGTGCTCTGCCTGACGAAGCCGGTCCCCCAGTCCTCCGGGGTGAGGGCGAGCGACGCGGCCAGGGCCTGGGCCTGCTCCGGGGTCCGGCTCGGCGGTGCCGAATCGGCGGTCGGGCGGCCGGCCGTGGCGGTCGGGCCGGGGCCCTTGGCCACCGGGGCGGCGCCGGTGGCCGCCGCGTTCGGGTCGATCGCGAACGGATCGTCACCACCGTCGGCACAGCCCGCGAGCAGCAGGATGCCGAGCACCGGACCGATCGCGCGAGCCGCCGTTCTGCCTTTGCCGTACATGCCGATGACCCCCCGTGAGCGTGAAGCCCCATGGTAATCAGCGTGGTAGCGCCGCGATCGATCCGGCTGCGTCGGGTCAGCGCAGTTGCGTCCGAGTACGCACCACCATCTTGGCGAGCGCGTCGATGGCCTGGTCCTTGGCCGACTCGAAGGTCTTGTCGCCCCGGTCCACCACCGCGGCGGTGAGCACCATCTGGCCTTGCCGAGCCGTCACCCACACGTACTGGAACGGCGGCCCGCCACCCCTGCCGAACCACTGGGCGCGCGCCACGTGCACCTCGTCGATGCCCGGCACGGTCAGGTCGAAGACCTGGATGTTGTTCAACTTCTCGTTCCCGGCGAGCACCTGGTTCGGGCAGCGCCGCCCGTCGGCGATGCCGATCCGCATGTCGGTCTGCGCCGCGGCGGTGCTGGAGTACACGGTCGCGGAGGACGTCGCGAGCGTCTTGCTGAGGTTGTCCGCGCTGGGTTGGCCGTCCGGGATGTACACGTAGCGCGCCAGGGTCGCGAGGGCGCCCGGCACGGTGCCCTGGACCACCTGCTTGCAGTCGGCGCCCGTGATCACCCGATCGAGGGCGCCGTACTCGTAGTTGAGCTCCTGGGGGACGTAGGTCGGGCCCCAGTCCTTGGGCACCAGCGCGACCGCCGAGACCAGCGTCTTGGCCTGTGCGGTGGTGAGCGGGACATCGGCGCGCGTGGTCGTGGTGGGTGGCGGCGCAGCGCTGGTCACCGGCGGCTCGGCGGTGACCGGGTCCGGCGACGGCGGCGGAGGCGGCTCGGTGGACTGATCCCGACTCGCGCTCGCGGTGGGCGAATCGGTCGCCCCCAGACCGAACGGGCCGCCCTTGGACGAGCCGCCCTGACACCCGACCACGAGCGAGCCACTCACGATCAGGGCCGCCCCGGCCGCCACCACTCGCATCATGGAATGCCCCCCGATTCCGCACACGTCGCCTCGACCACCATTGAAGCCGGTGCCGCACGCTCACGGGCACGAACGCGCGTACTGCGGGGCTTGTTTCGGCCCCGTCCGCACCCTCCGCCCGAGCCCGCGTCCGGCCCTGGCCGGTGTCTACGCGGGTTCCGTGTGAGTTTCATGGGAAGTCCGAACGGCGGGCGACACCTCGGGGGCCCGCGGACCGCTTTGCGCGATCCGCGCTGTTTGCCGTGGTGGTATCGGCAGGCGGCGATCCGAATGCGGTCGTCCACGATCTTGTGGAGGAGGCGGCGCGGGTCGGACGAACCCGTCCCCCGCGCCTCGATCGGCCTTCCGGAATGACATGATTTGCTCGTCTTCGGGAGTCGGGAGGTGGGATCTTGTTCGGCGGCTCCGGCGGCTCCAGCCGCTTCGGCGGCTCCGGTGACTCGAGCGCGCCCGGCCGGCGGGCCGAGCCCGTGCAGCGACTGTTGTTCGGCGGCGTCTACGGGACGGTGCTGGCCAGTGCGATGGCCGCCGCCCTCGCGCAGGACAGCGGGGCGCCCAATCCCGGCTACGACGCGGTGTGGGTGCTGCTGGCGGCGCTGGCGTCGGCCGCGGCGCACGGCTACGCGCACGCCATCGCGCACCGCACCGCCGACCCGACCACGGTCGCCGCGAGCACCGCACGGTCCGTGCTGACCGAGTGGCCGCTGGTGGCCGCGGTGTTGCCGACGGTGGCGGCCCTGCTCGGCGCGCACGCGAGATGGTGGGGCGAGGAGTCCGCGATCGAGGTGGTGCTGCTCCTGAACACGGCCACCCTGTTCGGCTGGGGCCTGTCGGCGGCCCGAGTGGCCGGCCGAGGCTGGGCCGCGGCCTGCCGGGTCGGCGGCGTGGACATGCTGCTCGGCCTGTTCATCGTGGGCGCCAACACCCTGAGCAAGTAGCCCCACAGGTTCCGCAAGACGCGGATGATCGAGAAGCGCGAGGTCGAGCGCGCCAGGATCGCGCTGCGACGATGCATCGACCAGGCTCATACAGCCGACGACGGTGAGGAGTAGGGCATGACCGGGCGCAGTGACTGGCAGGAGATCCGCTCGCGGCGGATGGCGGAGGCCGGTGCCGAGGAGGCCTACGAGGCGGCTCGAATCTCGTTCGAGTTGGGGCGCAGCGTCCGGGAGATGCGTGAACGGCACGGGCTCACGCAGGCCGTCCTTGCCGAAGCGGCCGGGATGACGCAGTCGGCGGTGGCACGCTTCGAGGCGGGTGGGACCGTGCCCACCATCCAGGTTCTGGAGCGCTTGGCGAAGGCGCTGGATGCCGAGTTGATCGTGCGCTTGGCGCCGCATACGGCTGCCTGACGGCGTTCGGAGTCGGCCCCGGATGTGGGTCGTGATGGTTCCGAGTCTTGTCGTGGGGCGGGTGCTGTGCCATATATGTCTAGACCAATTGCTCTCGGTGGAGAGAGGCATTGTGGCGCGACGGATGGCTTGGATCGGCTTGTCGGGGTTGGCCGTTGCGCTTGTGCTGGCGGGGTGTTCCGAGGACACGCGGGACACCACGGCACCGGCGGTGCCCGGTGAGGTCAGTGCGCTCGCGTCGAGTTCGGTGTCGGTGCACGTGATGTGGCGTGCCGACCCGGACGTCGCGGTGTTCGAGGTGTATCGCGGGGACGCGAAGGTGCTGGACGTGACCGGCGGACGGCACATGGTCGACGTCGGCGGCCTGGCCCCGGGGACCGCGTACTCGTTCTCGGTGCGGGCGCGGGACCGGGCCGGGAACGTGTCGCCGGCGAGCGTTTCGGTGCCGGCCACGACGTTGTCCGTGGCCCAGGGCGAGCGGGTGCCCCCGACCGCGCCGCGCAACGTGCGCGGGCAGGCCCGGGGGGCCGGCGGCGCGACGCTGGCCTGGGAGGCCGCCACGGACGACGTGGGGGTGAGCGCCTACGACATCTGGCAGGGCGGCGTGCGGGTGCACAGCGTCGCCGGGGGGCTGACCACGGCGGTGGTCGGCAGCCTGCGACCGGGCACCGAATACAGCTTCACCGTCACCGCCCGCGACGCCGCGGACAACAAGTCGCCGGAGAGCAACGCCGTGACCGTGGTCACCGAGCAGGGCACCGGGGACGGTCGCGACACCGCGCCGACCGACCTGCGGGCGGTGCCCCGGATCGCGGTGGACGGCACCTACGTCGACCTGACCTGGACGCCGCCGGACGTCGACGGGACCGTCGCGAGCTACGAGGTGTACCTGGACGGGAAGTTCCTGACCACGGTGATGTGGGGCGTGGCGCCGCCGCCCGGGCCGGCCCAATACAGCCTTCCGCTGGGCGATCGGCCGCCGGCCGGGCATGTGCTGAAGATTCGCGGCCAGTTGCCGGACGGCAAGTGGGGCGCCTTCTCCGCCGACCTGACCCTGACGGACGCGCCCGCGGGTCCGGATCCGGCGACGCCGGCGCCGACCGGACCGGGCGGCTCCTGAGCACAGGGCGCGGGAGCCGGTCCGGGAGCGGGGAGGGCGTCAGCGCGAGCGGGCCGCGCGGGTCGCCCGGGTCGCGCGAGTGGACCTGGTGGAGCCCGTCGGGTTCTCCGGGACGGTCGGCATCGCCGAGCGCGGGGCGCGCGCCGCTCGACCGCTCGGCTTGGCGACCGGGCCGATCTCGCGGGTCAGCCACAGGCAGATGACGTTGACGACGTAGTTGAGCTCGGCCTTGTCCAGCGGCCGGCCCTTGGGGATGGCGTGCAACTCTTCGAGGCAGCCTCGGCAGCACGTGCCGGTGGCGTGCTGGGCGACGAAGACCGGATGGCCGCGATACGGGGTCTGCCGGCCTTCCTTGCTGGGCTTCGCCGGACCCAGGCGACGCGCGACCAGGTCGTAGGCGTACCAGCGCACGCCGGATTCGCCCAGCGTCAGGGCGACCGTGCGCTCCCGCCCGGGCAGGTGGAACTTGGCGCGGGACGGGAGCTTGCCGATCGCGTCCAGGCGGGCGTCGAGCGGCTCGGGCCTGGCGCCCTTGGAGGTCTTGGTTGTCATATCGCCTCCAACGGTAACCCGTCCGGCTCAGCCCAGGTACTTGTGGAAGATCGTGCTGGACCTGAGCACGCCCGACGGGTCCGCGGCATAGGACGGGATGGCGCCCGACTCGATCCAGCCGGCGCTCTTGTACAGATGCTCCGCGCCGCCGCCGGTCGGGGTGTCCAGGGTGAGCAGGCTGCGGCCCGCCGCTGCCGCGAACTGCTCCGCCGTGGACAGGAGTTCGCGGGCGAGTCCGTTTCCTCGGGCGCGCCGGTGGACCATCAGCCCGGACACCGAGGCGCGATGCCGGCTGTCCGGCATGCCGGCGAATCGGAGCCGGATCGTCCCGGTGACGCCCTCGTGGTCCGAGGTCGCCCACATCACGGTGCGATTGCTGCGTATCTCGATCCCCTGGGCCGCCCACCACTCGGCTGCGGCGTCGATCGGCAGCGGCGCGAGAAAGCCGACCCCGGCCCCGTCCTCGACCGCGTCCACGAGCAGCGCGGCCAAGCCGGGGGTGTACGTGACGAGGTCGATCGCGGAAAGCCGGACGGGCGTTGTCATACAACCATTCTCGCGCGCATCCCTCGATGCCCGAACCTTCGGCGTGCGGCCCCGGACGTCGTTGCGCAGCTCGGTGAAGCGCAGGGTGCCTCCGAGTTCCGTTCCCGGCCGCCCGTGGGCTGACTCGGCACCGTCGAAAAACGCCGAGCGGCGGGGGGCGGGGGCGGGGGGGGGGCGGGGCGGGGGGGGGGGGGGGGGGGGGGGCGCGGCGGGGGGGGGGGGGGGGGGGGGGGGGGGGGGGGGGGGGGGGGGGGGGGGGGCGTCCCCACCCACCCCCCCCCCCCCCCCCCCCCCCCACCCCCCCCCCCCCCCCCCCCCCCCACCCCCCCCCCCCCCCGCCCCCCCCCCCCCCCCCCCCCCCCCCCCCGCTCGGTGGTGGGCTCGGGGGTCAGGTCAGCGCCGGTTCGCGGTGGGTCGGGGTGGGGGCGGGCGCCGCGTCCGACTGGGCGGGCATGTGCTCCCGGGCCCGCTTGGGCAGCAGGAAGCCCAGGGCGAAGGCCACCGCCGTCAGCCCGAGGGCCAACAGCGTCGTGCGCTCGACCGCGTCGACCGAGGAGCGGGTGTGCGTGTCGGCGCCCGCCTTCGCGACCGCCGCGGCGGAGGCCGGGGTGACCGGGATGCTCGTGCAGCTCGCCGGGAGCCGGTCCGGGTCGGTCGCGTTCTCCCGGGCGTCCACGCACGCCCGCAGCCCGGCCACGATCGCGTCCTGGGTACTCGCCGGAACACCCGCCGCGGTCAGCTCCGTGCGCAGCTTCGGTGCCGCGTTCTCGTCGAAGTTGTGGGTGGCCTGGGCGCCGATCACGCCGAAGAACACCGTGCCCAGGACCGCGATGCCCAGCGACGCGCCGAGCTGCTGGAGGGATTCGAGCGCCCCGGACGCCGAGCCGACCTCGTGGTCCTCGACCTCGCCCATGATGATGTCGAAGACCGGTACGAAGATCATCCCCATGCCGAGGCCGAACAGCGCCAGCGGCGCGAGCAGGTCACCGGTGCCGATGCCCACCCCGGCGTCCGCGAAGACCAGGTACATCCAGGCGATGCCCGCCGCCATCACGCTCAGCCCGATGTGCAGGATGCGCCGGCCCAGCTTGCCCATCACCGCGCCGCTGAGGCCGGACCCGACGAACGCGCCGAGTGCCCATGCGCCCATCGTCAGGCTCGCCCGGGTCGGGCTGTAGCCCAGGCCGAGCTGGAGGAACAGGCCGACCGCCATCGAGATCCCGACGATCGCCCCGAAGAACACCATCACGAACCCGACGCCCGAGGCGTACGACCGGCGCCGGAACACGCCGAGCCTGATCAGCGGCACCCGTCCCGCCGCCTCGCGCCGCAGCTGGTACACCGCGAACCCGGCCAGCACCGGCAGCGACGCCGCGCACTCGACCAACGACCAGGTGGGCCAACCCAGTTCGCGTCCCTGGACGAGCGGGTGCACGAGCATGAAGGTACCGACCCCGGCGAGCGCCATGCCCAGCACGTCGAGCCGGCCGCCGGCCTCGCTCGGCGGCGCCTGCGGCAACATCCGGCCGCCGATCAACAGCGCGAACGCACCCAGCGGAACGTTGATCAGGAAGATCATCCGCCACCCGGTGCCGAACACGTCACCGTCCACGAGCACACCCGCGACGATCGGCCCCAACACCGTGGACAACCCGATCGCCGGGCCGAACACCGCGAACGCCTTGCCGATCTCGGCCGGCGGGAACAGGTCCCGGATCAGGCCGAACGTCTGCGGGATCATCAGCGCGCCCAACAACCCCTGGAGCACCCGCGCCACGATCAGCGTCTCCGGCGACCAGGCGACCGCACAGGCCACCGAGAGCACCACGAAGCCGACCACGCCGACCATCAGCATGAACTTGCGGCCGTACATGTCGCCCAGCCGCGCGCCGGTGAGCAGGCCCACCGCGAGAGCGAGCGTGTAGCCGGCCGCGATCCACTGGAGACTGGCATAACTGCCGCCCAGATCCCGCCGGATCGCGGGCGCCGCGACGCCCACCACGCTGGAGTCGAGCAGGTTCATCAAGGTGGCGGCCAGCACCGCCAGAAGTCCGAGCCAGCGCTGCTTGGGGCCTACGGAGGACTGGGAGACCGGGGTTGCGAGGGTCTTCTCGCCGCTGTTTTCCACGTCTCCCAAGCTAGAGGTCAATCAGGCAGCATCCGTTCCTGTTTCAGCCGGGAGCCGGCAGACTTCGGCGCATGTTGGAAACCTCCGCGCGACTGTTGCGCATGCTCTCGCTCATGCAGACGCGGCCCGACTGGACCGGCCCCGAACTCGCCGAACGACTCGGCGTCAGCGGGCGCACGGTCCGCTACGACATCGAGCGGCTGCGCAGCCTGGGCTATCCGGTGCACGCGCGGCGCGGCGTGGTCGGCGGCTATCGGCTCGGCGCCGGCAAGGCGCTGCCGCCGCTGCTGCTGGACGACGAGGAGGCGGTCAGCATCGTGGTCGGCCTGCGGATCGCCGCCGGCAGCGTCGTGGACGGCATGGACGAGGCGATGCTGCGCGCGCTCACCAAGCTCGACCAGGTGCTTCCGTCCCGACTGCACCGCCGGGTCAAGGCATTGCAGAAGTACACCGTCCCGGTCCGCCAGACCGGTCCGGCCGTGGACATGGACGTGATGACCGTACTGGCCGGCGCCTGCCGCGACCACGAGCAGCTGCGCTTTCGGTACAGCTCGCACGAGGGCAAGGAGACCTCGCGGGTGGTCGAGCCGTACCGGCTGGTGCACCGGATGGGTCGCTGGTACCTGGTCGCGTGGGACATCAAGCGGGAGGACTGGCGCACCTTCCGGATGGACCGGATCACCCCGCGCCCGCCGCACGGCCCCCGCTTCACGCCGCGCGAACTGCCCGCCGACGGGGACGTGGCGGCCTTCGTGAACCAGGGCGTGGAGAGCGCGCGTGGACAGGTCCGGGCCCGGGTGCTGGTGCGCGCGCCGATCGCCTCGGTGGCCGACCGGGTCCCGCCGGCCTTCGGCTCGTTCGCGGTGGTCGACGACGACACCTGCGTGTTCGAGACCGGTGCGTCCAGCATCGAGAACCTGGCCGTCTACATCAGCCTGCTGGACGCCGACTTCGAGGTCGAGGACCCGCCCGAACTGGTCGCCTACATCCGACGGTTGGCCCACCGCTACACCGGCGCGACCCCGAGCGCCGACGCAATCGACGCGGCCGACGCCGGGCCTTCCGGGCCCACCGCACCCACCGGGCCGGTCGGGCCCGCGGGGCCCGCGGCCGAGGAAGTCGCGACCGCCGCTCCCGCGCGCTGACACACGGCGCCCCCGACCCCTTCGGCACGAGGGGATCGGGGGCGCCGGTCGAGCGGGAGCGTCAGACCGAGACCGGTTCGCGCTCCGCCGTCTTCTGGAGCGGGACGTGCGGGGTGACCGGCTCGTCGGGGGCTTCCAGATCACGCGGGTTGTTGTACATCTCCAGGTCCAGCGTCTTCTCCCGAGCGGAGACCAGGATCGGCACCACGACCTGCCCGGCCACGTTCGTGGCGGTCCTCATCATGTCCAGGATCGGGTCGATCGCCAGGAGCAGTGCGACGCCTGCCAGCGGGAGGTTCACCGTGCTGAGCGTGAGGGTCAGCATGATGATCGCGCCGGTGAGACCGGCGGTGGCCGCCGAACCGATCACCGAGACGAAGGCGATCAGCAGGTATTCCTTGATGCCCAGGTTCACGCCGTAGACCTCGGCCACGAAGATCGCGGCGATCGCCGGGTAGATCGCGGCGCAACCGTCCATCTTCGTGGTGGCGCCGAACGGCACCGCGAACGAGGCGTAGTCCTTCGGGACGCCGAGGCGCTCGGTGACCTTCTGGGTGACCGGCATCGTGCCGACCGAGGAGCGCGAGACGAAGGCGAGCTGGATGGCCGGCCACGCGCCCTTGAAGTAGTTCAGCGGGTTGACCTTGCCGACCAGCGCCAGCAGCAGCGGGTAGACCACGAACATCACCAGCGCGCAACCGATGTAGATGTCGGCGGTGAACGTGCCCAGCGGCTTGATCAGGTCCCAGCCGTAGGTGGCGACCGAGGTGCCGATCAGACCCAGCGTGCCCAGCGGGGACAGCTTGATCACCCACCACAGCGCCTTCTGGATGATCTCCAGGACCAGTTCGGCGCCCTTGACCAGCGGTTCGGCCTTGGCGCCGACCGACAGGATCGCGGAGCCGAGCACGACCGCCAGGAAGACGATCTGCAGAACCTTGACCTCGGAGAACGCGGTGACGATGTTGGTCGGGATGATGCCGGTGAGGAAGTCGAGCCAGTCACCGTTGGTCTTCGGCGCCTTGCCCGGGTCGGCCGGCAGCTTGAAGCCGTCGCCCGGGTTGGTGACCAGGCCGATGGTGAGGCCGATCGCGACCGCGATCAGCGACGTGATCAGGAACCACATCAGCGTGCGCGCGGCCAGCCGGGCGGCGTTGTTGACGTTGCGCAGGTTGACGACGCTGACCAGGATCGCGGTGAACACCAGCGGCGGTACGGCCAGCTTGAGCAGCTGGACGAAGATCGTGCCGATCTGGTCGAGCGTCTGGGTCAGCCACGAGACGCCGTACTCCTTGGCGATGAAGCCGAGGACCACGCCGAGCACGAGGCCGGCGGCTATCTGGGCCCAGAAGGGGGTTTTCCTCAGGGACTTGAGTGAATCCACAGCAGACAAGGCAGGGCTCCTGAACGGGCACCGTGGGGACGGGGGTGGCGGTACGGAGCGGCCGCCGACCTGCGCATCAATAGGCACACGAGTGCCCGCAGGAAGGACTACGAGGAAGCGTTACTTCGCGCAGAACGGCCGCAGATGGCCGGCGTGCGGGCGGCCGGGGCGACGAGCGTGAAGGCGTCAGCCCGGCAGGGGCACGGCGGCGGTCAGCCGCGACACAGCGCGGTGGCGCAACGGCCCAGGTCGACATGACGACGGGACACGAGCGGGAAACCCACCGCCGCGTGCGTCATCTGCGTGTCGCCTGCACCAATCATGGGAGCGAGGATAGCCACACTAAACCGATAAACGCAAAGAATTACGGAACGGACACCGCCGGACACCCAAGGACACCGCCGGCCACACCTCGCTTAAGCGCTCAAGACGCTTCCCCGGCGCCCGACCGGCCGCGCATTCCCCCGGATCCGGGAGGTCTTGCGCAGCCCACGAGACACACGCGGCCGACTCGGCCGACACGGCCGAAACGGCCGACGAGCCCCCGAGGCCCGAACGGCTCAGGAGGCTTCCTTGGCGATCCGGACCGGCGTCACGGCCTCGTCCTCGGCGCGGTTGTCCTCGGCGATGCGCTGCTTCGCCCGCTGCATGCGCTCGTACAGCGCCTCGGACATCGCGTCCCGCTCCGCGTTCAGGAACCGGTAGCTGATCAATGCCGATCCGGCCGCCGCGATGGCGATCGCGATGAACACGTTCCCGCGGCCGTTCAGGTCGAAGAGCCCGAACACGACCATGACCACGGCGAACAAAGCGGCGAAGATGCCGAGCCGATAGAGCGAGTAACGCAGCGCGGGATTCGACATGGTCACCTTCGGTTCCCCTAGCCAGAGCGGTACGAGTGGCGGCGGACGCGAGTCGAGCCGTCCCCTCCAGTCAAGCATCCCGTGTGCGGAACGCAGAGCCGGGTCCCTCCTCGCAGTCCGGCCGGCCCGATCCCGGTCGGACCACCGGCCGAGTCACCGGCCGAGCCACGGGCCGGGTCACGGGCCCAGCCCGTTGATCCCGTCCAGGATCATGTTCTCCCAGTAGCTGCCCGGCTCGGCCCACGCGAGCGGATCCACCGAGGACAGCAGGTCGACCACGATCGACTCCCACACGTCGTGGATGCCGATTCCGAACCGCTCGCCCTGTCGGTGCATCCGTCCGATCACCCACATGGTGAAGGCGAGCGCGGACAGGTCGGTGTTGAGCGTGTCCATCTCCGGCTCGTCGGCACCGGTGTACCAGCGCCGGACCACACCGGTGCGGCCGTCCACGAGCAGGTCGCCGTCCTCGCTGACATAGCCGAGCACGACCAGGTGCTCCGCGTCCGCCGGCGGCTCCGGCTCGTCGTCCCAGTCCGCCCGGCGCTCGGCGATCAACTCGGCCAGGGTCGGCAGCGGCTTGTCGTCGCTGCGCATGTCCAGGTACGCCCACGCGTCGATCAGCCCGATGTCGAGCAGGAAGCGCCGGGTCGGCTCGTGCGTGATCGCAGCGGGCAACTGGCGTTCCTCGTAGCCGGAGAACTCGTTCTCGTACACCAGGTCGAGCATCGCGGGGGTGATCCGCACCGCCAGGCCCTCGCCCGGCACCGCCGCCCGGCGCAGTTGCCACAGCGCGAAGGACGTGTGCCAGAACGAGTGCCCGGGATCCAGTTCGGGTTCGGTCTCGCCGAGCAGATCGATCAGCTCCTCGCCGGTGCGCACCGGGCCGCGGCCGGTGCGGATCGCCTCCACCAGGCCGGCGTTGCGCACCAGGGTGGACACGTCCGTCGAGATCGGCGTCGGGTCGCCGAACCGCTCCTCGCCGAGGATCCGACCGGTCGCGCCGTCCAGCAGCACCGCCCGGGCCGAGGTGCGCGGCGAGCCGTACGTGCCGAGCACGATCAGGCCGTCCCGGATGCCGCCCGGATCGAATCGGATCAGCGCGGCCTCGCGCGGCAGGCCCACCTCGGCCAGGAAGCGCCGGGTGGGCTCGTGCCCGATCCCGGGCAGGTCGTGGCGGACCACCTCGCCGAACCACTCCCGGGCGTCCTGCGCGGTGATCGCGATCCGCAACGTGTCAGGCATACGGCAACCCTCCCGCCTCGGGCCGATCGGGTTCGACCGGGCCGGGTCGGAGTTTCGTCGGCCGCGGCGTGGCGCGCCGGGCCGGGCCGGGTCAGAGCTTCATCGGCTGCGGCGTGTCGCGCCGGGCCGGGTCCGGGCCCTCGTACTCGCGCAGCGTCTCGTAGCGGGTGTTGCGCTCGACCGGGCGGAAGCCCGCGTCCCGGATGAGGTCGAGCAGGTCGTCGCGGGTCATCTTGTTCGGCGTGCCGAAGTCGTCCGCGTCGTGGGTGATCTTGTACTCGACGACCGAGCCGTCCAGGTCGTCCGCGCCGTGGTTGAGCGCGAGTTGCGCGGTGGCCAGGCCGTGCATGACCCAGAAGCACTTCACGTGCGGGACGTTGTCGAACATCAGCCGGGAGACCGCGAACACCTTGAGCGCCTCGGCGCCGGTGGCCATGTTGGTCCGGGCCTGGAGCCGGTTGCGGACGATGCCGTCCTTGCTGTCGTGGAAGTCGTGCTGGTAGCGCAGCGGGATGAAGACCTGGAAGCCGCCGGTCTCGTCCTGGAGTTCACGCAGTCGGATGACGTGGTCGACCCGGTGCCGGGGCTCCTCGATGTGGCCGTAGAGCATCGTGCACGGGGTCTTGAGGCCCTTGGAGTGCGCGAGCCGGTGGATCCGCGACCAGTCCTCCCAGTGCGTGTCGTGGTCGACGATGTGCTGCCGGACCTCCCAGTCGAAGATCTCCGCACCGCCGCCGGTGAGCGACTCCAGGCCCGCGTCCATCAGCTCGTCGAGGATGTCCGAGGCGGACAGGCCGGAGATCTTCTCGAACCAGTGGATCTCGGTCGCGGTGAACGCCTTGAGCGCGACGTTCGGCAGCACCTCCTTGAGCGCGCTGAGCGACCGGGGGTAGTAGCGCCACGGCAGGGTCGGGTGCAGGCCGTTGACGATGTGCAGTTCGGTGATCCCGTCCGGCTCCATCTCCTTGGCGAGCCGCACGGCCTCCTCGATGCGCATCGTGTACGCGTCCTTCTCGCCCGGCTTGCGCTGGAACGAGCAGTAGGCACAGGACGCGTTGCACACGTTCGTCATGTTGAGGTGGCGGTTGACGTTGAAGTGGACCTTGTCGCCGTTCTTCACCGTCCGCACGTGGTGCGCGAGTCCGCCGAGCCACGCCAGGTCGTCGCTCGCGTAGAGCGCGATGCCGTCTTCACGGCTCAGTCGCTCCCCGGCGAAAACCTTGTCCTCGATCTCCCTGCGCAGGCCCGCGTCCATGTGTCGGCACTCCCTCTAGGTCTTCACGATTGCCGCTGCACGGCTGCTACGAGGTTACGCCCGGGTCACCGGGCGCTCGCTCAGGCCATCACCTCGGCGTACAGCGCCGGGTCGACGTTGCCGCCGCTGACCACGGCGACGTGCTCGCGGCCGGCGGGCAGCGCGTCCTTGCGGAAGAGGTAGGCCGCGGTGGCCACCGCACCGGCGGGCTCGGCGACCAGGCGGGCGCGCCGGGCCAGAAAGCGCATCGCCTCGCGGATCTGCTCCTCGGTCACCGTGACGATGTCGTCCACGTAGGCCTGGATGTGGGCGAACGGCAGCACCCCCACCGAGGTGGTGCGCAGGCCGTCGGCGATGGTGCGGTAGGTGTCGGCGGTGGACCACGTGGTGCGCACGCCGGTACGGAAGGACTCCGCGGCGTCGGCGGCCAGTTCCGGCTCGACGCCGATCACCGCGGTGTGCGGGCTGCTCAGCTTGACCGCGGCGGCGATGCCGGAGATCAGGCCGCCACCGCTGACCGGGACCAGCACGGTGTCCACGGTGGGCAGGTCCTCGACGATCTCCAGGCCGGCGGTGCCCTGGCCGGCGATGATCCGCGCGTCGTCGTAGGGCGGCACGAGCGCGTAGCCGTGCTCGGCGGCCAGTTCGCCTGCCGCGGTGTCGCGCCGGTCCGGCGTGACGATGACCACGTCGGCGCCCAGCGCGCGGGTGGCCTCGATCTTGACTCGCGGGGTGGTGTCCGGCATCACGATCACCGCCTTGGCGCCGAACAGGCGGGCGGCGTAGGCCACCGCCTGCGCGTGGTTGCCACTGGAGTGTGCGGCGACCCCGCGCGAGCGCTCGGCGTCGGTCAGGGCCGCGATCGCGTTGTACGCGCCGCGGATCTTGAACGCGCCGATCGGCTGGAGACTCTCCGGCTTGAGCCACAGCGGGCGGTCGTCGTCACCGTGCAGGGACGGCAGCAGCGGGGTCCGTACCGCCGTGCCCGCGATCCGCTTCCGTGCGGCCTCCAGGTCTTGGAGCGTCACCAGGTTCGTCATGCCTGCCACCTTATGAGGGGCCGCCGGCGGACCGGCAACCCTTTCGGACCCGGCCGTGCCTACTCGGTGGGTTCGGGCAGTTCGGCCGCGCGGTACTCCCACTTGGTGGAGAGCACCACGGTGGTGCGGGTGCGGGCCACGCCCCGGGTGCCGGACAGGCGCCGGACCACGTTCTCCAGGCCCTCCATGTCCGAGACCCGGACCTTGAGCATGAACGAGTCGTCGCCGGCGATGAACCAACAGTCCTCGATCTCGTCGAGGTCGCGCAGCCGGCGGCTGACGTCGTCGTGATCGGCCGCGTCGGAGAGCTGGATCCCGATCAGCGCGGTCACCCCGAGGCCGAGCGAGACCGGGTCGACGGAGGCCCGGTAGCCGGTGATCACGCCGGCCTGTTCGAGCCGGTTGATGCGATCGGTGACGCTCGGGCCGGACAGGCCGACGAGTCGGCCCAGCTCGGCGTACGAGGCCCGCCCGTTGCCGCGCAGCGCCTGGATCAGCTTGCGGTCGACGGCATCCATGTCCGTTTCCTCCAGGTAATCGATGGTGTCCACCGGGAGGCCACCGGGGGTCTGTGACATGACGAAGGTGCAAACCCGCGTGTGGCCTGTAATTCATTGGACGATTTTGATTCTAGCCCTTAGAATCAAAGGCATCGGGAGCTACAAGCCTCCGATGACGACTCGTGGGGAGACAACACCGTGTACACCCTGGAGATGGCCCGCGCACACATGCAGGAACTGCATGCCATTGCGGAACGCTCACGTGCCACCCAGCCGTCGAACACGCTCAAGCGTGTGAAGCGACTGGTCGGCCGCCGCAAGTCCGGGCGCTGATCGCTCGGCAGATCCGGCAAGACCGCCAAGGCTCCCGTCACCACGGGGGCCTTTTTGGTCTGTCCGACCGGGTGCGGCCGTCCGGGTGGGTGCGGGCGTGCGGGCGAGCGTGGGCGTTGTCCGAGCGGGGCGCGCCGACCGGCGGTCTTCCGCCGTGCCTCACCCGCCCGCCTCGCGTCGGGCGCCGCCCAGTTCGCCGTCCCAGCGTCGATACAGGGTGTGTGCGACGCCGAGCGCGTCCAGCGCCTTGCCCGCGACGAAGTCGACCAGGCGCTGGACGTCCTGGGCGCCCGCGTAGAAGGCCGGGGACGCCGGCAGGATCACCGCGCCGGCGTCGTCGAGCCGGACCAGGTGGCGCAGCGTGGTGCCGGTCAGCGGGGTCTCGCGCGGCACCAGCACGAGCGGGCGGCGCTCCTTGAGCGTGACGTCGGCGGCGCGTTGGAGCAGATCCTTGGACAGCCCGATCGCGATGCCCGCGACCGAGGCCGTGCTGGCCGGGACCACGACCATGCCCTTGGCCGGATACGAACCGCTCGCCGGTCCCGCGCCCAGGTCGCCGGCCGACCAGTAGCGGACCCGGTCGAGGGCGGCTTCGTCGAGCTTGGTCCACGCGGCGAGGTCGTCGCGCCAGTGCGCGTCCCGGAAGGCGATGCCGGTCTCGTCGAGCAGGGTCAACCGGGCGGCCCGGCTGACCACGAGGTCCACCTGCTCGCCCGCGTCCAACAGCCCGCGCAGCACCGCCGCGGCGTACGGCGTGCCCGATGCCCCCGATACGCCGACTGTCCACGGGCGTCGTCCCGTACTGTCCCGCTCCTGGTCCATGCCTCCTATTGTGGCTTCGTAGCGGTACTGCCTACCGCAGGGGAGGGGTGTGCATGTCCCGCATATCCGTGTCGGGAGTCCGCGACGCGGCCCTGGTCACCGCAGTGCTGATCGGCGCGGTCTGGGCCGTCCAGCTGATCAATTACACGACCGACGACTCGCTGCTCGGCCACGGCGTGACACCTCGGCGGGCGGACGAACTGCCGGACATCCTCAGCGCGCCGTTCCTGCACTTCGGCACCGGACACATCGTCGCCAACACCTTCCCGCTGATGCTGCTCGGCTTCCTGGCCGCGCTGCGCGGGATCACCCGTTTCCTCGCCGTGTTGCTCACGATCACCGTGATCGGCGGTCTCGGCGTGTGGGTGACCGCGCCGGCCGGAACCAACACGGCGGGCGCGAGCATCCTGGTCTTCGGCCTGTTCGGCTACCTGATCGTGCGCGGGTTCGCCGACCGCCGGGTGCTGGACGTGCTGATCGGCTTCGCCGTATTGGGGCTGTACGGCAGCTCGTTCGCGATGGGGGTCACCCCGCTCGCGGAGGGAGTGTCCTGGCAGGGCCACCTGTTCGGGTTGATCGGCGGCGTGTCGGCGGCACTGGCCTTCCGTCGTCGACGCGATGTGTCACACCTCTCGCCCGCGGACCTTCCCATCGGATAACGCGGTGGACATCGCTGCATACGATGCGGGTAGGTCTTCCTCGCAAACTTCTTTGTTCTCGTTCCTCGACCGGGAGTTTTCCTGTGCGTTCGCTCCGGATATCCGCCGCGGCCCTGACCGTACCGTTGGTCCTGCTCGCCGCCGGTTGTGGCGAGTCCTCTTCGGGAGATCCGTTCAAGCCCGCGGCCGCCGGTGGTGGCGACGCGCTCGACCCCAAGGGCCCCTCGAACGAGGCGCTGACCGTGGAGGCGCTGTCCAAGCAGGCCGAGACCGGCTTCAAGGAACTCTCGAACCTGCGCATCGAGGGCACCGGAAAGGTCTACGACCTCCCGCTCGGCGTGGACATCAAGATCGGCACCGGTGAGCAGGCCGAGGGCAAAATCACCCTCGACAACAAGGCCCTGGACCTGATCGCGGTCGACAAGACCACGTACGTCAAGATCGCGCCGGGCACCGTCCAGACCGTTCTGGACCTGGGCAAGCGGGCCGAGGCCGCGTCGGGCGAGCCGGAGTCGGCCGAGGACAAGGCGCTGGGCGAGCAGTTCACCAAGATGTTCGCCGAGGGCGCCAAGCTCGTCGAGGGCAAGTACATCAAGTTGGGCGGCGCCGAGACCGGCAAGCTCGGCCAGGACCTGCTCAAGGGCGGCACGCCGTCGCTGGACGGGCTGTTCGGCTCGGACTCCGACTCGGACGACTCCGCCGACCCGGACGACAAGCGGCCGATGACCAAGGGCCCGACCACGGAGATCAACGGGACCAAGGTGATCCCGCTGATCTCCAAGGACGAGGACGGCACGACCGTGACCATCTACGTCGCGGCCAACGGCAAGCCCTTCCCGATCCGGGTCACCGCCGACGACAAGAGCGACGGCACCAACGAGGTCACCCTCGACCTCAAGTACTCCAAGCTCACCGGCGGCGTCTCCCCCAAGGCCCCGGCGCCCGGCGACACGGTCGACCTCAACGGCCTCCTGAAGTCCTTCGGCGGCGGCATGTTCGGCGAGGACAAGACGGCCTGATGTGAACGGGTCCGCCGGTCACCCGGCCCCGGGGGGGGGGGGGGGGGGCGGGCGGGGGGGGGGGGGGGCCCGCCCGGGGGGGGGGGGGGGGGGTGTGGGGGGGGGGGGGGGGGGGCCGGGGCGGGGGGGGGGGGCCCCCACCAACAGGGGGGCGGGCCGCGCGGGGGGGGGT